>NZ_JAMXDB010000043.1 GCF_024718545.1 Weissella fangxianensis
TTGATGATGTTTTGTTTGAATTCTTTGTCGTAACGAGTTGGCATGTAAAAATTCCTTCCTTTTGAGAGGCGATTTATTCATTATACGCTCTCTTAAAAGTTGTCTCAGGAATCAGCTTACATCCAATAAAAAAAGAAGAAGTTTCTCGATTTTTAAATTTAGAAAAAATTGCAGAAAAAAATATTAAATCAGTGGCAATTCGTTTAGTATCTTCAATATTAATAACCTTTATTATGATTTTGGGTGTTAAATATAATCAATTAATACCAGGTGTTCGAAACATTATTGAGACAATGGGAAGCGATATATATTTCATAATTTTCCCATTATTGTTATTGAGTTTCTATTTTTTGATCAGTCAAAGTATACTATTCTATATACTCGTAAAAAGTAAAAGGCAATCTTATTTCAAAAAAATAAATATGCTATTTATTGCTGATATGAAAGCCAAATCATTTTCTTTTATACATAGCATATATTTATTGTCAATTTTATTGTTTGCCATTTTTTTAGGAACTAGTGTTCTTTATAGTTCTTATAAGGGTGTAAAAAGTTGGGTTGAATCAGTGTATCCTTTTAGTTTTCAGTATGTTGCATTAGAAAAAAACGCTGAATCACAGACAAAAAATGATATTAGTTATACGATAGAAACTTTTAGAAAAGCCCATGAACCGTATACTCTTTATGAATTTCCACTAAAATCTGATTGGCATCAACATGTTGGATTTATGTCGCTCAGTAGTTATAATTCTATAAAAAATCACAAAAAAATTTCCTTATCATCAAATGAAGTTTATGCAATTTCAGGGACAAAGTATAATGAATCAAATATTGATCAAATAAAGAAATACAAGTCGAATGTAATTGTAAAGGGTAAAAGCAACAAAAATATATTACCTTCTGATTTAATGGACGTTTATTACGTATTACCTGACGATGGGTATGCTTCTCTCAACTTTTTTGAAAATAAAGTTTATTCTTTTGATTTAAAAAATTGGACAACGAAACAAGAAGTTATTGATCAAGTTTTGAAGGGCATTCGTACCGTACCAGAAAAACATTTAGTAACGTCGAGAGTAAAATTGTTTGAATCAGAGAACTTTTTTAGTAAAACAGTACTTTTTGTTGGTTTTTGTTTAGTGTGATTTTTCTAGGTGCAGCGATGAATATTTTATACTTATACTTACACTCCTCTTTAGAGAGAGAAAGAAAAAAATATGAAAGTATTAGTAAATTGGGTGTATCAACTCAAGAGATTAAAAGTCTTATAACAAAAGAGTTGGCGATACTGATTTATACACCAGTTACTTTTGCGATAATACTACTATTTTTGGTTTTGTTTACTATGACTAGCATCGTATCTAGTGTTGATCCTCAGATGCTGATTGTTGGTATAGTCATAACTTTATCTCTTCTAACAATTGGCTTTGTTGTTATTCGTAAAGTTTACTTAAATAAATTATTATCTTTTGACAAATAAAAATGACCATGTTTCTTATTATGTGACTAAATTGAACGCTATAAGTTGAAGTAATTTCCAAAACTTACAAAATTTTGTGTAATGTTTTCAAAAAGTAGGAGATTAAGACCCAAAAAAGGATGGTTTATTGTGTCCAAAATAACTGAATGACAATGGTTCTGATGATATTCACGTTTATTTTAATTTATCAGAAAATGAACTCATTTTTATACATGGGATAATGCACCTGATGACATAGTAAGAGGCCCTTTCTAGAGGGAGTCTTTATTGGACAGACTAGTTATAGCTGGTCTGTTTTTTGTTTACTATGAATTATACAGAAACAAAAATTACCGATGACTAGTCTGAGCGATTAGCTATCAGTATCCAAAAATTTAGGAGCTGTTTTATTAGGGCTGTGATGAGCGGTTTTGATTGCAATTTTATTGTGGATGGTATATTATTGGTCTATACCAAAACGTTATAAATGGAGTGTAATCATGAAAATTATTGAAGTAAAAGATCAACAGGCAGGTGGTCAAGCTGGATTTGAGATTTTCAAACAAGCGTTAGCGGATAAAGCACAAGTGTTTGGCTTAGCAACTGGTTCATCACCTATTTCAATTTATCAAGCATTAACGGCTAGTGATGTTGATTTTTCAGACAAAATTTCAATTAATTTAGATGAATATCAAGGACTAGCAGGGACGCATGACCAAAGTTATCGTTACTTTATGAATCAAAATCTATTCAATGCGAAGCCATTTAAAGAAAGTTATGTTCCTAATGGGCTGGCTGATGATATTGCCGCGGAAACTGAGCGTTATGATAAAGTCATCGCTAACCACCCAATTGATTTGCAATTATTGGGCTTAGGTCAAAACGGACATATTGGTTTTAATGAGCCAGGAACGTCATTTGATAGCCAAACGCATGCTGTTGACTTAACACCATCAACGATTGCAGCCAACGCACGTTTCTTCGCCAATGAAGATGATGTGCCTCGCCGAGCTATTTCAATGGGAATTGGTAGTATCTTAAAGTCTAAGAAAATTCTATTAGTTGCCTATGGTGAAAATAAGGCAGATGCCGTCGCAGCAATGGTTGAAGGACCTGTTACAGAAAATATGCCAGCAAGTGCTTTACAAACACATTCAAATGTAACGGTGATTGTGGACCATGCAGCAGCTGCTAAGATCAAGAACCGGGATAATGTTATTGTGAAATAACGAGAATAGCCTAAGTCTATATAAAACGGTTATTAAAATAAGCCCTTGTGTCAGATTAAATCTGGTACAAGGGCTTTTCATTGCGTTGCGCTACCCAACAATTTGTTTAACCACGTTACAACCAAATTCAAATCGTTTTCGTTCCTACTCTGTGCGAGACAGTGGCTAGTGTAAAACGTGTTCTGTGTGCTAAACTTATATATAAAGTTAGAGAAGAGGGGTTAACCCATGGAAATGACAGGAAATGATTTCATTGAAATCTTGACTGAAGAAAATTATAAACAAAAAACATTTGAAGCTGCTGATCAAGCGACGATCGCATTAGATGATTTGTTTGCTTTTGTTGAAAAAAACGTTGCTGACAATCAAATATTTAGTGCAGAAGTGTTAATTAACGAGGAAGAGCCCATTAGTTTACGATTGGAAACGAGTCTCATTAATTTGCCAATTCGTTATACTAATGCGATTCGCAAAATTGTCATTAATGATCCAGAGACGGAAGTATCATTGTATATGATTGTGGAACATCCATTAGTGACTAAATCACATTTGATTATCAAAAAAGCGGCATCGGCACGATCATTCTTGGATGATACAACATCTGTAGAGGAAAAAATAGCCTCATTTTTTAATGAACAAATTGAAGTAATCAATGAAAATAAGTTAAAAGCAATTGAAGAGGAAAAAGAAGCAGAAAAAACTGCTGAAGATGACACAAAGTAACCTTTGCGTACATAACTTGGTCGGAAAATGATTGGTTGTTTAGGGCACATTGTGTCGGTAGTTATATTGGAGGAATTAAATAATGAAACATAATGTTATCGCATCACATAAAGTGATTGGTACAATCATTAGTATTATTGTTTTCATAATTCTGTTTAAATATTTAGCAGTCCAAATTGGTGATACCACGGATAATGCTACTTTGGCACCAGCCTGGTTATCGTTGGTAACAGCCATTTTTGGGCCAATTTCAGGCGCGGTGACGGCCTTTATTGGTCATGCAACAAGTGACGTATTGGTTAATAGTACCACGGCAACTGTGTGGTGGACTTGGACGATTGCCGATAGTTTATTTGGTTTATTTATTGGCTTGATTACGCGACGTTTAGCAATTTTTATTGGTGAATTAACAACAAGAAAATTGGTCTTATTTAATATTTGGCAGTTATTTGCGAATATTGTTGTCTGGTTGATTATTGCACCCTTGGGAGATCACTGGGTATACAATTTGTCACTGATAGAATCAATGAAAGAAGGCGCATTGATCGTCTTAGTCAACACATTAGTCATTGCAATTATTGGGACAATTCTATTTAAGATCTATCAGCACTTTGCTGTTAATTAGTGCCAATATTTATGCACATAATTTAATGGTTAAATAGTTGCTGTGTATGCAATATCGAAGGCGAATAAATCGTTAAAATTAAGCGATTTATTCGCCTTTTATATTGGGTTATACGTGGTTAAAAGCGCGATTGTGTGATAAAATTTATGCACAAGAATGAATAAAAGTGAGGGTAATATGGCGAAGATTATTGATGGTAAAGCGATTGCTAAAAAACTACGTGGCGCCGTTTCAGAACAGACGGCTATTTTAAAAGAGCAATCGGTAATTCCTGGTTTAGCGGTGATCTTAGTGGGTGAGGATCCGGCAAGTGAAATCTATGTTCGTAACAAAGAACGTGCGGCTAATAAAGTAGGTGTCCATGCTGAAACGTTTAAATATCCAAGCACGGCAACTGAAGCAGAGATTTTAGATAAAGTAGCTACATTAAACGTTGATGATACGATTGATGCAATTCTTGTGCAAAGTCCGGTACCATCACAAATCAATGAACAGAAAGTACAAGAAGCTATTATTCCTGAAAAAGATGTCGATGGTTTCCATCCCGAGAATATTGGCCGCCTATATGCTGGCCAAGCGGGTTACTACCCAATTGCTAATACACCGCGTGGTATTATGACCATGTTACAGCATGAAAAAATTGATTTATCAAATAAACATGCAGTTGTTATTGGCCGCTCGATTCTTGTTGGTCGACCAATGTTTGCCCTATTACAAGCTGCTAATGTTAGTGTGACGTTATTACATCAATATACGCCAGCAACATTACGACGTGAGTTATTAGCTATGGCGGATATTGTTGTGGTTGCCACAGGGGTTCCTGACTTAGTAATGGGCGCTGACTTGAAGCCAGGGGCTGTTGTCATGGATGTCGGCATGAATCGATTACCAAATAATAAGTTAGTTGGTGATGTGAATTTTGTGTCAGCTGAAAAAGTTGCTGGCGCCATTACACCTGTTCCAGGTGGTGTCGGTCCAATGACGATTGCAACATTACTACAAACCACAGTGGAACTTGCTGCGAAGCATCACCACATAGAATTGGAGCAAGGATGGCAGAATATTTAACGGTTTCAGCATTAACGGCTTACTTAAAGCGTAAGTTTACCGCTGATCCATATTTAAAAAAAGTCTATGTAACGGGAGAGATTTCCAATTATCGTCAACGACCAGGCCATCAATATTTTAAAATCAAAGATGATCAAGCAGTCCTGTCAGTCACGATGTTTAAGTCAGCTTTTAACCGTTTAAAATTCCAATTGGAACCAGGTATGAAAGTCAATGTTAGTGGTCATATGGATCTTTATGCACCTAATGGGTCGTATAGTCTGATTATTGAAACGATTACGCCTGATGGTGTCGGTGCATTATATCAAGCATACGAACAATTAAAAGAAAAATTAGATAAAGAAGGCTTATTCCAGGCTAGGCAAGCCGAGATACCCTTGTTCCCTAAGAAGATTGCGGTCATTACATCGCCAAGTGGTGCAGTTATCCGCGATATTATGACAACTGTGCAGCGACGATATCCGATTGCTGAAATTGTCTTATATCCGGCAGTTGTGCAGGGGGATGGCGCAGTCCCTTCCTTATGTCGACAGATCGAAGCGGTTAATCAAGCGCAGGATTATGATGTGTTGATCATTGGACGTGGTGGTGGATCAATCGAAGATTTATGGGCGTTTAATGATGAAAAGCTTGCCCGACAATTGTTAACGGTCAAGATACCAGTAATTAGTTCTGTGGGGCATGAAACGGATACAACTATTGCTGATTTCATTGCTGATAAACGTGCTGCAACACCAACTGCTGCTGCGGAATTGGCAACACCGATGCCCTTAGCAGATTTATGGTTGGCCATTCAACAAAATCAACAAAAGCTAGTTACGTTGTTGCAACGTGAAATTGTGCAACGTAAAGACCAACTAACACGGATACAACAAAGTTACGTATTAACGAATCCGGAACGATTGTACGAAGGATATTTACAACGCTTGGACATTGCACAAGATAAATTGATTCGAACAGTTACAGCGCAAATTGCACAGCAAAAGCAACAAGTAGAGACATTAGTGCCACGATTAAAAATGAGTATGCAACATGAAATGGCCCAGTCTAAACAACGTTTTGGTCAAGCTGCGTCTGGCTTACAATTGGTGAGTCCGTTAGCTGTGTTGGGTCGTGGTTATAGTGTGACAAAAAAAGATAGTGAAGTGGTTCGGCAATTAAAGCAAGTTGCGTTGGATGACGATATCACGATTCAAATATCAGATGGTGAAATCGTTGCACGGGTTACCGAAAAGAAAGAGAAGTAAAATGGCAGAGAAAACATTTGAAGAGAATCTAGCAACCTTAGAAAAAATTGTTAGCCAATTGGAAAAAGGTGACGTTCCGCTAGAAGAAGCGCTTAAACAATTCGAAATTGGTATTAAAATTAGTCAAGACTTACAAAAAACATTACAAAATGCTGAAACTAGCCTCGCGAAAATTGTGAACGAGGATGGCAGCATTAGTGATTTTGGTGATGGAGAATAGGCTGATGCGGTTAAAAGAATTTTCAAAGATTGTGATACCTAAAATTGAGCAAACCTTAGAAACTGAATTAACAAATGACGTTTCGTTATCAACACTGCGGGAAGCCATGTTGTATGCTGTGCTGGCAGGTGGTAAACGTCTTCGGCCGATGTTATCATTGGCGGTTCTCCAAACTTATGGGCAACCGGTTGATAATTATCTTAAAGCAGCTAGTGCGTTAGAATTGGTACACACGTATAGTTTGATTCATGATGACTTGCCAGCAATGGATGACGACGAGTTAAGACGTGGCAAGCCCACTACTCATCGTGCATTTGGTGAGGATATGGCAATTTTGGCGGGGGATGCTTTACAACCATTAGCTTTTGAATGGTTAACTGCGGTAGACCAACCGTTGAATGATTCACAGCGTGTGCAACTTGTCGCAACTTTAGCTAATGATTCAGGTGGTGCCGGGATGGTAGCTGGCCAGGTGTTAGATATTGAAGCAATGCAGAAAGATGTCGTGACATTATCTGAAACACAGGCGGTTCATTATCATAAAACAGGCGCCTTAATCGCATACGCACTACAAGCTGGTGCCATTATGGCTAACGCAGATAAAGAAGTTCAAAAGATCTTGCGTGATTTTGGTATGGCATATGGTTTAGCATTTCAGATCAAAGATGATATTGATGATTATCAAGCAGGGAAGATGGAATCACAAGCTTATCCAACTATTCTGGGATTACCGCAAACTGTTTCGGCATTAAAAACACAAGTAAACAATGCTAACATCGCACTTTCACAGTTTGAAAAAGCTACGGGGTTAGATACAACATTATTGGCATCATTCTTAGATTATTTTACAGAAACATTGGAGCAAACATGGGAATAGAAAAAGAACGCGTTGATGTTTTAGCGGTACAGCAAGGACTGTTTACTTCACGCGAACAAGCTAAACGGGCCATTATGGCTGGTGAAATCTTAGGTGCTAATGAACAACGGATGGATAAAGCTGGTGAAAAAATACCAGTTACTACTGAGTTGCATCTGAAGGGTTCTCCCATGCCATATGTATCACGGGGTGGCTTTAAATTAGAAAAAGCATTACGTGTATTTGATATTGATATGGCAAATAAAACGGTATTGGACATTGGGTCATCAACGGGTGGTTTTACAGATGTTTCATTGCAAAATGGTGCAAAACTAGTTTATGCATTAGATGTGGGGACTAATCAGTTAGTGTGGTCATTACGTTCTGATGAACGTGTTATCGTGATGGAAAATACTAATTTTCGTTACTCACAATTGGCGGATTTTCAAGATGGACAACCGCAAATCGCAACGATCGATGTTTCATTCATTTCATTGAATCTTATTTTGCCACCATTGGCTAAGATTTTAGAAGATGGTGGTTCGGTTGCGACATTGATTAAACCGCAATTCGAAGCTGGGCGTGAGGCCGTTGGTAAACACGGTATTGTAAAAGATGCGACAATTCATAGTCAAGTTATCGATAAAGTTGCTGATTATGCAAAACAAGCGGGATTCAGTATGATTGGGTTAGACTATTCACCAATTAAGGGTGGTTCTGGAAATATTGAATTTCTTGCACATCTGGTATTGGATGGCGGGGAAAGTACAATGACGGCGGCTGATAGAGAGGCCGTTGTGCAATCAGCACATTCCCAGTTAAATGCCCATCGCGAGGGTACAGTAGATGAGAAAAACTAAAAAAGAAAGACAATTGGCAATTCGTGAATTAATTGCACAAAAAAATATTCAGCGGCAAGAAGATTTGGTTGCTGAATTAAATCGGGTCGGTTGGGAAGTTACCCAGGCGACCATCTCACGTGATATTTCGGAGATGCAATTAGTTAAGGTACCTCTTGAAACAGGAGGGTTTGCTTATGCAATTGTGGCACAAACCGATGCATTGGTACGTATAAAGAGAATTATGCAAGAGCCCACGACGACGATTCGTACGCAAGATAATTTTGTAATGATTACAGTATTACCCGGTACGGGTCCAGCTTTGAAATCAGCCTTAGAAGAAGCCGATTTTGATGAGTTGTTTGGTATGCTAGGTGATGATTCAGATGTATTGATCATCTTAAATAGAGATGTACAAGCAAGTGAGTTTGTCACGCAACAATTACAGTAAATTGGCTACACTTGAGGAGGACGCATGTTACAAGAACTCTCAATTCAAAATTTTGCGATTATTCCCAAATTAAATATTAGTTTCGAACCGGGGATGACGGTATTAACAGGTGAGACTGGTGCTGGGAAATCTATTATTATTGACGCGGTTGGTTTGCTAACAGGTGGTCGAGGTTCACAAGATTATATCCGAGAAGGTACTAATACAGCGATTTTACAGGGATTGATCGATATTGAACCAAATACGGCGTTATCAGAGATTCTTGATGATTTAGGCATTGTTTTAGAAGATGGCCAACTGCTTATTCATCGAGAATTGCATCGGAATGGACGCAATGTTATCCGAGTCAATAATACATTAGTCAATGCGACGGCTTTAAAATTATTAGGTAGTCACTTGGTAGATATTCATGGCCAAAATGAACATCAAGCTTTAATGCAACCTGAACGGCACTTAAGTTTGTTAGATGAATTTGCTAAAAATCGATTGCAACCTGTTATGGCGGCCTACAGTCAGGCTTATAAAAAGTATCGCCGTTTAGAAGATGCTTATCGTCAACGACAAGCGGATGAACAAGCTTGGGCACAGCGTTTAGATATGCTAAGCTTCCAAAGCAATGAGTTGAATGAAGCCAATTTGGAAGCGGGTGAAGAAGAACGTCTTGAAGCGGAATATCAAGAGTTGTCAAATTTTCAAGACGTTCTAACTGCCTTGTCAAAATCTTATGAAGCATTAAGTGGTGAATGGGAACATAATGGCTTAGAAACGGTTGCCACAGCAATGAGTGAGTTAGAGGATATCGAAGAACTGTCACCTCGTTATGCGCGGCTAACTGAGGCTGTGCGAGGCGCTTATTATGAGTTGCAGGAAGCAAGTTCAGATATATTAACCGTTCGTGATGGTTTAGAGTTTGATGAAGAACGCTTGCAATTTGTTGATGAACGCTTAAATTTGATTCGGTCATTGGAAAAGAAATATGGTGCAACAGTCACTGATGTACTAGAACATCAACAAAAAGTAGATGCTGAGTTAGCCCAAATGGGTGGCAGTGAGCAGAGTGCAGCAGCATTAGCTGACGAGGTAGAACTTGCTAAAAAAGAAGCCAATAACTTGGCTAAGCAACTACATGGTATTCGAAGTGAAGCGGCAACATCGCTAGCAAAGCAAATTCATGAGCAGTTGAAGGATTTGTACATGGATAAGGCTGTTTTCTCGGTGAAGTTTGACCAACAGCGCTTAACTGCGACGGGATTTGATATCGTTGAGTTTTATATTCAAACTAACTTGGGTGAAGGTGCTAAGCCACTAGCCAAAATTGCATCTGGTGGTGAACTTTCACGAATGATGCTAGCCATGAAAACCATCTTTTCACGAGAACAAGGGGTAACATCGATCATTTTTGATGAGGTTGATACGGGTGTTTCTGGTCGGGTTGCTCAGGCGATTGCTGAAAAAATAGCTGTTATTGGGCGTTACTCGCAAGTACTCACGATTACTCATTTACCTCAGGTAGCTGCCATTGCTGATCACCACTTTTTCATTGAGAAACAAGTGGTGGGAGAACGTACCGAGACGGTGGTACGTCAATTGCCAGAAGCACAACGAACGGATGAATTAGCCCGGATGCTATCCGGTGACGAATTAACGCCTGCTGCGAAAGAAAATGCCCGTGATTTACTCAAAAGAGCCCATGATAATAAAATTACAGAGGAATAAAGTTGTCTCAGAGAGAAAAAACGAGTAAAATGTCTACTTAAATAGCTAAATAAAAAGTTAGGAGCAAGTGTACCATGAAACGTGGCGTATTAATCGTACTATCTGGACCGTCTGGCGTGGGAAAAGGTACTGTACGAAAGGCCTTATTCGAGGAACCAGATATTGATTTTCAATATTCTATTTCAATGACTACTAGACAGCCCAGAAATGGTGAGGTAAACGGTGAAGATTACTTTTTTGTGACCCGCGAAGAATTTGAAACAGAAATTGCAAATGGCGATATGTTGGAATATGCTGAATATGTAGGGAACTATTATGGTACTCCTAAGAAGTTTATTGACCAAACATTAGCAGCAGGACGAGATGTTCTATTGGAAATAGATGTACAGGGTGCACTACAGGTGAAAGAAAAAATGCCAGAAGGGGCTTATATTTTCTTAACACCACCTGATTTAGCTGCCCTGAAAGAGCGATTGATTGGTCGTGGTACAGAGGCGATGGATGTTATTGATCGTCGTGTATCAGCAGCGACTGCTGAGATTCGTATGATGGCGAACTATGATTATGCAGTTGTTAATGATGAAGTTTCATTGGCTGTTAATCGTATTAAAGATATTATTAAAGTTGAGCGGTTACGCGTTAACCGTGTGTTGCCAGAGTATATTAAAATGATTGAGGAGTTAGAGGCATGATTTTATACCCATCTGTTGATAAATTATTAGAGAAAGTTGATTCACGTTATAAACTAATTGCTTTGGGAGCAAAGCGAGCTCATGGACTGGAGCAAGGTGAATTGCCTACTTTGTCAAAGTTCGATTCAGTTAAGCCAATTGGCCAAGCTTTTGAAGAAATAGAAGCTGGTAATGTGGTTATTGATGATACAAACAAATAAGTAAGTTTAATACATAAAAAGAAGACGGACTTTGTTGAGTCCGTCTTCTTTTTATAGATGATAATTATTTTTCAATCTGTTTTTGCTTTTTTGAGACAATCATTTGACGAGCCGCACTGATAATGGCTGGTAATGCTGAAACAAATAGAATACCAATGAGGACTAATGAGAAGTGTTCGCTGACAAACTCATTACCACCAAAGTAATAACCGGCTTCGACAGCAACAACGACCCATAAGGTAACCGCAATCATTTCTAGTCCGATAAAGTTTCGGTATCGGAAATCTGAGATTGCAGCAGTGAAAGGCACCAATGTTCGGATAATTGGCAAGAAGCGACCTAAAATAACAGCCATTTTACCATGCTTTACAAAAAACTCATTAGCCTCTTGTAAGTGCTTTTCTTTGATAAATCGTCCTAAAATAGGGTGATGAACTAATTTCAAACCAACCGTTCGTCCTAACCAAAAGTTAAGGGAATCGCCAGTGGTTGCTGCAATCCAAAATAGTAACATTAATACCCAATGGTTGAGTGAGTTACCTGATAAAGCAGCGATTGATCCAGCTGCGAATAGTAACGAATCACCAGGTAGAAATGGCAGGACAACAGCACCTGTTTCGATAAAAATAACGGCAAATAGAGCAGCGTATGACCAACCACCCCATGTATTTACTAGATTATTTAAATGAACATCAAGATGGAGGAATATATCAATAATTTGAACCATTTTGTGTTTAAACTCCTATATTTGTCAATTGACTAAAAATTACTTAGCTTCTAGTTTATCACTTTTTTAAGCCAATGTACGTTATATGTTATAATAACCCCAGTGTATTTAACATAACTTAAGAGGAGAAATATAATGGCTTTTCCACAATTAGATATAAGTGAAGTCTCAGGACCAATCGCGACTTTATCAACAACGTTAGGTGACATCAAAGTACAATTGTTTCCCACACAAGCACCTAAAACGGTTGAAAATTTTGTTGGTTTAATTAAACAAGGGTATTATGATGGGATCATTTTTCATCGTGTTATTAATGAGTTTATGATTCAAGGTGGTGATCCTACTGGTACTGGTATGGGTGGCGAATCTATTTGGGGTAAATCATTTGCCGATGAGTTTTCTGATGAAGTCTTTAATTTAAGGGGAGCTTTGTCAATGGCAAATGCTGGGCCAAATACAAATGGGTCACAATTCTTTATTATCCAAGCGCATAAGGTGCCAGAACGCATGTTGCAATCACTTGCCGGAATGGTTCCTGATGAAATCGTTCAAGCATATAGTAAGAATGGTGGGACCCCATGGTTAGATAAACACCATACTGTATTTGGCCAAGTTATTGATGGAATGGATGTTATTGATAACATGGCAAATCAAAAAGTTGACTTTGCTGATAAGCCAAAGACAGATATCAAAATTTTAAAAGCAACAGTCAGTGATTAATTAATAAGCCGGGATGTTTTCTCGGATACATATATTTTAATATTGTATATAGGAGGTATAATGATGACGTTTCATGTTGGCCAGGTCTTAGAAGGGGTTGTAACTGGCATACAACCCTATGGTGCTTTTGTACAACTTGATGACAAACATCAGGGGTTAATTCATATATCCGAGTGTCGTTCAGCATTTATCCATGAGATTGAGGATGAAATAAAGGTTGGTGAGCCAATCCGTGTCATGATTCTAGATATTGATCTATACAGTCATAAAATATCTCTTTCTAGACGGACAGTCCTTGATGGCTATGCTGAAGCACCATTGGATATTGAAAATATAAAACAAGGGCATAAATATATTCAACATCATTATTGGACGAATCAACATTTAGAAATAGGTTTTGATACTATTTCTAAGTCTGGACAATCAATGATTAGTGAAGCACTTGAACGTTTGCATCAATAGAAATACAAGGAGACAAATATGTCACTTATTGCAGGAACAATTATATTTACGCGAAATGAACAGTCATATTTTTTAGTAACGGATGAAGTACCAGATCCAAAGTTCTACACAGTTAAGATGCATAAGCATGATGGTGACACTGCTCTAGGATCACTTGTTAGTGGTATGCAAGATGAGTTAGGTATCAATATGGATAACTTACGTTTTGGTGAGTTAGCAGCTTGGCATACGCAAGGTTTGGATTCGCCAGAAGATTTGGTTTCTCTATATACGTTTGAACCAGTTGATTCAGAAAAGTTAAATTTGGATCGATTAAGCTTACTTGGATTACAGTTTGTGAATGCCAAGGACGTGGTTGATTTTTTGAAAAATGTTGATATGACAGGAGTTATGCAATTAGATTGATTTTATTTTGAAAAACACTTGCATTTGTTTCGCAAATTAGGTATTATTAAAAAGTTGAGTTTTGAGGAAAGATTACATTATTTATTTAAACTCAATAATAATCGATTGAAATTAAATGTTGACAATCAGCTTTTAATAAGGTATGATTATTAGGTTGTGTTAGAGCAATGGACGTTAAACAATGATTGTTAGTTATTGAATTTCTTGACAATGTTGCATGAAGTTGTTATTCTAATATAGCTGGCGTTGAGTAAACGCTTTCTAACGAGATAGTTCTTTGAAAACTGAATATCGTTTCGATGAAACAAATGTGTAGGGTCATCAAGTAATTTACTTGATACAAAACATTTGTGAAGTCAATTCACTAATAAATTCGTTTAACTTCTGTTAAACAAATAACAACA
>NZ_JAMXDB010000044.1 GCF_024718545.1 Weissella fangxianensis
TTCCGTATTTTATAAGGCGGAATACCTTGTAGATACATTGTGACAGCTTCAATTTGTACTTCTTTTGAAAACATAGTAAAACCCCGTAAGTTTTGGAAATTACTCCAACTTACGGGGTTCAGTTCAACGCAGCCTTTTTTAGTTTGTTTTTAATTGTTTAGGTGGTTTTCGGTAATAGATGGAAATTGGTTTGTCGATTCGTCAATTGGCCACAACCAATAATTCTCGTTTGCTAGTAGTTGCGTTTGCTTTGTATGAAGGGCCATCATACTTGGAAGTTTTAACTGGTTTATTGTCGTTGGCAAATTTTGGGATGGTATTGTATACACTTGAGACACCAACTCGCGCCTGTCATCGACCAATAAAGCAAATCTTGGTTTTACAGTGGGGGCGACATATATTTTAATCATAGTGACTCCATTTCTAAATATCGCGAAAGATTTCTTGCCAAGCTTTTTTATTTAGCTTAGTTTTTTTACGGTGCACGTGTTCCTTTTTAACATAAGTTGCTTTTTTATAGGCGCGCACGATGTCAGTTTGTATTTCTCGTTCAGGTGGTAAATTCTGGGCAATAAAATCAACGGTGTTAGGTGGTAAGTCGTCAAATTCATTTTGATGTACGATGAACCAATTGCGCATTTCCTGATTCAACCCAGCATGACGTCGGATGCGTTGTAAAAGCTCATCTAGCCCAAAATTCAATTGGTGAATTTCAGCTTGTAGTTGACGGGCAACGGCCTCTGGAATACCAATGTGATCAGCGAAATGAGTGATGCCAAGTCTTATTTCTTCACCAAGATTGTTAGTTAGGACGTACTGATATTTCAAACGACGACCACAGTCACAATATAATTGAGGGCTGCTAGGACTATCGAAATTCATGTTTTCATGAAAGGCGACTAGGGACCAGTGACGCCCATGGCCAATTAGCTCATGATTCATAAATAATGAAGTTTGCTGATAATGAATGTGCCTTTTGATAACTGTCTGCTGTTCTTTTGTTAATTGTTGCCAAGTTTCCGCACGTCGTTGCTTGGTTAATGAAACTTTCTTAGTTTTTGGTTGCGTGACTTGCATGATTTATTTCTTCTTTTACCTAATTATGTGACGATTGTACTTCGGTCAGCCGTTGTTGTATTGCTTCATAAACACGTTGTACATTATTTGAAGTTCCTCGCAGTTCATAATTAGCAATCAGGGGAACTTTAAATTGTACGGCATAACGACGAGCAGTTAGAATATATTGTGCATTGAAATTTTTATTTCCGGATCCGATAATTCCCAGCAAATACTGTTGATTTTCCGGAATTTCTAATTGTTCACGTAAGGGGTCTGTTAAAATTTCAAAGACACCATTATCAATACCATTGCCGCCATCCAAATAAGTTGGTACAAGGGCAAAAAAATGGCTTGTCTCGATAATATCGGATGTTGCATCTGATATTTCAATTGGTACCAAAGTGAAATGACCTTGAGTTTTGGCATATTCGGTCAGCTTTTTGACGAATGCACGTGTATTACCAGAGATTGAACTATATAATAGGTGGATTGGCATTATTTTCCTCCAGGTTTTTCTATAATATTTAGTCTAAAAAAGTTTACGATAATTAGCAATCATATATGTAACGGAAAGTTATTATTTAATCTTTTTGTAATAATCACTATAAAGGCTTATGCAGTGCTGTGAAACCTATGTCAAGCCTTTTTTTAGTTAAATTATTAACTTGCAAACTGTTAGTTGAGTGGTTTATACTCAATGACATATTAACAATCCGTTAGGTTTTATAGAAGAAGAAAGTTTAGGTGAAAATATGCAAAATGTGACCGTATATACAAAGAATAACTGCATTCAATGTCTCATGACTAAGAAGACATTGACGCAATATGGTATTAGTTACTCAGAAAAGAACGTTGAAAATGATGCAGATGCATTAACTTTTTTGAAGGATAAAGGCTATCAATCAGTACCTGTTGTCTTTTCAGAAGACATGGAACCAGTTAAAGGTTTCCGTCCAGATCTGCTTGCCAAGTTAAGCAAAGCAATTTAATCACTTAATTAATTAGTCAATATACCTATGTGTCGGTGCAACCAAAAGGATTCCGCTTTACACTAGGTACTACGCGGGGGAATTATATGTCATTAGCAACGCTGGATCTAGATAAGGTTACTTATTTCGATTTAAATAATCAATTGAATATACCAAAAAACAACAGTATCCAATTACAGAAAGATACTGAAGCACTACAAGCTTTTATTAAAGAAAATGTTGAGCCAAATACAAAGAAATTCGGTTCAATAGCGGAACGTTTCGATTACTTAGTCGCTAATGATTATGTTGATTCAAAAATGGTCGATAAGTACACGATGGCTTTTATTGAGAAGTTGTATGCGTATTTAGACTCACAACATTTTCAATTTAAGTCTTTTATGGCTGCCTATAAGTTTTATGCACAGTATGCACTAAAGACAAATGATGGTGACTATTACATTGAAAATTACAATGATCGCATTGTTATGAATGTCCTATTCTATGCAAATGGTGATGAGACGTTAGCAATGAACTTAGCTGATGAGATGATTCATCAACGGTATCAACCGGCCACACCCTCGTTTTTGAACGCTGGTCGTGCCCGTCGTGGTGAGCTAGTATCATGCTTTATTTTACAAGCGACGGATGACATGAATGCCATTGGTCGGGTTGTTAATTCAGCATTACAGTTGTCTAAAATTGGTGGTGGTGTTGGTATTGTTTTGTCTAATCTTAGGGAGGCTGGCGCACCTATCAAGGGGATTAATAATGCCGCATCAGGTGTTGTTCCTGTTATGAAACTATTAGAGGACTCATTTTCATATTCTAATCAAATGGGTCAACGTAATGGGGCAGGAGTTGTCTATTTATCAGTATTCCATCCTGATATCATGAACTTTTTAGCTACTAAAAAGGAAAATGCTGATGAAAAAGTTCGTGTCAAAACATTGTCACTTGGATTAACTGTTCCTGATAAGTTTTATGAATTAATCAAAAGTAATTCAGATATGTTCCTATTCTCTCCGTATGACGTTGAGCGTGTATACGGTAAGCCATTTAATTATGTCGACATTACAGCTGAATATGATGCGATGGTAGCAAATAAGCAAATTCATAAGAAGAAAATTCGGGCTCGTGAGTTAGAAACAGAAATTTCGAAATTACAGCAGGAGTCTGGTTATCCTTATGTTATTAATATAGATACCGTTAATGCTGCTAACCCAATTGCGGGGAAGGTTATCTCATCTAATTTATGTTCAGAAATTTTACAGGTCCAGCGAGCATCACAAATTAATAATGAGCAAACTTATGATGAGTTAGGGACAGATGTATCATGTAATCTTGGTTCAACCAACATTGTTAATATGATGGCTACAAATGATTTTGGTAAGTCAGTAGATTCAATGGTACGTGCATTAACATTTGTTTCGGATCAAACAGATCTTGATATTGTTCCTTCAGTTAGATTGGGGAATCGTCAAACCCATGCGATTGGCTTAGGTGCAATGGGCTTGCATGCCTTTTTTGCTAAAAATCATATGTATTATGGGGATGAAGAAGCATTGGACTTTACGAATGCTTACTTCCTAATGCTGAATTACTATAGTTTGGTTGCTTCAAATAATATTGCTAAAGAACGACAGACTAGTTTTTATGAGTTTGAAAAATCAACTTACGCTAGTGGTGAATACTTTGAAAAGTATATTAATGAAGATTGGTCACCAAAAACTGATAAAGTTAAAGAAATATTTGCTGTACACCATTTTCCAACCCAAGAGGATTGGCAGGCGTTAGCAGCATCAGTTAAGCAATATGGCTTGTATAATGCTTATCGCATGGCAGTTGCACCAACTGGATCAATTTCATATGTTAACGACGCAACTGCTTCATTGCATCCCATTATTAATCGTGTTGAAGAACGCCAAGAAAAGAAAATTGGGAAAATTTACTATCCAGCACCTTATTTGGGAACAGATACCCTACCATACTATGAATCTGCTTATAATATGGATATGCGTCGTGTGATTGATGTCTATGCAGCTGCACAGCAACATATTGACCAAGGAATGGCGTTAACATTATTTATGCGTTCAACAATTCCTGAGGGTCTATATGATTGGAAAGACGGCCATACAGAGAAGATGACAACGCGTGATTTAAACATTCTAAGATTATATGCTTATCAGAAAGGTATCAAATCAATTTACTATATTCGTACATATACTGACGATATGGAAGAATTTGGTGTCAATGAATGTGAGAGTTGTTCAATTTAGGGTGTTATACAAATGAGAGATAAGGTGAGCAAATGACAGTAGCATATGAAGCAATCAATTGGAATGCGATTGAAGACAAGGTTGATAAAGCAACATGGGAAAAGTTAACTGAGCAGTTTTGGCTGGATACAAGAATCCCTCTATCAAATGATTTGGATGACTGGCGTAAGATGTCTGAACAAGAACATTATTTAGTTGGTCATGTTTTTGGTGGGTTAACTTTACTAGATACATTACAATCACAAGACGGTATGTCATCTTTGAAGCAATCGACTAGGACACAACATGAATTAGCTGTTCTAAATAACATTGAGTTTATGGAATCTGTTCATGCAAAATCATATTCTTCAATTTTTGAGACGTTACATACCCCAGCCGAAATTGATGAAATATTTGATTGGACAAATAGTAATAAATTTTTACAATATAAAGCCAATCGTATTAACCAAATTTATCAAAGTGGTAGCCAATTACAACGTAAAGTTGCTTCAGTATTTTTAGAAACATTCTTATTCTATTCAGGATTCTATACACCACTTTGGTATTTAGGACATAATAAGTTAAACAATGTTGCTGAAATTATTAAGTTAATTTTGCGTGATGAGTCAGTTCACGGTACTTACATTGGTTATAAATTCCAAATGGGGTTTAATGAACTTAGCGAAGATGAACAAAATGAGTTAAAAACTTGGTTGTATGATTTGCTATTAGATTTGTACAGTAATGAGGAGAATTATACCAAGTTATTGTATGATGACATTGGTTGGACGGAATCGGTATTAACCTTTCTACGTTACAATGCAAATAAAGCATTGATGAATTTAGGACAAGATCCGTTATTCCCAGACGGTGCTGAAGATGTTAATCCTATCGTTATGAATGGTATTTCAACAACGACTTCAAATCATGATTTCTTCTCACAGGTTGGTAATGGTTATCGACTTGGTCAGGTTGAAGCTATGGAAGATGATGATTATCAAATTGAATAGTATTGCGTAAGTACAAGTAACGTGGTAGTATTATAAAAAATGGCTGAGGAGAAAATTAGTTATGGGTAAATTTAAATTCCAATTAAATGGTTGGTGGCGCAGATAACGCGTACGGACTATGACTGCATAGATTCGGTACGTGGGTTCCTTTGGGAACGAAAGTATTGAGTCTGTGCTAACTAATTTTCCTAAGATTATTGGAAAGGGTTACACGACTTAGTGTATGGTCCTTTTCATGTTAAACACGAGAAGGTACTATTGTATCTGCTCGTGTTTTTTATTTTGTCAATTTAAATAGTAGTGGAAGTGAGTAAACGAATGAACAAAAAAATTTGGGGTACAATTGGGGTATTAACTGTATTTACGCTTTTTGCCGGCGGTTATGAGACAGTTTCTAAAAATCAAAAGAAGGCGGTCCCAACGGTTGCAGTCTTGCAGTATATGAAACATCCCGCATTGGATGCCATAAATGAGGGTATATATAAAGGGTTGGCGAGTGAAGGATTTCATAAAGGACGCAATGTCAAAATAATGTATGAAAACGCCCAGGGTGATCAATCAAATTTGAAAACTATGGCTTCAAAGTTCGATAATGCAGGAGCTGATGTATCAGTAGGAATCGCAACACCAGCAGCAGTATCCTTAGCAAATACTGTAACCGATAGACCAGTTGTTTTTTCAGCATCAACGACACCCGTCCATTCAAAACTTGTTAAAAGTTATCAACACCCGGGTGGTAATGTAACAGGTGTATCTGATCAGGCACCGTTGCAATCGCAATTAAAGATGATACAGACTTTTGTCCCGGATGTGAAAAATCTCGGCGTTATCTATACGTCTTCGGATGATTCAGCATCGAGACAAGCAAAACAAATGATGAAATTAGCAAAAAAGGCTGGTATTGAACCTAAGCCTTACACAATTTCATCCTCTAATGATTTAAATCAAACATCTAAGCAAATGGTTGCTAATCATCAGATTGATGCCGTATTTGTACCAACAGATAATACAATTGCTGGTGCGATGCCAACATTGATAGATAGTACAAATGCGGCGAAGATTCCGGTCTTCCCAACAGTTGATACGATGGTTAGAGACGGTGGCCTCGCTGCCGAGTCTATTAATCAGAAGAAATTAGGGGTAAAAACTGGTAAGCAAATTGCTCAAGTATTAAATGGTAAAAAGCCAAAGGATATACCAGTTGGTTTTATCAAAAAAGGTGATTTAATTATTAATCGTTCACAGTTGGATAAATTGGGCATCCAATTACCAGATAAATATAAGCAAGCAAAATTTGTAAAGTGAGGCAACTATGAATCTTTTAATTTCAGCAATTGGTCAGGGATTAATTTGGGCGACCTTAGGCTTCGGGCTATTTTTAACCTTCCGTATTTTGGACTTTCCCGATATGACCGTAGAAGGAACGTTTCCGTTAGGGGCTGCAACTGCGGTTACCTTAATATCAAGTGGCTTCTCACCAATTATTGCGACCATCGGTGCAGCGTTAGTGGGTAGTCTAGCCGGTCTTGTGACAGGTGTATTGTACACAAAGGGTAAGATTCCAATCTTACTTGCTGGTATTTTAACAATGACGGCTGCTTATTCAGTTAATTTAAGAATTATGGGGCAAGCTAATCGCTCATTATTAGGAAAAAATAGTTTGTTTTCTTATGACTTTTTGCATATTTTGCCCCGTAATTTTCCAGTAATTGTCATTGGATTAATCGTTATTGTATTATTAACCATTTGTTTAGCACATTTTTTGAAAACTGAACTTGGGCAATCTTTTATTGTAACGGGTGATAACCCAAAAATGGCGCGCTCATTAGGTATCAATACTGATAATATGACAATTTTAGGGTTAATGATTGCAAATGGTTTGATCGGCTTGGGTGGTGCTTTAGTCGCACAAAATAATGGATTCGCAGATGTGAACATGGGTGTCGGTACAATTGTGGTTGCGTTAGCTTCAATCATTATTGGTGAAGTTGTCTTTACTGACACATTAACGTTACCTGAACGTCTGATCACAATTATCATCGGATCGATTTTCTATCGATTTGTCTTAGTTGTTGTGCTATATATTGGCTTTAACGCAGATGATTTGAAATTAGTCAGTGCCATTATACTTGGCTTGGCTTTGATGTTGCCAGGAATACGCGCTAAGTTGCGTTTGGGTTCATTTTTAAAACGAGGATAATTAACTATGGATGTAAAAGAAAAATTACGATTAGATCATGCCACTGTCGTTGTCAATCAAGGACAAGTAAATGAAAAGACAATATTGAATGATGTGTCATTAACGTTACACGATGGTGATTTTGTGACGGTTTTAGGATCTAATGGTGCTGGTAAGTCAACGTTGTTCAATGTGATTGCGGGTTCTTTACCATTAACAAGCGGTCATATTTTTTTAGGTGAGCGTGATGTCACAAAATTAGATGAAGCACAACGGACCCACTTTTTGGCCCGCGTTTTCCAAGATCCAAAGCTTGGTACGGCCCCTCGAATGACAGTAGCAGAAAATTTATTGCTTGCTGAACGAAGAGGTTTACGTCGTCGTCTAAAAAATCGTGGCTTAACTGATGAAAAGAAAGCTTCTTTCGTGGCAGTTACAAAGACGATGGGGAATGGCTTGTCAGACAGGTTAGATATGGATGCAGGCGATTTATCAGGTGGACAACGCCAAGCCTTGTCTTTTTTAATGGCCACCCAACTTAGACCTGACGTATTGTTGTTAGATGAGCATACGGCGGCTTTAGATCCTAAGACTAGTGCACAATTAATGCAAGTAACAAACGAACGAATTTATGAAGAAAATTTGACAGCTTTGATGATTACACATCATTTGGAAGATGCGCTTGACTATGGTAATCGATTAATTATTATGTCAGACGGAAAAATTTCATTAGACGTTAGTGGGGAAGCAAAGGAGAAAATGACAGTGACGGATTTGCTAGATTACTTTAATCGTTACTAAAATAGAGAAAATGAAAAATAAAAATTTACTATTAAATAGCTTTGCAGTTGCGTTTGGTGGCTTTATTGGTGGGTCCTTACGAGCTATCATGATGATGTTATTTCAAAGTGATCGTTTTCCATGGGAAACGATTATTGTGAATTTGAGCGGTACTTTTATTTCTGCTTTTTTGGTCATTTTACTTGGTAAGCTAACCAAGTTAAAACAGATAACAGCAGACTTTGTCATGGTTGGTATTTTAGGTGCCTATACAACCTACTCAACTGTACTAGTAGACATTAGTCAATTAACAATTTTGCCAGCGCTAGGATATATAGGAATCAGCATTATTGGTGGTGTGACAGTGGTCCTTATCAGTCGTATAATTGGTCATAAGTTGGTGGCATCATGGTAGAAATAATTTTGACAGGTTTGGGCGCCATGATGGGATCATTAGTTCGTTTTGGTTTATTGTCCGTTGCACCTCGATGGTTCGGTAAATTGGCAGAATTAATGGTTGTTTGTATTAATTTACTAGCCGCACTATGTATGGGGATTGTGGTTGTTTTAATCTTACCAGACTGGATGCATACACTTTTAGCACCAGGGGTTTTAGGCGGTTTATCAACCTTTTCTGCACCAATCGTAGACATTGCTGATGCGATACAAAAACCACATGGTCACCATCAAATGTTAATTTTTAAGACCATTATGACTTTTATAGGTGGCTTAATTATTTTTTGGCTTGGTATGCAAATTGGCCAAGAATTACGTTAAATTGGATAAATATGTGGCAAAAATCAAGAATATTTTGCTCTCTAGGTTAATCTTTGTTGAATGGTTGTTGCGCAGGTGGTACACTCAATAAGATGAGATATGAGAGATAGCAAAATAGGGGATAGCTACATGAGTTTAATTAATCGCAATCGAATTAATGCTATTCGTCAAGCTAATGATATTCCTGTTCGTGAATTGGCAAATATTGGCATTAGTCGTAATCGCTATTACCGGTATTTGAATAATGAGAATGACTTACCAGCTGAGGGTTTTATTTCGTTGATGAGTCATTTATTATTAACTGGAACAGAAGTAAATAAAGAATTGGTCAATGGATTAGATACTGTTGAGGGACTAATCATTGCCTTACAAGAAGCAAATCAAAAACATGCGGTTGATGATATTAAAGATATTAGTCGGCGTGGTTATCATTTGTTCCGTAATACAATGGCCCGTGGTTATTTGCGTGTCGCAAGTTTAGCGGATGTTTTACATGCGCGGATTGTTCCTGACGAACACGCCCAGATTGCCCAAAAAATTTTAATCGATTCTTTTGAAGCGGTCACAATTTGGCGAGAGATGGATGTTGCCTTGTTGGCACCAATCATCACGGAAGTTCCGGTTGAAAGGGTCGCTGATTATTTAACGATTATTTGGTCTAAGCATTGGCCACATCATACAATGGAAATGCTTAATATAATGACTGCTAAATTTTTAGTCATGTTACTGGACCAAGGGGAATACCGGCATGAAATATTTGATGAGGTTGCATCATGGATCGTGGAACAATCACGTGATGCGATGAGTTTTGCCTGGTGGTCTAGTTTAGTAGATCATTTAGTCCAGCATGAATGGGAACAGGCAGAAGAAAGTATACAAATAGCTGAGCAATTGAAAATGCATGACATGTCTGAAAACGGCCGCTACTTATTGCGTGCCTGGCGACGAAGTATGTGAGTTAATTAAAAGCCGAAACTCTTATGTAACAAGAGTTTCGGCTTTTAATTATGTTTTTATTATCTTGAACTGAGCGGATTATTTATTCGCAATAACTTCAATATGATTACCATCAATATCATCAAGATAAAAAATAATATGACGGCCATCATCACTTTCCATGGCAGGTTTACTTTCTTTCACTTCATAGTTAATGAAGTGGTTCTCTACTGCCTCGCGATGGTCACGCACAACAACTTGGACGGTAATTGGATCGGCATCTGGATCTTCGTTAAATACAATGGCTTGTTGATCAAAAAATAAATGCCGTGATTCGTTGATACCAAATTCAGTTGGTAGATCAAATACCTCACGATAAAATCGTACCGTGTTAGGGACGATTTTTGCTGGAATTTGTAATGGACTGAATTTTCTAACTCGCATTTGTTACACCTCATTGTCTTTTAATTTCTCAACTACCTATTATACGCCTAGAATTAAAACATTGACGACAAAAATTGTAGTTTTAGCGTCTTTGTTATTGGAGGTCAATCTATGACGATTAAAATTACATCAGTGAGGCAGTTAGGCGACTTATTAGTACAACGTTATGCAAATTCACCACAAGAAGCTTGTTGGGTAGTAGCTGTGACGACTCAAATGACAATTATTGATGTTTGGCAAGTAGCGTTAGGAACTTTAGATAGTGTGAATATCCATCCGCGCGATGTTTTTCGCCATTTAGTTGCAACGAATGCTTATGGTTTTATTTTGTGTCATAATCATCCTAGTGGTAATTTAAAAGCGTCGGCTGCTGATAGTTTAGCAATGTCTCAAATGGCGATGTGTAGCCAAATCATGCAGGTTCATTTTTTAGATTTTATGATTATCTCAATCAAAGGCTATCGTAGCTATCGGACGGAAGATTTATTACCAAAAGTTGCATTAGAAACACTAATCGATTTATGGACTAAGGTCGACAACATGTGATAAACTTAGTAAGAAATTGCATGGTACGTTTTAAGTACATGGTGAGAATTATCAAAAATATAAAAAGAAAAGGGAAAGTGCTGTGTTTTCATTTGGAACTCGAAATGTTGGAATAGACTTAGGAACAGCTAATACATTAGTATACATTGAAGGTAAGGGGATTGTTCTTCGTGAGCCTTCTGTTGTTGCTCGAAATACAAAGACCAATGAAGTTGTTGCAGTTGGTACAGCTGCTAAAGAGATGCTAGGACGAACGCCAGGATCTATTACAGCTATTCGTCCAATGCGTGACGGGGTCATTGCGGATTATGAGACAACGGTTGCTATGTTGAAGTATTATTTAGGTAAAGCCTTAGGTGGTCGTGGCGCAAAGCCATATGTCACAATTGGGGTACCTTCAGGTGTAACTGCTGTTGAAAGACGTGCTGTTATTGATGCCGCCCGTGTAGCGGGAGCTCGTGATGCATATGTTATTGAAGAACCTTTTGCAGCCGCTGTTGGTGCTGGCTTACCAGTGATGGAGCCAACCGGGTCAATGGTTGTTGATTTAGGTGGTGGAACGACTGATGTCGCTACCATCTCATTAGGTGGCATTGTTTCATCACGTTCTATCAGAATGGCTGGTGACAAGATCGATGAAGCGATTATGACGTATGTTCGTCAGAAGTATTCTGTATTAATTGGTGAACAAACCTCAGAACGTTTGAAGATGGCAATCGGTTCAGCTGACGTTGAGGCAGCTGAAGATATGGAGGGAACTAGTGCCAGAGGAAGAGATTTGGTAACAGGATTACCAAAGACGATTGAGATTCAGGCAAGTGATGTTGCTGATGCGATTAAAGATGTGGTTGCTGAAGTGATTGTTGCGATTAAGGAAACGCTGGAAGAGACGTCTCCTGAAATTGCGGCTGATGTCATTGATCGTGGTATCGTCCTTACTGGTGGTGGCGCACAATTAGCTCATTTAGATGAAGTGATTGCTGAAGCAACTAAGGTGCCGGTATTTGTTGCACCAGAACCATTGGATGCGGTTGTTATTGGTACCGGTGAGGCTTTAAAGTCGATTGATGTTTTAAAAAATAATTAAGCCTAAACTTGTGAAGTCATAACTACCCCGTTATTTTCAGGGTAGTTTATTCATATGTACTAGAATTGTTAGGCATTAGCTCATGTAGTATGGTGAAGCAAGATAAACGAAAGGCATGTTTAAGATGAAGAATATCTTTACATCACGTCGGCTAGTGATTGGTGTCATAGTTGTTATTGTGGCGATTGGTGCCATTACATTAGGTGCACGTGCCCACAATTCAGAAAAAGAACCTTCTTTGCCGGTTCGAGTTATTTCTGACGTGTCAGGTTGGACTTCTAATATTGTGAATGCCCCAATACGCGCGGTTAAGGGTGGATTTGATTCAGTTGATGAATTAATGAATACCTACCAAGAAAATGGACGTTTAACTAAGAAGGTTGATGACTTAGCACAGACAAAGGTGCAATTGCAGGTATTGCAACAAGAAAACCGCGCTTTGAAGGATCAACTTAAAATCAGTAACACATTAACAGATTATAAAGTTGTTAATGCGGTTGTTACTTCACGGTCGCCAAGCAGTTGGCAAACCCAGTTGATTATTGACAAAGGAACCAATGCTGGATTGAAAAAGGGACTATCTGTTATGGGATCGGGTGGACTGATTGGTCGTATCACCCAGGTGAATACAACTAATGCAAAGGTTGAGCTGATATCAGACAATAGTCAAGTTTCAGATCGATTTGCCATTCGTGTGCAAAATGGGGATGGTGAGACGGTTGATGGTATTATAACTAGTTTTAATCAATCTAAGAATCTCATTGTAATGGGACAGATTACGTCAAATGTTTCCGTGAAAAAGGGTGACTTAGTAACAACAAGTGGTCTGGGTGGTGTTACACCTTCTGGACTATATGTTGGTAAGGTTGAGAAGGTTGGTAGTGATAACTACGGTTTGTCAAAGAAAATTTATATCAAACCGGCAACAGACTTCAATAATATTCCTGTTGTTAGTGTTGCTATTCCTTAAATAATATAAAAAAGCTGGGGCATCATGAGGTGTACTGAACTGAACCCCGTAAGTTGGAGTAATTTCCAAAACTTACGGGGTTTTACTATGTTTTCAAAAGAAGTACAAATTGAAGCTGTCACAATGTATCTACAAGGTATTCCGCCTTATAAAATACGGAA
>NZ_JAMXDB010000045.1 GCF_024718545.1 Weissella fangxianensis
TCCGTATTTTATAAGGCGGAATACCTTGTAGATACATTGTGACAGCTTCAATTTGTACTTCTTTTGAAAACATAGTAAAACCCCGTAAGTTTTGGAAATTACTCCAACTTACGGGGTTCAGTTCACCTATTGGTGCGATAAGCAAGGAAGAATTTATGGGAACAGATTATCTTCACTAATTATTGAAGGTAAGTTTGCATCTCAATTTCAAGAAAGTTTACAAAGATTAGGGAAATTTTGTGATTTAATTGTTGTGGATGAATTCCAAGACTTCACTTCTGCTGATGCTAAATTTTTGAAACGTCTTATGACTGAATTTGAAAAAGAAGTTATTTTTGTAGGAGATCTGTTTCAGGCCTGTGTTGCGACAACAGCACCAAGACAGTCTCCGTACAAAGATGTTAGAATTTTAGATGAAGAAGCATTTGTTAGAAAAAGACTAAATCTTCCTAAAACAAAAGTAAAAGTTGATTTGGATAGTTTTGTAAAAAGTCATCGAATAAGTACGAAGGTTGCTAACTTTGTATCTACCAATTTAGGTATAAAAATTTCATCTGATGGTCAACATACGGGTCAAGTACAATATTTAGATGTAGAAAATATTGATAGTTTGTTGGAACAAACTTCAAAAATATTGGTATATAAATCTGTTGAAAAAATTCCACTTAAGTTTAGAGACAAAGCATTGACCTGGAAATTATCTAAGGGGTTAACATTTGATGATACAACAGTAATTTTAACCAAAAGTGCATTAGATATTCTTACGAATGATAAAAAGTTAAAAGAGGCCTCTAATGCTCAAATTAACTCTCTGTACGTAGCATTAACTAGATCCTTATCTAATGTGTTCTTAATTACTCCAAATGTTTGGGACAATTATAAAAAGAAAATCTAAATAGAAAACAATAATTATGTGTAATTCTAGATTGTCTTAAGACTTATAATATTCTTTGCCATCTCAAATTTGGTTTGAATTCTCTTTTTCCATGTCTATAGGAAGAACAAAAGCCAGTTTTACAAACATTATTTATGATGATTATTGTCTCATTATGAAACTTCGTAGTATGTATCTTTTTGATAAATTACACTCTATATTGGATTATGATGAAACAATTTTTGTTCGTTTTGCTAGTCCACTTAAAGTGTAACTTTACTATTAGTAAAGCCTGTATGATTGCTAAAATATGACAGTTATAAAAAAAGTATAGAGATATATTAAACTTATACTTATTGATAACTATTAATTTTTGAGGTATATTCAAAATAATAAGAAGAATCTAATTCACTAAATGTTGACTAAATTATGTCAACATTTTATTCAAATAGCAAAAGTTATTGGTTAGTTCATTAGTACTACAATCTAGTTAGATAGGTGTGATATGTATATAGTTTTTTCAAATGGTTTAGAAAAATTAGACAAAGATGGCATATTGTTTCGGAGAGATAACTGGGATGATTTTGGATTTAAGACATTATTTCGTGTATATATTAATACAAATCAAGAACCTTCTCATTATATAGGTTCCGTGTCAATTGGAACAGATAATCCAGAGATTTATAATACATTTAATTGGTTAGAAAAGAATAGTTATACTGATAGGCATATATCTTCATTTCCAAAAGAGCTTTTTTCGATAGGAACGGACATTGATTATTATGAAGGACTGAGACAAAAGGCAACAAATTTGGATGAACTGCATTCATTATTGAAGATGTTTAATGATGTTGCATATGATGAGGAGAGACTGCAAAAAGTAAAAGAAACAAAAGTGTTTGGCACCTCCTTTTTAAGACACTCACCGAGAAATTCTATTCAGCAATTTAAGCGTTATATAAATGGTGGTGCTAAGTTTATTAACTTTAATTGGCATATCCAGTATGAATCGATCAAAAATAATGATGAAAAATCAATATATATTGAAAATGAGTTAAAGTCTTTTTTGCCAACCAATTTAAATGCTTTTATTGGTGCAAATGGTTCAGGAAAAACTTCACTGTTGAAAGATATAGCCATTGCAAGTAATAGTTTTGGAGAATTTATTCCGTCAAGCTTTATGAAAGACTATCGAATGAGAATAGCTGATGTACAGGGAGATTTGACTGACAATGTTAACATAATTCATGGAATCACGAATTTGGTTTATGTATCATTCAGTTCGTTTGATATTTTTAGTGAAAATTTTTCAAAAGTATTTTTCTCAAATCCAAATTTTCAATTTTTAAGCAATCGAGAATTTTCTTTTTTAAGCTTAAATGAAATTAATTCAGACCAAAAATTAAATCGTTTGATAAACACTGTAGTAAGTCCAGATGAAATTTCTCATAAAATTGAAAATCTATTCAAGGAAATTAGAGAAACGAATTCAAGTAAAAAAATGCTTGAAAAGATTTTAAAATATTTTAAGTGGGATAGTTTATTTGAGAAATTATCAGTTGCTCTTGAACAGAATTTGCAGATGACTGATTCAAAAACAAATATTGAGTTTTCGATGATGAGTTCAGGCCAAAAAATGATACTAGCAATTTTATTTTCTTTAGTTCATAAGGCACGTGAAAATTCTTTGTTTTTAATTGATGAGCCAGAATTGTATTTACATCCACCTTATATTTTGTCATTAGTATTGGCAATAAACGAAATTCTTAAATCGACTAATTCAGCGGGTATAATGACTACACATTCTGCAATTGTCTTACAAGAAATCCCTAAAGAACATGTTTTTAAAATTATTGATTTGGGTAATGATAAAAAAATTATTCATCCCAGATTAGAGTCTTTTGGATCCAACTTATCTGAAATTAATGATGAAGTATTTGGAGTGAATATTAGGGATACTGGTTTTTATTCTATTCTAAAAAATTTGGCAACAAAGGAAGAAATTAGTCAAGAAGATATAGATAGTCTTGGTTCTGATGCGAAACTATATATGAATATTATAAGGAATAATAATAATGTTTGATAAATTAGAATTCCCCAAATTATCCCTATCAGAAGTTACTGTATTGATTGAAAATAGCACAAGAAGAAAATATCAATATGTCAGGAAATTTTTAGAGGAAGACACCCAAAGTGAGTATTTGCAATATGAAAAAAATTATCCAACCTCATATTCAGATGCTAAGAACATAACAAGATTAACGAGTATTAATGGCTTATCAAAAGCAGATGCTATAAAAATTTATGAAAATCGGTTTACTCAGTCCGGAGCTAGAGATTATTTTAACGCTCAGTTAAGTGGTATTTGTACTATTTGTGGTGCACAAATAGCGGGTCAGCTAGACCATGTTTTACCAAAAAGTCAATTTCCTCAATATGTTGTTACACCTTTAAACTTGGTTCCTATTTGTGCATCGTGTAATAGTAAGAAAGGTGATGTAATTGGATTTAATCCTTATTATCAGGATGAAAGTAATTTAAGTGGGCTATCTTTTTCATTCAATTTTAAAGATCCAACAAATTTTATTTTTTTAAATATTGATCATAATTCCGATTTGGAAGAATTTATGGAAATATATGATATCAGAAATTTAATTTCTATTTATGCAGCTGACAAAATTAAGGCCATATTAAGAATAGTAAATCTAACGAACATAACCTCAATAGAAAAATTCAAAGATTTGTTAGAAAACGGAAGAAGTGACATCTCAACTAATCCAAAGTGGGCTAAAGTTCTTTTTACTGATTTACTATCAGCTGACGGTAAACCTGAAGAACTTTTTAATAATCGATTACTTTTTAATAATGCATAATTAGTATACTCTATGTTTAAAATATAACTATTTTTATGTTTTTAAAAATTAGATGGGCTCTAAAAATAATAATTTGATTATTGGTATTTAATTATAGATTAATATTATTGTGATTAATTTGTTTACATAATTTTGATATAGAGTTACATGAAAACTTGCCCCAAATAATGATTACATTCATTGTATTTTTGTTAGTTTGACGGAGATACAACTTTTGTTATCCTAAAATAAATTTACAGGTTAGTTGTGGGGGCCGGCTTCTGACTAGAGGAAAGATGATACTAATGAATGCCAAATTCATGGATAACAGATTCTAACGAAAGAAGGGTTTGCTAACAATTTCTTTAACAATATTGTTTGGACTTCTTGTTGGCATTGTTGATAATCACAAGAAGTAAGACAAATTAAAAACCGCCTTTAACTTTGACGAGTCAGGCGGTTTAATTTTATATTAACTCAGCCACCGTTGAAGTGGTCCAGGCACCGTGTTACTAGCACGGTGCTTTTTCTATACAAACAACTATACCAGGCTATCTTGCTAAAAAACTGTTGCAATTTTGTGTAATGGTACAGATTGTGAAATTTTTAAGGAACCCTAGTTTGTGAAAGATGAAGATCAGCACCAAACTAGTTTGTGAATTTGACCAAATGCACAAACTAATTTTGAGTCGATTTTAATATTTCACAAAGCAGTAATCCTTGAAAATTTCACAAAGTATACCAATCAGTTTACATTCACCATTTTGAGTCATTTATGATCAACATTTTTGGTAACTTTTTTGACTAGAATTGGGGTGACCCATTGTATTATTTAAGTAGTGTATCTTAAAAATCAATTTATATTCTTATTGATTAGTTAACAGGAACCTTTTAAAAGCACTGAACATAGCCACGATGATCAGGGTGGCTTAGAATAAAGTTTTGTACCATGTATGAAACGCAGAATAGTATGCAAAAAGGTATATTAGTTAATGCTGTGTCGCCGGGCATGATAAGGACTAAAATGACCTATGTTACGGGACAAAACTTTATTATAGATGGTGGCTTATACATGATACGAAATTTAGGCTTCGATTGGATGAAAGATTAACTGTATTGACTAATTTAGAAATATATATTGAATTATATTGTGGCTATTTTAGTTAACATTGTTCAAATATCTATCGACAGTTAGTAATTAATAAACCGGGTTTAGAACTTTACTAAGTTGGTGATTAATAAATTACGTTTATGTTGCTTAATGTGACTACTCTAGACTGTGCCTCGTGGATTCATCGCACGAGGCTTTTTGGCTTCTAACAAACTATGGTCCCATTCATTAATAACATAAATAACATCGAAAAAAGTTTGTTTATATTTAAAACTCACTTAATTTACTCAATATTGAATTTTTTCACAATCGAATAACCAAACATTAAAAGGACTTGAGCGTTATTTTAAATTATCAAAAACAGTATTAACTAGCTTGATCCAAATAGTCGATGGAATGGGGTTGCGTATACTATTGATATTACACTAAACAGCAACGACATGCTGATGGTTACTATACAGAATGGTTTCTACGGTAACTCTGACTATATGGCAAATGATAATTATATATTGATTGAAATACTTTATAATCAGGTGATTCTAATTTTTTAAGCATTTGTAAAAAATCATGGCACTCGAAAATAATTCTTTCTTGATTGTTTCCAAAATAGAGTTCACAAAGAAGCTTTGCGAACTCTCCTGTCAACTTAGCGCTAAAATTTCTCATACTCCTATAGTCGGATTTTTTAATAGCTCTTTCTAAATCGACAGAATTATAATTGAAATTAGTAAGTTGAATTTGTACATAATTAAGAACAATACTTGCCATACTTTGTTCTGCCTTAGCCTTTAAATCAATAAAATTTTGATAATTGACATAGGTATCAAATGCCTTGTTCATACATAATTTTAAGCCAAGGGAATCTTTACGAAATATAAAAATCCCATCAACAAACGACCTTAGTTCAAAGAACGACCAATTAACGTCATTTTTCAGATGCTCTTGCAATGGATAAGCCGGACCAACACTCATGGTTAGTGGATTATGCCCATGCACATAGATCTTGATATATGCAGTCGCTGCGACAACTTGTCCATCTAAAGAAAGACTGTCTTTATACTGAGCATGTATTTCTGCTAATTTATCATAGTTTTGATTTTCTGCAGCTATATCTATTTCATTTAATACAGTATTAAACTTATATTTTTCATTGTTTTCATGTATAAATTGAAATTCGTTTAAGGACATACCTAGTCGTTTTAGAATAGCAAATAATTTTTCTGCCTCAATACTGTTAACACCTTTTTCAAACTTTGATACAAAGTTTCTGGAGATAATACCAGCATAGACTTCTTTTTGAGTTAATTTCTTCTGTTTACGAATTAATTTAATGGTTCGTCCAATTTTTTTCAAAAGACGTATCCCCCTTGATAATCAAGCTATCTGTCTCATCTATGTACACTATACTACACAAAAGAAAAATAAGCTTAGTATTATATCTGTTAAAGTAAGAGTGTCGAAAGGGGGTGGCTAATCTGAATAAGATAATGAGAGTCACAATTGTGACAATGTTGTTTAATCTAGCTGTTACTACGCTGAATTTTATTTTTGGTCTATATTTTCTAGAATTAACCGGTTCTGCATTTATTTTTGGAACCTTAATCATTATTGGCCCCGTTGTTAGTTTAATGTTCACGCCAATTATGACAAGAATTGTTGATTATTATAACCACAGAAAAATATTGATATTGTCCCAACTAATATCTTGTGGGTCTCTACTTATATACTGGGCAATTGGAAGTTGGATTGATATTAGTAAAATTACTGTTGCTTATGTATTAATGATTATCATTCGTATCAGTGAGGAATTATTTATTGTCACCTTTAAAGCCTCTGTACCCCAGATAACGGATCAGGAACATTTCCAAAAAATAAATGCAGCTATGCAATCTGCAACATCTATAGCTAACATGGCTGGGCCAATTATCGGAGGTGTTGCGTACGGAGTATTTTCATTACGATTATTTATATTATTAATATCTGTAACTATTATTATTTCAACACTGTTCACAATATCAATTCAATTTAAACCTGAAAAAATGCGTCTAATAAAGAGAAGGGCTCATTTTTAAATATCTTGAAATATGTAAAATCTCACTCAATTATTTTGTCACTGGTAATTATAGCCATGTTTGTAAATTTTTTTGCATCCGCAATAACTATTGGTCTGCCAATTGTTGTTCTAAGGCAGCTAGGATTGCCAAAATTAGTGTATAGTCTTCTAGATAGTTTAACAAGTATAGCAATGGTGTTTGGTGGAGTCATTTTGACATTGCGGAAAAATAAGAGCGAGTTGAAAACCGTTTATCAAGCAATGTTTAGTTTTACAGTTATTATTTTGTTGTTTGGGCTTCCTGAACTAATACCAAATAAGTTCACAACTGTTATTTTATTAGGTATTTTGATAATCGGTTTTGGTCTAGTTGTAGTTTTTGCAAACACTGCGATGACGACCTATTTACAAGAAAAAGTTCCTCTAAGTAAGCAAGGTGGTGTCTATTCGATTATTAATGCGATATCTCAATTATTTGTTCCGTTAGGAGCACTTGGATATGGAGTATTATTTGATCATTTTGAAAGTTACGAAGTGTTTATTACTTCGGGAATATTTGCATTAATTATTATTGCTAGCTTATTAATGAAGGAACGACGGTTATTTTAACAAGAAGGTGAATTATGAAACCATATCTAATGAAAAGGTCGACTGGATATAAATCAATTAGTCAAAAAGAGAACGTTGATTTCAAATATTTAATGAAAACAGGCGGTCACCTCACGGACAATGATGGTCTATCAAGCTGAATCAAAGGATGAAAATAATCAAATTATTCCTGAAGCATTTATACCAAAACAAAATATACGAAGAATAAGTATCAACCCCGCATGGGAATACCAAAAAGCCAAAATACGTGACAGCCTCAACAACCAAACAAATACTGAAATTTACGCACGTCGTAAGATTGAAGTAGAGCCTGTTTTTGGTCAAATGAAGGCTCATTTTGGTGTGACCAGATTCATGGTTCGTGGGTTGGAAAAGGTTAAAAGAGAGATGGAAATCGTTATGATGGCCATGAATATGGCAAAGCTATCCGAAAGGATAGGCTAAGACCCATCACTTTTATTAAAAAATAGAGCAAGCAAGAAAAATTCCACGAATTTTTCTTGCTTGCTCTTCAATTTGACCGAAATTGTTTTGTCTCGGCCTCTATACTTCCTAAATTATCTGTATCACAATTTATTGAAGTAGGAATTTCAATCTGTTTAGCACGCTTAAAGTATTCATCCTCTTCCAATAATTGAATAAGTTGTCTACCAAATTTAAGTACTCTTCAGATTAGTCTTTAATATTAGTAGTTAACATAGTTTCTTTGACTAAGTTAGCAACTTCATCGGCATCTAAATTTCTAAAAATACGATGTGTAATCAATTTAATAGCCTCTCAAAGAAAAGCTTATTAGTTGTTATATTCTTATACAGATTTTTGTGCTTGAAAATTTTGCCACCGATTACGGATATAACTACAAATATATCCAATACAGAAGGCAATGGCACAGATTAAGGCGACACCAATCTTTTTGATTAACCACCAGATCAATTCCAAAGGAACCAGTACACACCAAACAGCTATTCGATATATTAAACCAATTAATAATCCGGCTATATAACTACCAATTACAATAATAAAACTAACCATATATGTTGCCTCCTTTCATGGGGAGTTCTAAAGATATATGTATCCTAACTGTATGTCGTAGTTAGGATTCCTGGCAATTTGTAGTAGTTCATTAGTAGTTTATCGCATCAATCTATGATGCAAGGAGGATGCCAAGGCGATCTTTATGGCGGCCACTTTCCATATTTTTAAGCTATTTTCACTATATCATTTTTTGTGAATAAGCTGTTGAAATGACCCACGGGTAAATCTATTGATTCGTTACCTGCCAATTAGCAAGTTGTTTATTAATTAGTTTTTGTAATTGAGATAAAAAGTTGACGTTTGACATATGTTTTTGAAAAGTTAAAGCAAGGATACCAGCTAAATATTGCGTAAAGTAATTTGCAGTAGCTAAATCGCTCACGAATAAACGAAAAGTTGTCTGACCAAAAGCTGGTGTAAAAATACCAAAACTTATTTGATTGGTTGTGTGTTGTACAACCAGTTGATATGTATTTTCGGGTGTTATGATGTTTGTTTGAATCATGTGCTGTTACCTCCTAAATTTTTTCTGTTGGTCAATTGCTTAATTAACTAACGTTTATTTCATTTTGACAGGAGGACAATTAAACAGGCAGGCCAAATAACAAGGGCGGCAACGCCGTGTTATTTACCCTTGTTATTTGGTCTAGTGCTGCTTAGGACGTAGTCCTTAGCAGTCACTGGCTGTTTTTATCGTTTGGATGGCAAAAGGAAATGTTAGTAAATTGAGCAGGGTTGAACAACGTGAAACCATTTGTTCCCCTTGTTTTAGGGGACAGGGGTAGTATTGGAACCCCGCTTGGCGGGGACTGGGGCATGCAGAGAAGGGCGCAGTGCGCCCCTGGTTCTTAGATTGTCATCCAGTCGCTAAATGGTGTCTCAATCTCAAATTGAGCATACTGTAAGTCGTTGCTATCCAGGACGATTTTTTCGTCTAGGTAAGCTTGCCGGGCTTGTTAATCAATATCTTTTTCGTCGTCGACTGTTAGCGTGACCGTCTGTGTTAGCGTTTCTTCATAAGTTACTATTATATCTTTTTTCATGAATTACCTTAATTACCCTTCAAAATCGTTTTTAACATGGAAGTGAACAGATTGCATATCGACGGGAGTTAGAACGACTTCGCCGTTGTCATACATTGTCATGGCTTTTTCGTCTAGGTCGTCAATGTTCATTTCAGGGGTCAGTTCAAGTTCAACTTCTTTTTTGCGATACTCTTCAAATACTACACGACATTTCATGGTCAATTCTCCTTAGTTGTTAAAGTGGTAGGTTGTGCCGTTTAATAACACGTCATTAAAGGTTTCATATGTTTGAGCGTTTAACATGTGCGCCTTTTTGGTTTTGTTCAAAGTCGTCTGATACTAGCGCTAGGGCTTGGTATTGTTGTGCTGACATGATACTTGGCTTAATGCCCATATCAAGTAGTACAAGCGCTTGGTAGAACAATCGGGGACTTTCTTTTTGCAAGCCGTTCAACATGTTATAAATGGTTTCAACCAGTTTTACGCTGACGTTGGCGGAAACTATTTCTTCATAACCAGCTGATAGGGCTTTTTTGTAATGCTCCTTGGGGACTTGGGTTTCTTCATAACCATAAGTAATATCTGACATGGCTTGTGCCATTTTGGTTAAAGGCAACTTGGTAAAATCATCATAATAAGTTTTTGTCATTTTTAGCTCCTATCCTAATTTAAAATCTTGAAATTCGTCATTAGCTAATCTGATAGTAATTTGTTCATCTCTAGCTTGTGCAACGATTAAATGAAAAATTAAATCATCAACTTCTTCGGCTGATAAATCAACGTCAGAATAACTTTCGTCATATTCAGGAAAAGGGACTGGCGTTGGACGGTCTTCACGCCATGAAAAAATAGACAATGAAAGGTCGGTTGTGTTTTTTGACATACTAAAACTCCTTGCTTAGGCCAGGTAACCTATGAAAATTTTTCTGCCAGCGACCACCTGTTGTCGCTGGGTTTGTCGTTGTGACGGGAAATTTTTTGCAGGTACCAGGGCAAAGTACAAGGGCGGCGTAGCCGTGCTATTTACCCTTGTACTTTGTCCTAGTTATCTTAGTCGCTTGGCGACTTAGGACTAACTGGTGCCTGCTATAAATGATAGGCACATAAGGCAGACCCAGTGTCATCAGGTGGTTGGCAGGCGTAAGCCTGCTTAGACCCCCGCTGGCGGGGACTGGGGTACATAGTAAAGACTTGAACATATCTTATTATTTCGATAGCATACAGATTATTAATGAATTATTAAGTTGAATTTTTAATGACCGAAAGGAAAAAACTATCTTATTCAAAAACGATCAAATATATAGTAATCTGTCACCAAAAGGGAAATTAGCTTATTTGAAAGAGATTCAAAAAGGCCATCAAGTTGATCCGGATGAATTTAATAATATTGAGCAAGTGTATGTTGAACCAGAGGAAACCTATGATTTAGGAAAAACAATGATTCAGCTAACTAATGATCAAAAAAATGAGGAAAAAGTATTAGCATATATTGATAAGCAACATAATCCGAAGTCAATTCCAGAAGTTGTGCAGGACTTTCGTCGAGTATTGGACACAAATATAACAGATGATGAGGGTAGGTGGATTTTATCATGTGTTATCGCTTATTCAGAAGAGTATTATCAAAAGGTCATACAGTTAATTGCTAGTTAATATGAACGAAATAGCTCCACAAGTATTGGAAAAATAGCCAATACTTGTGGAGCTTTATTTTGTTTATTTTTGTATTAAATCATTGCTTTTAGTGGTTATAAAAGGGGTGGGGCGTTTTTACATCGTCCCTTTAAATTCAGTTACGATAACCATAGTTAATAAAAACAAAAAAGTAATGGGGGAATTGACGCATGGTATCAAAGAAATTAGCAGCACGTTTAGCAAAGAAACAGGACGAATTAAAAAATGTCCAAGAAAAGGTGACAACACTTAAAGGTGAAGTAGCCGACCTTAAGAAACAGGTGGAGTTAGAGTTGGTGCAAAAGCTACAACAGCACTTGCAAACAGAAGATTTAGCCTATGTTGAAAAGTTTATCGAGCAAGTTTCACCAATCGAATCACAAACTGACAATGAGGGTGGTGATTTGAGGGTGGTGATTTGAATGACGATTAACCGTGAGTCAATGAAATCTTTACCTATCCAAGGATACTTAGATTATAAAGGCATTGATTATACCACTGAACATAATCGTTTACGGTTGGTAGATCATGATAGTTGCATCATTAACACTGATAAAAACGTCTTTTTTGGAATTCTAAGCAGTTATCCGGTGATTTAGGGGACTTTATTAGTGCTTATGAAGATGTCACACCAAAGGAGGCTTGGGTACGCTGGTCTGACTATAAAAATCATTATGATAATCAGGACAAACAAGCACAAGAGAAGTATAAGCAAAAAAATGCAACAAATAATTATCAATTTAATTGGAAAAGATGGCGTACCTCGCAATCAACTAACAATACTGAAAATTATTTAGTGAATGAACGGGGCTTTGATAAAACCTTTGTGCAGCGTTTGACAGCATCGGATTTTATTAAACAGGGGAAACCTCGCCAAGACCGGCAGACAAAAGAATGGCAAAAGCCGGCCGTCCTATTTCCTTGGCATGATGAAAAAGGTGAAGTTGTTGGATTAGATCAGCAAGGAACTGAAATTGATTATGAAAAATATGGTAAGCGTGGGACGCAAAAGAAAGTTGCCGCTGGCTCAGATTCTAATTACGGTTATAACTTCCATACAGGAAATGGTGCTGACCAACTATTAGTATTTGAATCACCAATTGATGCTTTATCGTACGCACAACAACACTTTCCAGAATTGGCGCATGAAAATGCGACATTTTTATCATTATCAGGAACCGACCATCAAAAGGTATTATCGCAGTTAGATCGTATGAATCAATTGAACGGTCATTTGCCTAACAAGTTGGTGTTAGCGACTGATAATGATTTAGCCGGGTTTAAAGCAGCTGATCAATTTAGTGTTTTGCAATTTGAAGGCATGGAAAATATCCGCCAAGTACCAACCAAAGGAAAAGATTGGAATGACCAACTAAAAGCAAATGATCCCATTCTGAAAGTAGTCACACAATTTAAAAGCCATTTTGGCATTTATGTGAAATCAATCACATGCGATAATGGTAAAGAATTTATTAATGGACTGGTCTCCAAGTACATTCTGCAACACCTAGGTGACTTATACATCGCCAATAGTTATGCGCCTTATGAACGTGGTACCAACGAACGCACTAATCGTAATCTCCGTGCCAAGTGGTACTTTCCCAAAGGCACACGTTTTAGTGATATTAGTCAACAGCGTGTAG
>NZ_JAMXDB010000046.1 GCF_024718545.1 Weissella fangxianensis
TCCGTATTTTATAAGGCGGAATACCTTGTAGATACATTGTGACAGCTTCAATTTGTACTTCTTTTGAAAACATAGTAAAACCCCGTAAGTTTTGGAAATTACTCCAACTTACGGGGTTCAGTTCAACTAGCCTTTTTTATTGTATAGATTATAGGTGCTATTTATATATATCATAATATTTTATTTTCAAGTTAAACTATTTTAATAATATGATAAATGACTTACTGGTTTTCTAGTGTGCGCTTATGTGGTAGTATTGTATTAAACATTTAAACGTTGGGTAAAGTAATAAACCCGTGAAATACAATGAGAATAGGAAGATTATGGCAACTACATTAGACATTATGCCGTTTGGTGGTGTACGTGAAAATGGAATGAACATGTACGCCGTGACGGTCGATGAAGACATATTTATTTTAGATGCAGGATTGAAATATCCTGAAAGTGACTTATTAGGGGTGGACGTTGTTATCCCGGATTATGCTTATTTAGTTGAGCATGCTGATAATGTCGCTGGTGTATTTTTGACACACGGTCACGCAGATTCGATTGGTGCCTTGCCTTATCTGTTAGCAGATTTGCAAGTGCCCGTATTTGGTTCAGAATTGACGATTGAATTGGCTAAATTAGCTATTCATAATGAACCTGGTCTAAGAGACTATGACGATTATCATATTGTGAAAGGGAATTCTGAAGTTAGATTTGGTAATGTGACTGTTTCTTTTTTTGAAACAACACATACAATTCCTGAATCATTGGGGATTGTTATTGAAACATCAGTTGGCCAAGTGGTTTATACTGGTGATTTTAAGCTAGATACAACAGCATTGCCATATTATCAAACGGATTTATTGCGTTTGGCAGAAATTGGTCAAAAAGGTGTTGTTGCGTTACTAGCTGATGCAGCTGGAACGGCTCACATTGGTACGCCAGATCATGAATCTGTACTAGGTGATTACATCCTAGAAAATTTCCACTTACACAAGTCTGGGCGTATAATTGTCGCCGCAGTGGCATCCAATATTCAACGTATTCAACAGGTTGTTGATGCAGCGTATAAGGTTGGCCGAAAAGTTGTTATCTCAGGTAATGATTTAGAAAAGGTTGTGCGAACTGCTTTACGTTTGAAAAAGTTAATATTACCTATACCTGAAAATGAAATGTTTGTTTCTCTTAAAAACTTATCAAAGTTACCCGCTGATGAAACGGTTATTTTAGAAACAGGTCGTATGGGAGAACCAATTCGTCATTTGCAGCGTATTGCCCATGGTGATGATCGTAATATTAAAATTCAATCTGGTGACTTGGTATTTATCACAACGACACCATCTACTGCGATGGAGGGATATGTTGCGAAAACACGTGACATGTTATTTAGGGCAGGTGCTGTGGTAAAACAAATTTCTACTGACAGAAATTCTTCGGGTCACGCATCTAAAGATGATTTTCAGTTAATGTTGAATTTGTTGAAGCCCCAAAACGTTATTCCTATCCAAGGGGAATATCGTGTCTTAAATGAAGCATATCGAGCAGCAGAACAAGTTGGTTATGATGATGATCATGTATTTTTACTGGCTAAAGGTGATAAGTTACGCTGGAATGGTGAAAAATTCTATCTTGGTGGCTCGATTCAAGTAACGTCAACAATGATTGATGGTTCTGGGGTTGGCGATATTGGCTCGATTGTTTTGAATGACCGACGAATTTTATCTGAGGATGGTGTCTTTATTGCGGTTATTACAATCGATCGTAAAAAGAAAAAGGTTATCGCACCAGCGAAAATTGATTCGCGTGGTTTCGTTTATGTAAAGACGTCACGTGATTTAATGCATGAAGCGGCAGAATTGGTTGAACAAACTGTTTCCGAAGGAGTTAAGAATACAAAGGATTTCGACTGGGGCAATTTGAAAAACTCAGTGCGTGATGCTTTAGGAAAATTCTTGTATGAAAAGACAAGGCGTAAGCCAGTTATTTTGCCAGTCATCATGGAGGCAAATCAGAATGGTCGCCGTCGTCGTCGGACAGCATCACACCAAGGTAACAAAAATAAGACGGCTGGTGCTAAAGCGGTCAAAAAGCAATCTAATAAAAAGAATACTGACAAAAAGTCCGGTGCTAAAGCGGCTAATCATAAGCCGAATAAGTCTCGTCGGCAAAGAAAAAATCATAAACCAAATACGCAGGTAAAACAAACTGCGGATACAAAATAAATAATCAGTTTGTAATTTAGATAAGAATTCTTTTTTGTTTAACAATATAGTTAAATGAATGAGAATTTTTTTAGTTTAGGAGACGTTTTTCTGTCTAATTTAGAAGGGAATTCAGTATGACAAATAATCAAAAGGTCAATGAACAGTACACTTCCTTGGTTGCGGAGGCAAAAGAAAAACTAAATAAGGACTTAGTTAGTCAAGCATTAGATACTTTAAATAGTGCATATCAATTACAACAGACAGAGGAAGTCAATCATCTCTTGGTGACCACACTAGTTGCGCAAGGACAATATCAAGAAGCACAGACGATTGCAGACGAATATTTAAATTCATATGCAAAAGACGAGCAGAGTGCAAGAATTTATCTAGATTTATCACTACATAATCACTATTTTCTGAATGCGTGGGAGTTTTTGACCAGGCTAACTGAAGGGGGGCAAGAAAAATTGCTGTCTGAAGTTACTGACGCAGAAAATTCTTATCGGACAAGTCAGGAGAAGACGATTCGTACGATTGCTCGACAATTTTATCATTTAAGTGATGGCAATACGCTTGAACAACAGAAACGTTTATTAGCTGCAAATAAATTACCTTTAAATGATTATCTGGTTGGAGCAAAGTTCGTTTTGCGCGATCCGTTCTTATCACAGATTTCACGAACAACGGTATTAGATCAACTAAGGCGCCTAAGTACCAACGAGTCGGTCGAATTTTTAGATTTAGACGGACAGACAAAAACGTGCATTCCAGCAAATTTAACAGCGCTCAAACAAAATGAAACTTATAATAATATTTTAAATGAATTGGATAAGTATGCTAAGGACTTGGGAGCTGATATGGTTCATGGCCTTAGCGAACAGGTTCATTTACTGTTGATGATAGCTTATCCAGAACTATCAACTGTTGTACAAGACGTCACAAGTTGGGTTGATGGACTAGTGGCTGAGACTTTTGGATATCCTATGCCAAACGAACCAGATGGTCAAGCTACTTGGCGTAAAAAAGCACAAAAAAGCCTAATGGCGTTACTTAATTAGAAAAAAACGGTAGATATAAAGAAAAATAAGTAAAAAATATTTACAAAAATAAGGAATTTATATATAATAATTTCAGTCTCATATAGAGAATTAAAAAGATTTTCGTATCTTGTTGTTTCAGTTATTAGGTATGTGTAGTATACTTAAGCTAAGCAATAAGGTTGGTTCAAATCAACCTGCGAATAATAGGAGGACAAGCTTTTGGCTAAGGAAAATTACGAGCGCACTAAGCCGCACGTTAATATTGGAACTATTGGACACGTTGACCACGGTAAGACTACTTTGACTGCCGCAATCTCAAAGGTACTATCAGATAAGGGATTGGCTAAATTAGAAGACTTCGCCGCAATCGATGCTGCTCCTGAAGAGCGTGAGCGTGGAATCACGATTAACACTGCTCACATCGAGTACGAGACGGAAAACCGTCACTATGCCCACATCGATGCCCCAGGTCACGCGGACTACGTTAAGAACATGATCACTGGTGCTGCCCAAATGGACGGTGCTATCTTGGTTGTTGCTTCAACTGATGGTCCAATGCCACAAACTCGTGAGCACATCTTGTTGGCTCGCCAAGTTGGTGTTGACTACCTTGTCGTATACTTGAACAAGACTGACTTGGTTGACGATGATGAATTGGTTGACCTTGTTGAGATGGAAGTTCGTGAATTGTTGTCAGAATACGATTTCCCTGGAGATGATATTCCAGTTCTTCGTGGTTCAGCATTGAAGGCCTTGGAAGGTGATCCAGAACAAGTTAAGGTTATCGAAGAGTTGATGGATACTGTTGACTCATACATCCCAACTCCAGAGCGTGATACTGACAAGCCATTCTTGATGCCAGTTGAAGACGTATTTACGATTACTGGTCGTGGTACTGTTGCTTCAGGTCGTGTTGATCGTGGAACTGTTAAGTTGAACGATGAAGTTGAAATCATTGGTTTGAAGGAAGATATTCGTAAGACAGTTGTTACTGGTATCGAAATGTTCCGTAAGACTATGCAACAAGGTGAAGCCGGTGATAACATTGGTGCATTGTTGCGTGGTGTTGATCGTAAGGAAATCGAGCGTGGTCAAGTTTTGGCTAAGCCTGGTTCAATCCAAACGCACACTAAATTCTTGGCCGAAGTTTATGTTTTGACCAAAGAAGAAGGTGGACGTCACACGCCATTCTTTACTAACTACCGTCCACAATTCTACTTCCACACAACTGATGTTACTGGTGTAGTTGAATTGCCAGAAGGTGTTGAAATGGTTATGCCTGGTGATAACGTAACATTCGATATCGATTTGATCGCACCAGTTGCCATCGAAAAGGGATTGAAGTTTACTGTTCGTGAAGGTGGCCGTACTGTTGGTGCCGGAACTGTTTCAGAAATCAAAGACTAATTTACGATTCGTCGTTTAGTTAATGATTATAAAAAGAGAGTTATTGCATTGTTGATGTAATAACTCTCTTTTTTGAATTATAAAGAAAATTCTTATATAATTTGAATTGAAGTTTTTACAGTAAATGGAATATTTTATGGCATAATATTGTCAAAATAATGCGTTTCCGATATACTGATTAGGTATGTAAAGATAAATTATGTCGTAAATAGTGTGAAGCTAGCGACTATTGGAGGAATAAACATGGCAAATGCAGTTTTCACTAAAGGTGAAGGCAATAAAGGAACAATCAAGTTTGAAGTTCCTGTTGATGTATATGAAAAGGGAATTGATGCAGCTTTTAACGATGTAAAGAAGCAAATCAGTGTTCCTGGTTTCCGTAAGGGTAAGATGCCTAAGCAGGTATTCTTCCAAATGTATGGTGAAGAGTCATTGTATCAAGATGCTTTGAACAAGGTTCTACCAGATGTTTATGGAGAAGCCGTTTCAGAGACAGGTGCAATCACTGTTGGACAGCCAAAGATTGAAGCAGAATCAATGAACAAGGGTGAAGCTTGGGTCTTGACTGCTGAAGTTGAATTAGCTCCTGAAATTGAACTTGGTCAATACAAGGGTGTTGAAGTTCCTGCTTCTGATACATCAGTTTCTGATGCTGATGTTGATGAGGAACTTGCAAACATGCAACAAGGTCAATCTGAACTTGTCTTAGTTGACGAAGCCGCTAAGAACGGTGACACTGTTGTCATCGATTTTGATGGTTCAGTTGATGGTGTTCACTTTGATGGTGGACAAGCTGATAACTACTCATTAGAATTGGGTTCTGGTTCATTTATCCCAGGATTTGAAGAGCAATTAGTTGGTGCCAAGGCTGAAGACAAAGTAGATGTTAAGGTCACATTCCCAGAAGACTACCAAGCAGCTGATTTAGCTGGTAAAGAGGCAGTCTTTGAAGTAACAGTTCATGAAGTTAAGTCTAAGGAAGTTCCTGCACTTGATGATGAATTTGCTAAGGATGTTGATGAAGAAGTTGAGACGTTAGCAGAATTAACAGAAAAAGTTGAGGCTCGCTTGGCTGATCAAAAAGCTTCTGCTGCTAAAGAAGCTAAGGAAGATGCAGCTGTTGCTGCCGCTGTTGACAACGCCAAGGTTGTTGGTGATGAAATTCCCGATGCAATGATCGATGAAGACGTTCACCGTCAAATGAACCAGATGTTTGCATCAATGCAACAACAAGGTATTTCACCAGAACTTTACTACCAAATCACAGGTACATCTGAAGATGATCTTCACAAGCAATATGAAGAAGGTGCAGAGCGTCGTGTAAAGACTAACTTGGTATTAGAAGCTATTGTTAAGGCTGAAGATATCAAGCCATCTGATGAAGAAATTGCTGCAGAAGTGAAGTCATTGGCTGAAGCTTACAATATGGAAGAAGATGCTGTCCGCAATGCATTGTCAGATGACATGTTGTCACATGACATTGCAATTAAGTCAGTTGTTGACTTGATTGTTGCTGAAGCAGTTGAAGCCTAAATATTGGTTTTAATAAAAAGGTTGGACTTTTGCGTAAGTCTGACCTTTTTTGTCTTTTTCCAGTAATGGAAGTTTGATACAATACTTACAGTATTATAATTTAATGGATAGAAGTTATAGGAGGTTGGACAGTGTTTAATACGACTGACGACTCGAATGGTGTTGCATACTGTTCATTTTGTGGTAAACCCTCTACTGAAGTCAAAAAGTTGATTGCAGGACCAGGCGTTTATATTTGTAATGAGTGTGTTGCACTAGCCCAAGATATTATTAACGAAGACATGCAACAAGATGCAGCAGCACGGACGCTAACACTAAAGACGCCGCGTGAAATCGTTGATAATCTAAATGAATATGTTATCGGTCAAGATGATGCTAAACATACTTTAGCAGTGGCTGTCTATAACCATTACAAACGTGTTAATGCAAAATTAACAGGTGAGACGGGTATAGAAGGTGTTGATCTACAAAAATCAAATATCGCAGTAATTGGACCAACTGGCTCTGGAAAGACTTACATTGCACAATCAATGGCTAAGTTGCTAAATGTACCTTTTGCGATTGCGGATGCAACAACGCTTACTGAAGCTGGCTATGTTGGTGAAGATGTTGAAAATATTTTGTTGAAACTTGTTCAAGCAGCTGATTATGATGTTGAACGAGCTGAAACTGGTATTATTTATATTGATGAGATCGATAAAATTGCTAAGAAAGCTGAGAATGTATCGATTACGCGTGATGTGTCTGGTGAGGGTGTACAACAAGCATTGTTGAAGATGCTTGAAGGTACAGTTGCTAGTGTGCCACCTCAAGGAGGTCGTAAGCATCCTAATCAAGAGTTTATTCAAGTTGATACAACGAATATTCTCTTCATTGTTGGTGGCGCTTTTGCTGGTATTGAACAGATGGTTAAAGAACGTCTTGGTGCCAAGGTCATTGGTTTTGGTACTGATGCTAAAACACAGCAATTACAAAATTCAGATAAGTCGGTGATGCAACAAGTATTGCCGGAGGATTTGATGAACTTTGGCTTGATTCCAGAGTTTATCGGTCGTCTACCAATCTTAACGGCCTTAGAGGAACTTACAGAGTCAGATCTAGTGCGTATTTTGACTGAACCTAAGAATGCTTTAGTTAAACAATATCAAGCATTATTGGCTTTGGAAGATGTTGATCTGAAGTTTACAGATGACGCCCTTAAGGCAATGGCACATTTAGCTATTGAACGTGAAACTGGTGCACGTGGATTACGCTCGATCGTTGAAGAAGTTATGCGTGATGTCATGTTCGATGTTCCTTCTCGTGAAGAAGTTACTGGAGTTGTAATTACAGAAGGCGCTGTATTACATCAAGAAGAACCGGAGTTAGTCACAGAATAGTGGGGTACAACGATGGAAGTTCATCAAGTTGAAATTGTGATGTCTGCAGTAAGGGAATCGCAATATCCAACAGATGATTTACCAGAGGTTGCTTTTGTTGGACGATCAAATGTTGGTAAATCATCATTCACAAATGTGTTAATTAATCGTAAGTCTTTTGCAAGAACATCAGCACAGCCAGGGAAAACACAGACATTGAATTTTTATAAGGTCGAAAACCAAGTTTTTTTTGTGGACGTTCCTGGTTATGGCTATGCTAAGGTGTCAAAAAAAGCACGTGAAGATTTTGCTGTTATGATTGGCGAATACTTACGTAAGCGACAACCACTGAAAGGAATCGTCCAATTAGTAGATGCACGACACCTACCTTCAAAAGAAGACATTGAGATGTATAATTGGTTGATTTCAGATGATATTGGGTTACCAGTATTAGTTGTGGCAACAAAAGCGGATAAAATTTCTCGTGGAAAATGGAATAAGGTCGAAGCGGATATAAAACGAAGTTTGCAGTTCAACGAAGAATTATCAGATTTTGAAATTTTTTCAGCAGAAACTAAGTATGGAAAAGATAACGTTTGGGATTGGCTAGAAGCACGAATGCTAGATGGTAGTGCATTTGATCCGGCTGATTTTGAATAGTTTAAAAATGATAGTGGAATAAAAAGGCATTATATAAAACTTAGCCTTTGGGAACACGTTTCGCTTAAGGAGGTTGGGACACTTGTTTTGTCCCAACCTCTGTTTTTTTTAAGGATTTTACGGGTGTGTATCTAAGGCTGTATCCGAATTATTTTTTTGATATACTAATAAGTAATGATAAATTAATGGAGGCTAACTAAGATGGCTGAGAAGACACGTTTTAAAGGAACAATTTTAGGCAAGGAATTAACAATCACTGCCAATGAATCACAAGCACATATGAAAGCAGTATTTGATTTGGCCAATGCCCAGTTAGATAAGATGCAACAAGCTGCACCCAAGTTGGATGATAATCAATTACTGACTTTGTTAGCAATTAATGCCTTGTCTGATCAATTAACAATGCAAGTTGAAAAGGATAAAGAAAATTAATGACACTTTTTTCTTGGATTATCATTATCTTGATAATTTTAGCGATGATTCATGGTTATCGTTTGGGGTTGGTCCGTAGTTTAACCATGCTGGTTGGCAGGTTAATTGTTTATACATTTGCCATTTTATTGGCTCATAAGTTTGGTAGCTGGTTGTATGACATGTTCGTTAATGGCATTGTCGCTAATTGGACGGCCACTAATGTCCCAGCGACAGCAACTAGCCAACCAGGAGAATTTTTAGCATCGGCAATTGCTTTTACAATAATCATTTTAGTTGGTATGTCGATTGTTAAATCCATCGAACGAAGTTTACGATTTATTAATAAAATACCAATATTGAGTACTTTAAATCACATAGGTGGGCTACTTGTATTTGGCTTGATTGTTTATGTTGAAGTATTTTTCGTTTTACAAATAACACAAACCCTAAATATTCCTTGGTATACACAGGAAATGGCTAATTCAGCTGTTGCACAAGGAATAATGAATAATACACCTTATCTTTCAGAGGCCGTTTATGATTGGTGGTTATTGTAAGTAAGTTATTTTAATCATGAAAGTTGGTAGTAAAAATATAAAATGAATACAAAAATTTTAAAAACACTAGAATATGATGCGGTAAAAGCGCAGGTTAAGCCTTTTTTAGCAACAGTGGCAGGTGAAAAAGAATTACTTAACTTATCGCCAACGGCTGACGCACAATTAATGCAGCAATGGTTAGCTGAAACTGCAGATGCAGCTCGGGTCCTTCGTTGGGAGGGGGGGATTAGCATTCCAAAGTTAGCAGATGTTAAGCCCCATATGAAACGGTTACGTATTGATGCAGCGTTAAGTGGGACTGAGCTCGCCCAAGTTGGTCGAGTGCTGTTTACAACTGGTCAAATTAGAAGCTTTTTTGAAAATCTAGTTGCTGATCGTGGTGAAGCTTTACCAGCATTAGCAGTTTATTATAATAAATTAGTGCTATTACCAGAGCTAACGAGACGTGTGAATGTTGCTATTGATGGAGATGGTCGTTTGAATGATGAGGCTTCTTCAGAATTGCACCGTATTCGACAAGCGATTACTGGTACGGAAAACGCGATTAGGCAAAAAATGCAGGATTATACGCGTGGTAAAACTGCACAGTATTTGTCGGACCCTATCGTAACTATTCGTAATGAACGATATGTTTTGCCCGTTAAAGCAACGTATCGTCAAAAATTCGGCGGCGTTGTTCATGATCAATCGCAAACAGGACAGACATTGTATATTGAGCCTGCCGATGTCGTCGATATGAATAATCGTTTGCGAGAGTATTATTTAAAAGAACGGCAAGAAGAAGAGCGTGTGTTGATTGAGTTATCAGCAAAACTAGCGCCAGAAGCTGATAATATAGAAAACAATGCGCAGGTCTTGGGACATCTAGATTTTCTAAATGCTAAGGCACGCTATGCGGTTGCGATAAAGGCTATCGAGCCAGAGTTCAGTGCAGAAAATCACGTACGTTTATTAAAAGCCCGTCATCCATTGCTAGACCCAGATAAAGTGGTACCTAATGATATTACGATTGGTGAAGATTATAGTGCGATTATTGTAACTGGTCCTAATACGGGTGGGAAAACGATTACGTTAAAGACGCTTGGTTTATTGCAAATAATGGCACAGTCGGGATTCTTTATTCCTGTTGCAGAATATTCTAGCGTTGGTATATTTAAAGAAATCTTTGCTGATATCGGGGATGAGCAGTCAATTGAACAATCTCTCTCAACATTTTCAGCGCATATGGTGAATATAATCGATATTCTGTCGAAAATGGATAAGGATTCTCTAGTTTTGTTTGATGAGTTAGGAGCAGGAACGGATCCGCAAGAAGGAGCGGCTCTGGCGATGGCTATTTTAGACGCTGTAGGTGAAACAGGAGCTTACTCTGTTGCTACAACACACTATCCCGAATTAAAAGTCTATGGTTATAACCGAGCGGATACAACTAATGCATCTATGGAATTTGACGTTGATTCTCTACAACCAACTTATAAATTCTTAATTGGTGTGCCAGGACGTTCAAATGCCCTTGAAATTGCTAAGCGACTAGGATTATCTGATACTATTATTAATAGTGCGTCTTCATTAACGTCGGAAGATTCGCAAGAGTTAAACGACATGATTGCTGATTTGGTTGCCAGAAGAAATGCTGTTTTGACACAACAAGTTGAGTTGACCCAAAAAGTTGTTGAAAATCGTCAATTGAAAAATGATTATGAGGCGAAACTTGAGGCCATTGATAAACAGCGTGCTAAAACAGTAGAAGACGCCAAGAAAGAAGCTAATCATATTGTTGCTGATGCTCGCCGTAAAACGGACAAAATTATTAGTGATTTACATAAGATGGCTCGTGATGGTGCAACTATTAAAGAAAATAAGCTGATGGATGCCAAGGGTGCATTAAATGCTATGCATGAAGAACCATCCGTAACCAATAATCGCATTTTACGTAAGGCTAAAAAAGCTAAGAAGGCCCCACTTTCGGTGGGGGATACAGTCCTTGTTCGTGAGTATGGTCAGCAAGGAACGATTGTGCGCCAGTTGAAGGATAATAAATTTGAAGTGCAAATGGGTATTTTAAAAATGGTGTTGGCTGGTGAAAAAATTGAAAAGCAGGACAAAGCGCCAACAAATGATCCAAAGCCAAGACAGCATAAACGTCGTAAAACTTCAAATGTTAATACAAATAAGGCAACAAATCGCGCTGAAGCATCAGCAAAATTAGATTTACGTGGTGTTCGTTATGAGCCAGCTATGGCTGAATTAGATCGTTTTATTGATCAGGCACTATTAAATAATTTGTCATCTGTTGAAATTATCCACGGTAAGGGAACTGGCGCAATTCGTAAAGGTGTCCAGGAATATCTTCGCTCACACCGCCAAATTGAATCGTTTAAATTTACGGGTCCTGATCAAGGGGCCACTTATGTGCAATTTAATTAAGGCACATCTATCGACAAATTAGTTAGCAGAGTTTATACTAACAATAAATAAGTATTAAGAGGGAGAGATTTTAATGGCTGTAACAGATATTAATGATGATAACTTCGTGGCAGAGACAAACTCTGGCGTGACAATTACTGATTTTTGGGCAACTTGGTGTGGCCCTTGTCGTATGCAATCACCAGTTGTTGAGACAGTGTCAGAAAAAATGGATAACGTGAAATTCACGAAGATGGATGTTGATGAAAATCCAGCAACAGCTCAAGAATTTGGTATCATGGCTATCCCAACATTACTAGTTAAAAAGGATGGCGAGGTAGTTGAGCGTTTGACAGGTTTTACACCAGCACATCAACTTGAGGCAATTTTGGCTAAGCATTTAGATTAAGTGCAAGTGGTCTTTAAATTTAGCTATCAATCGGCAAAAATGCTGATTGATAGCTTTTTTAATAGGAAATGAGGTATTTATTGGGTAATTTAATAGAAACTATTGACGTTGCATGCGCCTAGCAGTATATTAATAAAGCACGCTTTTTAAAGCATCTTTGAATAAAAACGATGATATAGCATATCATTAAAGTTTTTATTGACTTTAATTAAAAACGTGTGTATTATAGATTAAGTTGTCTGTTATGCCTTTTGGAATATGTTTTTAATAAATTCCTATAAAAAAGTTATTGACATCCCAGCTTGACTTCTGTAATATAGATTGAGTTGTCAGCGAGACAACAACTGTTGATCATTGAAAACTGAATATCGTTTCGATGAAACAAATGTGTAGGGTCGTCAAGTAATTTACTTGATACAAAACATTTGTGAAGTCAATTCACTAATAAATTCGTTTAACTTCTGTTAAACAAATAACAACAAATTGAGTTATACTCAAACTTTTAAAATGAGAGTTTGATCCTGG
>NZ_JAMXDB010000047.1 GCF_024718545.1 Weissella fangxianensis
ATATCTATTACTACAATAATAAACGGATTAAAACAAAACTGGCCGGAAAAACTCCGGTTCAATACCGAAATCTTTCCGACCAGTTAGTTGCTTAAACTTCTCTCCAATTTTTGGGGTTCAGTTCATAGTGTCTTTTTTGTATAATGTAGATATATTCTAAAAGAATATAGAATAATATCACGATGACTCGCGACTATCTTCAATTGTTCCACGTATGCGCTCAACGACCGCTTGAGTTTTATCTCCCAGTTGCACACCAACTAGTGTGAACAAACTGTCCATAATGGTTAATTGCGCAATTAAGGATGACATTGATTCACTACGGATATTAACCTCCTCGGCTGCACTAGCTAAAGTTAGTGAAGCAAGCTTGGCTAATTCAGACTTGGGATGTCCGGTAATCGCAATAGTTTTAACATTGTTTGCTTGAAGTTGTCTAGTAATATTCAATGTACCATGATTACGACCAGAGTGTGAGATAACAATCGCAATATCTTGATCTGTCATATGAACGGCTTGCATTAACTGCACGTCATAGTCTGGATGTTGTTCAATATGTAAGGGCGTCCTTAAAAACTTATGATAACCGTTTAAAGCGACGATTGATGAGCCACCAATCCCAAATAAACCAACGTGATGAGCATTGATCAACCAGTCAGTTGCCAGTTGCCAATCTTCTGGTTTAATAAGGTTGACCGTTGCTTCCAAGGCGTTTTCAGCGCCGCTAAATACTTTTTGAACAATTTCGTTTTGATCATCAGTTTGGTCAATTTCACCGAAGAAACTATTTTCGGGAATGGGAAGGCTAGCTAAACTGAGTGAAAACTCTCGAAATGATCCAAAACCAACGCGCTTAACAAATCGGGAAACGGTTGCGGTTGATAGGCCCACTGCATTGGCCATTTCTTGAATGGTTAATGAACGTACTTCGGTAGGGTTTTGTAAGATGAATGCAGCGATTTTATTATCTGATCCAGTCAGTTGGTCGCGCATTGATCGTATTCGTGCAAATCCTGATTGTGCCATAATTTCTCCTTCTATGCTCTAATTATGGCACAAAATGACACAAACTCAAGCGAAATGAAAAGATTTTACAACAAAAAGCTTGCAATATGAAAAACTTTTGCATTATAATAAGAGTGTAGAAAAAACAAAAGAAAAAAGGGGTACAGACATGAAGTTCGCAATGATCGGCCTTGGTAAGATGGGCTTGAACTTGGTAAAGAATGCTGTTGACAATGGTCATGAGGCTGTTGCTTATGATTTGAGTGCAGACTCAGTAAAGGAAGCTGACTCATATTCAGACGCTGTTACTGGTGTTACTGATTTAGATGATATGTTGGCAGCTTTGCCATCACCAAAAGTAGTTTGGGTAATGGTTCCAGCTGGTAAGCCAACTAACTCAACAATCGATACATTGATCGAAAAGATGGATGCTGGCGATATCATCATTGATGGTGGAAACTCAAACTACAAGGATAACTTGGAGCAAAACAAGCGTACAACTGCTGCAGGTATCAAGTTCTTTGATGCTGGTACTTCAGGTGGTATGTCAGGTGCTCGTAACGGTGGAAACTTCATGATCGGTGGAGACGACGCTGAAGCATGGAAGACTATCGAGCCTTTGTTTGAAGGTATTGCTGAAAAAGATGGTTACCTATACACTGGTGAATTAGGTTCAGGTCACTACTTGAAGATGGTTCACAACGGGATTGAGTATGGTATGATGCAATCTATTGCCGAAGGTTTCGAAGTTTTGGAAGCCTCACAATACGATTACGACTATGAAGCCGTTGCTAAGTTGTGGAACCACGGATCAGTTATCCGCTCATGGTTGATGGAATTGGCTGAAGAGCAATTCTCAAATGATCCTAAGTTGGACAAGATTTCAGGTGTTATGCACTCATCTGGTGAAGGTAAGTGGACTATTGAAGAGTCATTGGACTTGCAAGTACCAGCACCTGTTATCGCTTTGTCATTGATGATGCGTTACCGTTCATTGCAAGAAGATACGTTTACTGGTAAGGTCGTATCAGCATTGCGTAACGGATTCGGTGGACATGCTATGGACGCTGCAAAGTAATTTTTACCTTGCTAGACCTATAAAATATTTTTGATTGTGAAAGTGGAGACTGGGACATGAACAATGTGCCGGTCTCTTTTTTTGCTGTACTAGCGTATAATAGTAGTATTAACCTAGAGGAGTTATCATGAAATATACACTAACAATTGATGTATCTTTGTTGTCAGTTAAAACGACATTGATTGATGAAAATAATGCACAGCGTCAACATGAACTGCCATTGGCAACGACTGATGCAGAACGTGCAACGATTACACCAGACCAAATTTATAACCAGACGCTTGCAGCCATTAAAGAGGCCAATAAGCTGTTGTTAGATAGCCCAGCTGCCAAAGTTGAAGAGATTATTTTTTCAGAAATTTCTCTTGATGGTTTAATGCCACTTGATAAGGACTTTGCACCATTAATGCCCGTTATTTATGGTAAAGATACGCAAAAATATGTTGATGCTTTAACGATGAATGGTGTCACTGGTCAACTACAACGTAAAATGGGCTTATCGCTTTTGGATACGACGCCGTTTGTCTTAATTTTATGGTTAAAAAACGAACGACCAGATATCTATGAGCAAGCAGTGCATTATATGAGTTTGCAAAGCTACATTATTTACCGTTTATTTGGTAAAAACATTATTTCGCGAGCTTATGCTGCACGAACAGGGTTATATGACTTAGTAACTGATGAATGGGATACACAAGCATTGGCACTATCAGGACTGACTACGGCGGCTCTACCTGAAGTGACTAATTTTTCCGACGAGATGTTTGCACTTTCTGATGAAATTGCGACCCGAACAGGGATTAGCGTTCTTACAACATTTCACCTTAAATAAAGTATGCTATAATAATTAATGTTATCGGGGATGCAGTTGGCTAAGGGGTGATGTCCTAGGGCCGCCTTTATGGAAGGTGCAATGCCTTGCTGTCCGATAATGGTTTTGTTGAGGTTGTGAAGGAGCCTCAACAAGGCGGAAGGTGTTCTAAGAAGGGATTCTTAGGACAAAAGGGGATTGTTAATGGGGTGGTGCCCGTTAACATGATATGGTGAAAACGTATAAGCGGTACGTGGTGGTCCGCTTATACACAAAGAGGCCTGCACTCATTTAGTGAGAGAGGCCTCTTTTTCTTTTACGCTTGATTGTTCAATTCTATAAAAATTATGCTATAATCGTTTTATCGTGTATGACAATTAGTAGAAGAATTGGTGGACATTCAGAGAATTAGTGGTGGCTGTGAACTAATCAAACCAATTAACGAATTACAGTCAGTAGAACGCATGAACGAAGTCCTCACGCTACGAGGTTATAAGTGGTCACATATAAGTGGCAATTTAGGTGGTACCGCGTTTAACAGCGCCCTAATCAAGGTTAATTTCTTGATTAGGGTGCTTTTTATTTTAATCAAGAATTTCAATGATTCATACATAAAAAAGTTGGAGGAAAGAGAAATGGCAGCAGATATTTTAAATGAATTAGCTTGGCGTGGAGCCATTAACCAAGTCACTGACGAAGATGGGTTACGTGACCTAGTTAGTAAAGAATCAATCGGACTTTACGTAGGTATTGATCCAACTGGTGATTCAATGCATATTGGTCACTTGATTCCCTTTATGATTCTAAAGAGATTCCAATTAGTTGGTCATCATCCTGTTATCGTTGTCGGTGGTGGAACTGGAACGATTGGTGATCCTTCTGGAAAGAAATCTGAACGTAAATTGCTATCACAAGAAGATGTGGCAGCTAACGTGGAGAAAATTCGTGCCCAGATGGTGAAACTATTTGGTGAGAACGAATTTACAATCGTTAACAATTACGACTGGTTAGGCCAAATGTCATTGTTAGGCATGCTTCGTGATTACGGGAAATTATTCTCTATAAACAGTATGTTGGCGAAAGATGTGGTCGCTTCGCGTTTGGATGCTGGTATTTCGTTTACTGAATTTACTTACCAAATTTTGCAAGCGATTGATTTCTACGAACTATATAAGCGTGAGCATGTACGCCTACAAATTGGTGGTTCTGACCAATGGGGAAATATTACTAATGGTGTTGATTTGATCCACAAACTTGTTGATAGCGAAGCACCTGCATTTGGGTTGACTGTCCCATTGTTGCTGAAGGCTGACGGTACAAAGTTTGGTAAGACTGAAGGTGGTGCTGTATGGTTGGATCCTGCTAAGACGACGCCATTTGAATTCTACCAATTCTGGTTGAACACAGCTGATGCTGATGTTGAAAAAATGTTAAAGTACTTCACGTTCATCTCACAGGATGAAATTTCTGAATTAGTCGCAGAACTTGCTGAAAATGCTTCTGCACGTCATGCGCAACGTCGTCTAGCCCAAGAGGTCACGACATTTGTCCATGGTGAAGAAGCTATGCATACAGCAGAAGTCATGGCGAATGTTTTGTTTGGTAACGCTGATGTTGCAGCATTGTCAACTGACGAAGTTGCTGTTTTAGCTGGCAATGTACCAACATTTGAAATCGCAGCTGATGAAATTGGCTTGCTCGATTTGGTTGTTGCAGCCGGATTAGAAAAGTCAAAGACCGCTGCTCGTCGTTCAGTTAAAGATGGTGCTGTTCGTATTAACGGTGTGCAAATTAAGGAAGAAGATGCTGTCATTAACCCTGCTGACAAGTATGACGGTAAGTATGTCATTGTTAAACGAGGCAAGAAGAAGTGGGCCGTTGCAGTCGTTAAGTAATGCAAGAGTGAGACAAAAGACGTTTTGAGTTCGAATGTAACGTGGTTTGCGACATTTTTGGCCGTAGCAAAGCGAAGGCCAGGAATGTCGTAAATTCGTTACATTGAGGACTCAGTCTTTTAGAACACGTTTAAGCAAGAGTGAGACAAAAGACGTTTTGAGTTCGAATGTAACGTGGTTTGCAGCAGATTTTAACACATTTGTAGCATATACAAGTTTATAATTAATATATGCTAAGCAAAAACGGGTGGAACAGTATTTCTGTTCCACCCGTTTTATTATTTTCTAAATTAATCCTTGTGCTGTCATTGCCTCGGCAACCTTTTCAAAGCCAGCAATATTAGCGCCAGCTTGGTAATCTTTATCTAAGTGATACTTTTATCAGCGGCTTCTGATTGGGCGAAAATATCTTCCATAATTTCTTTAAGATAGTTATCAACCTGTTCAAATGTCCATGATAAGCGCTCGCTGTTTTGGCTCATTTCAAGTGCTGAAACGGCAACTCCACCGGCATTGGCGGCCTTACCAGGACCATATAAAATACCATTTTCTTGGTAAACGTTAATAGCGGCAGCGTTACTTGGCATATTAGCGCCTTCACAAATATATTTTGCACCATCGCGAGCAATTAGTTCAGCTTGTTTCTGGTCGATTTCATTTTGCGTTGCACAAGGCAAAGCAACATCGTATTTAATATCTAGATCCCAAACTGAACCTTCATGATACTCGGCTGTTGATACTCGTTTTGCGTATTCTGCGATACGACCACGTTCAACTTCTTTGATTTGTTTGACAATTTTATAGTCAATACCGTGTGGATCATAGATATAACCATTTGAGTCAGAAACAGTTACAACTTTGGCACCTAGTTCTTCAGCTTTTTGAGTAGCGTAGATAGCAACATTTCCGGCACCAGAAATTTTAATGGTTTTACCAGCGAGTGAATCACCTTGGGCTTTAATCATGGCGTTTGTGTAATATAGTAAACCAAATCCAGTTGCCTCAGTACGGGCAAGACTACCACCGAATGTTAGTCCTTTACCCGTTAACACACCGTTTTGATAGCCTTGGATACGTTTATAGGCACCAAAAAGATAACCAATTTCACGAGCACCTACGCCGATATCACCAGCTGGAATATCTAAATCTGGGCCAATATGGCGTTGTAACTCAGTCATAAAGCTTTGACAGAAACGCATAACTTCGGCATCTGATTTACCCTTAGGATCGAAATCACTACCACCTTTAGCCCACCAATTGGTAGTCCAGTTAAGCTGTTCTTTAAAATTTGTTCAAAACCTAAGAATTTAACAATGCTTAAGTTTACAGTTGGGTGTAGACGCAAGCCACCTTTGTATGGACCAATTGCAGAATTGAATTGTACACGGAAACCACGATTGACATGGAACTTACCATCATCAGATTCCCATGGGACACGGAATTGAATGACACGTTCTGGCTCAACCAAACGTGCTAGAAGGTTATCATCCACATACTGGGGGTTTGCGGTTAGAGTTGGTTCTAAACTATCTAAAACAGCAAATACTGCTTCCTGAAATTCAGTTTCATTGGGATCGCGACGTTGAATGTCGTTTTTGATAGCATTGATATATTCTTTTACATTACTCAAAAGGATGCCTACTTTCTTTTTTATTTTGAGATGTTTATCACGTTAGGTAACATGATAGCAGTATTTTAATTAAAAATCTCTATGTTTAATTAAAAAAGTTTCATGAGAGTGATTTGAAATGTTATGTGGTTGTACGATACGCGTTGTTATGACTTGTCATTCATGGTTACACGAGTTTTCTCAACATGTTCATCCATAGCGGTAAGATAAAGTTAATACAGCTGATTAATGATAAATGACGTAAAAGCGTATGCCAGTTTTTAATTGACTGTGTTTTTGTGACTGTTTTCATGATATGTTCACCAATTGTGGCTGAAGTTAAAGCGGGAATGATTCCCCAAATTACCAAATTGCTAATAAGGTTAATGGTTGCTAAATGATTTGGGAAAATATTGTGTAGTAAGATGCAACTTATCACGTTTAAGCCAATATTTAGTGTAAATGACATCGTTTGACGTACAAAAGTTATCCGATTTTGATTACCAATAGACCGCATCATTCGTTGCCGAGATGGTAGTATGCTACTAAGTAGAGGGACAAAAAACCATCCTAAGATACCACCAAGCGTATTTAAAATGAGATCATCAACATCAAATAAACGATATGGACGAGCATAGATATGATAAAGACCCGTTAATTGCGTGATTTCGAAAAAAGAAGTTAATGTGACGGTTAATAATAATGTCATTGCTAATGACTTTTTATAATACAAACGTAAGTAAATACCAAATGGCATCGTTAGAATAATATTGAGAATAACTTGGCTAACCGTTGTGTCACGTAAACCAGTAATTAAACGACCGCCGTGCATGATGGGATTATTGGTAAGAAACGATTTGACTATTTTTAACGGATCAAGATTCATAGTCGGATAATCAATCGTGATTAAATGCTGGATATACTTTTCCGAAGGCAATGGAAAATTAACAACGAAGAAGGCACTTGTCAGATAGAAAATAAAGCTAAATGTTATTAGAGTATGCCAAAGTGTCACTTGCCCATAGCGATGATATTGATACAACGTAAAGGGGAAATATAGTATCAGACAGATCAGTGGGAACACAACGATTGCATCTAGCAGTGGTTCTTTAAATACACTCATAATGGCACCTCCTTATATATTATTGTTGTAGTAATTATTAGTCCTTGATTCTAGCTGTAAAACTTAAAAAATAAATTAAGACGCTGGAAATAGGCGAGGGATTGTAGAAACAAATGAGACAAAATGGTTGATTATTAAAATGAAATTAAAATAAAGTGTTGACATTCAAATTTTTAGGTGCATAATATAAAACATCAAATAAAAGAACGAGGATAAAAACGATGACAAAAAGCATGATGAACAACACAAACAATGCGTTATTACGCGGCTTAATTTTAGACTTGATTATTATCAACTAAAAGGGTCGTGCAATTTGTGTCGGCCTTATAAGGGCCGACTAGTTTATCACTGGATTGTTATTCGTGAACCGCTAGTTAGGATTTTTCCAACTAGCGGTTTTTTTGTATCTTCAGTCCCAAAAGAAAAAGGAGTAGGGTTATGACGCAAGGACAAGAACAAGAAAAGAAGTTGACAACAAAGGATTATGTTTTCCTTGTTTCACAAGGTGTTTCAAATACTGTGTTGGTATTTCTAGGAATCGGTTTGCTAGTTAATACAGTTGGAACCACCATTCATTGGGATGCGTTGGTACAAGTTGGTGATATCGCTCAAAAATTGTTGGCACCCGCTTTGGGGATGGCAATTGCCGTGATGATGCGAACATCAACGCTGGTAATTGGCTCAACAATGATTGCTTCAACTGTTGGTGCTAATAGTATTTACTTTACATCTGATGTGGCCGCTCACACGACGACGGCTACTGGTTGGATTGCTGCCCAAGACGCTGGTTCGCAAATTATGACGGCCGGTCAACCAGTATCAGCGGTTTTGGCAGGTATTATCGCCGCTATGTTGGGTAAGTGGATGACTGGTAAGACGCCGTTGGATATGGTATTGGTACCATTTGCGGTGACTATGGTTGGTTCAATTGCTGGACTGGGCTTGGCATCAGTCACAACACCAGCGCTAAACTGGGTCAGTGGTGTGCTAGGACACACGATGCAAGTTAATCCAGTGCTTGGTTCATTGGTTGTTTCACTTTCTTGGTTTATTTTCTTGATGACGCCGGCTTCATCAGCTGCCTTGGCCATCGCCGTTCAGCTGGATCCAATGTCATCGGGAGCTGCCTTGATTGGTACAACAGTTGCCTTCGTTTCATTCACAGCTATGTCATTTAACCAAAATACCATCGGTGGTAACATCGCCCAAGGTTTGGTTACACCTAAGGTACAATTCGCTAATTTGCTAAAGCGTCCAATCCTAGCAGTGGGACCGGCTGCCATTGCCATGGTTACCGCAGTTATTGCCGTTGTTGGCTTTGACTTTAAAGTGCCATACGCCCTAGCTGGTTTGGGACTAAATTCATTGATTGCACCACTATGGTTGGCTGCTCACAACATGTCAGGTTTGATTTCACTAATCGTCTTTGGTGTAGTTATCCCAGGAATCCTTTCTTGGGCATACTACCGTTTCCTACGCATTATCGGCCAAACACGCGTACAAGACCTACGTTTGCGTGAAGTATAAGTAATGAATTAGTTGCGAAAGATTTATTAATCATTCATACTCAAAGAGGCTATCTTGACTATTTAGTAGATAGTTGATATTCTTACTATAAATAAGTGAAAGAGGGCATGAACATGGATTTTTATCAACCTGAATTAAATGATGATGAAACAATTCGCCAAGAAATTGCAAAGCCTGGTAAGCAAGTGATGTTTTTACAAGCTGATTGGTGTGGTGACTGCAAAGCTATCAAGCCTTTTGTTGCCGATATTAAAAAGGGTGTGACTTCAGCAGGTATCAATTGGTTTGATGCTGATCGTGATGCTAACTTAGCTATTGCACAAGAACAAGGATTGAAGGGTATTCCAGCCTTTGTTCTGTTTGAAGATGGTAAACAAGTTGATCATATTGGAAATGGTGAGCGTTTGAACCCACAACAAGTGATGGACTGGTTAGCTGAAACTGTCTAAAGTTAAGATTCTCTCATAAATTGATTGACAAGATGTGTAGTCCTTTGTATGATGTTGACAATTGAATTTTAAGAGATTCTATGATGAGAAAAGTAATGTTATTAATCCAATATAGAAAGCACTTGGTTGATGGAAAAGTGTTTGGAAGTAGCTTGAAAATGAGCTCTGAGAACGATAATTAGTGAAAGCTGTTATCACGGTAGGAACCGTTATCTTCCCTAGTTTTTAGTCAAACTAAAGAGATCTATTTGGCAACAGATAGATAAATTTGGGTGGTAACACGAGACATCGTCCCTAATAAGAACAGAACGTTCTTATTAGGGACTTTTTTATTTGGAGGATGAAAAATGACAGAACAAACAACAGCAACCCCATTACTTTCGCAATTATTGACTTCATGGATTACAGGCGAGGAGTCGGAAAGCTTCCCATTAGCTAATTTATCTAACGCCGCAGCAATCTTATATGAAAACTTAGCAACGGTAAATTGGGCAGGCTTTTATTTATACGATCAAGAAAAGGATGAATTGATTTTAGGACCATTCTTGGGCAAACCAGCAGTTGTTCGGATTAAGCCAGGTTCAGGAGTTGTTGGCCAAGCATACGAAAACCAAGCAACAACGGTCGTTGATGATGTCCATCAACATGCTGGCCATATTGCTTGTGATTCGGCATCAAATGCTGAAATTGTCGTGCCATTGACCCGCGAAAATGGCGAAAAGTTAGGGGTTATTGATATTGATTCGACGACATTTAATCGATTTACAGAGCAAGATCGTACTGATTTAGAACATTTTGCGCAAACATTGTTACCATATATTTAATAAAAATTTGCAATAATAGTAGTAGATAATATTTTGTGAAGGGATGGTATGAAAGCAGTGAGTGAAGTAAAACAATATGATGTGGCAATCGTTGGTGCAGGACCAGCCGGTTTAGCAGCAGCCCATCAATTACATGATGCAGGTAAAAACGTTGTTGTGATTGAAAAGTATTTATGGGGTGGTACGTGTCCTAATTATGGCTGTGACCCTAAGAAAATTTTGTTTGGTGCGGTTGAAGCGAAAGAAGCGACTGAATTTTTATCAGGTTCAGGAATAGACGGTCAGGTCAACATCAATTGGTCAGATTTAATGGCACGTAAGAACCAATACACCAATGGTATTTCTACAGGAACTGAACAATCATTGACCGCAAGTGATATTGACCATGTTGCTGGTGAAGCCAGCTTTATTGATGAACAAACAGCGGTGATTAGTCGTCATGGCCAAGAGATTGCAACTGTTTTCGCAACCGACTGGGTTCTTGCAGTTGGACAACGACCAGCACAGTTATCATTTCCAGGTGCAGAACTAACAGTTGATTCTGAACAGTTTCTAAGTTTGCCAGAACTACCAGATGAAGTGGTTATCATTGGCGGTGGCTTTGTGGCAATTGAGTTTGCGTCAATTGCGGCAGCTGCTGGTGCCAAAGTGAGTTTGGTTGTTCGTGGCGACCGCTTACTAAAATCATTTGATGAAAAGATGGTTGATTCATTGATGGACCAATTAGATGATCGTGGCGTACAAATGTATTTTGGTACGGAAGTCACTGAAATTACGTCAGCTGATAATGGATTAGAAGCAACATTGAGCTTTGGTAATACTTTGTCAGCTGGACTGATTGTCCGCGCGGCTGGTCGTGTTGGTAACCACGACACACTAGGTTTAGAAAATGCCCATGTGCAGTTTTCAGAGCAGGGTATCTTAGTGGATCATTATTTGCGTACAAGTAATCCGCATGTGTATGCAGTAGGTGATGTGGCTAATTCACCAGTTCCTAAAATTACACCACTGGCATCATTTGAGTCACAACATGTAGCAAATGAAATTTTGGCTGAGGAACAAGCAATTTCTTATCCAGCTATGCCAGTTGTTGTATATGGTACGCCAAAGTTAGCTCAAACAGGTGTGACAACTGAAACAGCTGATACGGATCGTTATACCGTCAATGATTTAGATATTACTAGTTGGTATACTTCTTATCGCCAAGGAGAACCAGCAGCCCGTGTAAAAACGGTTATCAATGAGGATGGTCAGATTGTCGGTGCATCTGTGTTAAGTAGTCACGCTGATGAATTAATTAATTATTTGTCATCAGCAATTAATCAAGGCTTGACCAAAGAGACAGTATCGCAACAGTTGACTGCTTATCCATCAGTTGCTTCGGATTTGACTTATTTCTTTTAATGAAGAGCGAGTCAAAAGTCGTTTTGAAGCCGGTGTGTAACGCGTTTGTGCTGTAAAATTTACAGGCGGATAATTAACATATCTTTAACACAAAAAGGGTTGGAACATTTTTGTTCCTGAACTGAACCCCAAAAATTGAAGAGAAGTTTAAGCAACTAACTGGTCGGAAAGATTTCGGTATTGAACCGGAGTTTTTCCGGCCAGTTTTGTTTTAATCCGTTTATTATTGTAGTAATAGATATAATTATTGACGGCAGACTTCAGCT
>NZ_JAMXDB010000048.1 GCF_024718545.1 Weissella fangxianensis
TTGATTGTGCATCTCAACAAGAGACTGCTTAAATTCTTTTTTGTATTGAATCATATTAAAAAATGCTCCTATGCTATTAGTTTACAGGGCAGAAGAAAATCTGTCCGTAAATCTAGCATAAGAGCAAAAGATCAGCTCCTAAAAGATGGGTTTGTGGTAAACACCATTTTAAAGGAAGCTGATCTTTTTTGTCCGAACAGCGTTCGGATTAATTTTACAATCTACCTAATTAGTTTTAATATTTTTAAGTTGATATTATAACTTAATGAATTATCTAATAAGAATTGGTTGATATATAGCTGATACGAATAAATGACGATGTTCGGTAAAGAATATTGCTATTATATAGAAGTGAAAAAAGAACTGTAAAAACTTGATCATTCTTGTTGACATTAATTGTTACAACTATGTAACAAGACTTGAATTCAAGTTGTTTGGTGTATACCATTATGTTATAGTTGGATAGATGATGTATATTTTTATGATTTTTTTATGAAGATTGCAGTGATGGCGGAGGTGTGCATGAAATATAAAGCAGGACGAATCGTGGCAGTCTTACTGGTTTTATTGATAATCGTCGGTGGTGGGGCTGTGGCAGCAATTTATCAAAAAAACAGTCTAGCTCACGTTTATTTTCACAAGTTGACTGATAAGACGGAGAAAACAACGCCAATGGCAACAACGGATAAGACTGCAAGTTCTACCATTGATGAAACAAAGCTGAAAGCGCAATTGAAACGGCTCCAGTTTGTCGGTAATGTGGCGGTGATTCAGGATGGCAAGTTGGTCTATCAACAGCCATACGGACAAGATCCACAAAAGAATACCAAGACGGCGACGACGGAGTACCAAATCGGAGCGCTACAAAATACGCTGACTGCGGCAGCCGTGATGCAGTTAGTCAAAGATGGCAAGTTGGATCTGACCACACCGGTAAGCAAATATTATCTATTAGATAATGCCGATGCTAGTGTCACGGTAGGCAGCCTTTTGGAAATGACTTCTGGCTTGACGTTGGATGTTTTACCGGCTAGCGAGTTAAACAAAGACGTGATCGCATGGAATTTAGCGAATGCCACTGTGACCACAACAGGTCAGTATAATTTCCAGACAGTCAATTATGCGTTACTTTCTGGCATTATCGCGCAAGCCTCTGGTGTATCCTACCAGAAATTCATTAAGGACACGCTTTTGCAACCAGCTGGGGTCAAACATACAGGCTTTGTCACCAGCGCCGCGGTACAATCTAAGTTAGCCCCATCATTCACTTATGATAAGGCTAGTGACAGTGCTTCAGCGGTCACGCAAGACACACTTTTCCAAACGATGAATGATCAGTTAGGCTCAAAACAGCTCTATACCACAGCTAGCGATATGGCACTGTTGACTCATTACATCACCAGTAGTAGTTTTGTCGGTGAAAAGTACATGCATCAAGGGGCCATCGCCAAAGCGGGGACTGCCTATACTGGACGGTTGACTATTGATGGCAGCCGGTTAGTCAGTCGAGCTGACTTTGCTGGTTACCACAATGCGCTAGCCTTTACCGAGGATGGTAAAACTGGTGTCGTATTGCTAAGTAATTATAAAAAAGATGGCAGCTTAAGTGATACGGCGAAAGCCATTTTGAAACTGGTGCAAAAAACGACTAATTAATCGCACAAAAGGCACTATTTGCGAACGATTATTCGGAAATAGCGCGACACGGTATGTCACATGGTAATTAACATTCATTTTTACGTGTTTGTCATGAAACTGTTATGTAAACAAACTATAATGACAGTGAATTAAACAGTAAGTTTAATCAATGATAGTGCTTATTAGAAAATATAAAACAAAAAGAAACTTGTTCGGTAGGTAGCCGAAACAAATCAAAAATTTAAATTTATGCTCTGCATAAATTATCCCGTCATCTATGTATGATCTGGTCATATTTCTTGTGGGACTTTTTAGCCACAGGGATGGTCACCAACTGTAACATCTAAAATCCATTAGTAGATTTAACTAATGGATTCACCTTAAGAGTGTGTAAATAGGAGGAGCTTTTTAAATGAACGAAACGAGCCATTCAGAGGCAACCCTGAGTATTGAAGATATTCTGTTGACGTTGCGCAAACATTTAAAGATCATTATCGGATCAACGATCATCGTAACGTTATTGGCGTTCGTCGTGACGTTCTTCGTGATGACACCTAAATACCAATCGACAACACAATTATTGGTTAATCGTAAATTAGATGCAAGTGAACAAACGGCTGCCCTGCAACAAAACCAGGCTGATGTGCAAATGATCAGTACTTATAAGGATATTATCACTAGTCCAACGATCTTGAAAGACGTCGCTAAGACGGTGGGTAATGGACAAACGGTTGGTAAGTTAAGCAGCGAAATTTCGATCAGTAGTCAAGAAAACTCGCAGGTGTTCTCAGTCGACGTTAAAACGACCGCCCCCCAAGAAGCGGCTAAAATCGCTAACGTCACGGCACAGACTTTCCGTAATAAGATCAAATCGATCATGAGTGTTAATAACGTTTCGATCGTCTCCAAGGCAGCGGTCAATGAATCACCAGTTTCACCGCGGTTACCATTAAATATTGCCATTGGGTTCGTGCTCGGCTTGTTAGCCGGAATTAGCTTGGCCTTCTTAAATGAAGCGTTGGATAAAACGGTTAAGGATGAAGCCTTTTTGGCTGAAGCAGGTTTGACCAGCTTAGGGATTGTTTCGGAAATTTCAGACAAAGATATTAAGAAGCGAGCCTCTGCTGGACAACAACACGGTCAACACGGGCATCATACGCGGGTTGCGGAAACAACCGATGAGTTGCCGCCGCGTAGTGCAGAATTACGACGGAGGGTGAACTAATGGCTTTATTTAAAAAGAAAAAGCAGTTGGATTCGAGCAGTATGAAAAATGGGGTCGGGTTGATCACCGTAACCAAGCCATCCTCTTCGATTGCCGAACAGTTCCGAACGATTCGGACTAACGTTCAGTTCTCTTCTGCTGATCGGCAATTGAAAACGCTGCTCTTTACGTCCGCTGATTCTTCAGAAGGTAAGTCAACGATTAGTTCTAACGTAGCCGTAACTTGGGCGGATCAAGGGAATAAAGTCCTGTTGATCGATAGTGATCTACGCCGGCCAACGGTTGCGCGCTCTTTTCGCGTTTCTAATAGTCAAGGGTTAACCACGATTTTAACGGCAAAACAGGCGAATTTAAGTGAAAGTATTCATGAGACTGAAGTACCGAATTTGTACGTTTTACCAAGCGGTCCGGTGCCACCGAATCCGTCTGAATTACTTAACTCCTCGAAAATGGATCAATTACTGAAAGTCTTAAAAGAACAATTCGATATTATTATTCTGGACGTACCACCAGTTAATAAGGTCACCGATGCACAAATTCTAGCAAGTAAGGTTGACGGCGTGATCTTGGTGGTTCCCCAAGGTATTGCTATTAAAGGGGCTGTTTTACGGGCGCGCGACTTACTCAAAAAGGTGAACGCTAACCTGATCGGTGCCGTACTTAACCGCGTGACAGATGCAGCTTCTGGCGGTTACTACGGTGGGTATTATGGTGGGTATTACGGAACGGATGATAAGAAATGATCGATCTACATTGTCATATCTTACCGGGATGTGATGATGGGGCGCATACCATGGCTGATGCTTTAGCCATGGCCCAAGTGGCTGTAGATAATGGTATCAGTCATATTTTGGTAACGCCACACCACATGGACGGCAAATATACCAATCATAAGGCTGACGTGATTCAGCGGACTGCAGAATTTCAGGCGGCGTTGGATGAAACTAAAATCGATTTAGTTGTCTTCCCAGGGCAAGAAGCACATATCAATGGTGACTTAATGCAAGCCATTAAAAATGATGACGTATTGTTCGCTGACGAAACTAATCGCTACCTGATGTTGGAACTCCCCCATAGTGAGGTGCCAGAATACACGAACCAAATGATTTTTGAATTACAAGCAGCGGGTATCACACCGGTGATCGTTCATCCGGAACGGAATGACGGTATTCAAAAGAAGCACGAGTTGCTCTATGATTTTGTAGCTAGCGGTTGCTTGACGCAAATTACCGCTAGTAGCTACTTAGGCGTGTTCGGTGATAAAGTGGCTGACTTTACGCAACGGATCATTGATGCCGGCTTAGGCTTTGTTTTCGCCTCTGACGCGCATAACCTGAGAGGCAGAAATTTCCGCATGCAGAAGGCGTTCGCTAAGCTGGAAAAGCATAATGGGACGGAAATGGTCACTTGGATGCAAGATAACGCTAAAAAGATCATTAATGGCGACGACTTAGAGCCAAGTGAGTACCACCATATTAAAGAGAAGAAAAAATTTTGGTTGTTTAGATAATAGTTGAATTTGGAGGAAAGACAATTGAATAAAGATTTAGTGACCGGTGGTGCCGGTTTTATTGGGTCAAACTTAGTTGATCAGTTAGTACAAGATGGTGATGAGGTCATTGTCGTCGATGACTTATCGATGGGCTTAGCAAGTAATATACCCACTTCACCTAAAGTGACTTTTTATGAACATAGCATTACTGATCATGGCTTTATGAAAGACTTATTACTCGAAGAACAGTTTGACTATATCTATCTATTGGCAGCCATTGCCAGTGTTGCTGACTCAGTTGCGCGACCATATGAAACACATCAAATCAACCAAGAAGCAAATATTTTTATCTTAGAGACCATTCGCGAAAATAAATTACCTATTAAAAAAGTGTTGTTTACTTCGTCAGCGGCAATCTATGGCAATAATCCAGAGCTACCTAAGCACGAGGATTCGACGATTGATCCGTTGACACCATACGCAATTGATAAGTTCGCAACTGAGCGGTTTGTGATCGATTACGGCAAGTTATACAACATTCCGACGGTGGCAGTACGGTTCTTCAATGTTTATGGACCACGGCAGAACCCTAAATCACCTTATTCTGGCGTGTTGTCGTTGATCACACAAGCGGCAAAACTCCAATCGGCCTTCACGATTTTTGGTGATGGTGAACAAACGCGGGATTTTGTATTTATTCAAGACGTCATTCAGGCGTTAGAATTATTGTCTAAAAAGAGTGAGGTTATCCATCAAGTATTTAATGTTGGTGCGGGCCAACATACTAGCCTTAACCAAGTAATTAAGGTTTACGAACAAATCATCAACCGCGACTTACAGATTATTCGTAAACCAGAGCGTACCGGCGACATTAAAAATTCTTATGCTGACATTAATAGTTTGCGGAAAATTGGTTATCAACCACATTATGATATTTCGACTGGGTTAAAGTTATATTGGGAATCGTTAACGGATTAGGGGGAGTTTTATTATGGGAAATCAAGTCATTCATACCGAAACAGTGAATGAATACGATTTTGTTACCAAGCTAGATCAGCCTTTTTTTAGTTTTTATACACCATTCAAACGGCTGTTCGATTTAATATTTTCCTTAATTTTAATGATTCCAGCGTCAATTATTATCTTAGTCTTTATGGTTTTAGTGAAAATAGAGACACCAGGGAAATGCTTCTATACCCAAGAACGGGTCGGTTTAATGGGACAGACAATTAAAGTGACCAAATTGCGCTCAATGTATAATGACGCTGAAAAGAAATCTGGTGCAATGTGGGCACAGAAAGAAGATGCACGGGTCACACGTGTTGGTCATTTTATGCGTAAAACACGAGTTGATGAATTACCACAATTATGGTCAGTTGTGAAAGGCGATATGAGTTTGATTGGACCCCGTCCAGAACGACCAGTATTTACGCAACAGTTTAGTGAAGATATTGAGGGATTTGAACAACGTTTATTGGTGAAGCCTGGTTTAAGCGGATACGCACAAGTTCATGGTGGTTATGATGATACACCAGCACAGAAATTAGAAAATGATATGTACTACATAGAACATTTCAGTATTACTACTGATCTGGCAATTTTCTTTGAAACACTTCGCGTGGTGGTAACTGGGGATGGAGCTAGGTAATGAAAATAATGTACTGTATTACTCGTTCAAATTGGGGTGGCGCTCAAGCTCATGTATTTGAATTAATTAAAGATCAGATTAACAGAGGCAATGAGGTTTCTTTAGTTATAGGTGAAAAAGGTGATTTGTTTAATAGGGTAGCTGAGCTTGAACAAGTTCAGCTTATTTACTTTCCCTATCTACAAAGATCATTAAATTTAAGGCTTGATGTTCAAGCAATATTTAAATTACATAGATTAATAAAAAAAATTTCACCTGATATTTTGCATCTTCATTCCTCAAAGGCAGGGGCTATTGGACGGCTAGCAGCTAGAGGATTATTTTGTAAAGTTATATTCACCGTGCATGGCTGGGCATTTACTGAAGGTGTTTCTAAATTGAGATCTTTTGTATATAGATATATTGAAAAAATATTATCAAACTATACGGATAAAATTATTTGTGTTTCTCAGTATGATTTAAATTTAGCTATGAAAATGAAGGTAGTTAATTTAAAAAAAACAATTGTTATTCTTAATGGTGCTGAAGAAACATCATATGTAGAATCGAACTCAAGTAATAATAAAATGATTTTAACAATGGTAGCTAGATTTGATACCCAAAAAAATCAAGAATTGCTAATTAAATCTGTAGAATCTATAAAAAGTAATCCATTCATTATCCAATTTATAGGAGAAGGACCAACAAAGAAAAATTGTGAACAGTTAGTTCATCAATTGGATTTGAGTAATAATTTTAAATTTTTAGGGTTTAGAAAAGATGTACAGAAGATTTTAGACGGTAGTGATGCATTTATTCTGATTACTAATTATGAAGGACTTCCAATAAGTATAATTGAAGCTCTTCGAGAAGGGCTGCCAGTAATTGCTAGTGATGTTGGTGGAATAAATGAAATGGTCCGAGAAGATTATAACGGATTTTTAGTGAATAACGGTAAGGGTTCTATTGATATTAATAATGCAATATTGACAATGATAAAAGATAAAGAAAAAAGAAAGTACTTTGGAAACAATAGTAGATATATTTTTGAACAAAAATTCACCTTAAAAAAAGAATTGGATGCAGTTAACACTGTATACAAAACTATTTAATCAGTACAAAGGAAAAATTGATGAAGAATAAGATAATAAAAATAATTAAAAAAAGTAAAATAATATATCTTGGTTATTATTACTTATTTAGCTTTGTTTTAAAAGTAGTTAGTTTATTTATTAAAATAGATAAAAAGACTATATTATTTGAAAGTCTTGCGGGGAAAAATTTTGATGATAGTCCGCTTTCCATATTCAATAGTATAAAAGATGACCCATATTTTCGCGAATATAAGTTGATTTGGATACTTAATGAACCTGATAAGTTTTCTATCCCTGGAGCAATTAAAGTTAAAAATGATAGTTTGAGATTTTTCTATTATGCAATGAAATCGGGCATATGGATTGTTAATACATCTATTGAGAGAAGGCTGTCTTTTAAAAGAAAAGGGAACTTTTGTATTAATACTTGGCATGGCACACCATTGAAGCGAGTCGGAATAGATATTGATTCAAAGCAAAATTTATTTAGATCGAAAACGCAACTTCCAGCAGATTTATTTTTAGTTCAAGGAGATTATGAAAAAAAGATTTTTGGTAGAGATTATAGAATACCGGAACGTGTATTCAGGAGTACTGGTTTACCCAGAAATGATATTTTAGTGTCGAAAAAGAACACTGGTATCAGAAGGAGTGTTAGAAATACTTTAGGAATTGAAAATAGATTTGCAATTTTATATGCTCCAACATTTCGTGAATATAGCAACAAGGTAGGTGCTATAAAATCAGATCAATATATTAAAATTAAAGGATTGCTAAAGCTTCTACCAGATGATTTTGTTGTCTTATTTAGAGCACATTCAGAAGTGGAAGAAGTTATTAACGGTAATGCATTAATTTCTAAGTTAATAAATGTATCTAAATATCCGGTTTTAAATGATTTAATTATCGGATCGGACTTATTGGTCTCTGATTATTCAAGTATTCTTTTCGACTATGCAATAACTGATAAACCGATGATTGCTTATACAGATGATTTTGATGAATATCAAAATTCTAGAGGCATGTATTTTGACGTGCGTAATGAATTGTTGGCGACAGATAATCTAAAGGATTTAGCTACTTTAATAAAACAGCAATCTAAGAACTCTTTTAGTCAAGAAACTCATAATTTTAAGAATAAGTTTATAGATTTCTATGGCCATGGAACGGATTTAACAAAAAAAATAATAATCGATGAATTGACTAATAGGTAATTTAAAAGGAGTCCAAAATGCTGGAGCTAGAAAATGTACATTATTCTACGTACAGAAGAATATTATTTTTGATGTTAGGCGCAAGCCTATCGTTTTCAAAAATAATTTTAGGTATGAATGTATCTATATCTGATGCTATTATTTTACTAGTATTGTTGTATCTACTGAGTCAGCATAGATTATTTTTTATTAAAGTTGAATTATTAATGCTGTATGTCATAATCTACAAGCTCGCGGTATCATTATTTATTATTCCCAACATATTAAATGTTAATTCAATATCAGCTAGCTCCATCATAAAACTGGTGATTGTCTTTTTATATTTTTTTATAAGTATTTGTTTTGAAAAAGGTGAGATACTACTTGTTCTTAAAGGTTTTATATATTTTAACGTTATAATTGGTATAATTGGCATACTCATTACATTTCTAAATTTGGAGTCAGTGTTTCCATTTCTAATAGGAAGTGAGAGATATATAGGATTAATGAATGATCCTAATTATTACTCTTTAATTCAAGTTCTCTCATTAGCAATTGTATCTTCGCAATCACATGAATTTTGGCATAGTAGAATATTGATTTTTGTATTGATTGTTTCTGCATTGTTATCTGGGTCTAAGACATCATTATTAGTATTACTGATTTTTTTAATATTTGCGCTAATTAAATACAGTATTGATTTAATTAAGAGCAGAAAATTTTTACACTTGATTACTTTTTTGCTTATTATAGTGTCGTCTAGTTCGGTAATGATTTTAGCACAAGATTTTTTTATAAATATTATTAATAAAATAGCCTCAATGAGTTTTTCCTTATCTAGAATCCTAACATTATTTGCAGGAAATGCACTTAATTCTGGTGGATCAGATCGATTAACGGTTTGGTTAAAAGCATTAAGTGTTATAAATAAAACTTATGGATTTGGCATCGGGTTTGCTGATTACACTGAAGTTACTAATAGTTTATCTGGATTTGGTATTGTTGCTCATAACACTTATCTTCAATTAATAGCTGAATGGGGAATTATATTTGGCAGTATATTTATATTGTTATGTTTAATTGTAATGTTAAAAAACTTATATAGTAAACGATATTTAGGATTTACGATTGGACTTTGTTTGGCAATATTCTATATTTATTTTTTTGATTTATCATTAAATAATTCTAAACCCTTTTGGTTCTTTCTTGGATTAGCTTTTTCACTTGATGTTAGAAATCATGATGGAATCAGGAAAAACTTGAACTAAATTAATTTGATTGAGGAAGGTAACTGCTATGGATAATGAACTTGTTTCAATTATTGTTCCAATATATAATGTGAGTAGTTTTTTAGAAAAGTGTGTGGAAAGCATACTAAATCAAAGTTACTATAATATTGAAATTATTTTAGTTGATGATGGATCTACAGATGGTTCAGAATACATGTGTGATAGGTATGCATTAAATCACTCAAATGTTAGTGTTTTTCATAGACCAACTCTAGGTCCTTCCGCGGCAAGAAATTTTGGAATTGATAAGTCTAGCGGAAAATATATTTTATTTGTTGATTCAGATGATTGGATTTCAAAGAATCTAATAGAAAAATCTTTAAAAAAAATGAAATCAGATAATGCAGATATAACGATGTTTGATTTTACGCCAGTAAGAAAGGCTAGCGTTGATTTTGGCTTCATTAAAAGAAGCTTTCCAGAGCATGCTATTGACGGATATAAGGTATTAGAATTATTATTTTTGGGGGCTATTCGTCCGTATGTTTGGACTTCATTGTATAAAAAAAATATATTTACTAATATTCGTTTTCCGGAAAATCGAAATTATGAAGATTTGGCTATCGCGTATAAACTATTCGCTGCCGCTAATAAAGTTAACTTTATACATGAAAAACTATATTTTTATCTACAAAGGGATAAGAGCATAACACATACAATGAATCCTGCTGATTATTATTCACTTTTAAATTTTGATTCTGAAATAGATGAGTTTCTTTCAGAGAATTTTCCTGATTTAAAGGAGAAGGCGATATCGTTCAGAATTCAGCGATTATTGACTGCGCTACGAATAACAATATTGCTAGATGATTCGGAAAAATATAAAAACATAAAGCTACATTTATCTAAAGTTTTTAAACTTAGGAGTATTCGCTACATTACTCGAAAGCAATTTATAAAAATAATTTTAGTCAAACTAGGTATTTGGCGATTGGTTATGAGAAAAAAATATAAAGAATTAATTGTACAGTGAATTTTGTTTTTAGATGGTAATCAATCACATACATTAGTAATGTAGAAGTAATATGGTAAGAATTGGAATAGTAACAATATTTGATAATAATAATTATGGGAATCGACTACAAACTTATGCTCTACAAGAAATGCTTAAAACATGTGGCTTTCAAACTGTAACATTTCGTAATTATTATAATAAAAAATCGTCTAAATTTTTAAATTATATAAAGAGAAGTAATTTATTCTGGAATTTACGTACAATCTTTTTTAAGAGTGAGGGAAAACAATATGCTCCTATGTCAATAAATGGCACATCTTTTTCTAAACACTCGTTCTAATTCTGTCGGAATTAAACCAACTGATGTAATTTGAGGTTCGGATTACCAAGTCCTCAAAATTGGAAAAAGTTGTTTGAAAGGCAAACTCTCTCTTCAACAATGAGTGAAAAGCTTCAATTGGCCCATTATCATAAGGATAACCTTGTTTTGAGTATGAGTGGCTAATCTGATGCCGTTCAAGTAAAGTTTCAACTT
>NZ_JAMXDB010000049.1 GCF_024718545.1 Weissella fangxianensis
CCTGATTTAATGCTTTCCATGGTTCAAATAAGTTATTAATCACGATTAATGATTTATTTGAGCTGTGGAAGGTAAACGCGGTTCTGAATGTCTCTTAAAACCTGTCTCAAATATTGACTTCAATCCAAAGTGTGTCCATTATTTCTTGATAGAATTTTTCTCGATTACTACCTCTCTGAATCTCATTATATAAGCTACCATCACGAATAAAGATAACACGATCAGCAAAACTAGCAACGTAAGCATCATGCGTGGCAACTATCAACGATGTTTGAAATTTTTTGTGAATAAATTGAAACAACGACATAACATCATTAACTGCCTTAGAATCCAAATTTCCAGTTGGTTCATCGGCCAACAATAAACTTGGTTCATGAATAACAGCACGGGCAATTGCGACACGTTGTCTTTCACCACCCGAAATTTCGTAAATTCTTTTTTTGAGCAGCCTAGATATTCCTAATAATGAAACAATTTTCTCCAATTTTTTATTCATCGTTTTTAAGTCTACAGAATCTAGTACTAATGGTAATAGAATGTTCTCCTCTACCGTTAAAGTATCTACTAGGTTAAAATCTTGGAAGACAAAGCCTAACTCTGATCGTCTGAATTGTGCTAATTTAGCATCATTTAAAAGATAAGGATTTTGACCATTAATATTTACTACCCCACTCGTTGGTCGATCAATGGTTGAAATATTTTGTAAAAAGGTTGTTTTACCACTACCAGACGGTCCCATTATTGCAACGAATTCACTTTTTTTTAAAATGAAATCAATCCCTTTTAGTGCTTTATAATCAATAAAATTGTTTCTATATTCCTTATAAAGTTGGTTAACCGTTAAAAGAACATCTGCCATTTTCATTACCTCTAAAGTTATTCTATTCTAAAACATCTCACATTATCTATTTTACCTATCAATACTTTCTGAAAAATCAATTGAAAAAGTCGTTTGATAATCAATAGATGACAAACGAAATGGATGGTCTAATGTTGTTAAAATTCTTTTAACTAAATAAAGACCAATTCCTGTAGACTCACCAGATTTTCTCCCTTGCGTACCCGTATAAAACAAATCAAAAACACGACCAATCTCATTATCTGGAATTGTGTCCCCTTGATTTATAATCATAATATTTCCTTTATTATAAACAATACTGACCCTTTGGTTAGGATCACTATATTTAATTGCGTTACTCAATAATTGATAAATTACAACTTTTATCCACTTCTTATCTGAGTACAAGGTGATATTTTCGGGTACATCAATTTCTGGAAATATCTCATTTTCTATAAAATAGTTTTTTAATTCATTAACAACTTCTACAATTGTTTTCCGTAGTGACATTTGCTCGATTTTCAAATCTGATAACAGTTTGGTTGATCTGCTATACGAGAGTAGTTGATCAAGTAAAAAAACAAGTTTATGACACTCTCTATTAATTTTTTCCCATTCTAAAGTATCTCGACTCTCTATTTGATTAGATTGTACTAATAGCTGAATCACTGACACAGGTATTTTCATTTGATGAACTGATATAGAAACAAGCGTTTCTTGTTCATCTAAAAAGTTAGCATATTTATCCTCTTCGTCTAAAACAAGCGTTAGTACCTTCCTCAAATGGGCTGCATATGCTCGTTCTAAAGCAGAATTTGGACTATGTATATTAATGTTCTCTACACTAATATTATTTTTCTCCAAGTGTATATACATTTTTCTACTACGGAAATACCTAACAATCAAAAAAGCAGTAAACAGAACAATTACTAAAAAACAAAAATAGAGATAATGATTTTTAAAACCATCTAACTTATCTATAAAAACAGGTAATATTATAAAGCTTAGCAAATAAATTAGAATAAACCCTAAATGATCTTTCAAGAAAAGCTTCATTATTTCTCCTCCATAAGCTGATACCCCATTCCTCGAACTGTTTTAATTTTCAATGTTGAATCAATTAAATTTAATTTTTGTCGTAAACGCTTAATATTAACATTCAGTGTGTTTTCTTCTATGAAACTTTCTTCATTCCAAATTGCAGAAAACAATTGTTGTCTAGTCGTAACATTAGGAAAGGTCTCAAAAAGCACACGACATAATTTTAATTCAGTCACTGTCAGCGTTTCCTCTTTCATGGATGTGGATATATGCACTGTCTTAAACTTGATGCTAGTATTTCCCCTTGTTAAAACATCGTTTTCACTATCCTGTACATATTCACCGTACATTCGTCGAATTTGGCTTCTAATTTTTGCTAGTACTACATCAAAATAAAATGGTTTGGTAATATAATCATCAGCGCCACTTTCAATTCCCATAACTTGTTCTGATTCAGCATTACGAGCAGAGAGAAAAATAATTGGTTGATTTGATATCTGTCGAATTTTACGACACCAATAGTAACCATCATATTGCGGTAAATTAACATCCAGTAAAACAACATGAGGTTTCTCACTAATAAAAACATCCAAAATATTTTCAAAATCATCAACCACAACGCAATCATAACCGTATTTCATAATATGCTCAACTAATAAATTTCTAATCGAAACATCATCTTCCACTATCATAATTTTATATTTCACGATATTCTCCAATTTATAAAATTTACTCGCTCATTAATAACTATCTATATATGATTAAATTCACCATATTAAATTTTATTTATCCAAATTTGATCAATTCAATTAGATTAAAATCACCTCACTTATTCTTTCAATTAATAATATTTAAAAATAATTTTCTAATACTATTATACAACTATGTTCAGTAAAATACCCCTTTTAAAAGCACTTTATTTACACTATAAATTGGGAATACAGATTGATTTAGAAAACAACATTCATTACCATAATAATTGTTAAAATAAGCCTATTTGAAAGCCTTTTCGATTATTTGGTAATATTAATGTTGCTGTTTAAAATTCAATTTTCAAAGCCTAATTCTTTTAAAATAATATTTAATTTGTATGTCTACATTTTATATAAATCAAGCGCTGAAAATTTGCTTTCTTTTTGACATACGGAAAGCTCATTCTCAACAAGTTCATTATTATTCGTTGATGCTAATATCATAATTATGGTAACTTGCTTTTTATGTCAGTGGTCTTAATTTTATTAGAAACGGTCAATTGTTTACTTAGTTTAAATTAATCGTTAATAATTTTTACAAAAGCTATCGATTCATACGCACTCATTTTTACGTTTATTCACTATCCGTATGTATTTATACCTTTAACGGCTATTGAACGTAAAATTTTGTTACTTTTAGTAACTATTATTGATAGCTGAATTATTTAATTGAAGAGATTGCATATCACGCAGCCAAATTCATAATGAAGTGCCACAAAAAAATTTAACATGTAAATATCTTTTAATTACCTAAGACCTGTTTCCGATACACAACCGGAGGCAGGCCTTTTGTTTTCAACGCAATAGCTCAAAATTACCATCACTAACAATACGGTGAATTTAATATTTTTTGCCAGTCCTATTACATACTCCTTAATTTAGTCTAAAGATACTTGTTATACCTATATCATCCATTTATCTATAAAAATTATTACATCCTTTGAATACAAAAAAGCAAACAAATTAAATAATAATTTGTTTGCCTAATGTTTCATATATTCCATTAATTTACTATTAACTAGCGAATAGTTAAGTTAATTCATAGTTTTCGTAAATTAACTTATTACCAGTAAATACTATTCATTACTTGTTATCCTTACGACGCTTAATTCCAAATAACCCAGCAATAACTACTAGTAATGCATATAATTCTAGCCAAGAATTATTTTGCTTCTCTACACCTGTATTTGGTAGTTCATTAACACTATCTACAGAATCAATGTGTTCTTTAGCAATATTTCCATTTTCTAGAACTTTAGCTTTTTGATCAGCCTTCTCTGTTGATGTTAATGTATCGTTTGCATCAATAGAAGCAATTTGCTCTGAAACTTCGTTATCAATCGCATCCTTGGCGGCTTGCTTTTGATCTTCCACTGCGGTTCCTGGTACATGGGCTTCGTCGATTGCTTCGATTCCATTGTCTCGGGCGTCATTAATGCCATCGGCATTCGTAGCGGCATCAATGTTGTTCTTAGCTGTGTCAGCCTCTTGTGCTACTTCGGCGGTTTGCGCTGCCTTTTCGTCTGCTGTCAATGTATCATCCGCATTGATTGCTGCTGTTTCTTGCGCTGCCTCGGCATCAATGGCTTCCTTAGCAGTTTGCTTTGCTGCATCTAGATCACCTGATTGATGTACTCCGTCAATTGCTGCGATTCCATTGTCACGGGCTTCATTAATGCCATCGGCATTTGTAGCTGCATCAATGTTGCTTTTAGCTGTGTCAGCCTCTTGCGCTACTTCGGCGGCTTGTGCTGCCTTTTCATCTGCTGTCAATGTATCATCCGCATTGATTGCTGCTGTTTCTTGCGCTGCTTTGGCATCAATCGCATCCTTGGCGGCTTGCTTTTGATCTTCCACTGCGATTCCTGGTATGTGAGCTTCATCAATTGCGGCTATACCGTTATCCTTAACTTCACTAACGTCGTTAGCTGTTGTTGCTAAATCAATACTATCGATTGCCGAGTTCTTATCATTCTCTACGGCTGCTGTTTGCTCGGCCTTCTCAGCATCTGTCAACGTATCATCCGCATTGATTGCTGCTGTTTCTTGCGTTGCTTCTGCTTCAATCGCGTCCTTAGCGGCTTGCTTTGCTGCTTCTAGATCACCTGATTGATGTACTCCGTCAATTGCTTCGATTCCATTGTCACGGGCTTCATTAATGCCGTCGGCATCCGTTGCGACATCAATATTGTCCTTAGCTTTATCAGCCTCTTGCGCTACTTCGGCGGCTTGCGCTGCCTTTTCATCCGACGTCAATGTATCATCCGCATTGATTGTTGCTGTTTCTTGCGCTACCTCGGCATCAATTGCGTCCTTAGCATCTTGCTTTTGAACAGTAATCGAACTTCCTTCAATATGTGCCGCATCAATGGCATCAACACCTTCATCTCGAGCATTATTAATATTTTCGACTGTCTCAGCCTTATCAATATTATCCTTTGCAATCTGAGCCTCTTCTGTTACTTTCTCAGCCTGTTCAGCTCGTTCATCAGAAGTTAATGTTTCATCGCCTGCAATCGCATCGTTAACTTTTTGTGCTTCTTTATCTATTGTATTTTTAGCATCATCACGTAAACTACGCAAATCTTGATAAATGTACTCAACAGTATCAGTGCCATCACTCAATTCCAAGGTACTACCAAGAGACTGCAATTTGCCATTAACCAATACACTAACCGGAGCATAATCGGTGACCGCTGGTGCATCAGGTATTGTCACCGTTTCACCAGTAACACCATCGATTGTTATTGGATCACTTGGTGTCAACACGCCACCATCTTGTGTCACATAAGTTGGGGCAATAGACTGAGGATTACCTTCAACAAATATTTGTACTACCTTATTATCTTCACTAACGGTGGTTGTAGTTGGTTGAGTCGCAGTTGTTGAATAATGATAACCCATTGGTAAATGATCATTAGTATAATAATCATCTTCCCAATTTATTTCGTTACCATAATTTGCTGGCACCAAATTAGAAGCACTTTCATCCCCCGATTGACCAGATAACGTCGATTGAATAATTTTATCAGTATTGACATCAACATATTGATACTGAACATCTTGCTTTGTTCCATAAACATAAACATTGTAAACATAATCAAAACCTTCCATCGGTACAATACCAATGTTAGCTTGACCATATTCATCACCATCATCAGCAGTTGAAGTTGGGTCCCCTTGACTTTGCTTATCACCAATAGCTTCGCCTGATATTTGATCACCCAATGACCACATATAATGCTCAGGCATATTTTCTTCAACAAATTCTTTGTCTACAAGATTAATATACTGTCCAATATACGCATCATCAGATAGTGCTACTTCAACTGGATCACCAACATCATTGCCATTTTTGTCTTTATATTGTATATAAACCTTACCTGGATTAATTGCCAGTGTAGATAACTCTCTAGTATTTCTCGACAGAATACTTGATGAACTAGTTACACCACCAGAAGTCGTTAATGTCGCATTACCATTTTTTATAACCAAATTCGTGAATTTTTCTTGACTATCTCCTTGAGGATTATCAACAGAATTATTTTTATCCCAAGTACTAATTCTTGAATTATTAATTGAAACTGTTCCAGGTCCGGAAATAATTCCTGCAGTTGTAGTAATCGGATTACCATTGGCATCCTGAATAGCTAAATGCATTTGCTTTGGTGAAATAAAATCAACTGTTGATTTCCCTAGAGCAGATATAACGGAAGCATTAACACGCTGATTAATATCTATCACTGATCCCGCATTAAACACAGCTTTCTGAGTGCCAGTAGTAGTAATCGCACCTGGCATAGTAGTTACTGGTACTGACAAACGAAAGTTTTGACCAAATATAAATTGTGCATCGTCTTTTGCCGCTTGGTTACCATTAACGAAATATTGGAACCCTGTCTGATGCCAACTAACATTGTCTCCGATACGGATGCCGTCAACTATACGATACAGAGCAGCATAACCCGCGCTACTTTACCATTATATGTCTCAGCTGAAAATGATGAGCCATCACCCATAGTGAATATGTTTCCTTCACCAGCCGTGCCCTTTGCTGCTCGGACACTATTCCAAAATGCTGCGAATCCGATATCATTGCTTGTTCTCTGCATCTCAACATGAGCATCATTTGCAATCATAATGTTCCCTACAGCTCGTGTAATCTCGTTAGACAAATCAAAATGATTATCACCCGAGAATACTACCTTCGAATTGGGTGCGTACATTACATGTATTGGATTATAATTATTTAACTTACTAGAAGTTAAAGTAATATTATCAATATTTACTGTTAATTGAGACCCATTAGCAGAATGAATTAATGAATAGTTATTCCCGTCGTTAGTATTAAATCCTTGCAAAAACTTTGCATCAGTAAGTGTAACGTTCATTGGTTCCTTAGTAATATTACCAACGTCAAAAGTTTGACCACTTAAATCTATAGTATGACCGTTACCATTAATAACAACATTCCCAGATGTTCTTTGCCCCATTCTACCTGTCGTATAATTAATGTCATTTGTAATATTAATATACGTTACAGTTGAATCTTTCCAAGCAGTATTTAATTCTGCAAAACTAGTAGCATCAACAACATTATCTTTATAGTTATCAGGATTCGTCACAGTGTCAGGAACTGGTACATCCACAGAAGTTGGGCTTTCAATTCCTTTACCAGAATCTACTTCATTTTGGAATTCTTCACGATTACTATCTGCATCAGGTGCGACAGTGACATTGTCTGTTGTTGTTGCAGCTGCCTCTTTTGACTCAGAAGCAATTGTCGTTGTTTCCTTTATTGCTGATGATGACTGAACTGTTGAAGTAACCGCGTCTGGTGTGTCTACAACGACCCCCTCAGGGATTTCAATAGAAGATTCGTTCTCCGAAGATGCGTCCTCTGTTTCTTCATCTTCTTTAGTAGAAGCCTCATCGTTAGTTGGTAACGCACTAGTAACAATTGCTGATTCCTCGTTTGCTACACCTGACTCTGTCTCTCCGCTTGCAGCTGATGATGCTTCACTTGCTTTTGCTTCTTCACTTGCAGCTGATGATGCTTCACTTGCTTTTGCTTCTTCACTTGCAGCTGATGATGCTTCGCTTGCTTTTGCCTCTTCACTTGCAGCTGATGATGCTTCACTTGCTTTTGCTTCTTCACTTGCAGCTGATGATGCTTCGCTTGCTTTTGCCTCTTCACTTGCAGCTGATGATGCTTCACTTGCTTCTGCCTCTTCACTTGCAGCTGATGATGCTTCACTTGCTTTTGCTTCTTCACTTGCAGCTGATGATGCTTCGCTTGCTTTTGCCTCTTCACTTGCAGCTGATGATGCTTCACTTGCTTTTGCTTCTTCACTTGCAGCTGATGATGCTTCGCTTGCTTTTGCCTCTTCACTTGCAGCTGATGATGCTTCACTTGCTTCTGCCTCTTCACTTGCAGCTGATGATGCTTCGCTTGCTTTTGCCTCTTCACTTGCAGCTAATGATGCTTCACTTGCTTCTGCCTCTTCACTTGCAGCTGATGATGCTTCACTTGACATTGTGCTTGTTGAGGAGGCACTTGAGTTTGCCATCTCAGTTCCATTCGCAACATCGGCACTAACACTTTTCGTTTCTAATGATGTCCCTAGTCCAATACCCAAAGTTAAAGCAAACAATGAGGCATACACCCATCGCTTACCAGATTTATACATTTTATAGTGTTCCTTACTAGACAACACTATTCTATTTAATCCCATATCTCTTATCCTCATTATTATACGTAATATTATTGTGGCAATAATTATCCTAAAATTTGAAAAACGCCTACTGATATTATTTAACTCTTAATGTCGCTGACTAAGTTTTATTTCCAACTAGCCAGAGTCAAATCATTGTATATAAATATATTTTTATGCAATTTAATCATTTTAATCTATATTTTCTCCATAAAATTATATAATTTTATTAAAGAGCCCCTATTGTATCTACCCTCCTTAAACTTTAATTAGTTTTATTTTAAAAAAAATCAATAAATAGCAAAATTTTTTAAAGTGACGTTTTTGTGTCTTTTTTGTCACTTTAAAGCACTACAAAAATCCCCAATCAAATAATACTAATAATTCACAACAAGGATTACGTATTAATTTTTCAATATTTGATTCTATCAGTTCCGTTTTTATAATTCTTTGCAATGGACATAAATAGTCCTCCTATAAAAGATGACACCAATAGATACTTGCATATGAAAATAAGCTGATTGCATTATGGTTGAGAAATTTGCATGATTCCACTTACAGAAATGAAATACGTAGTAACTAATTCATATTCATTTTCTTCTGGTCCAAAAACAATTGCTAAAATTGAGAATACATTCAGTCTACCTTGGCTGAGCTTGACAAGGACACTTTCGATGAATATTTGGCAAATGATTTCAAAAAACTAAATGTGGACAAAGGTAACCTTAAAGCCATCATTAATTTGTTCCAGATCAACCCCTTTATTGACGAACTAGGCCAATCATAGTTAGCATAAACACTGATTATAATCAGTTGTTGTGAGGACGACCTTAAACACTTTGTGCACCTAACTAAATTCACAAACTTAAAAAGGACTCCTGAAGGCGTTTCACAAACGTCTCTAGGAGTCCTTTTTTTCACAATCTAGACCATTTTAGTATTTATTATAAACGTTGCAATTACCACATTTTTTATGACCTTTTAAGCTTAATGCTAATAATCTTCATCTTCGTCTGATTCATCATCATCGGCATAGTCTTCGTCATCAACCGAGTCATCATCCGACACAACATCTGAAGGATCAAAATTATCAATCTGATATTGGATTCCGGCAATAGCCTCTTTACCTCCTGCAGCATTAACAAAGTCGACAATTTCTTGTTGCGTTGCGGTATATTTTGGCATAGAAGGTCCTGGCACACTAACTGAAATGGTTAAGTCATGAGTACCATTTTGCATTGCTTCTGTTGATTCTGTCACCGTTCCGGCTCCTCCAGATTCAGGTAAAGTAACCGAAAAACCATTTGCCACAGCATTTGGATGAACGATCAGCGCTGAATGCTCATTAATAAATCCTTGCCATAAACTATCAGCTTGCCGATTATGCTCAGCATAATAAATAATTGCTTTCATAGCTATATCACTTTGCAAGTAACCTGCTTGAAGATCCTTAATAGTAACATCTTGTTCAGCGTTAGATGTTTGAGACTGTTGCGATGAGCTGCTTGAAGAACTTGCCTGCTCATCAGATTGTACGGAAATCTTTTGAACTAGTTTATCCAATTCCCGTTCTGATACCTTTTGATTAAGCAATTTAATCATGCTGCTCAGCGTTATAATCGTGATTTGTTTATTATCATTGTTCCAAAATACAACACGTCCCTTGTGATCCTTTGTTGTCATGACCGTCATATAAGCAACTTGCTCATTATTTTCAACATCATAACGTGTGGTATGATCATCTTTTTTCGTTTCCAAAAACTGTATCTGATCTTTTGGTGAAAAATAATGTAATTGTGGTTGATCTTCCTGCACCACGGCATATTTCACGATAACTGCTAGTAATAATTGTTTGTCAGACTTGACCTTTTTGACTGTTAAATGATTTTTTTTAACAGTCTTCTCTGTTGTGACACGTTTCTTTTTGAATTCATTTGACTGCACAGTTCCCGAATGGTGTGACCACAAAAACCAACTACCCAATACAATTAATACGATAATGATTATCTGAACTGAACCCCAAAAATTGGAGAGAAGTTTAAGCAACTAGCTGGTCGGAAAGATTTCGGTATTGAACCGGAGTTTTTCCGGCCAGTTTTGTTTTAATCCATTTATTATTGTAGTAATAGATATAATTATTGACGGCAGACTTCAGCTCGTCATAGTTTTGATAATGATTATTATGGACAGTTCCTACCTTCAAGAGATGGAAGAAACTCTCTGCCATAGCGTTGTCT
>NZ_JAMXDB010000004.1 GCF_024718545.1 Weissella fangxianensis
TTATATCTATTACTACAATAATAAACGGATTAAAACAAAACTGGCCGGAAAAACTCCGGTTCAATACCGAAATCTTTCCGACCAGTTAGTTGCTTAAACTTCTCTCCAATTTTTGGGGTTCAGTTCAGGCAGACTTTTTAATGATATACAGCCATTAGAAATCTTGCATATGATAAGCATATTTGATAGTATTAGCTGTGTTGATGTTTTTCAACATGGCATGCGATCGTGGCGGAATTGGCAGACGCGCAGGACTAAGGATCCTGTGGTAGAAATACCGTGAGGGTTCGACCCCCTCCGTTCGCATTTTAATGAATTTACAGGTACCTGACATAACAACGTCGTGTTGTTGTGTCAGGTTTTTTGTATGTTAGCGTGTGCCTGTTATTTTCAGAATTAACTATGTATAATACTATTTATATAAGGGGAGGGAATGAGTAATGGTAGTTGAACACTTTTTTTCAGATATGGATTCAACCTTGTTGGGATCAGATAATGGTATTCCGCAACATAATATTGACATTATCAAGAACATTGACATTCCGTTTACGTTAGTTTCGGCACGAGCACCAGTAGAAATGGATTTTGCTATTGATATCTTAGATTTGAAGGGACCTCAAATTGGATTTAATGGTGGAATTATTTATGAAGGAACCGGTAACAACAGAAAGGTGATTCAGAAGAAGCCAATTGGTTTTCAGGTTGCAAAGTCTTTGGTCGAAAGTGTTTGTAAAGAATTTCCGGATGTTTCACTTAGTTTTTATGATGAGAATCATTGGTATGCAGAGAGAATAGATAATGGAATCAAGTTAGAAAGCGCAATAACTGGACAAACACCCACAATCGTTAATTTTAATAACTTGTTACAGGGAACCTTGGATGTTTACAAGATTATGATGGTTATTTTTGATGAAGAGACCATGCAAAGGTTGATACAGTATTTGAACAATAAAGCTGAAGATACTGTAGTTATTCAGCGTTCTGGTAAAAACCATTTAGAGATTACTAATAGTCAGGCAATAAAAGCCAACGGTATTAAGTATGTCTTGAATACAGAGCATATTGATGAAGAGAGTACATATGCATTTGGGGATGGTCACAATGACATACCAATGTTTGAATTAGTTGGTCACCCTGTCGCCATGGACAATGCAGTGGCAGATCTTAAAAGCCATGCGGAATTTATTACAGGTAGTAATGATGATGGTGGCGTGGGTGAATTTATAAGAGGATTAATTTAAAAAATTCCGCAAAGTTATTGGTTTAATAACCTAGCGGAATTTTAGTAATAAATATAATGTAGAACTTTTGATTATCTAATTTATATTTAGCTTTTACATATTAATAGCATTATATATAAGAATTAAGGCACCGATACCGAAAAAGATCAGTCCCCAAATAATTTGTGAAATGACGCTTTTATCACCAAAATAAAGGCGAATCAGTGGCGCAGTCTGACCAAGAATGGTAATTAGTAACCCTATTACAACAAGTGACAAGCCAACTAAACTAAGCATATTTTCCTCCATGATGGATATGAATTATTAGAGCTATGAGGGAATGATTACTTTTTGTCTATTGATTAATGTGGTATTATAGTACCCGAATTGAGATGAGCTGTAAATGGGTATAAGTGACTCTTTTTTTATTAACTAAGAAAATAAAATGTGACTTGTTTATTTATAAGTGAATGACGTAAAAAATATAAACTCTTGACAATCATCTTATGGAGAGGTATGATAAGTCTTGTGGTTGTGTTAATACAAACATTCATGGAGATATACCCAAGTCTGGCTGAAGGGAACGGTCTTGAAAACCGTCAGGTCGGGAAACCGGCGCGAGGGTTCGAATCCCCCTATCTCCTTTGACATCTAGTAGATGTTTTTATTTATATCATAGCGGGTTGGAGCAGTCTGGTAGCTCGTCGGGCCCATAACCCGAAGGTCGTAGGTTCAAATCCTACACCCGCAATTTATGGAGATGTACCCAAGTCTGGCTGAAGGGAACGGTCTTGAAAACCGTCAGGTCGGGAAACCGGCGCGAGGGTTCGAATCCCTCCATCTCCTTCTTATAAATAACCGTGTCCCGTGGGCACGGTTATTTTTGTATCAATATCATTCTGAATATATGAGGGGTTTAAGATATGCCGATACGTCGAATTCGCTATTCTCAATATGCAATAGTTATGATTATATTAGCAGTATTATCTGCGTTGTTTTTGCCAACATTGGTTGGGGCTTCCACGTTAATGTCGGCGCATATAAAAAATATGACAATGACTATTTTTGGTATAGCCGCTGTGATGGTTGTTTATACTGACGACCGAATGATTAAGCAGGCTTTATATCAACAAAAACAGTTACGTGTCGTGACGCTCTGGTTACCAATTTTAGGCCAGACTATTTGGTATTTGACTGTTCTTTGGATTTACCTAACTAATATGACAGGGTACGCCATTGTGACGATGACCTTGCCAATCTTATTTTTAGGTATGGCTTTATTGCTTAGTTCATTGGGATCCTTACAAAAGGAAACATTATCGATCATTTTAAATGCCCCTATGAAAAGAACGGCTCACCGGTTGAACATTACTACGATGTTCTTGGCCATTTATGCGCTACTATTTTTTGGATTAACAACAAATTGGATTTATGGTCTAACGACTATGGCATCCGTTTTGCTGATTACCGATGCAAATTGGCCAGCGCTATGGTCTGGCTGGCATCGTGAGCAAAGTTTAGAAAAACTAGCTACCAATGGTGTAAACTTTAAAAATGCTCGGGTTATTGAAAAGTTACCACAAGTAACAACGATCATTACAGAAAAAAGTGGTATTTTAACTGACAATCATATGACGGTGCACTCTATTCTGTCATTGGATAAACGATATAGTGATTTCGATATTTTAGGAATAGCGACCGGTTTATTATCAATGGACGAAACATCACCTTTGTCACAATCAATTTTACAGTATGCAGAAAATCATGGTGTCTTTCCATCAACGGCTTCTGAACCTGAAATTATCGATGGTGCTGGAATAAAAGGGGTCATTTTAAATGAACGCTTTGCAGTTTTGTCGGCAGCTGAAGTTGTGGCTGAAGATTATGATGTCGATTTGAATGCTTTAGAAACTTATAAAATGTTGGGTAACTCGGTCAGTTATGTCGTTGATAGTTTACAAGTAATTGGTGTCATCACTTTTGGTGATACTTTAAATAAAGCCTTACTTTCTTTAGACCGGTTCTTTACTACCAGACATTTAGATGTAAAAATTGCCTCTGGTGATACGATTGGGGCAACGATGCAATTAACGAATATTATGACTTCCTTGGGTGAAGTAAAGTCAGATTTGACACCAACTGAAAAGACAGCACAACAAGAACAGTGGACTTCTCAGACTAACACGATGTTTGTAACAAACCAGGATAATTTATCAACGCAAACAGATACGATTACTGTTGCAGTGGATCGGCCAGATATTAATGCTGATATTCACGTTGCAAAAGTAGCTGATTTAGAAAAACTATGGGCTACAGCTGATCGTTTGATTCAGATTGATAAGAGAATGTTATCATTGGCTAGTCTACCAATTATTATTTTGCTTTTATTAGCAGCAGGGTTAGGTATCTTTATTTCTCCATGGTTATATGTTGCACCAATTTTAGCCGTTATTATTCGTTGTGTGATGAGCTGTATTTTACGTTTACGAGTGAAACGTTAATTAATAAATTTAAGAAAATATAAAACCGTTATATTAATATTGTTATCATTTTTGAAAAACGATAGCAGAAGGAAATGTTGATATGACGGTTTTTTGTCGCTTACATCTACTATTACTTTGATTGACTTATTATATAGAAAAGCCTAAAATTAAGTATGTGTTGTTAAGCGCAAAAAAAACACTATTGATTTGACATAAAAGTCAATTCTCTAGACAGGAGAAACAAGATGAACATAGTATTGATCATCCTGTTGTTGCTTGTCGCAATCGTAATTAGTGGTGGAATTGGTTACACGGTGGCTAAAACAAAAATTAACCATACGCTAACTGTTTCACAGCAAACGGCTACAGATATAACGAATCAAGCTGCTACTGATGCAGAGCAATTAAAGAAAAAAGCTCTTGTTGAAGCGCGAGATGAAAGCCAACGTTACCAACAACGTATTGAAAGTGAATTACAAGAACGCCGTTCTGAAGTAAAATCACAAGAAGATCGTTTGGTAAGTCGTGAATCTGTGTTGGATCGAAAAGATGCTTCTTTGCAGAAACGTGAAGAAGTTATTTCGAACAAGGAAACAAAGTTAGATCATCAACGGCAAAGTGTCAATGATAAGCAGAAACGAGCTGAAGAATTAGTTACTGAGCGTGAAGGAAAACTTATTGAAGTTGCTAACCTGTCACGTGAGGAGGCTCGTAATCAAATCTTGTCAGAAACTAAGGAATCATTGGTTTCTGAACGAGCTAAGATGATCAAAGATAGTGACGAACGTGCTACTGCAGAGGCGGATAAGCGGGCTAAAAACCTGGTTGTCAGTGCGATTCAACGTTCAGCAGCGGATATGGTTGCTGAAACGACAGTCTCTGTTGTGACACTTCCTAATGATGATATGAAGGGTCGTATTATTGGTCGTGAAGGTCGTAATATTCGAGCACTTGAAACGGTTACTGGTATTGATTTGATTATCGATGATACACCAGAAGCGGTTGTTCTAAGTGGATTTGATCCTGTTCGTCGTGAAATCGCTAAAAACACGTTGGAGAAACTAATTGCGGATGGTCGTATTCATCCTGCCCGTATCGAAGAAATGGTTGAGAAGTCTCGTAATGAGATGGATGAGCATATTCGAGAGGTTGGGGAACAGACTATTTTCGATTTGGGAATCCATAATATGCATCCTGACCTGGTTAAAACCGTTGGTCGGATGAATTATCGAACAAGTTATGGACAAAATGTTCTTGTTCATTCAATAGAAGTCGCAAAACTAACTGGCTTGTTGGCAGCTGAGTTAGGGGAGGACGTTACGCTTGCCAAGCGCGCAGGATTATTACACGATATTGGTAAAGCCATAGATCATGAAGTAGACGGTTCTCATGTAGAGTTAGGTGTCGAATTGACAACGAAATACAAGGAGCGTCCAGTAGTGATCAACTCAATTGCATCACACCATGGGGATGTTGAGCCGGACTCTGTGATTGCTGCTCTGGTTGCTGCTGCAGATTCAATTTCAGCAGCACGACCAGGTGCACGATCTGAGTCGTTGGAGAACTACGTTCAACGTTTGCAACAACTTGAAGCTATTGCAAATGGCTTTAATGGTGTTGAAAAATCATATGCTATTCAGGCTGGCCGAGAAGTTCGTGTTATTGTAGAACCAGCAGCTGTTTCAGATATTGAATCAACTGTCTTAGCCCGTGATATCAGAAACCAAATTGAAAATGATTTGGATTATCCAGGCCATATTAAAGTAACTGTTATTCGTGAATCGCGTGCCATTGAGTATGCAAAGTAAGAAATAACTAATAGAATAAAAAGGAGCTAGGAATGAGATTTTCTAGCTCCTTTTTATTTTGGAAAAATTTGATAGATTTTAATTATAAATACATATAATTAATGATATTCATACCAATAAAATGAAATTAATTTCATGTAGGGGGTTTACAAATGGCTTGGAAACGCTTACAATAATAAATGTGTTAAGGATACGGGGGAACGTATGCAAAACTAATCATGATTATGAAACACTAGCAGATGGGGACTGCTAGGATGTTAATTGTCGCATTTCACTCTTACTGTTCGAATGATTGTTTAATCTCAGAAACTTGCTGAAAACTCTTCTCCTTCAGAAAAATGAGAATGATAACTTATTTAACAGTTCGAGCAGTAAGAGGGTGATGAGACGACTCTTATCAACATCAACGCTTTCACAATCAAAAAATATTTTGTGGGTCGTCAGCCACACCATGTCGCCTTGCGGAAACGCAGAGCGATTTTTTTATGCACTTTGTTAGAAAATAATTATAAACAGATTATTCGCTTATTTTTCAGTATATCGATATACTATAGATATTCCCCGTGGTAGTTAAACTAATGACTATCTAGTACATTTTATGTACTAAGCGTCGTAGATATACGGCGCTTTTTTATTTATAATAATTAAAACATGTTGACAAAAATGAAAAATAGATTAAAATTAGACTTATCAATTAAGCAAAGGAGCAAAAATGATGGTACATAAGATGTTAACAACTGGATCAGTGTATTTTACTTTTGGTTTTTTTAGGTGACTATCCGAAATGACCAAAAGCATTTTTGCTAGGTTTCGGATAGAGAAAATATCCGGAACCAAATAAATATGACTTAATTAATTATTAAGCCATATCGGGACTGGGTATTTTCAAAGAAAGTACTCAGTTTTTTTATTTGGAAAAATTGACTACTGATGGCAGTCAGATAATGGATGAATAAAAATGGGAGAAATCATATGCAAGCACAAAAATTAAGTAAAAAAGAATTTGGCTCGGCGATTTTAAACGGAAATGCTAGTGGAATTATTGTGGCACTGATTCCAGCAGCGCTTGTGAGTCAGTTATTAGCAGCAATGCCTCAAACAGAGATTGTTAAAACGCTGACCATGATGGTGACGTTAGCACAAAGTGCGTTACCAATTATTGCAGCATTTGCAGTAGGCGCCTTGCTTAAGTTTGGTACTGTTGAAAGTGCATCAATGGCATTGGCGACATTTATTGCTTCAGGGGTCGTGACGGTTCACGGTGGACAGTATGTTATGAGTGGATCAGGTGTGATTCTAAATATTATGCTAACAACTTTTATGGCAAGTATCGTAACGATTATTTTTCATAAATTATTAGGGCAATTACGAGCAGTATTTGAACCATTAGCTGTTTTAGTTGTCGGTGGTGGCTTGGGGTTACTAACATTACCTGTGATGGTAGCAGTTCAAGATTCGATTGGTGCGGTCGTTGATGCTGCTACACAGACAGCCCCATTAATTATGGGCATCTTGTTGGGGATTATTTTTGCCGTGTTGATTGTTTCACCATTGTCTTCGGTGGGTATTGCAACCGCTATTGGACTGACAGGCATTGGTGCTGCTAATACTGGTATCGTAACTGCCTCTCTTGTATTAGCAATTATGAGTATGAAAGAAAATTCATGGGGATTATTTATTGCACATTTCATGGGTTCACCCAAAATTCAAATGGCTAATATGTTGTCAAAACCAAAACTATTTATTCCTGTCATAATTGCATCAGCGATTGCAGGTGGTGTTTCCAGTGGGCTAAGTATGTCAGGAACGCCCTTCTCTGCAGGATTTGGGATGTCAGGGTTCATTGGCCCCATCACGGCTTTGAATGAATCAGCTGGTAGTGGGATTGGCTTACGAGTTAGCTTAACGTTCTTCATTGTACCAATTGCCATGGCCTTGATCATGAAATACATTTTTATTGATAAATTAAAATTAGTCGAGTCAAAGGACCTAAAGTTGCCAGAAGTTTAAATTTTTAATGGTTATTAGGATAACGTTTAGTTATTCTAATAGCCATTATTTTTTTGGAATCCAAAAATATAATTTGACAATCTAATATTAGATTGTGTATAGTATTGTCTGTAACATAAATGAAATAATGATTAGGAGAAAAATCATGACTGAACCAGTTCTAAATGCCAATCAGTTAAATAAGACATATGCAAGTACGGCAGGAGTAGCACATGAAGTCCTGCACGATTTATCGTTGACAGTCGACAAAGGAGAGTTTGTGGCAATCATGGGGCCATCAGGCTCGGGAAAATCAACATTGTTAAATATTCTTTCAACGTTAATGCAGCCCTCGTCCGGATCGGTGACCATTAATAATAAAAATATTTTACAAATGAATGATGCCGAAATTGCCAAATTCCGTGGGCAAGACATGGGATTTATTTTTCAAGATTATAATTTAATTGAGAGTTTAACAGTTCAAGAAAATATTAGTTTACCACTCACTTTGCAAAAAGTTAGCCCCAAGGATATTAAAAAGGCTGTTCAAAAAGTGGCTCAATTGCTACACATTGAGTCGTATTTAAAGCAGTATCCAACTGAATTATCTGGTGGACAACAGCAACGAGTGGGGGCTGCGCGGGCTTTAGTACACAATCCAACCCTTATTTTTGGTGATGAGCCTACCGGTGCGTTGGATTCAGAAAATGCGCGCGAAATGATGAACTATTTGAACCAGATTAATGAGAATGAAGGCATTTCAATTATCATGGTAACCCATGATGCTTTCTCGGCATCATTTGCATCACGCATTTTATTTTTAACAGACGGCCAAATTACCAAAACGATTAGCCGTGATAATCGTTCAAGAGAAGCATTCTATCAACAAGTGTTGTCTGAATTAGGAAATTTCAATTAGGAGGATCGTATGTTTGGAATTGCTTTAAAATCATTGCGTTCTAAATGGCGCGACTACATTGTCTTGTTTGTTGGCTTGATTATTTCAGCTGCTATATTTTATATGTTTAGCGCGATGGCCACGAATCGTGCGTTTCTAGAAGCTAATTCGATCGTGTCCCAGATTACAATTATTTTTGTTATTGGTGAAGTACTATTAGGACTTATCACTTTTGTCTACTTAAATTTTGCAAATGGCTTTTTGTTAAGATTGCGACAATCTGAGTATGGATTGATGTCAATGCTTGGGGCAACAAAGAAGCAAATTGGCTCTTTGTTATTGCGAGAAACGTTAAGTATCGGAATTATTGCAACAATTATTGGGATTCTGATTGGATTTGCTTTAACAAAATTGAGCAGTCATTACTTAATGAACCTTTTGGGTGTGAAATTAGCACATTGGCAATCTATTTCAATGAAATCAGTGATTATTACATTGCTATTTTTCATTGTGTTATTTACGTTAAATGGTTTGTATAACCGGCATCGTTTGCGTAAGCAAGATACTTTAACGTTGTTATTAGCTAATAAACAAGTTAATCAACCAATTGTACACAAGGTAATTGACCCATTGCTTGGTCTAATTGGTCTTGGCTTGTTAGTGATTAGTTATGTTTTGATGCCTAATATCGTTAAGATTGGCTTATCTGGTTTTGTTGTCATTTTGGTACTAAATGTTTTGGGGACATATTGGTTTGTCAGCCGAACATTAAAAATGCTAACAAATTGGATCCGGAATTCAACGTATAGTTTGCATGGATTGCGTACCTTTATTAATGGACAGCTTGCATTCCGCTTGCCTGATTACCAACGCATATTATCGTCCATTGCCATTATGTTTGCTTTGGCATTAGGCGCAATGTCAGTTGGGCAAGGCTATTATCGCATGTTACCAAATCAGGCTGAAAAAACTTATCCAGTGACAGCAGTTTATGCCACAGATAAAGTTAATACAGACAACTTGAAAGGTGTGCAGTGGCAGCAAGATTACCAATATGTTGTTAAAGGACAAACTGTCTATTTTAACGCAACAGAGTTTAACGAACATAAGTTACCAACAAAAGTATCAGCAAAAAATGGTTCAGGGACACAAACAAAGTGGGTAACTGGTGATTGGTTACAAAAGAAGGCAGCCTATGATTACACATTAGATGGCATTGCTAACCAAATTTTAAATCAGCAGTATGGTGCTAAAGCTGTTGTGACAGAGAATGCATCAGAAATGATGGCACATGGGACACCTCGTACGATCCAAATGGTTAAAGTAGCTGACATGATGGCCAATGATCAGGCATTATCACATAATCAAAAGTTACAAGAAAAACTTGTTGGGACAAAGTCCGAGTTTGCTACTGGATCATATGCAACTTATGGTCAGTTGAAGGGGATTTTTGGTGGTATTGAGTTCATGGGAATATTCCTAGGAATTGGCTTTTTGGCAATGTTGGCGGCGACGTTAATGTTTAAGACTTTGTCAGGCGTTGCCGACGATAAGAATCGCTACCGTGTGTTAGCAATGATTGGTACGAGTGAGAAAAAAATTACGCAAATAATTGCGGTTGATTTGGGTATCTTATTTGTTATCCCAATGGTGATTGGTATTTTAGATGTTATATTTGGTTTGCAAATGTTTGCGCCATTAATGGCCGGTACAAACAATGCCTATCTTGGTTTCGGACCTTCTTTAATTGGCATCGTAAGTTTGTACATAATCTATTATTGTTTAACAGTTTGGATGTATCGTCGATTAATTAAAAAGTAATTCGCCATTTTTTCAGAGAATACGTTATAATAGGAGCATATTCAAAATGTTGTGGAGTTAATAACGAAAGTTAAAGACATCGATGCCACACAAAAACGTCTACCTAAACGCGCAAGGTAGGCGTTTTTTTATGTTGATATATTTTTTATAGATCATTAATATCGGTAAAAGCGTAAACGTTTGAAATGCTTTTATAACAATACTTGTAAACGATTGCAATTAATGCAGTAATCGATTAAAATATCAGTATACTATAAATTTTAGGGGGAATTGCCAAATGGCATTACTTGGTGCAATTGAAGCAGGTGGAACGAAGTTTGTGGTGGCCGTCGCGCCAGTTGAAGAACCAGAGTCTGTGGTTGCTCGTGAAAGTTTTCCAACAGAAGATGGTGTGACTACTATCCAAAAAGTACAGGAATTTTTTGATCAATATGAAGATATTGCGGCAATTGGTATTGCTTCATTTGGACCAATTGATGTCAGAACTGATAGTGCGACATATGGATATGTACTAGACACGCCTAAGCGGGGATGGTCAGGATTTGATTTCCTTGGTGCGATGAAGGAATGGCGAGATATCCCTTATTATTGGACAACTGATGTTAATGCTGCAGGTTGGGCTGAGTATGTTTCAGGTTCCGCTGCAGATGTTGATAATATAGTCTATCTAACCGTTGGGACTGGCGTTGGTGCCGGAATTATTGCTAATGGTCAATTTGTTGGAGGTTATTCACATCCTGAAGCCGGCCACATTGTGATGGCCAAGCATCCTCAGGACCACTATGCTGGTCATTGTCCCTTCCATGGTGATCATTGTTTGGAAGGATTGGCTGCCGGCCCTGCTATGGAAGAGCGCTGGGGAGTTTCAGCCAAAGAATTACCTGATGATCACTTGGCTTGGCAGATAGAGGCATTCTATTTGGCACAAGCAGCTGTGACCTATACGGCAACTCTTCGTCCAGAACGCATTGTCTTTGGTGGTGGTGTACCGCACCGTGATATTTTATTACCAATGGTTCGCCAATCTTTTGCTGAGCAATTGCATGATTATCTGGCAGTTCCAGAATTAGATAATTATATTGTTTCTGTTGGTAACGGTGATAATGCAGGTATCTATGGTTGCTTCTATCTTGCTAAGGAACTACTGGGTGATTAAATCAGGCCAAGAGAAGGTATGCTTGACATCAAACTTTGGTAATTAACGCGAGATGCGTTATAATAGTTGAGTCGCCCAGCTCGATAGTCAATAAGAAGTGAGAAGTAATATGTTAACCGTCATCAAGCAACATGAGGATAGAAATGTAATTGTCTATGATTATTACATTGAGGGTCGACAAAATGTTTATGTTGATACGGGGCATATTACAGTAAAAGCAATGGGTGGGTTCGCAACGTGGCGAGCCGTAAATGACCAAAATGAAAAGTATTTAAAACAAGCTCTCACGGCTCTCGTGATGAAAAGAAATCAGGATGGCGGTGTTTATCCTGATATGATAAGAGTTGTGCTTGGAGAGAAAAAAGAATGAACGGGTAGATTTAATTACAATCTATCTTAGGTATAAAGATCGAAATAACCGTCTTTAGAAGGATGAATTTCGATCTTTTTTAACGGATCGTTAAACTGTTTTTCTCTTGACACGATTATCTAGTGTATGGCATTCTTAAATTTGATTATAAAAATCTAAATATATAGAGGTTTAAACGATGTTCGATATTATTAAGGCAGTTATTCTGGGAATAGTTGAAGGTATTACAGAATTTCTGCCAATTAGTTCTACGGGTCATTTAATTTTGGCAGATGAATTTATCCAAATGAAACAGTCAACACAGTTTACGGATATGTTCAATGTGGTGATTCAACTTGGTGCCATTCTGGCGGTCGTTGTTATTTATTTCCATAAATTAAATCCCTTGTCTACTAAGAAAAATGCAATTGAAAAGCATGATACTTGGATTCTATGGTTGAAGGTATTGGTTGCTGTGATTCCGTCAGTGATTATCGGGTTATTGTTGAATGACTGGATGGATGCGCACCTAATGAACTGGCAAGTTGTTGCTGCAACGCTTTTGATTTATGGTGTTTTGTTCATCGTTATTGAAAATCGTAATGAACAACGTACGCCTCATTTTACAAGTTTAAATAATTTACCTTACCAAACAGCATTTATTATCGGAACCTTTCAAGTGCTTTCGTTAATTCCAGGAACTTCAAGATCTGGGGCAACGATTTTGGGAGCTATTTTGATTGGTACATCTCGTTTTGTAGCAACAGAGTTTTCATTTTTCCTTGCTATTCCAACAATGTTCGGCGCTTCTTTCCTAAAAATCTTTAAGTATTTTAGTCATGGTGGTGCGTTTACTGGGACACAAACAATGGTCCTAATCACTGGAACAGTGGTATCATTCATTGTTGCTTACCTATCAATTAGATTCTTGCTTAATTATATTAAGAATAACGACTTTAAGGCGTTTGGTTGGTATCGTATCGCATTGAGTATTTTTGTTATTGCTTATTTTGGGTTTATGGCAAAGTAAAATTAGATATTAATTAGAAAAATGATTGAGTTTATCATTCTTTATGCTATACTGAGTGTAAGTCATCAACCTTATTCATATTTTCTACTCTTAAATAGATGATGGACAGTGGTTCTGTGTTACCTTATGGGTGACCAGAACCACTTTTTTTGATGGTTTTTCAAATTAAAGGTTAATTTTAGTCAGGTTTATATTTTATTTAAGTCGTTGCCTTTATTATAAATATTGTTGATAAGGAAAGCCCATTCCTATCAACAGCCCACACTCATAGAAATTTACCTAATCGTTTAAAGAATTACGCTTTAAACAACCTACTCCTTAATAGATCGCTATTTATGTATAATAAACAGCTCGATCCAAAAACGTCTATCTTGCCCGGATAGGCGTTTTTGTTATATTCATAAGAAAAATCTAATTTTTGATATATATCTTGATTTGAATAGTGTAATCATTTAGTTTAGATGTTAATACACGTTTTTAGATAAAAAGGAGCTCACATGGATGATAAAGTAAAGCGTAAAAAGTGGTCCCGTTGGATATGGGTTTTGGTTATTATTATTTTGATTGGTATTGGTGCCTTTTACGGTCATAAAGTTTACCGTGAAAGTCATCCAAAGTTGTTAACGAATACGCAAATTAAATCTAATCTGGGTGTTCATTTAAGTAATAAATTGATTTCTGAGCAAGATAATTTAGAAAAGAACTATTCACAGGCAGAAAAAGATAGTAAGTATACGACTGACAATATGTTTGTAAAAACGAACCCGTATAAAACATCACCACTAACGGCTTTGGCAATTTTTCATACCGATGAAGCTGCAAAGGTAAGTTATACCGTTGTTGGTAAGTCGAGTGGTACGTCAATTACTAATAGTACAAACAAAAATACAAAAAAGCATCGTATTAATGTGGTAGGGCTATATGCAAATACGGCTAATAAGGTCGAATTTACAATTACTTATAAAGATGGTCGTGTCGAAAAGAAAACAGTTGAGATGCAAACGCAACCGTTGCCTAAGGCTTTGGCTGATGTAAATATTAATGTGAAGATGGCCGATAAAAAACAAATGGCCATTGGACAAAATGGGCTAACGGTCTTTACCCGAACAACCAAAGAACCGTTTGCTATTGATGCGGATGGACAGATTCGTTGGTTTTCAACAGAATATAATCAACATATTTTTAAAACATTGAAGAATGGTCATTTGTTGATTCTTCGTAAGCAAGATAATAGTAAGCTTGTTTATAATGATTTAGTTGAGACCAATTATTTGGGTAAGATTTATCGGAACTACCAATTCAGTAATAAAACATCATCAACTGAGAATCTAAAGGCTAAGAATAAGTCAGATGGTGAAACAACTGCTATTCATCATGATGTGATCGAATTACCAAATGGTAACTTGTTAGCCACTGTTTCTGATGGTTCGAAGTTTATTGAGGATACAATGGTTGAAATTAACCGTAAAACTGGTAAAGTTGCTCGCGTGATTGACTTTAAGCGTATTTTCCCAATGGATACCTATGCCCAATATGATGCAACAAAACGTTCTGATGGCAAGGTTGACTGGTTACACCAAAATGCGATTAATTATGATAAGAAGGATAACAGCATAATCATTTCTTCACGTCATCAAGATTTGGTTATGAAGTTTAACTATAAGACCATGAAACCAGTTTGGATCCTATCAGGGCGTGATAAAACTGATTGGCCAAAGAAGTGGCAGAAACATGTTTTGAACTATGCAAAGGGCACTACGATTAATGGTGGTCAGCATGATGCTCGCGTGATAGCCGGTTCACAAAAAGATGGTCAGGAAACAATTTCATTCTATGATAATAATTATGCTGTTTCATATGGTGATAAAAAGACGTCAGGTAAGTATTCAGCTGGTCGTGAGTTAAAAATTGATTTGAAGACTATGACTGCCAAAGAAGTCCGGTCATACGGTCAAGCATTAGGCGAAGCTAATTTTACTGACCGAATTGGTTCAAATCGACAACTAGATAATGGTAATTCCCTAATTGACTTTGGTTACTTAAATGCCAAGAATGGGGATGCTTCTAATATTGTCGAAGTGACGCGTGATGGTTATCAAGTATTTAATGTTGAGCTTTCAAACTTGCAATCGAAGGGTTATGTTTATCGTTCTTACCGGATTAACATTTCATAGCAGACCTGTGTCACATTGCATAATAGTGGCGAAAGCGATAAACTTAAGTGATTATTAGAAAAAGGTGGTTAAAAAATGAGTGAAATTACCCAAGAACAATTAGCAGCATTTAAAAAATCTGTCAATGAAAGTTCTAAGGCAGGAGTTTTACGTGGTGCTATTACGACTAATGGTATCTTAAAGTCAGCACGTGATAATCAACGTGCTGGTGAATTGACACCAACATTCAGTGTTGATTTGGAAAGTTCACCAGTTGCTAATCAGTTGCGATCAGGACGTTGCTGGATGTTTGCCGCATTGAACACAATGCGTCATGATATGAAGTCAACGCACGGTTTGCCAGGCGACTTTGAATTATCACAAAGTTACACATTCTTCTGGGATAAGTTAGAGAAAGCAAATTATTTCTATAATAATATTTTGGCAACCGCAGATAAGCCAACAACTGACCGTGAAGTGAGTTTCTTGTTAGCGACACCACAACAAGATGGTGGCCAATGGGATATGATCGTTGCCATCATTGAAAAATACGGTGTTGTACCACAATCAGCTTTCCCAGAATCACAAGCATCATCTCACTCCGCTGAACTTAACCGTTTGTTCAACGGTAAGTTACGTAAAGATGCCATTACACTGCGTCAACTAGTTGCACAAAATGCTACTGATGATGAAGTATCAGCCAAACTTGCAGCGTTCAATAAAGAAAATTACCATATGTTGTCATTGACATTTGGTGAACCACCTTTGACATTTGACTTTTCATTCCGTGATAAGGATAATGAGTTCCATCGCGAGCAAGGGATTACACCACAAGACTTCTTCAAGAAGTATGTTGGTTGGAATCTTAGTGACTATATCTCAATCATTAATGCACCAACTGATGATAAGCCATACAAACAAACATACGGTGTTAGCATGTTAGGTTCTGTCGTTGGTGGTCGTGACGTTAAGCATTTGAATCTTGACTTAGCAACATTTAAGGAATTAGCCATCAAGCAGCTTTCTGCTGGCGAAAACGTTTGGTTCGGTGTTGATATGGGACCAAAGTTAGATCGTGAAGCTGGATTAATGGATACGGAATTGTATGACGAGGATAGCCTGTTTGATATTGATTTCAGTATGACTAAGGCAGAACGCTTGGATTATGGTGATTCATTGATGACTCATGCGATGGTCTTAACTGGTGTTGACCTTGTAGACGGCAAGCCTACAAAGTGGAAGGTTGAGAACTCATGGGGTGATAAGAATGGCCACAAGGGTTACTTTACAATGTCTGATGAATGGTTTGACCAATTTACGTATCAAGTTGTTATTAAGAAGGAGTACCTTCCTGATGAACTACGTGATATCTATGAAAATAGCGAACCTAAAGAATTAGCACCATGGGATCCAATGGGTGCATTAGCATAAAGGTTTTTAAATTGACCGAAGACGTCCAATTAATGAGGATAACGTCTTCGGTTTTTTAGTTATAACTAAATGTTATAGTGATTATCAAAAAGTGGAAAATAATGAGGAAGTTATGTTAAAAGATGATTTGAAACAGACATTGACGACAATTAATGCCACCCTGGATACCAAACAATTAAATAAGATTTTAAAGCCGGTATTAGAATTGGGGATGCAGCGAGGATACGAAGCAGCTTATTTACTGATTGTTGGTTTAAGCGAAGGTGTTCAGGCAGAAAATCAGTCAGCTGCTTGGATAGATCGTGTAGAGCATGCCGCGCGTGATGATTTTAAAAAATTATGGGTGACTGAGCAACATAAGGAATTGGATGCCCAAATTAATAGTATGCTGGCGGAAGAATACCACGCCGTTACTGCCCATCATGATAATCGATTAGTTTTTGAAAGTATCATCATGCCCTATTTTAATGGTTGGTTTTTAGGCTATTACTACGCCTTGTTAACTTTAATTTCAGAGGTACAAGCCGCTCAAGAATCTAATGAAGAAACTTTAAAGAAACAAGTTTCAGATCAAGCGATGCAAGCCGTAGAAAGTGAGCGTGCCAAATTTCAACACCAGATGTTTTATCAAAATGGTGTGTTAGGAGATATTTTGTCTGTTTTAGAAAAAAGATAACGCTTATCAAATTGTTATATAAACTAGTTGACAATTAAAATTATCGGGTGTAAATTAGCATCAACAATTAAATTTAAATTAAAAAGTGATGAAGAGAAGTGCCATTTTAATTTGTAATCAGAGAACTGTTGGTTGGTGCGAAACAGCTTGTAAGTAAGATGATGATCATCTCGGAACTATGTCATTGAAAATTTATTAGATGACATTGGGTGCACCCATTATAGTGTCAGCGTATGGTAAATACCGTACGTGTGAGGTAGTATCAGTGATAATGCTATAAAGTAAGGTGGTACCGCGCATAAGCGTCCTTTTAACTATTGTAATAGATAGTTAAAAGGACGCTTTTTAATTTGATAGTCATTATTGGTAATTAAAGGAGGTGAGGACATATGGAATCGGTGATTAAGGGCTCAAAAGAAAGTCCAAGCCAGATTAGTCTTTTGATGCAATTGACAAGTTGTTTTAATAATTTTGTATTAGTAAAATATGATGCATTTGTCCTCACACAGCGGACATAAGTGGGGATAAGCCTTATCTATGGAGGATATATTTATGAACCAAGCAATGCCAGAATTATCAACGAAAGAATTATCACAGACAGAACAAGAATTAGCAGAGCACTTATTTAAAGCCTATCAGACACACGAACCACTGCAAGAGTCTGATTACGAAGGTGTTGTTACTGATGAGGAGACGGCATACCAAGTTCAGCGTCATTTAACTGAATTAAAAAATGAAGCAGTTGGTGGCTACAAGGTATCGCTTACTAGTCAGGAAACACAGGACATGTTTGACTCAGATTCACCGCTGTATGGTGCCCAAGTTGAGAGCCACTTTGTTTCATCACCGACAACATTATACCGTGGTGACTTAATGGAGCCATTAGCAGAGGTCGAAATGCTATTTACAGCACAGGAGGATCTTTATAGTACCGACTCAATGACGGATTTACTACACAAGACAACGGTTGCACCAGCGGTTGAGGTCCCTGACTCACGTTTCAGTGATTGGTTCCCAAGCTTGTCAAAGTATATGGTGATGTCTGATGCAGCTGTTGGAGGTTATGTTGTTTATGGTCAAGAAGTTGATGCAGATCAATTGTTTGACAATGTTGATGAACTTGCTGATGTAAAATGTGAATTATTCCATAATGGAGAAAAATTAAAAGATGGTGTTTCTTCGGAAGTACTGGGTAACCCATTAAATTCACTTCATTGGTTGGCTGAAAAGCTTGAGCAGCAAGGAACACCTTTAAAGGCTGGACAACGCGTTTCAAGTGGGACGTTCTTGTTACCAGAATCACTAGGTGATGGTAACTGGAAGGCAACGTTTAACAAAGGATTAGGTGCAGTGTTCTTTGATGTTGTTTCTGATTAAAATGAATAGGCTACGTAGGTTGTATATAATTATTAGTGAACGCAGCAATCATCTATTCAATCGTTAGTATAATCATTAAAAATTAGTCACTGACATTAAATTGTCGGTGGCTTTTTTCTATACAATTAAACAAATAAGTCATGACGAGTTTTTAAGTGGCTAAATTGAAACAGGAAAGAGAGCGGGTAAAAATGAACCCAGAAGAAAGATATTTGAAAGCGAGTCGAGAGATTAAGGAACAAACCAATAGAATTAAAGACCCTGATACCAGAAAAGCTATAAACATTTTAGGACAGGCTTACCTAACTAAAACTGCTATGAGCAAAGTTAAGGAAAGTGAGCGCATGGATTAGTTAGAGAATGAAGTATTTGAGTTGAAGCAAACCGTTAATGAATTAAAGGGGAGCTTATAAATGGGAGTCCAAGTTGCGATATTCATGCTTGGTGGACTGGTAACTTTACTCATTGAATTAGCAACTATTGGCATGTATCTAATTGTTCAAGATATTAACGGAGATAACTAATTATGGAAAATATGTTTAAAAAGGATATGGCAGATAAGCTAAAAGGACTTGATGAGTTCAAGGTGCAAGTAGAGAAAAGTCATTCAACAGGGGATGACGAGTACAAGGATATTCGGCACGAACTCAACTATCTAAATGCAGAAGATAATCTAGATAAGTCCGAGCGTATTCAACTGGTTAAGGCTAACATTATGTTTGAGATGTTGCGCTCAATCGACCAAGTTAATGAAAGTATTCAAGAGTTAAACTAAGATACCAATTACTAGATAATAAAAGAACGTCAGCAAGGGAAACCCTGTTGGCGTTTTGTTTAGCAAATGTATACTACTTTATAGTATTATGGATATATGTAGTGTTATTTATTTCAGAGAGGTGGGACTATGATGAAGTTGCGAATGGTTAAAGAACAACCATTAAAACATGGGAACATTACGATTGAACTATTGCCAAGTCTCTATAAAATATTGCTAAAAATTCACGTTATCAACTCTAACAATTGGCGAAAGGTGTATCGTTATGACAAGTAAAAACGCACAGACTGAAGCTAACAAACGTTGGGCAGCAAAAAATAAAGAACATAAAAAGTATTTGAGTTATCGAACTTACGCACGATCATTCATTAAGAAATTAGCCACTAATGATGACTTGGATGAATTAGAACAATTGATTGCTGAAAGGCGTGAGCAATAACCATGATGTAAGATGAGCTTAGGGCTTTACAAAGTAGAAACACACACCGTATAATTAACACATATAAGAAGCCTGCAAGGTGTGCGAGACCTTACAGGCGACAAGTGTCCAGAGTTTAGAGTGTTAAGTGTCAGCGTTTAGAACGTTGGCACTTTTCTTTTGGGTGTTGCATTGTCTTGTAAGTAAAATGATACTTGATAAAAGACCTCACAACACTAGAAAGGCAAACAATTAGAACAATTGTTATTACTTGCCAGCCCTCAATATTAGCCACAATATTTACATTGGGCAATATCTCTTTAAAAATGAAGTTGGTAAATGGCATATCGTTTAAGGGCAAAATAAAAACGCTACTCACATCCATGAATAGCGACATATTTGTTCGGTAGGCAGTCCTGATTATTTAATTCAAGAAATACACCGGAGGACGTTTTTCAACGGAATTTAATGGAATTAAACGGCTATTGTTGGTGTATCTTTGGTGTAATTAACGTTGCTATAAAGGGCTTAAGCCTTGATATACAGTATTTGTAAAACCTACTATGGAGCCGAGGGGAGTTGAACCCCTGTCCTAACATCTTGCAACTGACACCTCTACGTTCATAGTAAAACCATTTCATTCTCACTTACCGCACGCCGTTTTACCAAGCGATCGGACAAGCCAGCCTGATTATCCTCTTCTAAACTCCCGCAGACGGAGAGAATTTAGCGCAGGTTGCTTAGTTTGAGACTTACGGTAGCATGCAACTAGTACTAAAGTAAGCAACGCCAGCTGTTTTTTAGGCAGCTAATGCGTAGTTATTGTTTGAATTTTTTGCAGTTAATTCTACTGAGTGGATTATAGGGCCACAACCCCTAAACGCAGTACCAGCCCAAACAATGCTAGTCGATTCCGTAACGACCCCGTTACATATACGTACTAGTATACCAATCTTTGCGAACGAGTACAAATACTATCTTGCTAACGCTCAGGATAAATATTCGCTTTTAATGTGTGCAAATGATTGTTTAATATTTATAGTTCGTGTATAATGTCTATTTGGTGGTTGAATTAAAAAATAAAGAATTAAAAACACGAACATTAACGCTTAGGAGTATATAATATGGAACTTACAACTGTTTTTGACTATGAAGATATCCAACTTGTGCCAAATAAATGTATTATTGATAGCCGTTCAGAGGCTGATACATCAGTGCAATTAGGAAACCATACGTTTAAAATCCCTGTTGTGCCAGCTAATATGCAGACTGTTATTGATGATGCTTTAGCAATGAAATTAGCCAAGTCAGGTTATTTTTATGTGATGCATCGTTTTAACCCAGAAACACGTTTGGATTTCGTACGGACATTTCATGAAGCAGGTCAAATCGCTTCAATTTCCGTTGGTGTTAAAAAAGAAGAGTATGATTTTATTGATCAGCTAAAAGCAGCTGAGCTGGTACCGGAATATATTACAATTGATATTGCGCATGGCCATTCAGACTCAGTCATTGAAATGATTAAGTACATTAAGAAAACATTGCCCGAATCATTTGTGATTGCTGGTAATGTTGCAACACCTGAAGCAGTCCGTGATTTAGAAAATGCTGGTGCGGATGCAACGAAAGTCGGTGTTGGTCCTGGAAAGGCTTGTATCACTAAGTTAAAGACTGGGTTTGGAACTGGTGGTTGGCAACTTGCTGCGCTACGTTTGTGTGGTAAGGCGGCCAAGAAACCAATTATTGCTGATGGTGGTATTCGTTATAATGGGGATATTGCAAAATCAGTGCGTTTTGGTGCCACGATGGTTATGATTGGTTCATTATTTGCCGGTCATGACGAGACGCCAGGTGATATTGTCGAATTAGATGGGGCAAAATATAAGACTTATTTTGGTTCTGCTTCACAATATCAAAAGGGTGAATATAAAAACGTCGAAGGTAAGAAACTATTGGTGCCATATCGTGGCTTGATTGAAGATACATTGATTGAAATGGAACAAGATTTACAGTCATCTATTTCATATGCAGGTGGACGTCAGTTAAACGACTTACGTTATGTGGATTATGTAATTGTTAAAAATTCAATTGTGAATGGTGATTCGTATTAATTTATAGATGCATTAGGGAGATTGAGACAAAATAAAATGTCGCAATCTCTTATTTTTTTGTTTTATGAAAGCAATAAATTAGGTATGATAATGTTATAGGAAAAATGAAGGGAGTCATTTATGAAGCTCTTACAAAAATGGTTGATCGATAACTTTGACTGGCAATCACTTGGACTCGCTTTGTTGGTTATTATTGTGACAATCATTGTAACTAAAGGCATTGTCAGTGTAATTTTTAACCAAATTAAAAAAAGATTATCGAAACGTTTTGAAATTTGGCGCGATATTCTAACTGCGTTCGAAAGACCTGTCAAAATTGCGGTGCTATTTGCTGGTCTGGTTTGGGCGCTACATATTGCGCATGCGCCAAGATTAATTCTTCATTATGTGGATGAAATTAATAAATCGGTCTTAATCTTCAGTGTGGGGTATGGGATTTATTCATTGATGTCATCGCTAACTGATTTACTACAATATTTTGGTGCTAAAATTCATATTGAAGTTGATTCAATTGTGATGCCGTTTTTAAAGCGAACATTGCAATTTATTGTCATGGCACTAACCGTCACGATGATTCTATCTGACTGGGGTATTAATGTTAATGGTGTCTTTGCTGGTTTGGGGTTAGCAGGCTTGGCTGTTTCAATGGCTGCTCAAGACCCAATTAAAAATTTGCTTGGTGGTATTATTATTATTACTGAAAAGCCATTTCAAATTGGTGATGCGATCGAATCGCCTTCTGTTGCTGGTGTAGCAGAAGATATTACTTTCCGTTCAACTTTGATTCGAACAGGTGATGGCGCATTAGTTGTTGTCCCCAATGCAACCTTGTCTAACGAACCCATTACAAATTGGTCTCGGGTAGCAAAACGGAAAATTTCATTGGTGTTTTACCTAGCTTTGGAAACCGATACGAAAGAAATTGTGGCTGTTTCCGAAGAGGTGATGCGGCAGTTATCATTGGATGAACGTTTTGATGCGGATAGTGTTAAAGCGGTAATTTCTCAAGTAACACCATATGGCTATGAATTTAATGTCAATGTGTTTGTTAATATGAACCCAGATACTGATTTTTCAGGTGATCAGGCGGATGTTAATATGTTAGTTTTGCGTATTTTAGCTGCACATAACATCCATTTATCAGTTAACGCTAAACCAATGTCACAGCAGTAATTGACTTTAATTTCAGAAAACGGTATAGTTTAGTACAATTAAATATTGCTTTTTTAATCGTCAGACGAGAGCTGACAAAGGAGCGCGTTATAAAAATAGATAACCAATTTAAATCGCGCCATATTTGTGGGGCGATTTTTTTATACCCCAATTGAGGAGGAGAAGATGGCAAAAGAATTTGGGCAAGTACAGGTTATTAACGATAATGAGCGAACGATGTCAAATTGGGATATGTTTGCGACCTGGATAGGGGCAAATGCTAATAATGGTACCTGGTATATTGGTGGTGTGATTGCAGCGGCAGGTATGTATACTGCATCGACGACTCTAATTGTGACAGGAATTTTGTCATATGTATTTCTAACATTAGCATCTTACATGGGCTATAAAACAGGATTACCTATGATGGCATTAACAAGAGCATCGTTTGGGTTGAAAGGATCTTTCGGCCCCTCAGTCATTAATATCGTGCAATTTATCGGTTGGGCAGCAGCAAATACGTTTATTGCCGCTATTTCAATTTCGGTAATTTTTAAAGACATGTTGGGGTGGACGGCCTACGCCAATGGTGGTAAAGCTGGTCTAGTCGTCGGGATTATTATTATGTCCTTATTACACTTAGCTTCGATTTCGTTAGGTGAAAAGTCTGTGCGTATGATTGAACGAATCGGGATTATTTTAGTCATTATTTTTGTTGTTTGGGAGGCGATTGTGGTCTTTCAAAATGTCTCATTGAGTCAAATTTTTGATTGGCAACCGCCTAAATCAGTCCGTATCTCTTCAGGGGCGGCAATTGATATCCTGGCTGCTTTTAATTTGGCTTGGGTAACAGCATCTTCTGACTTTTCTAGATTTGCTAAGAAAAAGTCGGGTGCAACTGGTTGGTCATTCTTGGGAGCAAATCTGGGCTTATTTGGGTTTGCCTTTATTGGGCTATTAGCAACTATTGGGACTGCTGTTATGAATAATTCATTTGATCCAAATGACTCAGATCCGTCAACGATTGCGTCTAAATTAGGATTAGGAATTATTGCTTTATTGGTTATTATCATGACATCAACGACTGCTAATGCGGTTAACTTGATGGCGGCGGGTTCTGCACTAACTAATATGTGGCATAAATTAAAACTAACGCCTGCCTTGTGGATCGTTACGCTTATTGCAACGCTTGTTTCATTTATTCCGCTATTATTTGCGACTTTCTTAGAGGCATTCACAACATTTTTGGACTATATCGGCATGTTTTTAGGTCCCGAAATTGCGGTTTTCTTGGTTGATTACTTTGTGATTCGTAAGGGGAAGTATGAATTGTCAGAGATTACTAAAGTTAGTGGCAAATATTGGTACCAAAGCGGTTTGAACTGGTTGGCGATTCTCTCGTGGGGTAGTGGTATCATTCTGTACTTTAGTTTAAAATATGTTTCTTGGATAAGTGAGACGATTGGTGTCACATTTGTTGCGATGCTCCTATCAGGAATCATCTATTATCTATTAACCAAATTATTTAATGGTAGAGCAAAATAAAATTTTATTTTTGAGGATCGGATTTTGATGAAATACTTGATTATCACAGAAAAGCCATCAGCTGCTAAAAACTTTATAAAAGCATTGGGTGGGCAGTCAGGTGAATATGCTGGCTATGCTTATCAAATTGTCAATCTTCATGGACATATGATGACTTTTAAGGAACCAGAAGAAATGGTTGCTGAGGATTTACGTACGGCGTATAAGTCTTGGACCTTAAAATATTTACCTTGGCAATTAGACCAAATGAACTGGCAGCGGACATATTTAAAACAACGTCAGCCAAGAACTGGACGGTTAAAATCCACTAAATCAGAATTGGTAACCTTAAAACAGGAAAGTCAACGTCAGTATGATGCTATTGTAATTGCCACTGATACCGATCCATCAGGTGAAGGCGATTTGTTGGCATGGGAAGTGATTGATGCTATCCGTTGGCAAGGTAAAGTATTGCGAGCAAATTTTGTTGATGAAGCGCCGCAAAGCATTCGCCAGGCAATGAATCATCTAATTGATGTCTCAGATAAAACGCAACATGGATCTTACTTAAAGGGAGAAACCCGCAGTCGTTGGGATTTTGCTTCGATGCAATTGACAAGAATTGCAACAACCTCTGCTAAAAAGGCCGGATTTAAAGTTGTTGCCCGTGAAGGCCGGTTGAAGTCAGTAATTGTTTGGAAAATCTATGAACAAATGCGAGCAATTAAGAACTATGTGAAAAGGCCTTTTTATGAAGTCCGATTCAAAGATTTAGCAGGGCACGTATTTAAGCGTACTGTACCAAAAGATGAGCAAGTTACTTGGCGATATCTTGATAAAGAATCTGCACAAAATGACAAACAAAACTACCAAACTGCTGATGTTGTGAATGAAAAACATGTTAAGCGGCGCCAAGCACCTGATAAGTTATTGGACTTAGCAGGTTTGGCAGCTATTTTAGCGCCACGTGGTTTTGATAGTAAAGAGGTGTTACGAACGTATCAGAAACTGTATGAAGCACAAATTGTTTCATATCCAAGAACTGACGATCAATCGGTGACACCGGAACAGTTTGCAGAATTACTACCGAAAATTGATCAGATTGCTGATCTAGTTGGTGTAAACAAACAACTACTAACACATCGTGAACCACGACAGACGCATGTTAAGGCACAAGGATCACACGGGGCTAATCGTCCTGGTTTGAACGTTCCGATAAGCATGCAATCATTATCGAAATATGGTGTTAGTGCTGCCGCTATTTATGAAATTTTGGCCAAAAATTATTTAGCCATGCTAGCAGAAGATTATATTTATGATCATGTTACAGCTGAAATCAGACAATATCCTAGCTTTAAAACGGCATTTAACGTGCCCATAGCTAAAAATTATAAACTCGTTTATGATGCACAACAGGCTTTGCAAGATGACAAGGCGGATGAGAATCAAATGAATAGAATACTTGGTCCACAGGCAGATCCGTACATTTATGAGGGCAGTAATAAGAAACCTAGCTACCCAACGACTAAGTGGTTAATGGCCTTTTTAGAAAAGCATGATGTTGGTACTGGGGCAACCCGTGTTTCGACGCTTTCTGAGATGAGTCAAGGTACTCGGAAAATGATGACTGAAAAAAGGGGTCGATTGACACTTACTGAAACGGGGAATGTTTCCGCTATTATGGTAGATGGTACTTGGATTGCGTCACCCAAGATCACGAAAAGGTTATTCGAAATGATGGACGAAGTTGGTGAGTTCCAGCTAACTATGGCAAAAGCGTTAGATTCGGTTAGCCAAGTAATCCAGCATGATATGCCCATTATGGTTGAAAATGCGCAGAGATTATCGGATGAATTAGGAGCACCAAAACCTACTGCCACCAGAACTAGCTCAAAAAAGAAAACTGAGAAGATTACAGCAAAATTTAAAGGTAAAGAAATTAGTTTTTCGAAAACTTGGAGTAATCATACATTTTCAGATGATGAGCTACAACAACTACTCAATGGTGATGAAATTAGTTTTGCCGCCAAGACAAAAAGAGGAAAAAGTTATACTGCGACGGGTTATTTGGCCAAACAGACGTACAAGGGGCATCCATTTTATGGATTTAAACTGAAGCCAAGAAAAAAGTAACTGTTAAATATTAAGGAGATTAGGGATGTTAATCAAACAAGTTGTGATTGAAAATGCTGCAAAACGCCAAGATGTCCGCGTGACGAATGGCAAATTTGTGGCTATTGCGGATTCTTTAACACCAATTGCTGATGAACAAGTTATTGATGCGACAGGAAAATTAATGCTACCACCATTTGTCGATCCTCATGTTCATCTAGATGCAACGCTGACTGCTGGTCAGCCAGAATGGAATGAAAGCGGCACATTGTTTGATGGTATTCGTATTTGGGGTGAACGTAAACAAACTCTATCACATGAAGATGTTAAAAAGCGGGCAATCCAGGCTTTGAAATTACAGGCAGCCCATGGATTGCAGTTTGTGCGCTCCCATGTTGATGTGACCGATCCGGACCTAGTTGCCTTAAAAGCATTATTGGAAGTTCGTGAAGAAGCAAAGCCGTGGATGACTTTGCAGTTGGTTGCTTTTCCGCAGGAAGGTATTCTTTCTTTTCCTAATGGTAAAGAATTGATGACCCAGGCAGCTGAAATGGGGGTAGATGCACTAGGCGCAATTCCTCATTTTGAATTTACACGTGAGTATTCAGTAGATTCATTACACTTTGTTTTTGACTTAGCGAAAAAATACCATTTATTGGTAGATGCACATACAGATGAAATTGATGATCCAGCTTCACGTGGGTTAGAAACATTAGCTACGTTGGCGCTCGAAACAGGGTTGAAGGAACGTGTAACGGCATCACATACAACTGCTATGGGTTCTTATAATGATGCATACGTTTCTAAATTAATGCGGCTTTTGAAGATGGCAGATATTAATTTCGTCGCCAATCCCTTAATTAATATGTATCTAGGAGGACGCTTTGACACCTATCCAAAACGGCGTGGATTGACACGTGTTAAAGAGCTTGATCAAGAAGGACTGAACGTTGCTTTTGGTGAAGATGATATTCAAGACCCTTGGTATCCAATGGGGAATGGGAATATGATGGACGTCTTGCATATGGGGCTGCATGCGACTCAAATAATGGGTTATACCGAAATTATGAATTCATACCGTTTTATTACCAAGCAAGGGGCTCGCACCATGCAGGTTATAGATAATTACGGTATTGAGGTTGGTAAATCAGCTAACTTTTTGATTTTTAATGCTGATAATTGGTACAACACTTTAAACGAACGCGCAGAATTACTTTATTCTGTACATGAAGGTCATATTTTGGTGGAAACTGAGCCAGCAAATACGCAAGTTCATTTACCAAAATAAGGTAATCCTATCTGGAAACGTATTTTTACTTGAAATTTAACGATTTATAATTGATGAATTTTAAATCCAATGGGCGGGGGCGCATTCTTGTGTTCCTGCCCATTTTGCATGACTTTTAGCAAAAATAATTTTTATGGTGTTGCAGTGATGAAATAACAAATTAAAAAGTTTTAAGAAGCATCGTTGTATAATAGAAATTAAAGAATTATGAAATAAAAAAGTGCTGATGGTGGATATAGGTAAAAATATGAAATTGTTAATGATAGAAGATAATACATCCGTGTCAGAAATGATGGGGATGTTTTATAAAAAAGAAGCATGGGACGTTACAAATGCTTATGATGGTGAGGAAGGGCTTAGGTTATTTAATGAGAATGTCCAATCATGGGATGTGGTTATCCTGGATTTAAACCTGCCCAAAGTTGATGGGATGCAAGTCGCATTGAAAATTAGAGAAGTATCGGCAGAAGTGCCGCTGATTATGCTAACAGCTCGTGATTCGGATTCAGATCAGGTGCTGGGCTTTGAAGTTGGTGCGGATGATTATGTAACGAAACCATTTAGCCCAATTACGTTGATAGCGCGGATCAAAGCATTATATCGACGAGCAACGATGCAACCTGCTAGCCATGAAGAAGATGTTATCGATGATTTTGATGTGCAAACACGGACGTTTAAATTAAATTCACGGACACGTGAAGCATACTTAAATGATGTGCTGATTCCAGATTTGACACCGAAAGAATTTGATTTACTCCGCGTGCTTTCAAAAAAGCAACGTCAGGTCTTTTCACGTGATCAATTATTACAATTGGTCTGGGACTATGAGTATTTTGGTGATGAGCGTACAGTTGATGCACATGTGAAGAAGTTGCGTCAAAAGATTGAAAAAGTTGGGCCACAGGTTATTCAAACCGTGTGGGGCGTTGGCTATAAATTTGATGATTCAAATGTGCCTGAAACACAGATGAAATAACCGGATGAGATGTGCATATGAAAAAAGGACGCGTTGAAAAATTATTAATCATACTGATCCTAGTGTTTATCTTGGCAACTGTGTTCGTATGTCTACATTTGCATGCGCTCTTGATTACGTTAATGTTAGTGTTGCTTACCATAATTGGCTTATATGGTCTGATAGCGTTAAAGAAACAGATGGGTTTAGTAGCAAAGCAGCAACAGGAGTTGACGAATTTAAAAAATAAGGCTGTTATGCAACGTGAAGAAGAAGCAGCTATGTTATCGAATGCTTCACATGAAATGCGGACACCCTTAACAACGATTGCGGGGATTGCTGAAGGGTTACAATATGGTGTTATTAATCCAGATGAGCAGCAACATTCCTATGATTTGATTAAGGAAGAGGCGGATCGATTAACTCGGTTAATTAAGTCAACATTGTCATATGAACGATTAAGACAACAACAATTAGAAAATCAACCGGAAAATTTTGATGTTGTGCAAGTTATTCGCCGTCAGATTGATCAATTGCTGAAGCAAGCAGAATCCGTTGGGAATGAAATTCAAGATTTAACAAAACAAGATATTTTTGTTTACGCAGACCCGGATCAAGTGGCTCAAATTTTAACGAATATTCTAGCAAATGCTACTCAATTCACAACTAATGGTATTATTACTGTCTCAGTTGAAACTGAAAATAATCAGGCCCGGATTATCATATCAGATACGGGGATTGGTATGACCGAAGACCAGTTAAGCAAGATGTGGCAACGGTATTATAAAGTTGATCCATCGCGAACAAAACGTGGTGAATCTGGGTTAGGGATGGCTATTGTGCAGAAACTAGTCAGTGCTAATCATGGTGAAATCAAAGTGTCTTCTAAGTTAGGAATTGGCACGACTTTTGAAATCATTTTACCCGCAATTAATAAGTAATACTTAGTGACACATTTTATTTGAAATTATTTCACAAAATGATATCGATTATATTGTTTTTAAACATTTATTGTGGTATTATTCAATGTTGTGAATATTTTTTGAATTATTGTGAAGGAGATATTATGTCGATTTTAATTGCGTTGATTCCGGCATTAGCCTGGGGATCAGTAGGGTTGGTTACCACTAAGATGGGTGGTACGGCTGCGCAAGGAACGTTAGGAATGACTTTTGGGTCATTAGTCTTTGGGTTGCTAACACTGTGCGTTTTCGTTATTCCGAATTCGGGTATGTCATTTGCATTTAATCCACGTATTTGGTTGGTTGGTTTCGTTTCTGGAATTTTTTGGGCTGTTGGAACTGCTGGCCAGTTCGTGGGGTTCAAAAAATTAGGTGTGTCGATTGGACAGCCATTATCAACTGCTGGCCAAATTATTGGTAATGCCTTGTTGGCTGCTGTTGTGTTGGGTGAGTGGCGGACTGGTCATATGTGGTTATTTGGGACAATTGCCATTATTGCCGTTGGCTTGGGTGCTGTATTAACAGCTTTGCCTGATTCTGCAGAGTCTGATCAAGCGGCTGCTAACCGTGATATGAAAAGTGGTGCAATTGCAGTCTTGATTTCAACTTTGGGATTTATGATGTACTTTATTTTCCCTAATTTGCTGAACAAGATGGGTTATATAACTGATCATGTGCACAACCAAAATAAAGGGTTGGATTACATGACCGCAATTGTTGGTCCGCAGTCAATTGGTCAAGTTTTGGGAGCATTCATAATTGTTATCTTCTTTATGAAAGAAGGTAAGACAATGTTTGAAAAAGGAACTTGGCGCAATATGGTCACTGGTTTGGTTTGGGGACTTGGAAATGTCTTTATGTTTATTTCAGCTGCTAATCCAAATGTTGGTCAAGCGATTGCCGCTACTTTGTCACAAACAGGTGTCATTGTCGGAACGTTTGGAGCTATCTTCTTACTAAAAGAGAAGAAAACACCACGCCAAATGGTTTATATTGCAATTGGATCAATTTTGGTAGTTGTTGGCGCTATTTTGATAGCCCGACTATAATTATTTACTAAATAAGGAGACTGGAACAAACGAAAATGTTCCAGTTTTTTTGTGCAAAAATGACGCAAATTAAGTTACACGCCAGCTTCAAAATAACTTTGTTCACGCTCTATTTAAACGCGTTCCCAAAGTCTGAAGACTCAATGTAACGAAATTTACGCCATTCCTGTCCTGCGCTTTGCTACGGCCAAAAATGCCGCAAACCACGTTACACGCCAGCTTCAAAACAACTTTGTTCACGCTCTACTCTTATACATGATGTGAGCATCAAGTTTATAATCGTTATGAAAACGGTTTATTTATATCCAGTTGCTTACAAGATAATATGCTAAAATACAATTATATTGAGAGTTTTTAATTGAATGTTTTAGGGGAATTGAAAAGAGGGAATTATAATGACAATAAGTGTTCATGAAATTGGTAAAATGCCAAATGGTGAAACTGCAGAACAAATTGTAATCGAGAATAAAAATGGTCACAAAATTGGTGTGACGAATTGGGGTGCCACATGGCAATTCTTTAAAACAAATAGTGGCCAAGATTTGATGGTTGGGCTACAGACAACTGACAAATTGTGGGATCAAGCATATTCAGTTGGTGATATCATCGGTCGTGTTGGTAACCGTATCACAGGGGCAACATTTAGCTTGAATGGAAAGACATATCATTTGAAAGATAATGAATTAGGTAATGCGTTGCACGGAGGAAAAGATAATTTCTCAAATCGGATGTGGGATTATACTCTTGATGAAGACACTAATTCAGTGACGTTTACAACGACTATGACTGAAGAAATTGATCATTTTCCTGGTACCATGCCAACTTCAGTGACTTATACATTTTCTGATCATGATGAAGTTACATTGACTTTCTCAGCCGAATCAGATGAAGATACTTTGTACAATCCAACAAGCCACGGTTACTTCAATCCGGCAGGTATTGACACCGATGCTCGTGATTTGACGCTACAAATTCATTCACAACGTCGTTTGGAATTAAACCCTGAAGATACGACGCCAACGGGTAACTTTCTAGATAACGCTGATACACCATTTGACTTTAATGAGCCTACTAGAATTGGAGACAATTTAGCAAAATTAGATGGTCCTTATGATGTGAAGTTTGATAATGCTTTTGAACTTGATCAATTGACTGATAGTCCAGCAGCTGTTGTCTCAGATCCTAAGTCAGACCGTAGTATTGAAGTATACACAGATCGAAATGCTGTTATCTTCTTTATCGCTGATCCAGAAGTTGCCTACCATGAAGGCGACCGTGAGTGGTTTGATGAGCATCCATACAATGCAATTGCGCTGGAAGCCCAAACTTTGTCAGATGCCATTAATCATGAAGGCTTCGGTGATATTGTTTTGCCAGCAGGTAAGAAACAAACTTATCGCACAGTCTATAAGTTTAATAATTTAGATTAATATCATACATTGTGCACAAATGTACATGAAAACACTTTCATTTTTCACTGAGAAAAGCTATAATTGGTCTATAGCGTAAGATGAAAAATAATAAAATAAACGATATAGAGGAAGAAGGATTTAATTATGACTACATTATCATTTGATACTTCAAAATTAGCTTCTTTTGTGGGAGAAGAAGAGCTATCAATGATGCAACCAATGGTTAGTGTTGCAGATGAGTTGTTGCGTAAGGGAACTGGTGTTGGGTCTGAATACACAGACTGGCTACATTTACCAACGCAATATGATAAAGATGAATTTGCTCGTATCCAGGCAGCAGCTGCAAAGATTCAAAGTGATTCAAAAGTACTAGTTGTCGTGGGAATTGGTGGTTCATACTTAGGTGCTCGTGCAGCTAATGATTTCCTTAATGACTATTTTGCTAATTATTACGGTGATGATGACCGCGACTTCCCACAAGTCTTGTTTGCTGGTAATTCGATTGCACCAGCATACTTAAATAGCTTGATTAAGTTGATTGGTGATCGTGATTTCTCAGTTAATATTATTTCAAAGTCTGGTACAACTACTGAGCCAGCGATTGCTTTCCGTGTATTTAAGCAAATGCTAGAAGAAAAGTATGGCGTTGAAGGTGCCCGCGAGCGTATTTATGCAACAACTGATGCTGCCCGTGGCTCATTAAAGACTTTAGCTGACGAAGAAGGTTATGAAGAATTTGTTGTTCCCGATGGTGTTGGTGGTCGTTTCTCAGTATTAACTGCAGTTGGATTATTGCCAATCGCTGTTGGTGGGGGCAATATCGAACAATTAATGGCTGGTGCAGCAGCTGGTGAAAAGGCATATGCTGATGCTGACTTGTCAAAAAACCCAGCTTATCAATATGCTGCTTATCGTAATATTTTGTATCGTAAAGGATATACAACGGAATTATTGATTAACTATGATCCAACATTGGCTCAATTTGGTGAATGGTGGAAGCAATTGCAAGGTGAATCAGAAGGTAAGGATGGTAAGGGAATCTTCCCTGCATCTGGAAACTTCTCAACTGATTTACATAGTTTTGGACAGTATATTCAAGACGGTCGCCGTAATTTATTTGAGACTTTGGTTCGTGTAACAGAGCCTGTGACGGACGTTACAATTCCAACAATGGATGCGGATGATGGTTTAGGTTACTTGCAAGGTAAGCAAATGAGTTATGTTAATCGTACAGCTTCTGAAGGAACAATGCTTGCCCACGTTGATGGTGGTGTTCCTAACATGATTGTTGAGATTGATAAGCAAAATGAATTTGCTTTGGGTCAAATGATTTACTTCTTTGAAGTAGCTGTTGGTATTTCAGGTTACTTGAATGGTATTAATCCATTCAACCAACCAGGTGTTGAAGATTATAAGCGCAACATGTTTGGTCTGCTTGGTAAGCCTGGCTATGAAGAGTTAACAGAATCATTGCAAGCACGTTTGTAATTTTATTAAGAATTCATGTACAAAAAGGTCGAAACAACTCTGTTTCGATTTTTTTGGCTGGTATGTAATTTTTTTAACTCGAGAAAGAAATAAAAAACATTCTGCTGAAAACATGCATAACGCTGGTTTTTAATAAAGAAAACTGATAATATAATGCAGAAAGACATAAATTTAGGAGAATTCAATCATGGCAACTATTGGTATGAATGACTTGAAAACAGGTTTAACAATTTTGTATAACCAATCAATCTGGCGCGTTTTGGAATTCCAACACGTTAAGCCAGGTAAAGGTGCAGCTTTTGTGCGTTCAAAGTTGAAGAACCTACGTACAAATGCAGTTAATGAAGTAACTTTCCGTCCTGGTGATAAGTTTGAAACTGCAAATATTGATCAAACTGAAATGCAATACTTGTATGCAGATGGTGATCAACATGTGTTCATGGATAATGCAACATATGAGCAAATTTCTATTCCGGCAGATAAAATTGCAGATTCGCTAAAGTTCTTGCTAGAAAATATGAACGTTAAGATTACAACTTACAATGGTGAAATCTTAGACGTTGAGTTACCTAAGACGGTTGAACTTACTGTTAAGGAAACACAACCAGGTATCAAGGGAGCAACTGCTAACGGTGGTGGTAAGCCAGCAACGATGGAAACTGGTTTGGTTATTATCGTGCCTGATTTCATTAATGAAGGTGATAAGTTAGTTGTTAACACTGATAATGGTGGATCATATACTTCACGTGCCTAGTTTTTACTAGTGAAGTTAGATATAATAACTATATCAATTGAGAAAGCGCCGACCGGCAGCCGGCCGGCGCTTTCAAAGTATTTTAGGGAGGTTAGTTCCGTATGGCAGAGGAGACAATCGTATTAACACACTCAAGTGATGTTTCTGGTGAAACACTAGTTAGTATGCGCGTGTTAGAGATTATCGCAGGTTTAGCGGCACAAGAAGTTGAAGGTGTTTCTCGTTTGACGGGATCACTATCTGAACGTGCACAAGAGGCGTTTGGACGACGTGTACATGGTAAAGGTGTTGCGTTACAACAAACAGCCGATGGCTTAATTGTGGATGTCTACGTGTACCTTAACTATGGTGTGAGCGTACCGAAAGTATCACACGCAATTCAACAACGAGTAACCTCGCAAGTTGCCGCAATGACAGAGTTACAAGTTAAACTTGTTAATGTACACGTTCAAGGCGTTGTTTCACAAAAAACAACGAGTTCTGTCGATGTTAACAATTTGTTTGGTGAAGAATCAGACACGGAAGGAACCAAATAATGACCGCACTAAATCGTCATCAAACTCGTCAAGCAGCCTTTCAATCGCTTTTTGGTTTAGCTTTAAATCCAACGGCTGATGTTGACGCTACCATTACACAAGTTTTGGTAGGGGATCCAGAAATTGCTTGGGAAGATGACATACCAGCAGATCTAAAATCTGTGGTTTTGGGAGTCATTGCTCATCAAGACGAATTGGATCTTATGATTACAGACCATTTATCAGCCGGGTGGACCTTAGAACGTTTGAACACGACTGATTTGGTCTTGATGCGTTTGGCTTTGTATGAAGCAAAGTTTACGGACGTACCAGCAAAGATTGCTGTTAATGAAGCTTTACAATTAGCGCATGATTTTACGGATGACAAATCACGTAAGTTTATTAATGGTATTCTAAACAAATCCTTGACTTTAAATTAGTCTAGTGTATAATTAATTTTTGTTAGGAAATAAAGTAATGGCATACCCGCTGTTCACCTAGTTAAGTTTACTTATCAGGTTAATCATTTTATCGTAAAGATGATAGATAGCGGGTTGTCGTGTGTAACGGCAAGCCGCTTTTACTTTATCACAAGTTTTTTCGGAGGTAAGGATCATAGCAAACGCACGCCAACCACAACAACATAAAGATTTAATCAATGATCGCATTCGTGCTCGTGAAGTTCGTCTGATTACTGATGACGGTGACCAAGGTGTCATGTCTAAGGCAGACGCACAACGTCTAGCTGACAATGCAGATTTGGATTTGGTATTGGTGCAAGCCAACGCTAAACCACCAGTAGCTAAGATTATGAACTATGGTAAGTTCAAATTTCAAGCACAGAAAAAGCAACGTGAACAACGAAAAAATCAAAAAGTTGTCAATGTTAAAGAAATTCGTCTTAGCCCAACTATTGATGTTAATGACTTTAATACAAAGAAGAACAATGCAATTAAGTTCTTGAACAAAGGTAATAAAGTTAAGGTTTCAATTCGTTTCCGCGGACGTGCTATTACGCACAAGGAAATTGGGCGTGAAGTAATGAATCGTATGGCAATGGATCTTGAAGAAATCGCAAAGGTGGAATCAAGAGCTAAGATGGAAGGGCGCAGCATGTTTATGGTGCTTGCACCCAAAGAAACTAAGTAATTAAACCAGTTTGGAGGACATATTAATGCCTAAGTATAAGACACACCGCGCTTCAGCAAAGCGTTTCAAGAAAACTGCTAATGGTGGCTTGAAGTCAGCTAACGCCTATACGTCACACCGTTTCCACGGTAAGACTAAGAAGCAACGTCGTCAATTGCGTGGAACTTCAATGATGAACCACACAACTTTGAAGACATATACGCAATTGTTGAGCCGTTAATTATTACTTTTAATAATTAAGACTGGTTCCGAATAAAAAATTAGAAATTACTGGAGGAAATACCCATGCGAGTTAAGGGTGGTAACGTTACGCGTTCACGTCGTAAGAAGATGATTAAATTGGCCAAGGGTTACCGTGGTCAACGTCATATCAACTACAAAGTTGCTAAGCAACAAGTTTGGAAGTCATGGTTCTATGCATTCCGTGATCGTAAGCAAACAAAGCGCAACTTCCGTAAGTTGTGGATTGCACGTATCAATGCTGGTGCACGTATGAACGGTTTGTCATACTCACGTTTCATGAACGGTTTGTCATTGATGGGTTCAACTTTGAACCGTAAGATGTTAGCAGAATTAGCTGTTTCAGACTTCGAAGCATTTTCAGCTTTGGTTGAATCAGCAAAGAAGGCTTTGGCAGACAACGGTCAAGTTGCTGCAGAAAAGTCAGCTGCTACTTTGGAAAAGGGCGTTACTGTTAACGCTGCTGCATCAAAGGATGCTGTTGCAAAGCCAACTGAAAAGAATACTGTTGCTGAAATCAAAGCATACTTGTCAGAAAATGGCATTGAATTTGCTTCTTCAGCAAAGAAGGCTGACTTGTTAGCATTGGTTTAATGCTTAGTAAGTAATAAAACGCTGTGATATTGATCATAGCGTTTTTATTTTGCAAAAATTTGAGGTAACAAGCAGGTTAGGTAGCCAATGGTGATGGCTGGTACAAAATCGAGGGCTTGTTTGTGAGTCAATGAATGATATGCTAACTGATATGCACAAGCAATGGTACAAATATACCAAAATTGTTCAAAATTAACATATAAACTCAATACTGCCAATATATCTAAATCTCCATTACCAATAAAATGCTCCTGATTAAGTGTATTAATGGTTAAACAGAGACAATAGATTGAAAATGTTAGCCAAATAGATGAATGGTAAAACAAGGCAGCAATTAGTAAGGGAAAGAGTAACCATAAACTGTTGATAGTTTGCTCTTTAAAATCTTGGTAAGAAAGCAAACACATTGTCAGTAATAATAAAAAATCAAGAAGCATAAATTTACGATCCTTTTTGTTTGATTATTAAGAAAGACGCAATAAAGGGCTGTTTTGGTAAAAATGACACGCCCGGAATTGTTTGCAAACTAAAAGCCTATCTAGCAACGTTTTTTATAGGATAAAAAGGTTGCATAAGCACCAATATGGTGTTATATTATTAATTGTGCTTTTAGTTAGTAGGGTGTTTGCGGTTACGCGACGTGCTGAACTCGCGAACGAAAAGTACCAAATAGAGTTTCGTTTGTAGGTGTATTGTTAATAAATGACACGCCTGGAAATGTGGACTTATCATTATAAAAAATAAAAAAATTGAAAGGGGACTCTTCGAAATGCCTACAATTAACCAATTGGTTCGTAAGCCTCGTAAGTCACAGAGCTCAACGTCAAAGTCACCTGCTTTGAACTATACTTATAACTCACAACACAAGAAGTCAACTCGTGTTGCTTCTCCACAAAAGCGTGGGGTTGCTACTCGTGTTGGTACGATGACACCTAAGAAGCCTAATTCAGCTTTGCGTAAGTACGCCCGTGTACGTTTGTCAAATCTAATTGAGGTTACTGCATATATTCCAGGTATCGGACACAACCTTCAAGAACACTCAGTTGTTTTGATCCGTGGTGGTCGTGTTAAGGACTTGCCCGGAGTTCGTTACCACATTGTTCGTGGTGCACTAGATACTGCTGGTGTTGATGGTCGTATGCAATCACGTTCTAAGTATGGTGCAAAGCGCCCTAAGAACAAGAAAAAATAATCAGGGAGGACTAAATAATGCCACGTAAGAGTTACACTAAGCAGGCTGAAGTTCTGCCAGATCCAATTTACAACTCAAAGCTTGTCTCACGTTTGATCAACCGTTTGATGGTTGATGGTAAGCGTGGAACTGCTTCAACTATTTTATATGATGCTTTTGATCGTGTTAAGGAAGCTACTGGTAATGAACCACTAGCAGTCTTTGAAGAAGCATTAAACAATATTATGCCCGTATTGGAAGTTAAGGCTCGCCGTATCGGTGGTTCTAACTACCAAGTTCCTGTCGAAGTTCGTCCAGAGCGTCGTGTGACATTGGGATTGCGCTGGTTGGTGCAATATTCACGTGCCCGCGGTGAGCATACTATGGAAGAGCGTTTGGCTAAGGAAATTATGGATGCTGCTAACAATACTGGTGCATCTGTTAAGAAGCGCGAAGATACACACCGTATGGCCGAAGCCAACCGTGCCTTCGCACACTACCGTTGGTAATATTCCAATTTTGTGGCTGCAGTCAAGTGACAGTAGCCACTTTTGGTGTATTTACGGTATAATAGTATAAGATAACCAAACGTTTAATGGGGATTAAGATTAAACGTTAAGAAACTCAAGGAGAATTTACTCATGGCTAACAAGCGTGAATATCCTTTGCTACGTACTCGTAACATCGGAATCATGGCGCACATCGACGCTGGTAAGACAACGACGACAGAGCGTATTTTGTATTACACTGGTAAGATTCACAAGATTGGTGAAACACACGATGGTGCTTCACAAATGGACTTTATGGATCAAGAAAAGGAACGTGGAATCACGATTCAATCTGCCGCAACAACTGCTGTTTGGCACGGTTTCTATGACCAATATAAGAATGATCCATACCGTATTAACATCATTGACACACCAGGTCACGTGGACTTTACTATCGAAGTTGAACGTTCATTGCGTGTTCTTGATGGTGCCGTAGCCGTTCTTGATGGTGCTGCCGGTGTTGAGCCACAAACTGAAACAGTTTGGCATCAAGCTGAGGCCTATGAAGTACCACGTCTTGTGTTCGTTAACAAGATGGATAAGTTGGGTGCTGATTTTGGTATGTCAGTTGACTCATTGAAGGATCGTTTGGATGCTAATGCCAAGGCTATTCAATGGCCAATTGGTGCCGAAGACAACTTCACTGGTGTCATTGACTTGATTGAAAAGAAAGCTTTGTTCCCAACGACTGAACTTGGTGAGAAGTGGGAAGAGGGAGAAATCCCTGCTGATTACACTGACTTAGTAGAAGAAAAGTACAACGAATTGGTTGAAGCCATTGCTGATGTTGATGACGATATCATGGAAAAGTACTTAGAAGGTGAAGAAATTACCAAAGCTGAGTTGAAAGCAGCTATTCGTCGTGCAACACTTTCACTACAATTCTACCCAGTACTTGCAGGTTCAGCCTACAAGGATAAGGGTATCCAAATGATGGTTGATGCCGTTGTTGACTACTTGCCATCTCCATTGGATGTTAAGCCATATACTGCTAACAATCCTGAAACTGGTGAAGAAGTCGACTTGGTTGCTAACGATGAAGATCCATTTGCTGCCTTGGCATTCAAGGTTATGACAGATCCATTCGTTGGTCGTTTGACATTCTTGCGTGTATATACTGGATCATTGGAATCAGGTTCATACATCATGAACACTTCAAAGGATAAGCGTGAGCGTGTTGGACGTTTGCTACAAATGCATGCGACTGACCGTAAGGAAATCCCTGAGGTGTTCTCAGGTGATATCGCTGCTGCTATCGGTTTGAAGGACACAACTACTGGAGATTCTTTGACTTCACCAGATCGTAAGTTAATCTTGGAGTCAATGGAATTCCCAGACCCTGTTATCCAATTAGCTGTTGAGCCTAAGACTAAGGCCGACCAAGCTAAGATGACAGTTGCCTTGCAAAAGCTTGCTGAAGAAGACCCATCATTCCGTGCAGAGACTAACCAAGAAACTGGTGACACTTTGATTTCTGGAATGGGTGAGCTTCACTTGGATATCATTGTTGATCGTATGAAGCGTGAGTTCCACGTTGATGTTACTGTTGGTGCACCACAAGTTGCTTACCGTGAAGCATTTACAAAGACAGTTCAAGCTCGTGGATTCTTCAAACGTCAATCAGGTGGTAAAGGTCAATATGGTGATGTTATGATCGAGTTCGCACCAAACGAAGAAGGTGCTGGATTCGAATTCGAAGATGCTATTGTTGGTGGTGTTGTTCCTCGTGAGTACATCCCTTCAGTTGAAGCTGGTTTGAAGGATTCATTAAACAATGGTCCTTTGGCTGGATTCCCATTGGTTGACTTGAAGGCTAAGTTGTATGATGGTTCATACCACGATGTCGATTCATCTGAAGCTGCCTTTAAGATTGCTGCTTCATTAGCTTTGCGTGAAGCTGCTAAGACTGCTGGTGCTGTTATTTTGGAGCCAGTTATGAAGGTTGATATTGTTGTTCCTGAGGAAAACTTAGGTGATGCAATGGGTCACGTTTCAGCTCGTCGTGGTTTGCTTGAAGGTCAAGAGCAACGTGGTAAGCAAGTATTGATTCATGGTAAGGTGCCACTAGCAGAAATGTTTGGTTATGCTACTACTTTGCGTTCAGCTACACAAGGTCGTGGAACATTCCAAATGGCATTCGATCACTATGAAGCAGTTCCTAAGAACGTGCAAGAAGAGATTATTGCTAAGTATGGTGAGTCAGCCGACTAAGCTTAATTTTAGTTAAATAAATATGAAGAGAGACTGGACATAAAAAATGGACCAGTCTCTTTTTTTGCTTAACAGGCATTAATGATAATCTAGAAATTTTTATAGTGTCGGATGTTTTACATAATTAACTCATATCTTTCATTATCGACTATTTTTTGATAAGTTTGTATAATTAAGGTTATGTGAAGAAAGGTGGTACTAGTTGTGGCTCAACCCATTATTGAATTTAAAAATGTTGCCAAGCAATATGATGATAATATCGTTCTGAAATCAGTTGATTTAGAAATAGAGGCTGGTAAATTTTATACTTTACTAGGTCCGTCAGGTTCTGGTAAAACAACAATTTTACGACTTATTGCCGGTTTTTTAGAAGCAACTTCTGGTGATATTCTATTTGAAGGGCAACGTATCAATGATTTACCACCTGAAAAGCGACGGGTGAATACTGTTTTTCAAAATTATGCACTATTCCCTAATATGAACGTCTTTGATAATGTCGCCTTTGGTATGTCTATTAAGGGTAAGAAAAAAAGTGATATTAAGGCTAAAGTTGCTGAAATGTTGACACTGGTAAAGTTGAAAGGTTATGAAGATCGTGAAATTTCAGAGTTGTCTGGTGGACAACAGCAACGTGTAGCGATTGCTCGGGCATTAGCAAATGATCCAGAAGTTTTGTTATTGGATGAGCCTTTGTCTGCCTTAGATTATAAGTTGCGTAAGGATATGCAGTATGAACTACGTGAAATACAAAAGCGGCTCGGGATTACATTTATTTTTGTGACCCATGATCAAGAGGAAGCCTTAGCAATGTCGGATTGGATATTTGTGACGAATGAAGGTGAAATTGTTCAAAATGGGACACCAGTGGATATTTACGATGCACCAATTAATCATTTTGTAGCAGATTTTATTGGCGAGTCAAATATTTTATCGGGTGTAATGCGGCAGGATTATCTAGTATCTTTTGCTGGTAAAGAATTTGAAAATGTCGATGGCGGTATGCGCCCAAATGAGCCTGTGGAAGTTGTCTTACGGCCGGAAGACTTAGATTTGGTATCGGTCGATGACGGTAAGTTAGTGGTGACCATTGATTATCAATCATTCCGTGGTGATTATTATGAGATTACTGCGCATGATGATGATCAAAATTATTGGAAAATTCAAGCAACTAATCCGGCAGTGACTGGTGAAAGACGTGGCTTATTCTTTGATCCTGAAGACATTCATATTATGCGTTTAGATGAGTCTGAGGAAGATTTTGATGCGCGTATGGAGGAATATGAGGACTCAGAGGAGGATGTCCAGCATGAATCGTAATCGCACGTTTAGTTATACAATACCTTACTACTTGTGGTTAGGGTTGTTTGTTATTGCGCCAGTGATTCTATTAGTTATTCAATCATTTGGTAATCTCTCAGGGCATTTTACGTTAAACAATTATGCAACTTATTTTAGCTCAGGTACTTATTTACGCATGACTTTTAATTCAGTCTTTTTTGCGTTTATCGTTACAGGGATAACTTTATTAATTAGTTATCCCATGGCTTATATCATGAGTCGTTTAAAGCATGCCCAATTTTGGCTACTGTTAGTGATTTTGCCAACGTGGGTGAATTTATTACTGAAGGCGTATGCATTTATTGGTCTATTTTCTAAAACCGGGACAGTCAACAATTTTTTGACATTAATTGGGGTTGGTCCACACCAGTTAATGTTCACTAACTTGTCATTTTTGATCGTAGCAGCATATATAGAAATTCCCTTTATGATAATGCCTATTTTTAATTCGCTGATTGAACTTGATAAAAGTTATATTAACGCGGCACGTGATCTTGGAGCAACGTCATGGCAAACCTTGACCAAGGTGATTTTTCCAATGTCAATGGGAGGTGTGAAGGCCGGTATTCAGGCAGTATTCATTCCGACATTATCATTATTCATGATTACCCGCTTGATTGGTGGTAATCGTGTCATTACGTTGGGAACAGCGATTGAAGAGCATTTCTTGGTTACGCAAAATTGGGGAATGGGTTCAACTATCGGTGTTATTTTAATCGTGGCGATGGGTCTAACGATGTTCCTAACTAGAGATCGCAAGAAGAAGGGAGCAAGACATGGCAAATAAGTCAAAAAAATGGTCTAATATCTACTTAATTTTTGTATTTATTTTGATGTATGCACCAATCTTTTATTTAATTTTTTATTCATTCAATAAGGGTGATTTTATGGCCGATTTTTCAGGATTTTCATGGCGTCACTATATTGATATGTTTGCTGATACACGTTTGATGCAGATATTGGTCAATACATTTATTGTGGCGTTGTTATCTGCTTTAATTGCAACCTTGATTGGACTTTTTGGTGCATTAGGGATTTATAATACAAAACAAAACAATACCAAAAACATTCTATTATCGTTGAATAATATTTTAATGGTATCACCAGATGTTATTATCGGTGCTAGTTTTTTGATTTTCTTTACCATGGTTGGTTTGAAATTAGGGTTTGGTTCAGTGGTTCTGGCCCATATTGCCTTTTCAATTCCCATCGTTGTTTTGATGGTTTTGCCAAAACTCAATGAGATGAACCCGGCACTAGTTGATGCAGCGCGTGATTTGGGAGCAAATAATTATCAGGTCTTATCACGGGTTATTTTACCTTATGCTTGGCCGGGAATTTTATCAGGCTTCTTTATGGCCATTACATATTCTCTAGATGATTTTGCGGTAACTTTTTTTGTCACGGGGAATGGCTTTTCAACTCTGTCTGTTGAAATCTATTCACGTGCCCGACAAGGTATTGATTTATCAATTAATGCGCTGTCGGCCCTGATGTTCTTATTGTCATTAATTTTAGTTATTATCTATTATTTTATTTCTAACTATAGTTCAAAGGGGAGTAAGAAAAAGCGTGGTGCAAGAATGGTGGTGCATCAGTAATGAAAAAAATTATTTGGTTAACAGGCATTATTTTAACGGCTGTTTGTGTATTATTTGGGATTAACTTAGCTTTTCAACATGCTGAAGATACTGATACGAGTACTAAAAGTTCAGGTAATCGAACATTAACGATATACAATTGGGGTGACTACATTGACCCAACCTTGTTGAAAGAATTTCAAAAAGAAACTGGTTATAAAGTTGATTATGAAACATTTGATTCTAATGAAGCGATGTATACAAAAATCAAACAAGGTGGTACGCATTATGATTTGGCAGTTCCCTCAGATTATATGATTCAAAAAATGAAATCAGCTAATTTGTTAGTACCATTGGATCATAGTAAATTAACTGGGTTAGCTAATTATGATAAACAATTTATGAATCAATCCTTTGACCCTAATAATAAGTATTCGATACCTTATTTTTGGGGAACATTAGGAATCGTTTATAATGATAAATATGTTAAGCCTGGCGAAATAACAACTTGGCATGATTTATGGCAACCTAAGTACAAAAAAAATATTATGCTAATTGACTCGTCACGTGACATCATGGGGATGGCGTTGGCTTCAAGTGGTCAGTCAGTAAATACAAAAAGTATTCCTGAGCTAGCAGCTGCAAAAGGGAAATTAGATACGCTGATGCCTAATGTAAAGGCAATTGTCGCTGATGAAATTAAAACGTATATGGCCCAGGATGAGGCTGCAATAGCAGTTGATTATTCCGGTGATGCATCTGAAATGATTGCGGAAAATAAACACTTACATTATATTGTGCCTAGCGGTGGTGGTAATTTATGGTTTGATAATATTGTTATGCCTAAGACTGTTACCAATAAACGTGCAGCGTACGCTTTCCTCAATTTCATGAGTGAACCTAAACATGCAGCACAAAATGCTGAATATGTTGGTTATGCCACACCTAACAGGCAGGCTGTTAACTTACTACCGAAATCGGTTAAAAATGATAAGGCATGGTATCCACCAAAAAGTACCTTATCACAATTAGAGGTTTACCAAGATTTGGGACCAACATGGGTTGGTAACTACAATGACTATTTCTTAGAATTTAAGATGACGAATCGTTAATTTCGGTTATTATTTTATCTTTTGGCTAAGTAATTGATTATACAATGGTTCGTATAGTGTATGCTTTATAGTTAATAAAGAATGGGAGTTAACAAAATGAAGAAGGGTCGGTCAGAAATGATTGTAGCTGGTATGGTGACTATTGTTGTTCTAGCTGCCATTGGGGTTGCATTCCTATCATCGCATGCTAGTAAGCAACCAACTACACAATCAAATCATACTTTGTCAAAAAAAGCATTAAATAAACGATCTTTGCCACAACTTTCAAATACTGTCCATAAAAATGAGACGGTTGTTGAAATTAAAACAACGGCAGGGACTATTAAAGTTAAATTGTTTAAGAAATATGCACCGTTGGCAGTTAAAAATTTTACGAAACATGCGCAACAGGGTTATTACAATAATACGACGTTTCATCGTATTATTAATGATTTCATGATACAAGGTGGTGATCCAACTGGTACGGGAAGTGGTGGTTCATCAATTTGGAAGAATAAGAATTCAAAAATTGATTCTGGCTCAGGTTTTAAAAATGAAATTTCTGCTTCTTTGTATAATATTAGAGGTGCATTATCAATGGCTAATGCAGGTGCTGACACCAATGGCTCGCAATTTTTTATTAATCAGAACCATGAAGATGCATCTAAACAGATAAAGAAGAAGAATTATCCCGATAAAATCGTTAAGGCGTATGCTAAAGGAGGTAATCCCTCACTTGATGGCAACTATACGGTGTTTGGCCAAGTAATTGATGGGATGGATGTTGTCGATAAAATTGCAGATGCTGAAGTTGAAGATAATGCGGACGGTTCTGAAAAATCATTACCTGTGGATCCGGTTAAGGTCGTAAGTACGGTAGTTACAACTAGATAAGCATAGTAAGAAAAAAGATTTCATTTTTTGTAACGTATTTATGTTGCAAGTTTTGTTAGTCCATAATTAATATATGCTAAATAAAACAGGGTCGAGACAATTATCATGTCTCAACCCTGTTTTTTATTTTAAATTAAATAAGTTACTATTTAACAAAATTTTCTTGTTTAGAACCTGAATAAGCCATTGCCGTGTTGGTAACAATCAGTTGGAAATAATTGTCAAAGCCAGGTTGATTATAACTACGTAACAACCCAGCAAAATCAGCAGGTGACCATTCAGAAACACTGATGGCGCCATCTTGATATTGTAGAGAATGGGCAATTGATGAAGTGCTTTCGACCAAATAGAAAGTGTCATTGGTATCTAAGTATAACAACTGTAGTTTGACATTTCGATTAGCCCCCAAAGCTACAGTAGATGTTAGGAAAGGGTCATCTAACCAACGTTTGTCTAAATGTCCATGTCGAAATTTGTGAATAGTTTCTAGTGTATTACCGATAATTTTCATAATTCCCCCTCTATCTTGACAATAATTAGAAATGTAAAATTATTATAACCTAATTTTAATAATCATGCATTTAGTTCCATTAATTATAGGTATAAAAAGTATCAATAGATAATAAAAATACCAACCACATTATGGTCGGTATCTATTTTTACTGCACGATTAAAATATCTGCTTTAGCATTTTGAACAACAAAAGTCGCAACTGAACCGACAAGTAGTCGTTCCAGCGTGTTTAAGCCAGATTTACCCAACATAATTAAACCGGTGTTGTGGTCTTTAGGAAAATCACGAGCGATAACAGTTTTAGGTGATCCAAAACGAACGTGGATGTTAACTTCTTTAGCACCTTGCTGGCGTGCAATATCTGCATACTTTGATAATTTTTCCTCTGCATCTTGCACTAGTTGGTAAACAACATCACCAGAAATCGACATACCAGCTAATCCTGAAATTGAGTTAGTATCAATGACATACAACAAATCCAAAACAGTTTGGTTACGCACCGCAACAGCAGCTGCTTTTTCAACTATGGCCTCAGAAATTTTTGAACCGTCAATTGGTGCCAAAATATTCTTGTATGCAATTTTGTCCTCTGCCATGGCAGTCACCATCCTTATAAATTAATTATTAAATATATAAATTTCTTTATATGCTTATATTATATACCTTATAACAGGTTAATGTAAGCGCCATCTTAAAATTTGAGATGATAATAATACATGAATACGGTTCCTATAATTAGAAAAATGTAAATTTGAATAAAAAGGTTTGTTTTTATTTAATGGTGTGTTACTATTATATCTATGCGATGAGTCGAGAGGATCTTAAATGATCTTTGATAAACGGCCCTCATTAACAGTCGTATTACTGGAGGGTGTAAAGCAAGTTGTGGAACTTGCTTTGCTACACATGACTACCTTTGGGTTTTCCTGATGGGTGTACGTTGACTGATGGGTAACCATCACGTGAGCTAGGACGCGTCAATCTTAGCAATGCCAAATGAAACGCACTGTCTGAAAATGACAGTGTGTTTTTTTATGTTTGAATAACATGTATTTTAAAACTATGCTTGTTTAAGCTATTTTCCGTAATATGGTATATAATAATGGAGAGTTGAATATATCTTTAACGGTACAAGGGGGGACGTATCAAATGGAAAAATTAATTCAAATTCGTGTCGAAGAAGAGGTGCGTAATGCAGCTGATGCTGTATTTAAAGAAAATGGGTTAACGACACAACAGGCAGTTAAAATGTTTTTGACCCAGGTGGCTCACAGCGGTGAATCACCATTTAATGACCTGTTTCGCGCAAAACATAAGTAATTATATTAATAGATTGTGATAAAGCTAGAAATGGATATGTCCGTTTCTAGCTTTTATTTTGCATTAACAGATAATACAAATTATAGGACATTTAGCCAAATATAAGTGTAATTTTGATATACTGGTGCTAAGAATAACTGGAGGATATACATGAAGACAGTTAGTTTTAAAAATTTTTCTTTTTGGCAACGGATTATTATTAATACAGTGATGTTGTTGGCGATGGCGGGATTATTTAGAAATGGTCTCTATATTAGAAACATTTGGACGGCAATATTAGCTGCTGTTATTTTAGGAATTTTAAATGCCCTAGTAAAGCCTGTATTACATGTACTTGCTTTGCCGTTTACTATCATATCGTTTGGCTTGTTCGGACTAGTCATCAATGGTGTTGTATTATGGTTAACGGCTTGGGTTGTTGGTGATGGCTTTAGGTTTGCCAGTTTTGGCTGGGCAGTATTTATTGCTATTGTTATGTCCGTGGTCAACATGATAATTTCTAGTTACTTTAGTAAAGAAGATACACAATAATTAAGACAGGTAATAGAAAATGGCAAAAGAATTAACAGTAAAAGATTTATTGGATAATACTCGCCTGAAAATTGTGACAGGTGAAGAATACTTAGATCGCAAAATAACAACACCAGATATTTCAAGACCAGGTCTTGAAATGACGGGGTATTTTAACTATTATGCACCTGAGCGAATTCAGTTGATGGGGATTACGGAAACGTCATTTTCTCAACGTATGAATCATTCAGAATTGTTACTGATTGCAAGAAAAATGATGCAGCCAAACACACCAACGTTTGTTGTATCAACCGGACGGGAGCTACCAGAAGAGTTTATGCAAGCGGCGCAGGAAAATCACATTCCGGTGCTTGCAACTGAATTAACATCGTCAAAAATATTAGCTAACATGACTTACTTCTTAAGTGGTGGATTAGCTGAACGTCAGTCAGTACATGGTGTGCTGGTTGATGTCTTTGGTCTTGGCGTGTTGATTACTGGTGATTCAGGGGTTGGAAAATCAGAAACAGCATTAGAATTAGTACAACGTGGTCATCGTTTAATCGCTGATGATCGTGTTGATGTGTATGCGCAAGATGAAGAACGGTTGGTTGGGGAGCCACCAGCAATCTTACGTAACTTAATGGAATTACGTGGTGTTGGTATTATTGATGTCATGGATCTATTTGGAGCTGGTGCCGTACGCTCGCATGCAACGATCGCCTTTAATTTGCACCTTGCAAAGTGGCGTGATGATCAAGAAGTGGACCGTCTAGGTAATGGTGAAGAAGTTATTAACATCCAAGGCGTTGGATTACCACGTTACGTGCTACCTGTTCAAGCAGGCCGTAATTTAGCCGTTCTAATTGAGACTGCTGCAAAAAACTTCCGTGCCAAGCAAATGGGATTCGATGCGACGGAAACATTTAATAATAATCTTAATAATCTAATTGCTGAAAATTCAAAGTAGATGACTAATACTGTGATGTAGCAGTCTGTTAATGATAAGATTGCCAAGTTATTAGAATATGGTATTATTATGATATTGTCGCTCATGCAATTAAAAGGAGGAATCTCGTGAGTAACGAAATTATTGCAGTTCTAGGTGCCGGCTCGTGGGGAACCGCACTGGCCAATGTTGCTGCTGAAAATGGGCATGACGTTCGTTTGTGGAGCCATCGAGCATCACAAGTGGCTGAAATCAATGAGACACATCGAAATGCAAAATATTTAGGTGATAACCCATTAAATGATGGGATTGTTGGTTTTTCAGATATGCAATCTGCTGTACAGGATGCAGATATTGTGTTGAGCGTTGTGCCCACTAAGGCAACACGTGAAGTTGCCCAGAAACTAGTTACTGTCCTAGCAAACATAGACCACAGCGTTATTTTAATGGCTGCAACTAAGGGGCTAGAACCAGGCACATATAAGCGAGTATCAGAAATGCTTACTGAAGAAGTGCCTGCTAAGTACCTAAAGGGACTGGGTGTGATTTCAGGGCCTTCTCATGCTGAAGGGGTTATCAAACATGATCCAACTTTGGTTTCAGCGGCTAGCAAGAATGTTGCCGCTGCTGAAGAGGTTCAAGCGGCATTTAGTAACCAAGTATTTCGTGTGTATACTAACACTGATGTAATCGGTGCCGAAATTGGTGGTGCGTTAAAGAACGTTATTGCTATCGGGGCTGGTGCCTTAGCAAGCCTGGGCTATGATGCAAACGCCAAAGCAGCCTTGTTTACCCGCGGTTTAGCTGAAATTAGTCGTTTAGGGCAAGCCTTTGGGGCTAATCCGATTACCTTTATGGGGTTGTCTGGTGTGGGGGATTTATTTGCCACGGCTACTTCAGTACATTCTCGAAATTTTCGAGCGGGTGTACAATTAGGTGAAGGTAAAAAACTACCAGATGTTATTGAAGATATGGGGATGGTTATTGAAGGCATTTCAACAACCAAAGTTGCACATGAATTAGCACAAAAGAAACATATTGAAATGCCAATTACATCGGCAGTGTATCGTGTACTTTATGAAAACGTAGATGTTAAAGAAGCGATTCAAACATTAATGGGACGTCCAGTCTCGCAAGAAGGGAAGTAAATTAATCATGAAACCAGTACGTAAAGCGATTATTCCAGCAGCAGGATTAGGAACACGTTTTTTGCCTGCAACGAAAGCATTAGCAAAAGAAATGTTGCCAATCGTTGATAAGCCAACTATCCAATTCATTATTGAGGAAGCTTTGGCATCAGGAATTGAGGATATTGTCATCGTTGATGGTAAGTCAAAACGCTCAATTGAGGATCATTTTGATTCAAATCCTGAATTAGAAAATAACTTACGTGAAAAGGGTAAGGACGAGTTACTAAAGATTGTTCAAGAGACAACGGATATTAACTTGTACTTTATTCGTCAATCACATCCTCGTGGTTTAGGTGATGCTGTATTGACTGCTAAGTCATTTATCGGCGATGAGCCATTTGTTGTGATGTTGGGTGATGATTTGATGAGTGATGAGGAGCCTTTGACAAAGCAACTGATTGATCGTTATAACACAACTGGTGAATCAACTTTGGCTGTTATGAAGGTGCCTCACGACCAAGTATCTGAATATGGTGTGATTGCCCCTGAAAAAGAAGTTGAAGAGGGTCTACACCAGGTTAACACCTTCGTTGAGAAGCCAAAGCCAGACGATGCCCCATCTGATTTGGCAATTATCGGTCGTTATCTACTAACTCCTGAAATCTTTGAAGAACTTGAGAAGACTGAACCAGGTAAGGGTAACGAAATCCAATTAACTGATGCAATTGATTCATTAAACAAGCGTCAACATGTTTATGCGCATGAATTTAAGGGTAGCCGTTACGATATTGGATCAAAGATTGGTTTCTTAACGACAAACATTGAATTTGGTCTAAAGCACCCACAAACAAGTGAAGATTTGAAAGCATATATCAAAGAATTAGCCGCTAAATTAGACTAATCAATGATGTATTAATAATGATAACTGCAAGTTTTCGGCATCTGTTAACTTGCAGTTTTTATTTACAAAAAGTAAGCAAAAAAGCTTGCTTTCTAAGTCAAAGAATGTAAAATAATGTAGTAGAAAGTCGAGAAGACAATAATGAGCAAGTACTTGAAGGGGAGGTGTTGTTATGACCCAACACTATGACACAATAATTTTAGGTGCAGGTCCTGGTGGCATGACGGCGGCAACGTATGCTTCACGTGCAAACCTATCTGTACTGATGATTGATCGCGGGATATACGGTGGTCAAATGAATAACACAGCTGAGGTAGAAAACTATCCTGGCTTCAATAGTGTGTTAGGCCCAGATCTTTCTGAAAAGATGTACCAATCTTCAACACAATTTGGTGCTGAATATGCTTTTGGAACAGTTCTACATGTCCAAGCACAAGATGATGGATCATGGCGTGTTGTGACAGATATGGACGAATATACGACTAACTCAGTGATTGTCGCTACTGGTTCTGATTATAAGAAACTAGCCGTACCCGGTGAAGATGACTATTCAGGTCGCGGTGTATCTTACTGTGCGGTTTGTGATGGTGCGTTCTTCCGTGGCCAACATGTTATTGTTGTTGGTGGTGGTGATTCTGCAGTTGAAGAAGCAACTTATTTGGCTGGCTTGGCCGATAAGGTAACTGTTTTTCATCGTCGAGATAAATTAAGAGCACAACAAATCTTACAAGAGCGCGCTTTTGCCAACGATAAAATTGAATTTGTTTGGAATACTGAAGTTGAAGAAATTTTAGGTGATGATAAAAAAGTTACAGGTGTGCGCGTGCATAACAATGTAACTAATGAAGTTTATACGGTTGATGCTGCCGGCGTCTTTATTTACGTTGGCGTGTTACCAGTTTCAGATGTTGTCGCTGATTTGGGTATTACAAATGAGCGTGGTTGGATCGAAACAAACGAACGTATGGAAACAGCCTTACCTGGTATTTATGCACTGGGAGATGTTCGTGAAAAAGAATTACGACAGATTACAACAGCCGTTGGTGATGCCGCAATTGCTGGACAAAATGTTTTTTCATATAATGAAAATTTCAAACTAAAACAGCAGAAAATGACAGAAGCATAAGGTAGTGATTTGAGTGAGGTTGAGACAATGTTTTGTCTCAACTTTTCTTTTTTACTAATTGAGGGGGAAATATGACAACTTTTTATTTTGTGCGTCATGGCCAGACTTTGGCCAATGCCGCTGGACTAAAACAAGGACAGATCAATTCGGATATCACTTACTTAGATGATACCGGCAGGCGACAAGTTAATGAGTTGGCCAAGCATTTTGATATTAGTTTTGCAGATGCTTTAGTGATCAGTCCTTTACATAGAACTGCACAAACTGCGGATATTCTAAATGAAGTGGCAGGCATACCGATTAGAACAGATGAACGGGTGTTAGAAATTTCATATGGTGAATGGGATGGTAAGCAAAATCAGCAGCTAATAGCTGATTTTCCGGATGTTTTTAATCCGGTCTTGCATGATGTGACAGAGAATTATACAAAATATGCCGTCACTGGTGAAACATTTTCGCAAGTTGTTAACAGGATAAATCTTTTTTTAAATGAAGAGACCAAACAAAATCCCGATGGTCAAATTATTGTTGTTACTCATGGATTTACCATTAAGGCAGTATTAATGGCGACTTTTGGTATGAATCAAGTAACCAATAATATACCGGAACCAAATAACGCTAGTGTGACTAAGCTAAAGCAAACCGCTAATGGCGATCGTTATTTGTACTATTTCAATCGTAATTAGAGATAGAAGATGCTTTTTTAGTAAAATATTAATGTCTTTTTGTGGTGAGCATGCGTATAATAATTTTTGAATAGTAATTAGGAGGAGAGCAAAGCATGGCGCAAGGCGTAAAAATTGTTGCTTCATCTCATTATGTTCCCCAAGATATTGTGACCAACGATGATTTGGCTACAATTATGGATACAAATGATGAATGGATTCAAGTACATACGGGAATCAAGACTCGGCATGTTTCGTTACAGGGAGAAAATACGTCGGATCTAGCCACCAAGGCGGCGCAACAAGCGCTTGCTCAAACAGCGCTTGCACCAGCGGATATTGGACTAATCATTGTAACGACATTTACACCTGATGGTTTAGCACCATCAACTGCAGCATTAGTACAAAGAAATTTGCAGGCTGAAAATGCTTGGGCATATGATATTTCGACGGCATGTGCGGGATTTATTTTTGGCTTGAGTACAGCTGACAAATTTTTAAAAGCTGGTACAGCAAAATATGCGTTAGTCATATCCGCTGAAGTTAACTCTAAGATGATGGATTTTAAGGATCGTGCCTCATCAGTCTTTTTTGGGGATGGTGCGGGTGCATTCATATTAGAGGCTAGTGAACAGTCACTCCTGATGGCAGAGGAAATGCATACAATTGGTAATGAGGAAGTGGTGCACTCCGGTATTATTCAGCCATTACATGAACTTTCTGCTGATAACTACCCAAAGACAACGGCTTTTCATCAGGAAGGGCGTCAAGTATTTAATGAAGTTGAACGATTGATTCCTGACCATATTATCAATTTTTTGCAGCAAAATGGATTGGAACCAGCGGATGTTGATTATTTTATTCCGCATCAAGCTAATCTCAGAATTATTGAAATGATTGCAAAAAAATTGGGGCAACCAATGGATAAATTTGTGACGAATGTGACTAAATATGGGAATACATCGTCAGCAGGGATTGCCATGGGATTGGCTGAATTGCGCCAAAATACTGTATTGACAGGCAAAAAGGTGTTATTAACGGGATTTGGTGCCGGATTTACATATGGTAGTGTCTTGTGCCAATTTTAATTATAGCTGTATAATATAAATGAGGAGGCAGAATGGACTATAGTCAGATGTTAGAACAACTAAGATCAGGTGAATTAGATAAATTTGTGGTCACTTCAAAAGAGTTTTCTGATTTTTATGTTGTATGGCGCGATTATCCCTATCAAAATGCGATTAGGGGAACTGCCGAACGTGGTGGTATAATTACATATACAGCAAAAGATGACGAAGCATCATAGAATAAAATTTATAGCTTAATAATTACAAATTGTATTTTATGAAAAAAATATGTAAGCGCTTGCTAATATATCTTATACCTGATAGAATGAATGCATGAAGGTTGGTTATATTTGATTGTTGAAAGCATAATTTAACTTAACCCAAAGTAAAAGAATAATATTTAAATTTAGAGGAGATTATCACCATGGAATCACGCGAATTTCACATTGTAGCCGAAACTGGTATTCATGCTCGCCCAGCAACTTTGTTGGTACAAGCAGCTTCAAAGTTCTCATCAAATGTTACGTTGTCATACCAAGGTAAGGACGTTAACTTGAAGTCAATCATGGGTGTTATGTCACTAGGTGTTGGTCAAAATGTCGATGTTAAGATTTCTGCTGAAGGTGATGACGAGGCCGATGCCTTATCAGCTATTGCAGAAACAATGTCAGCAGAAGGTTTGACAGACTAGTTTCGTAGATTAAGTTAAACAGGTTCTAGGGGAAATAGAATGACTAATAAAATTACCGGAATTGCTGCATCAAATGGTGTTGCAATTGCAAAAGCTTATAAGTTAGTTGACCCTGATCTGTCTTTTGAGACTCGCACAATCGACGATACTCAAGGTGAGAAAGACCGCATTAGTGCGGCCTTTTTGTCTTCAAAGGCAGATTTGGAAAAAATTCGTACAAAAGCTGAAGAGTCAATGGGTGCTGATGAGGCCGAGGTGTTCACAGCACACATTATGGTCACTGAAGATCCGGAGCTTTTGAGCAATATTAATGATAAGATTGATAGCGACAAAACGAATGCCGAGGCAGCCTTGGTGGCGGTGACAGATATGTTTATTGGCATGTTTGAGAGTATGGCAGATGATAATCCATATATGGCTGAACGTGCTGCTGATATTCGCGATGTGACTAAGCGTGTGTTAAGTCATTTGCTTGGCAAGGAATTACCAAATCCTGCGTTGATCAACGAAGAAGTGGTTATTGTTGCCAAAGACATGACGCCTTCGGATACAGCACAGCTAGACCGTCGTTATGTGAAAGGGTTTATCACAAATGTTGGTGGTCGTACAGCACACGCTGCGATTATGGCCCGTACTTTGGAAATCCCAGCAATTGTTGGTTCTGAGGTTGCTACTGATGAAATTACTGATGGTGATACCGTTGTCTTAGACGGTTTAGATGGTCTAGCATTAGTAAATCCAACAGCTGATGAGATGACTGCCTACCAAGCGAAGGGCAATCAATATGCTGCTAAAAAGGCTGCGTGGGCTAAGTTGAAAAACGAGAAGTCGGTTTCAGCTGATGGCAAAGAGTTTGTCATTGGGGCAAACATTGGTACGCCAAAGGACCTTGATGGTGTGACCGATAATGGTGCTGAAGGTGTTGGTCTATATCGTACCGAATTTTTGTACATGGATTCGACTGAATTACCAACCGAAGAGGATCAATTTGAATCATACAAAAAGGTTCTTAAGAATATGGATGGTAAGCCAGTGACAGTTCGTACAATGGATATTGGTGGAGATAAGCATTTGCCATACTTACCATTACCTGAGGAAGAAAATCCTTTCTTAGGATATCGAGCTATTCGTATATCTCTCGATCGAGATGATATTTTCCGTACCCAGTTACGGGCGTTATTACGAGCGTCAGTTTATGGACAACTATGGATCATGTTCCCAATGGTGGCAACATTGCCAGAATTCCGTGCTGCTCGTGATATCTTTAATGAGGAAAAAGCCAAATTAATTGCTGAAGGTACTCAAGTATCAGATGATATTAAGCTTGGTATCATGATCGAAATTCCGGCAGCTGCAGTTTTGGCAGATAAGTTTGCGCAAGAAGTGGACTTTTTCTCAATTGGAACGAATGACTTGATTGGGTACTCGATGGCAGCAGATCGTGGTAATGACCGCATATCATACTTGTACCAGCCATATAATCCATCAATTTTACGCTTAGTAAAGAATGTGATTGATTCTGCGCATAAGTATGGTAAGTTTGCTGCAATGTGTGGTGAGATGGCAGGTGACCCAGTTGCACTACCAATTCTTGTTGGTATGGGACTAGACGAATTCTCGATGTCGGCAACTTCTATCTTGCAAGCACGTTCTTTGATGAAACAATTAGATACAAAAGATATGGCAAAATTAGCTGAGAAAGCTGTAGATGCCGAAACAAATGATGAAGTTGTTGCTTTAGTGAAAGCTAATGTTACAGCCGACTAGTTGATAAAAAATTGTGAGAGCGATCAGAAATGGTTGTTCTTTTTTTGTGCGCTGTTTGTCTTGGAGAGGTTATGTGATGAGAAACTGTTAACGGTAACATGAAATGACTAAAAGTATATTATTATATAATTCAGTGAAAGTTATCTATATGTAATGAACGGTAAATAGGTATTGTTTTAGTATTTTTTAATGAGTGAAAATATTGTGAAAGCGTTTTCTTAAAATGCTGATTTTATATTGAATATTTGATTGGCCTCATATATGCTAAACCCATCAATGAATAACTGGGGGAATAGACAAATGGCTACAAAATGGTGGCAAAATGAGGTTGTGTATCAAATTTATCCACGCTCTTTTCAAGATACTAATTATGATGGGATTGGTGATATTCAAGGGATGATTAATCATCTAGATTATATTCGTGATTTAGGGGTAACAATGATTTGGGTGTCACCAATCTATAAATCACCAATGGTGGATATGGGATATGATATTGCTGATTATCAAGACATCGATCCGCAATTTGGATCGCTTGAAGATTTTAAAACATTTTTGTCTGAAGCTAAAAAACGTCACATTAAAGTAATTATGGATTTAGTTGTTAATCATACGTCTGATCAACATGAATGGTTTAAGCAAGCATTAGCGGATCCGCAAAGCAAATATCGAGATTATTTTATTTTTAAAAAGACCCAAAATGGGGAAGTGCCAAATAACTGGCGTAGTATATTTGGAGGATCTACTTGGGAACCCGTTGTTGGTGAATCTAATACGTATTACTTTCATACTTTTGCGCCACAACAACCAGACCTTAATTGGGAAAATCCCACGTTACGTAAGGAAATATATCGAATGATCAATTGGTGGCTTGATATGGGAGTTGCGGGCTTTAGAGTAGATGCCATTACGCATTTGAAGAAAGACTTAGATTGGGCTAGTTTACCTGCTGATGGGAGTGATGGGCTGGTGTCAGTTATTAAGAAGGGACAAAATCGGCCAGGAATTGATGTATTCTTAAAAGAATTGCAGCAAGAAACTTTTGATAAATATGATGCTATTACAGTCGGTGAAGCATACGGGGTGCCTGAAGACGATTTGAGCAAATATATCGGACCAAATGGTTATTTCTCTATGATTTTTGATTTTTCATACATGAATATTAACGTTAAAAATACTGATGAATGGTATCGTGGCCGCAGTCAATGGTCAGTTAAAGACTTACGAGAAGCGTTGTTTTCATCACAACAAGTTGCTGGTAAAGTTCAGGGAACATTGGCTAATGTGTTAGAAAATCATGACCAGCCTAGGGTTCTATCAAAGTTAGTCCCAGATAAACAAAACCAAACACCCACAGCGGCTAAGACCTTGGCGACGATGTATTATTTTTTGCCGGGAATACCGTTTATCTATCAAGGTCAAGAGTTGGGGATGAAAAATTTTGCGCGTACTGACATTTCGGAATTTAACGATGTTTCATCAATTAATAATTATCGAATGGCGCTAAAAGATGGTTATTCTAAGCAGAGTGCATTGGCGGCTATCAATGATAAATCGCGTGATAATGCACGAGTGCCAATGCAATGGAATCATACTGAATTTGCTGGCTTTTCCGAAGTTACCCCGTGGTTAAAGATGGGAACAGACAGAGCAGGTATTGATGTCCAAACTGAATTGACAGATAAAACCTCTGTATTAAATTACTATAAGAAATTAGGCGCATGGCATCGTAATCCAGAGTGGCAGAAAGTTATTACAACTGGTGATTTTCAACCATTACGGGCATTACCTGAAACCGTTATTGGTTATCAGCGGACGTTGGCCAATCAAGTATTAACTGTACTCGTTAATCTAAGTACTGAAACAGTACAATTTGATATGAACCAAAGTGGTACGATTTTAGAAAAAGTAGGAAATGTCACAATCAACGAAAAAAACATCAATATGTCAGGGTATGCAGCCGTTGTAATTGGCCTTAATATATCAAATGACATGTGAATAAAGAATTAAAATCGCTGGTTAGAAAGACTGCTATTAATATCAATAATACCGAACGGCTCATTACGCATATTTGGATTAGAAAGCGTGGTATAATCAGAATAAGCACGATGAGGGGTGGTAAAAGATAATGTTACGACGACCAATTGTTATTGCAAATTGGAAAATGAATAAATTGCCAAGTGAGGTAAAGCGATATATTGCTGAAATTTCACCAAAATTGGCGATTTATCCGCATGTGGATGCCGTACTAGCGGGACAAGATGTATTGTTAAATGCAATGGTAACTGCCGCCAAAGGGACGGCTGTTGAAATTGGGGCCGAAAACATGTACTGGCAGGATAAAGGCGCTTATACTGGTGAGACAAGTCCAGCAGCACTTGCTGATTTAGGTATTAGTCGCGTGATTATTGGTCATTCTGAGCGCCGTAATTATTTTCGTGAAACTGATGAAATGGTTAACCTAAAAACATTGGCGGCATTACGGAATGGGTTGTCACCTATTATTGCAATTGATGAAGCGGTGCAATTGGAGTCCCTTAATGACCATGCGCACTGGATTGTCAATCAAGTAGTTGAATCTTTAAAGGGAGTAACTCGTGAAGAAATGGGTCGCTTGATGTTAGCTTATGAACCGACGGCAGCAATTGGTTCAGGCCAAGCGATGGGACCTGATGCAGCGCAGAAAAGTTTGCGTGTAATTCGTCAAACAGTTGCCGATATGTTTGATCAGGATGTTGCTGATCATGTGCGTGTCTTGTATGGTGGTTCAGTAAAACCAGCCAATGCTTATGAACTATTAAACCAGCCTGACATTGATGGTGTACTAGTCGGGGATGCTGCACTGGATGCAGCCACATTTATCGAATTGATTAGTTTAGCAGAACAAGCAAAACGTAATCTATAAAATAAAAAACGAGTGAGAAAGGCACAAATTGTACCATTCTCACTCGTTTTTAATTTTTAATCGACAGAAGAAATTGCGGTATCAGGTGTTGGTGTGACAACTGAGGTTTCAGCTGTCTGACTGCCTGTGTCGTTATTGTGTTGTTCTTCTGAATTGTTATTGTTGTTAGTAGCTGACGAATCGTTAGGGTTTGATGCTGCTTCATTCGAAGAACTAGTTTTTTCAGAACTAGGTTCCTCATCTGAAGAACTACTTGGTACGTTAGATGTTTCACTAGTAGTTGGCTCACTAGATGAGCTTGGTATGTTACTAGTTGAACCCTCGGTAGATGAATTTTCGTTAGAAGAACTTTCACTAGGTAAGTTTTCGCTAGAAGATGAGCTAGTAATAATAGAACTAGAGCTATTTGGTAAGCTTGATGAAGCCGGGCCACTTGACTGGCTTGGTATGCTTGATTCACTTGCACTAGGCTGACTAGTCATAGTTGAACTTGATTGTGAGCTAGGGGTGGATGTTGTCGGTTGATCAGAGGTGTTTTCTCGATTAGTAGTCATTGCCCGAGCAGATGTTTCTTGGTCGGAGTTTGGTTGAGATGAGTTAGAATCTTGTGGATTTAAAGAAGACATCACAGCCTGATTAGGATCGACAGCTTCCTCAGAGTTACTAGAAACGACGGACACACCGCTCGCTGCTAGTCGTGAACTAAATTTTTTTAAATTAGATTTAGATTCAGCTTGTGATTGTTTTTGGGATTGTAAGTGACTTGCTTGTTCTTTAGGGTTTATTAGCCAGCCAGAAAATGCCTGTGACGTACTAAGAAAGCAAACAGGGATGGCAAATAGCAGCCCCAATAGTAATGAAATAGTAAAAATCGCTCGTTTCATAAATCCCCCTGAAAAACAATAATGCAATGACAAATATAGTTTAACGTGCTTAACAATTACATGACAGTCAATTGTATAACAAAATGACAACAAATAACTTGCAAATCAATGACTAAGATGATAAAAATTATTAATAATAGTTAGTCAATGTTTTGCTAATTATGATGATAATGTGAATTTTTTATGTCCCTTATTCAACTTACAAACGTCATTGTTAGCATATACTGTGAATTATGTTACAATAAGTTCCGAGGGATATTCCCATATATAACTATACTTTCAAGAATAAGTAAGGAGAAGACAACATGTCTGCAATTACTGATATTTATGCACGCGAAGTTTTGGACTCACGTGGTAACCCTACTGTTGAAGTTGAAGTCTACACTGAATTAGGTGGCTTTGGTCGTGGTATCGTGCCATCTGGTGCTTCAACTGGTGTTAACGAAGCTGTCGAATTACGAGATGGTGACAAGGGCCGTTTCCTAGGTAAGGGAACTCTGAAGGCTGTTGAGAATGTTAACAAGGTAATCAAGGACAAGTTGGTTGGTATGGATGTTACCGATCAAGTTTTGTTGGATCACACAATGATCGACTTGGATGGTACGCCAAACAAGGGTAAGTTGGGTGCCAATGCTATCTTGGGTGTTTCAATTGCTGCTGCTCGTGCTGCAGCTGATGAACTAGGTACACCATTGTACAACTACCTTGGTGGATTTAACTCAAAGGTTTTGCCAACACCAATGATGAACGTTGTTAATGGTGGTGCTCACGCCGATAACTCAGTTGATTTCCAAGAGTTCATGATTATGCCAGTTGGTGCAAAGTCAATTGCCGAAGCTGTTCGTATGGGTTCAGAAACGTTCCATGCATTACAAGCTTTGCTAAAAGAATCTGGTCACTCAACTGCTGTTGGTGATGAAGGTGGATTTGCCCCTAACTTTACTTCAAATGAAGAGCCTTTCCAATACTTGTTGAACGCAATCGAACGTGCTGGCTACAAGCCAGGTAAGGATGTGGCAATCGCCTTTGACGTTGCCTCTTCAGAATTCTATGATCACGAAAAGAAAATTTACACATTAGCTGGTGAGCCTGATAAGAAGGAATACACGACTGATGAGTTTATCGATTACTTAGAAAACTTGATCGAAAAGTACCCAGTTGTATCTGTTGAGGATCCTTTGGCAGAAGCTGAAGATTTGAACGATGAAGAACAATGGGATAACTGGTCAAAGTTGACTGAGCGTCTTGGTAACAAGGTACAAATCGTTGGTGATGACTTCTTTGTTACAAACACTGACTACTTGTCAAAGGGTATTGCTAAGGGTGCTGCAAATGCGATCTTGATCAAGGTTAACCAAATCGGTACTTTGACAGAAACTGTTGAAGCTATCGAGATGGCCAAAGAAGCTGGTTACACAGCTATCGTTTCACACCGTTCAGGTGAGACAGAAGATACAACGATTGCTGATTTGGTTGTGGCAACTAATGCTGGTCAAATCAAGACTGGTTCAATGTCACGTACTGACCGTATCGCTAAGTACAACCAATTGATGCGTATTGAAGATTTGTTGAGTGACAAGGTTGCTGAATACAAGGGTATCGACAGCTTCTACAATATTGACAAGTCTGCACGTGATGGCATTGTTAACTACGAAGCAAAGTAATTAATTATTTATAATAACTAAAGGTGAGACCGAGCAAAATATGTTCTGTCTCACTTTTTTTATTGAGACAATTTATTACCTATGTTATGCTATAAAAGTATATACGATTAAAGATAGAAGAAAGAGGAGGCACCGAGATGTACGACATACTATTAACAGCAATGATTGTAGTGGGTGCACTGATTATTATTGCAGTTATGATGCAACCATCTAAGCAACAGGATGCTTTGTCAGCATTGTCAGGTGGCGGTGGTGGTGACTTGTTTGCAACCCAAAAGGCCCGGGGATTTGTTGCCGTGATGCAACGAATTACAGCAGTCCTTGCAGCAATCTGGTTTATTTTGGGATTGGCGCTTGTTTACCTTTCTTCACATTAAAAATTTACCAGTGCGCAAGACCTCTCGTGACATATTGTACGAGGGGTCTTTCATTTTAAGAATAGCGAGAAATTAATGGATTTACAAAATTTACAAGACCAATTATTTGGCTTTTTGAAAGGAAATCCAACCCAAGCGTATCCAGCACAAACGTTAACAGATGGGTTGCGATTAAATGATGCGAATGCCTTCAAATCAGTTGTACAAGCCTTAGCAGCTTTGGAACGTGCTGGCAAAGTTAAAGTTAATGATGCAGGTGCATTTCAATATAATGCGGATCATGAAGGAGTTATTGGTACATTTAAGGCCAATGACAAGGGGTTCGGATTTGTTCATTATGATGAAAAAGCACCAGATGTGTTTGTTAACCCAGATAATACGGCTTTTGCAACGCAAGGCGATGAAGTGCGTGTAAAGTTGCTTAATAAGGGCGACGATAAGCGTGGCCCTGAAGGTAAGATCGAAGAAATTATTACGCGTGGTCGCGAACATGTTGTTGGCGAATTTTCCTTAGGTAGTGCTTACAAGGGTTATGTTGGTAGTATACGCTTAACTGATAAGAAGTTTTCTTCTTTTGAATTTTTGGTTAAAGAAGGTGGCTTGGTAGCGACAGATGGCGAAGTTGTTATGGCTTCAATCGCAACGTATCCGTCTGCTGAAATGCCAAAGCACTTTACGGGTGTGATAACAGATAAAATTGGTTATAAGGATGATCCGGGTGTTGATATTTTAGAGATTGTTTATAATCATGATGTGCCACACGTATTCCCTAAAGATGCGATGAAACAAGCCGAGGACATTCCTGATGAAGTATTAGATAGTGAACGTGAGGGTCGTGAGGATATCACTGACCAACCATTAGTAACCATTGATTCTATCGAGTCAAAGGATTTGGATGATGCAGTTGTTGTATGGAAGCTGCCAAATGGTAATTTCCATTTGGGTGTTCATATTGCTGATGTCTCACATTATGCGGTTGAAGGCACGCCACTAGATGAAGAGGCTTATAATCGAGGCACATCTGTTTATCTAACGGATCGTGTGATACCAATGTTACCTCGTAAAATTTCAAATGGCATTGCTTCTCTAAATCCAGGTGTTGATCGACTAGCTATGTCAGCTGAAATGGAGTTTACACCAAAAGGTAACTTAGTTAGTCACCGTCTGCACACATCAGTGATGCGATCACATGCTCGGATGACTTATAAAGCAGTTAATGCAATTTTGGATGGTGATGAAGAAACCCGTTCGGAGTATGCGGAACTAGTGCCAATGTTTGAAGAGATGGCTGAGTTGCACAATATTTTGTCGGCAAAACGTACTGCTAGAGGTGCAATCGAGTTCGATGCGCCTGAGGCAAAGATTATTGTTGATGAAGAGGGTAAACCAACGGATATCGAATTACGTGAACGTGGTTTATCAGAGCGAATTATTGAATCATTTATGCTAGCGGCTAATGAAACTGTTGCAATGCATTTCGATCTAGCTAAGGTCCCATTCTTGTATCGTATACACGAAGCACCAGATGCTGATCGTGTGCAGAGTTTTGTTGATTTTGTTAAAGCCTTAGGGGCACCAGTTAAGTTGGATCCTGAGAAGGTAAAGTCAACTGATTTGCAAGCTATTCATAATTTCTTCGTCGACCGTCCTGAAGAACAGATGGTTTCAACGATGATGTTGCGGACAATGAAACAAGCAAAGTATTCAAATGATCCGCTGGGGCACTTTGGTATTGGTGCAGAATATTATACACACTTTACTTCGCCTATTCGCCGCTATCCTGATTTAACAGTCCATCGTCTGATTAAATGGTATGAGAAAAATGGTTTGGGCGAAGAGGCACAGGCTAAGTATGCTGATAAATTAGCTCAAATTGGAGAGGATACATCAGTTAAGGAACGCCGTGCGGTTGATACTGAACGTGATACTGATGCAATGAAGAAGGCCGAATTCATGATGGACAAGGTCGGACAAGAGTTCGATGGTGTTGTGAACGGTGTTTTGAAGTTTGGTATGTTTGTTTCATTGGAAAACACCGTTGAAGGCTTGATTCATGTGTCTAACTTCACAGATGATCAATATGTCTATGATGAAGCTCATATGGCATTGATTGGTCGGCGTTTGCACCACATTTACCAGATTGGTCAACCAGTTAAGGTACGTGTAGTTCGTGTTGATAAAGAACAAGCATCAATCGACTTCGTGCTAGTTGATCCAGGTGAAGCACCAGTGACAGATATTAAAGTACCTGATGAACATCGAGGAGCCTTTGGTAAAAACCGTGGTGGTCGTCGCCAAAATGATAAACGCAATCACTCATCAAAGGGTAATAAGACCCATAATGATGGTAAAGCATTTGGCGCTTATCAAAATAAGCGTAAGCCAGATTCAAAGCATCAAGGAACTAATCGTAAGGGACGTCATAAGTAATTAGAATTAGGGGGTTGTCATGGCTAAGAAAAAGCGGCGCACAGATGGTGCGTTGGCAACTAATAATAAGGCACGATATAATTATGCGATTGCTGAAACCTATGAAGCTGGCTTGGAACTGACTGGTACAGAAATCAAATCGGTTCGTGCTAGCAAAATTACGATAGGGGATGGCTTTATACAAATTCGTGATGGACAAGCTTGGTTAGATAACGTGCATATTAGCCCGTTTGAACAAGGTAATCGATTCAATCACGATCCACTACGTAGTCGGCGATTGTTATTACATAAAAAAGAAATTAAAAGCTTACAAGTAGCTGTTGCCCAACAAGGAAAAACAATTGTCCCCTTAAAAGTTTATCTGAAACGTGGGTTTGCAAAAGTTTTGATTGGTGTTGCAACAGGTAAGCGAAATTATGATAAACGTGAAACAATCAAAAAACGTGATCAAGATCGTGAGTTGCATCGAACACTAAAGAAACGTTATTAATAATTCCTAAAAACTGGTTTAATTTGGATGCCAATGCGCAAAACTAATTAAACCAGTTTTTTTGTTGTATCATAAAACAAACTATATGTTAGGAAAGCTGACATTAAATAGCCCTTTATAACTGTAAGAGCGTAAAATGTGGTGGTATGAATGTGAAAATAATAGTCTTGGAGGAAATAGACAATGCGCAAGTGGTTAATTAGTTTAATGGCATTGGTGGGGCTAGCAGTCGGTATTATCGTTAGTGTACCCGCTGCCCACGCAGCAACGCCAAATTATACCATTACAACTGATACAACATTTCCACCGTTTGAGTTTCAAACAGATGGTGGTAAATATCGTGGAATTGATATGGACATGTTGAAAGAAATTTCAAAACGTGAGAACTTTACCTATACGTTAAAGCCAATGAGTTTTAATGCTGGTGTGCAGGCAGTGCAGGCCGGTCAAGTTGATGGTATTGTTGCTGGTATGTCAATTACAGATGAGCGTAAAAGTACTTTTGATTTTGGAACACCATACTATAAGAGTGGTATTGTGATGGCTGTATCACCTAAATCAGATATCAAAGGGTTGTCTGACCTAAAAGGAAAAACAGTTGCTGCTAAAACAGGTAGTGCTGGGGCAGATTATGCGCGTGAAATATCAAAGAAGTATGGTTTTAAAGTAACCTTCTTCAACGACTCAAATACTATGTATAATGATGTGGCAATCGGTAATACGGTTGCTGCTTTCGAAGATCAACCGGTTATGGCATATGCGATTAAGCAAGGCACAAATCTAAAAATTGTTACAAAACCAGCTAAAGGAAACTGGTATGGTTTCGGAGTTAAGAAGGCTGCCAATGCAGAGTTGCTAAAGAAATTTAACGCAGGTTATGACAAAATTGTTAAAGATGGGACGTATGACAAAATCGTTAAGCGGTACCTAGGAGATGGTGGTTATAACTACAAGAAAAATGCAGCTGATCAAACCGCAGATAAGACGACAATTTGGGATTTGGTCAAAGAAAACCAGAGTGCTCTATTAAATGGTTTAGTTAAGACGCTTGAGTTGACCATGGTTGGTATTATTCTGGCAGCTATTTGGGGTATCTTCTTAGGGATTTTGGGCGTTATGCCAAGCAAGTTAGCACGTGGTCTATCAACGACGATTATTTATATTTTCCGTGGCCTACCAATGCTTGTGTTAGCTTTCTTTATCTATATTGGAATTCCTAATTTGACTGGACAAAAAATTCCGGCATTCACAGCGGGAGTTATTACATTGATCTTAAATGAAGGAGCCTATATTGGTGCTTTTGTGAGTGGTGGCTTTAAATCAGTTGCTCCAGGTCAACTTGAAGCAGCACGGTCACTTGGACTGCCTTATGGTAAAGCAATGCGGAAAGTCGTCATGCCACAAGGAGTCCGCTTGATAATTCCAAGTTTCATTAATCAATTTATTATTACGTTAAAGGATACGTCAATCTTGTCAGCAATTGGTATCATTGAATTAACGCAAACAGGTACTCTGATTATTGCTCGTAATTTGCAAGGATTCAGAGTTTGGTTAATGATTGCAGTATTGTATCTTATTGTTATTACACTATTAACTTGGTTATCAAATTGGGTAGAAAAGAGGATCAAATAATGGCAACAGTTATTGAAGCACGCGATGTTCATAAGAGTTTTGGTAAAAATGAAGTACTAAAAGGATTGAACTTGTCTGTTGAAGAAGGGGAAGTTGTCGTAATGATCGGCCCTTCTGGTTCCGGTAAATCTACATTCTTACGCTCGTTGAATAAGCTTGAAGACATTAGTAGTGGTGAGATTACTATTGATGGGCAAAATGTTAATCAACCAAAGGTGAATATTGATAAAATCCGTGAAAAAGTGGGGATGGTTTTCCAACATTTTAACCTCTTCCCACATCTGACCGTGATGGAAAATATGATTTTAGCACCAGTCCAATTGGGAAAAATGACTAAAAGTGAAGCAACAGCTAATGCTAAACAACTTCTAGAGCGGGTAGGCTTGGCTGACAAAGCTGATGTTAAACCAGACACCTTGTCTGGTGGTCAAAAACAGCGTGTTGCCATCGCCCGAGCTTTGGCAATGAATCCAGAAATTATGTTGTTTGATGAGCCTACCTCAGCATTGGACCCTGAAATGGTTGGTGATGTATTATCAGTTATGAAAGAGCTAGCTGAAGAGGGCATGACAATGATTGTGGTGACCCATGAAATGGGATTTGCGAAACAAGTAGCTGATCGTGTTGTCTTTTTTGCTGATGGCTATATTCGTGAAGCAGGTACACCGACAGAAATTTTTAATAACCCACAGGATCCACGTACACGTGATTTCCTAGATAAAGTTTTGAACGTATAAACTTTTTGATAATGTTTAAGAGACGCCAATCAACCATTAGCCCGGTTGATTGGCGTCTCTTTTTTGGCTATAGGCATGCATTATGGGTGATTGATTGTTACTCTTTAGGTAAATATTTTAGTGAATTAGAATTTATAAAGGGCGTTAATGTTGGGGCTGGGGCATTAAAAATACTTGGCCGAGCCAGTGGGTGACCATGAGCGATAAATTGCCAGCGGTCTAAAAAGGCAATAATTAATAATAAAAGTGGTTCTTGATTGATTTTAGCAATATGGATGGACAAACGTTGATCCCTGATTGGGTTAGCGGTTGCTAGTTGTTGTCTAACCGTTTTTATTTGAAAGCGACGTTTTTCAAGGCTACCAAGCACCAGCCAATTTAAATTGTTTACAAATAATAATTCATGTAATTTTAGAGACAATCCTATTGATCCGACTGTTTGTTGTTGATTCGTTAAAATAAAACGAGGCAAGATGCCACTTGAAACTTGAGTGATTTCGGCAAGCGGTTCGTAAGACTGGTTATAGATAGTGAGCTTGTCGTTACGTTGACCAATTTGTCCCGAAATAATATATTTCATATCATTCGTATAGGTTGTGACAGTCGTTATGCCGTCAAACTGTTCGCGGATTTTCGACATTAGTAAATCATGCATATAAATACCTCGTTATATCATGAAGATAGTACGATAAAACTTTTAAGCCAATGTATAATGTGGTTTCAGTTCTTAAGGGATAATTGATGTTTCCCCTCAACTTTTATTTTAACATAACCCTGTTTGAACTGACTTTTGTCGGTATAATAGGGATAGTTATGAATTTATTAAGTAAGAATAGGAGTTAATATGCCAGAATTATTACCAAAGGACTGGGCAGAAGCTTTGCAACCAGTGTTACAACCAAATTATATTGGTCGCATCCAAGAATTTCTAGATACTGTCTATTTAATCGATACGGTTTATCCAGAACGACAAAATGTATTTGCTGCGTTAAAAGAAACCCCCTTAGATAAGGTAAAAGTTGTTATTCTAGGTCAGGATCCCTATCCAAATCCTGACCAAGCGCAAGGCCTAAGCTTTTCTGTGCCAGCAACGATGGCACTGCCTAAATCTTTAATTAATATATACAAAGAGTTGGTTGATGATTTAAATGTTGATGCACCAAAGGATGGTGATTTACGGCGATGGGCAAAGCAAGGCGTTTTATTATTAAACACGGTTTTGACGGTTCCAGCTCATGATGCTGGTGGCCATGCTGGTGAAGTGTGGGAACCACTGACTGACGAGATTATTAAATTGGTCGCGCAACGTGATCAAGCCACGGTCTTTATTTTGTGGGGAAAGCAGGCTCAAAATAAAAAGTCATTGATTCAAGGTGAAAAAAACCTAGTGCTACAAGCTCCTCATCCAAGTCCATTATCTGCATATCGTGGTTTCTTTGGTTCTAAACCATTTAGTCAAACAAATAGCTTTTTACAAAAAAATAATCGTATACCAATCAAGTGGGCATAGATAAGAAATTTTGTTGCTTACATGCAACACTTAGAAATGGCTATATATCAATGGATGAAAAGCCTGTATGGTATAATAGATTGTGTAATACAATAATAATTTAGAAAAGAGACGGGGGTTTGTTGATCATGGAGTTGTTTGAGCAATTAGCAAATAAAATTAAGGGACAAAATAAGACACTTGTATTTCCTGAGGGAGAAGATGCTCGTGTTCAAGGTGCAGCAGTACGATTAGCTGCCGATGGATTGGTTAAACCAATTTTATTGGGAAAGCAGTCATTAATTGATGCAACAGCTGAAAAAAACCAATTTGATTTATCAAACTTAACAGTCATTGATCCAGCTAGTTATCCTGATGATAAGTTGAAGAAGATGATTCGTGAACTTATTGAGCGCCGTCATGGTAAGACGGATACAGCAACTGCCAAAAAGTGGGTTACTGACGTAAATTATTTTGGTACGATGCTGGTTTATATGAACTTAGCTGATGGTATGGTGTCTGGTGCGACACATCCTACGGGTGATACTGTGCGTCCAGCATTACAAATTATAAAGACTGCCCCAGGTTCATCACGTATTTCTGGTGCGTTCGTGATGCAACGAAACGATGAACGTTATATTTTTGCTGATGCAGCTATCAATATTGATATTGACGCACAAACAATGGCTGAGATTGCAATTCAGTCAGCCAAGACGGCCAAAGTCTTTGGAATTGATCCAAAAGTTGCTATGTTGAGTTTCTCAACAAAGGGATCAGCTAAGGCACCACAAGTAGATAAGGTTACCAAAGCAACTACAATTGCGAAGGAGTTGGATTCGTCATTAGCGATTGATGGTGAGTTACAATTTGATGCGGCATTTGTACCAGAGGTTGCTCAGTCAAAGGCCCCTAAGTCAGAGATTGCTGGTCAAGCGAATGTCTTCGTGTTCCCTGATTTGCAGTCTGGTAATATTGGTTATAAAATCGCACAACGATTAGGTGGATTTGAAGCAGTTGGTCCAATTTTACAAGGGTTAGCTAAACCAGTTTCAGATTTGTCACGTGGCGCCAATGAAGAAGACGTCTATAAGGTCGCTATTATTACGGCTGCGCAAGCATTAGAAAATTAGATAAAGTAGCAAATAAAAGCGACATAACACAAATTCGTTGGTAATTTTACAGATGATAGGTGTTATGGCGCTTTTTAATATGAAATGACATAGGAGGTTTCGTGAATGTGTACAAGTATTTTTCAAATTGCGCGTGATGGCGTGCATATTTTATCACGAACAATGGATTGGCCACGTTTAGAAAATTCACCCATGTTTGTACCAAGAAAGTATCAATGGCATTCATCATTTAATCGCCATTTGATGCAAAATAAATATGCCTTTATTGGTGGGGGAGAATTAAGTAATAAACGTACCGATGTTGCTGACGGCGTTAATGAGTTTGGGTTGTGCGCGCAAAAATTGACCTTTGGGAATGGGGCTCAATTTGTGGATGAAATTGATGATACAAAAGTACAAATGGCACCTTTTGAATTTGTATTTTGGCTTTTAGGAAATTTTAAATCAATTGCTGATATTACCGAGCACATTGCCGACATACAATTGATGTCAGAAAAAAATAGCGTTGTTAAGTATGGTAATCCTGAACTACACTATGCTGTCACTGATCCGACCGGGGCAGTTGTGGTCATCGAGCCAACTGAATGGCCAATGAAAATTGTTCCTAATCCATTGGGAATAGTGACTAACAGTCCTTACTTTGAGCGCCAAATTCAGCAACTGGAAAAATATGTTGATTTTAAACCTGAATTCAAAGCTGGTACAATTCCCGTCAATTCACCAAAAGTAACGACGGGTAATCTTTCAGGTAAGGCAACACCGCCGGGATCTTATTCACCTGGTGCGCGCTTTTTAAGGGCCGCTTATTTAAAAGAACGTGCTGACCAGCCCGCTGATGAAGACGAGGCGATTGTCACTAGTTGGCATTTGTTAGACAGCGTGACTGTACCACAAAACTTAACACACCAACAGACATTTTCAGTTTATCGTGCAGCCACGGTAGCTGAGAGTCGCAGTTATTATTTCCAATCTTATCATCAAGGAGAGGTGTCTAAACTTCAATTGACGGATGACATGCTAACGTCCACCGAGGCGATTGTTTACCATGTGCCAGATAAATTAACGGTTAATCAGTTGAATTAGTTAATAACCCGGAAAAGCTCAGTGAAATTCTAAGATGAGCTTTTTTACTTTGTGCGCTTACATTGTTTGTACTCTGTAATCAATTGCTGAAAAATGGTATACTTCTAATTATGAGAATATTAGTGAATACAGTGAATGAAACACAAAAATTAGCTGCCAAGTTGGCAAAAAATGTGGCTGCTGGAGACACAATTCTATTATCAGGGGACTTAGGAGCAGGTAAGACTACTTTTACACAAGGATTTGCAAAAGAACTAGGAATTAAGCGACCAGTTAAAAGTCCAACATTTACTTTGGTACGTGAATATCAAACATCAGAATTTCCATTATATCATTTAGACGTTTATCGTCTTGGCGAAGAAGGGAATGCCGAAGATTTAGGATTATCTGAGTATTTTGGTGGCGACGCGGTTGCCTTAGTTGAATGGTCACAATATATCAAACCTGATTTGCCCGATGATGTGTTGAAAATTTCGTTTGAAAGGGTCGCTAGCCAAGAAACCCAACGGTTAATTACGATAACAGCAACAGGTAAGGAATCCACACGATTATTAGCTGCAATGGAGGAATAATGGAGATATTTGTACGGCCTGCTGATAGACAGGATGCAGTAAAACTAATGGGACTGTTATTTCAATTACAAGAAGAATCTAGTACATTTATGCTTGAACAAGATCCTGAAACGATAGAAGCGGCAGATGAAGCTGATAATATTGATATTTTGCAGACGACAACCAATAACATCATGTTAGTAGCTGCGACTGAGGAAGGTCAGCTTGTTGGTTTAGCTTCGGCTGCTGCAAAGCCTCGGAAACCAAAAATTGCCGAGGTCGGCGTTGCTGTATTAGCTGATTATCAAGGAAATGGTTTGGCACAGGCGATGATGGCTGAAATATTAAACTGGGCGACAACTTTTAGTTCGGTAAAACAGTTAGTGTTGACTGTGCAAACAATCAACGAGGCTGCCATCCATATTTATGAGAAGCTTGGCTTTAAGCGAATACCAGAATCCGAAAGCGAAGTTTTGAATAGCAATCATGATTTGGTACCAGCTTTTGACATGTCATGGATAGTAAATGATTGACGAGGTGTACATATGAATTTTGTTGCGATGGATTTTGAAACTGCAAGTGCTAAACGTTACAGTGCCGTATCGCTTGGCTTGGCGGTTGTACGTGATAATAAACTTGTAGACGAATTTTATACATTAATTAAACCGGATAGTTTTTTTGACAAACGTAATACTCGGATTCATGGTATAACTGAGGCGGATGTTCTTGATGCGCCCATTTTTCCAGAAGTTTGGGAACAGGTGCAGCAATTTTATACGCCTAACCAGTTAGTCATTGCCCATAATGCATCCTTCGATAATGGTGTTTTGCGTGAAACACTGACGCATTACGGGATTGGCGTGCCACATTATTTATCTTTAGATACTGTACGTACATCGCGTAAGCTTTATCCAGAATTACCAAATCATAAATTGAATACGGTATCAGCAGCGTTAGGAATTGATTTGCAGCATCATCATAATGCACTTGATGATACAGTAGCGGCCGCTGAAATTTTAGTACGACAAGCCACTGACTTTGGTGTTGAACCGTTGAAACAGTTGGTTAAAGTGATTTAATTAAGGAATTAAAAAATGAAGATGTTGAATGAAATGTTTCCAAGTTATAACATTCAGGCGAATGTTAATTTAGGAAATTATACGAATACTCGTGTTGGTGGACCAGCTGATTGGTGCTTTTGGCCAAAAACACAGCACGAATTGCAGCAAGTGGTTCTTTTTGCAAATGAGGCTAACTTACCAATTACTGTATTAGGAAATGCATCCAATCTAGTGATTACGGATGATGGCCGTCAAGGAGTAGTTATCTTTTTGACAGAAATGCACCAAATTAAAGTCTTTCAAAATAATATCATCGCTGAAGCAGGCGCATGGATAATTGACGTTGCGCAAATGGCTTATGATTATTCGTTAACCGGTTTAGAATGGGCTGCAGGAATTCCAGGATCTATCGGTGGTGCTGTTTTTATGAATGCAGGCGCATACGGCGGTCAAATTGACCAGGTCGTACAAAGTGTGGATGTGATTACACCGATGGGCGAAATAAAAACCTATCCAGTCGCTGATTTAGCCTTCGGATATCGCCATAGTCTAGTACAAGAAACTGGCGATATTATTATCAGCGCAACTTTTGCAATGCAATCCGGTAAACGAGCAGAAATCGGTAGTAAGATGACTGATTTTAATGAACGTCGAGCACAAAAGCAGCCCTTAGAATTTCCATCTTGTGGTTCGGTCTTTAAGCGACCAACAGGATATTTTGCAGGTAAATTAATTATGGATTCTGGCTTACAAGGTTGTCAGATTGGTGGGGCACAAGTCTCTACAAAGCATGCTGGTTTCATTGTTAATCGTGGCCAGGCGACTGGTAGTGACTATGTCAATTTAATTAGCCATATTCAGGATGTTGTGTATGAAAAATTTTCAGTAAATCTAGAAACTGAAGTTAGGATACTAGGAAGAAAGTAAGAAAAAAGGAGCGTATGTATGGCTTTACTACAAACCGTTGTAGGCCTGACATTTTTGGTCGTGTTAGGTAATGTATTAGGTTACTTTCTAAAAAAAGTACCAGTCAGTTTGATTCAAATTGGATTGGGATTATTAGTTGCAGTATTTTTAGATGTCGAAATCAAACTTGATACAGAATGGTTTTTACTTTTGTTTATCGCACCGTTGCTATATTCGGATGCGTGGCGGTTTCCCAAAAAAGAGCTTTGGGAGTTAAGAGGACCAATTTTCGGTAATGCAATCCTATTAGTATTTATTACGACGATTGTTGGTGGTTTTTTAATTTATTGGATGGTACCACAGTTACCACTTCCCGTTGCACTGGCGATTGCGGCCATTTTATCGCCAACTGATCCGGTAGCAGTGTCAGCAATAGCTTCTGAAGCAAAGTTACCACCTTCAATTATGCATTTAGTCGCTGGCGAAAGTTTGATTAATGATGCCAGTGGGTTGGTCGGATTTAAGTTTGCTGTTGCAGCTGCAACAGCTGGTACATTTTCACTTTGGCAAGCAACAGGTGAGTTCTTTTATGTTTCTATTATGGGGGCTTTAGTTGGAGCCTTGATGGGATTCTTAATTAACGGCATTGGTGATTGGTTGTCATCACATGCCATTAATGATGTTTCGTTACGAGTTGTTATTCAGCTATTTACACCGTTCTTAGTCTACATTATCACCGAAGAAATCAATGCTTCAGGTGTTATTGCTGTGGTTGTTGCGGCAATTATTTTAAATATTCATACAAAGCATGATGTTGACTACACTGGTGAATTACACGTGATTGGTATTAATACATGGAATGTTTTTGGGTACTTATTGAACGGATACATATTTGTTATCTTAGGAATTGAATTCCCATTAGCAACGCATATTGGGCAAGTTATCTCACTACCTATGGCTATTTTGTATTCAGTAATTACTTGGTTTATTATCTTTGGTATTCGTGTTATTTGGACATATGTTTCGCAATGGGTACGTTTGAAAAATCATAAGCATGAAACAGCTTCGTGGCGCGTGGCAATTACCTCAGGCTTAACTGGTGTTCGTGGTGCCGTAACGATGGCGGGAGTTTTATCGGTGCCACTTGTTACAGATAGCGGGGAGCCTTTTCCACAACGGGCATTGATGCTATTTATTGCAGCAATCACAATTATTCTGTCTTTGGTCGCTGCCATTGTATTGTTGCCGATAGTTGGAGGCACAAAGAAAACGCAGGTACCGCCTGGTACTAAAAAAGCTAAAGCGAAAGTCGCACAGCACATGTCAGAGCCACGTGCGCGGGTCTATGTTTTACAGTCAGCTGTACGAGAAATTGAAGCACGTCGACGTGAATCAAATCAAATTGTCATTTATGAAATTATAAGACGATATCAAATTGAAATTCGGCAGTTACAATTGCAATTTATGAAAACGGATAAACTAAGTCCAATTTTGGATGCTGAAATGGCATTGCGTCAAATTGGTCTTGAAGCAGAACGTAGCGCCATTCAGGGATTGTTAGTTGACGAGCGAATTACGCCGTTAGTATTTGCTAGTGAAGGACGTCGTATTGATCGATCAGAATCTGAACTGGATGATTTGGTTACCCATGATCGCGCGAAGCGAACTTGGCGTCAGGTTCGACGTTTCTTGTTAAGTTTTGGGCGCATGATTCGTGTGTGGTTAAGTGATACTTCGTCAGATGCTCTTTTGAGTGAATATGAATTGGCTAGACATGAAGCTGCCAAAGAAGCAATTGCAGCAATTTCAAAATACATTAGTACAGATGAGGCCCAAGATTCGCATCTCGATCAAACTGCAGCGTATAATTTAATTATTATGTATCGTTCACGCTTAGAGCGAGAACGTCATGGCGGTAATGGTGTGCAAAGTGAAGAAGACCTAAAGTTAGAGTTAGAGCTAGTTGGGTTAAATGCACAGCGTGATGCAGTGCAACATCTAACAGAAGCGCATTTTATTTCGAATACAACAAGTAGGAACATTCGACAAAACATTAACTTTACGGAAGCAGGAAAGTTGACTAATTTGGAAGAATAGGAGTTTGTATGAATTTTGATATTGATGCATTATTAAAAAATATAAACATTGTCCGTATTATTGATGTCATCATTGTGTGGTGGGTGCTATATCGATTAATGATGTTGATTCGTGGTACCAAGGCAGTAACTTTACTGCGTGGTGTTGGAATTGTTATTATAGTGAAGGTTGTTAGTTGGTACTTCGGTTTAGCTACAATTTCATGGGTAACAGATCAAATTATTAATTGGGGAGTTATCGCGCTGGTTATTGTTTTTCAGCCCGAAATTCGACGTGGCTTGGAACATCTTGGCCGCTCAGGTTTGTTCAGGCAAAAACAGGCTTATCAATCCGAGAAGCGTTTAGTTAATGAATTAGATGATGCGATTCAATATATGTCTAAACGACGGATTGGTGCTTTAATTTCAATTGAGATGGAGACGGGGTTGGAAGAGTATATTGAAACCGGTATACCGATTGATGCTGAAGTTTCAAGCCAACTATTGATCAATACTTTTATTCCGAATACGCCCTTGCATGACGGGGCGGTTATTTTAAAGGATAATCGTTTAGCGACTGCTGCCGCTTACTTACCATTGTCAGATAGTGCAACGATCCCTAAAGAACTTGGAACTCGTCATCGTGCATCAGTGGGAATTTCAGAGGTCACGGATGCCTTGACAATCGTTGTGTCTGAAGAAACGGGTGCGGTATCAATTACTAGAAATTCAGAGTTAATGCAGTCATTATCGCGTGAAGATTATCGCAAGTATTTGACTCGTCAACTTGTTACATCAGATGAGACGGCTGATCAATCTTGGTGGACACAATTACGATCATTCTTAAAACGAGGAGATAAGTAATATGAAACGACGTACTGATAAAATCGTGTATAGTCTGTTGACATTAGTTGTCGCCGTCTTTATGTCTGCATATACTGATTCGCAATCAACGGCCTCTAATCGTCGTTCGAATGATGATACTAGCAAACTATCCACTATTGGTAAAATAACATCATCTCAGTCTGAAACGGTTAGTGTTCCGATTCAATTTTCAGGAATTAATACGGATGATTATTATATTAGTGGTGCACCAGATAATGTTGCTGTGACAATAAGTGGACCGTCAGCGTTAGTGACAGCTGCTAAAAATACGAAGAATTTTCAAGTATCAGCAAACTTAAAGAACTTATCGGATGGTACGCATACAGTTAGCCTTAAAGTTACCGGTTTAAATAAGGATTTGACGTATAAACTCAAAACGTCTAAGGTGACATTGACTATGTATAAGCGGACTTCTTCATATTATTCAGTGAAAACTAATTATAATAAGGATGCTATTGCTGATGGGTATACAGTCGGCACAGTTACTTCATCAGTGAATAACGTGCAAATTATGGGACGCCAAGCAGCAATTAATGCAGTGGACAATGTTGTGGCTGATGTGCAATTGAAGCGAGATACCAAGAAGACCGTTCGACAAAAGGTAACGCTACAAGCAGTTGATGTTAATGGCAATCCAGTCGATGTTGCTGTGTCACCTCAGGTAACGACAGTTAAGGTCCCAGTCAAAACAGGTAATGGTACAAGACAAATACCATTGGACCTAAAGACGAAAAATGGTAATGCGTCAGAGTTTTCATTGTCTGGATCAATTAATGAAGTTGCTGTAAAAGGAAATACTGATGTGTTAAATAAGATTAAGAATGTCGAGGCCGTTGTAGACCTATCAGGAGTGACGACAACAACAGAAAAAGATGTCACGATTAAAGTGCCAGATGGTGCCGAAAGTGTCGATCCAAAAACAGTATCGGTGGTTATAACGCCGAAGGAGTAGAAAGAGAAATATGGTTGAATTACATTATTTTGGAACTGATGGCGTGCGGGGCATTGCCAATAAAGAATTGACGCCTGAGTTAGCATTTCGTCTAGGACGCATGGGTGGGGCAGTATTAACACGCCATGCCGTTGATCACCGGCCACGAGTGCTTGTTGGACGTGATACAAGAATGTCAGGACCATTATTAGAACATGCATTGATTTCTGGTTTACTCTCTGTTGGTATTGAGATTCAACGGTTAGATGTGATTTCCACACCAGGTGTTGCTTATTTGGTTCGCGCACAAAAAGCGGATGCTGGTGCGCAAATTACGGCGTCACACAATCCAGCAGCAGATAATGGTATTAAGTTCTTTGGTCCTGATGGTATGAAGTTATCAGATGAATTAGAAGCTGAAATTGAAGCTCTGCTTGATGCGCCAGAAGATACATTACCACGTCCAGCAGCTGAAGGATTGGGAACGGTTTCTGACTTTAAAGAAGGAACAGCCAAATACTTAGAATACTTGCAGACAACAATTCCAAGTAGTTTAGATGGTATGAAATTAGCCATTGATGCTGCTAACGGTGCGACATCAGGCTTGGTAGCTAACCTATTTGCCGATATGGGAGCAGACTTTGAAACAATGGGTACATCACCAGATGGTGTGAACATTAATCAAAATGTTGGTTCAACACATCCAGAGGCATTGGCTGATTTCGTACTTGAAAATGAAGCACAAGTTGGCCTAGCCTTTGACGGGGATGGTGATCGTTTGATTGCTGTAGATGAAAAAGGACAGATTATTGATGGTGATCAAATTATGTTTATCGTTGGTAAGTATATGTCATTACACGGTCGTTTGAAGCAAGACACTATTGTAACGACTGTGATGTCTAACATCGGTATGTACAAAGCAATGTCAGAAAATGGTCTTAATTCTGTGAAAACTGCAGTGGGAGACCGCTATGTTGTTGAAGAAATGCTCAAGTCTGGATACAACTTAGGTGGTGAACAATCTGGACATGTTGTCTTTTTGGATTGGGCTACGACCGGTGACGGGATGTTAACAGCGTTACAGTTGTTACACGTGATGCAAGAAACAGACAAACCATTATCTGAACTAGCTGCGGAAATGACGGTATACCCACAAAAACTTGTGAATGTGAAAGTTCAGGATAAGAAAGCAGCACTGTCAAATGAGGCAATCAAGCAAATTATTGCTGAAGTTGAAGCCGAAATGGGAAATGAAGGTCGTGTACTTGTTCGCCCATCAGGTACCCAAGACTTACTACGAGTTATGGCCGAAGCGCCAACTCGTGAAACTGTTGATGAATATGTTGATCGAATCGTCGCAGTTGTTGAGCAAGAGGTTGGTGTTGATTAATGTCAGCAGATTTTCAAACGTTAGATATTATTGAAGAAATTACACGCAATGATGGGTCAACGTATAAGGAAATTGGTAATCTATTGCACAACGGTCAAGCTGAGTATGCTGTTGAAGAGGGTATGATCAAGAAAGTTCGTATTTTAAAAATTAACATACCGCATTCCAAGAATGTCGAAAGTTATGAAAAATTTGTTAATGAGAATTTTGAAATACCTGCAAACATTGCAATTTCACAATATACTGAATGGCAACGGACACCAGAGATGGATGCTGTTGTTGAAAAGATTTTAGCTGAAAATAAAGTGAGCTAACTTTTAAGAGCCATGAAATACTATCATATCTTGAAATGATCAAGTGTCATGATTGTATTTCACGGCTCTTTTTTGTATGCTTTTGTTTATTTAGTAGTTGCAGTATCCTTTATTATTGACATACCATTATACGTTGTATAACATATATAGTATACAGTATATAATATAAGGAAGTAAGGCGAACAGCCTTGAATATGCAAGTGCCGTGCTTTTTTCCGTTATAAACAGAAATTTGTTATTATAGGTAGTAAGCAATTTTGTGAAAGGTTGACCAGTAATGAATATTGGATTATTTACAGATACCTATGCACCCCAAGTTTCTGGTGTTGTATCATCAATTCAGACGCTTCGACAACAACTAATAAACCGCGGACATCGGGTATATATTTTCACTTCAACTGACCCTAACGTCCCCAAAGAAGTCTTAGAACCCGATGTTTATCGTTTTCCAAGCTTTCCGTTTATCGGGTTTAAAGATCGTCGTTTATCATATCGTGGCGCAATTCAAGCAATTCAGTTAGCTAAAAAACTTGAACTTGATATTGTGCATACGCAAACAGAGTTTTCATTAGGGTTAATGGGAAAATTAGTTGCTAGACAATTAAAAATCCCCGTTGTGCATACTTTTCATACTAATTATGAAGATTATTTACATTATGTTGCTAATGGTAAGATTATTCGACCAGCTAGTGTAGCCGTGATTGCACGCAGTTACATGGCTGGTATGACTGGTGTTATTGCGCCATCTCGGCAAACATTTGATACGTTAACAAAATATAAAGTTTCTGCACCTATTGAGATTATACCCACAGGTGTCAACGTGCAGCATACTGAGCAAGAGGATAAAAGTACTTATTTACGTGAAAAATTGGGGTTAGATAGTCAAACTCCCGTTGTTTTATCACTAGGACGAGTTGCTTTTGAAAAAAACATTGATACGGCATTAACTGTATTTGCTGAGGTGTTAGACCAAGTACCTGATGCGATGTTTGTGATTGTTGGTGATGGACCAGCAATGTCTGCCTTAAAGGACCATGTGCGTTCATTAGAAATTGCCGGCCATGTCATTTTTACGGGAGAAGTGGACCATCAAGAAGTATATGGCTATTACAAATTAGCGGATGTTTTCTTATCAGCTTCTGTATCAGAAACGCAAGGATTAACATTTATTGAGGCGATGACAGCTAATACACCGGTTGTTGCTATGCGTAGTCCGTATTTAGAAACGGTTGTGCTGGACAAAAATATTGGTTCACTTGCCGATGACAGCTATGATTTATTGGCACCATTAATCATGTATTTAAATGCAAAGAAACAGCAACAAGTTATTGGCGACCCAACAACGCGACAGAAAGTATTGCATGACATTGATCAAGTGACTTTTGGACAACGAGTGTTAGATTTTTACTCTGAGGCATTAGTTGTGTACCATGAAGAGGAGGATATGGAAGAGGCTGATAGTAACGACTTTGAATATGCAAAATCGTTTTTGTCTAGATCTTCTTTCCATAAAAATGAAAAATGATTCGAATCACAATGTTCTCTGCAGCTGAAACTGTTCCTGGTCAAGGAGTAGGTTCTGCTTATCGGGAACTAGTTAATTTGTTAACTGATAGGTTTCCAGATAAGTTTGAGTTAAAATTTAATAGCTTAACAAAGACGGATATTAGTCACTACCACACCATCAATTTTGGCTTCTTTTTAAATACCTTTTTACCAGGGAGGGGCACAAAAATTGGTTATGTCCATTTTTTGCCAGAAACCTTGGAGGATTCCATTAATTTGTGGTCACCCATTAAAAAAATCTTTTATTGGTATGTGATGACATTTTATAAGCGGATGGATCAAATTGTGGTGGTGAATCCAGTATTTATTGATAAATTAGTTGCGTTAGGTGTTGCTAAAGAAAAAATTACTTTTATTCCCAATTTCGTCTCAAAGGATGAATTTTTTCCGGTACCGGATGATCAAAAGACATCTATTCGTCAAAAACTATCTTTACCGGAAGACTCATTCATTGTTTTAGGGGTTGGACAAGTACAAGTTCGCAAAGGGGTGTTGGATTTTATTCAACTAGCCAAAGATAATCCCAAATGGACATTTGTTTGGGTTGGCGGTTTCTCCTTTGGGGCAATCACGGCTGGTTATGAAGAACTGAAAAGAGTTGTTGATAATCCACCGAAAAATTTAATTTTTCCAGGCATAGTAGATAGAGGCCTGATGAATGACTATTATAATGCTGCAGATGTTTTCCTGTTACCAAGTTATACAGAGTTATTCCCCATGTCTGCTTTAGAGGCATTCAGTACAGGAACACCAACAATTTTACGTGACTTAGACTTATACCGTGCCATTATTGATGGGTACTATTTGCCAGCCAATGATCGGACGGGCATGCAGACCCAGCTTGATCATTTAGCAGCTGATCAAGACTTACAACATCAGGTCGCTAAACAGTCGTTAGCCGCATCTGAATATTATTCAGCAGCGCATGTTTCCAGAATTTGGGAAGATTATTATATAAAACAGGTTCATGAAAAAACCGACGGAGGACATGAATGACAAGGCGAAATGGCATTGTATTTGTTCTGATGATGGTTGCTGGTATTGCTATATTTGCTTGGTCCTTTCGAAACATCCGTATGGGCCAACTTGTACAAGACCTTCGCGGTGCTAATTGGTGGTGGTTATTAGCTGCATTATTAGCAATGGTTATTTATTTATTGCTGGAGTCAATGGTTGTGAAGATTTTTGTTGATGATTCTAATGAGAAGTTATCATGGCCTGATGCAATTCGGGTTCCTTTGGTTGAACAGTTTGGTAATGGTATCACACCATTTTCAGCAGGAGGTCAACCCATGCAATTAATTACGCTTATACAGGCAGGAATAGATCCTGGGCGAGCAGGGTCTATTTTATTGATGAAATTTGTTGTTTACCAAGCAATGATTGTCATCAATTTCTTTATTGCCATTATCGTTGGCTATCAATTTATTGCTGATAAGCTAAAGGCATGGTCTTTATTTGTTATTTTAGGATTTATTATTCACTTGATTGTAATTATTACGTTATTATTAGTAATGTATTGGCCGGGACTCACTAGAATGCTTGTTAAACTAGTATTTAAGCCAATTAAATGGATTAAACCTACAAAGGCAGTGCAATGGCAACAAATTGTGGATGAAAAGATTAAGAACTTTCATTCTGAAAGTATTAGAATGAGTCATGATTGGTGGGTATTAATTAAATCCTTTGTTTTGACGTTGATACAATTAATGTTCTATTACTTAATCCCATATTTCATCCTATTAGCTTTAGGCGCATCACATGTTAATATCATTTTAGTGATGTCGCTACATGTATTAATTGTTATGGTGATTTCTTTGTTTCCAATTCCTGGTGGTACAGGTGGGGCTGAAATCGGATTTTCAATGCTATTTTCGACGTTTTTGCCCAACGCAGGTTTATTAGTCTGTGCGATGGCATTGTGGCGTATGATTACCTATTATTTAGGAATGTTTGCTGGTATTATAGCCTTTAATATCAAATCTAAACAGCGAGGTTAGAAATATGTTGGCGGAAAATGATTTAAATAAAATTGTGAGAAGAATTCAGGCCATGCGGCGTGATGATCGAACAGCCGTTCAACAACGTGACTTTAGTGTATTTGGTGTTCCTGTGGTGACTGTGTTGTATGATTCTGCATCAGGTGTCTTTGCACTAGAGACAACGGAAAGAAAACAGCGCCGTTTTGCTTTTGATGATGTTGATTTGTTAGCTATTGACATTTATGAGGCATTGGTTGAATTCAAAGAATCGTTCTAGTAAATCATAAGGAATGTTTATGGTGATTTTTATACAATGTTAGGTTGTCAACTAGAATTTGGTTATTTATATTCAAAATAAGAGACAGTTAAAAAATATTTGGAGAGAATAAAATGCAACGAGTTATGTTAGCCATTAAGAAAAAATGGCCAGATTTCAACGATACCGTTGGCTTCTTCTTGCTATCTGTATTCTTAGTATGGCTAAAAACATACTGGGCATATAAGACGAGCTTTTCTTTAGGTGTTAGCGGCACCTTGCAAGAATTTATCTTAATCATTAACCCACTACCAACAGCGATTATACTATTTAGTATTGCGCTGTATTTCAGGGGTAAATTGGCCTACTGGTTAATGGTTCTGATAAATTTGATTCAGTCAATTTGGCTGTTTGCTAATATGCTGTATTATCGAGAATTTTCAGACTTTTTGTCATTGAATATTATTAATTCCGGTGGTTCAGTTGATAATAACTTAGGTAAATCAATCGCAGGTATTATTAGCCCATTTGATTTTTTAGTATTCTTGGATATTATTATTCTGGTGTTACTACTAGTTTTCAAACGAATTAAGTTTGATAAAGAGGTTGTTCAAAAGCGTTTTGCTGCTTTGATGACAATCTTTGGAATTGTGTTGATGCTGGTTGGTTATGGTATATCAAGTAAAGATCGTTCAGGCTTATTAACGAGAACATTTGATAATAACTATATTGTTAAGTATCTTGGCTTAAATGAATATGCAGCATATAACGTGTTCAAAACGAAACAAACGGCGGACATCAAAAAAGAAGCTTCCGCTGACGATCTTAACAAAATCAAGGATTATTTGAAGGACAATAAGACCTTACAAAATTCAACTTACTTTGGTAAAGAAAAAGGGAAAAATGTGATTGTCTTCCATCTGGAGTCATTCCAACAATTTTTGTTAGATTATAAAGTTGATGGTGTTGAAGTTACACCTAATCTGAACAAGTTTTATCATGATCAAAGTACATTGTCATTTGATAATTTTTACAATCAAGTTGGTCAGGGTAAGACGGCTGATGCGGAAATGATGCTTGAAAACGGATTGTTCGGTACAGCATCAGGTTCTGCGATGGTGAATTATGGAACATCTAACACTTATCAAGCGGTACCAGCTATCTTAGATCAACAAGGTTATACATCGGCAGCGTTCCATGGGGATGTCGCTTCTTTCTGGAACCGTGATAATTCTTATAAGTCTTGGGGATACGATTACTTCTTTAGTAAGCCATATTATAAAAATGCAAATAATTCAGATTATAATATTGGATATGGTATGAAGGACAAGATCTTCTTAAAAGACTCTGCCAAGTATTTAGAACAGTTGCCACAGCCATTTTATTCAAAGGTCATTACGGTCACAAATCATTATCCATATGACTTAGATAGTCAAAATGCGTCTATCGCTAAAACAAAGACGAATGATAAGACCGTCGATGGCTATGTACAAACGGCTCGCTATTTGGACCAATCCTTTGGTGAATTCTTAAGTTGGCTCAAAAAATCTGGCCTTTATGATAATTCAATGTTGGTTCTATATGGTGACCATTATGGTATTTCAGAAAATCACAAATCGGCAATTGCAAAGTTAACTGGTAAGAAGAGCGTTTCGAACTATGACTTAGCTAATTGGCAAAAGGTACCATTCATGGTTCATGCGCCAGGCTTAAAGGGTGGCATTAACCATACTTATGGTGGTGAAATTGATGTTATGCCAACATTATTGCATCTGTTAGGTGTTTCAACTGATAAGAATATTCAGTTTGGTCAGGACTTGTTAGCAACAAATCGTCGTCAGGTAGTGCCATTTAGAAATGGTGATTGGGTTTCTGCTGAATTTATGAAGTACGGTGGTAGTTATTATGTAACAACCACTGGTACAAAGATTAATCCAAAAGAAGATCCGCGTGCGAAAGATATTATCGATGACACACAGAAATACGTGGATAAGATGTTGACGTATTCAGATGATGTTCAAACAGGGGATCTGTTACGTTTCTATAATCCTGATGGCTTTAAGAAGGTTAACCGTAAAGATTATTCATATCAAAAAGCTAATGGACTGAAGCAGCTAAAGAAGGCTAATAAGAATAGTGATACATCAGCTAAGTCAAAAAATAATAATCAAACAACATTAAAAGATTATATAACTGATGCGCCAGAACTAGGTGGTAAACCACAAACTATCCAGGAAGCATCATCATCTAGTCAAGATGATGGAAATGATGATAGTGATAGTAGCTCGTCATCTGATACTGATGAAGATCAATAATTTTTTGAATCATTGATTGTTAATAAATTTAAAAGATAAGCTCACTGTAACTTACCTCTTGTAATGAAAGGGGACTTACAGTGAGCTTTTTAATGTTCGTCAAAAAGATGATAAAACTTGTTGTTGACGAACGTTCATTTCTAAGGTATATTATATGAGCGGTCAAAAAGCCGAGATTATACAAATTATTAATGATAAGAAAGTTGTTGACTTTTAAAAATCATGTCTGTATAATGAATTAAGTTGTCGACAGGACAACAACTGTTGATCATTGAAAACTGAATATCGTTTCGATGAAACAAATGTGTAGGGTCATCAAGTAATTTACTTGATACAAAACATTTGTGAAGTCAATTCACTAATAAATTCGTTTAACTTCTGTTAAACAAATAACAACAAATTGAGTTATACTCAAACTTTTAAAATGAGAGTTTGATCCTGGCTCAGGATGAACGCTGGCGGCGTGCCTAATACATGCAAGTCGAACGCTTTGTCTTTAATTGATCTGACGAGCTTGCTCTGATGTGATTTTTCTGACAAGGAGTGGCGAACGGGTGAGTAACACGTGGGTAACCTACCTCTTAGCAGGGGATAACATTTGGAAACAAGTGCTAATACCGTATAATACTAACAACCGCATGGTTGTTAATTGAAAGATGGTTCTGCTA
>NZ_JAMXDB010000050.1 GCF_024718545.1 Weissella fangxianensis
TTATATCTATTACTACAATAATAAACGGATTAAAACAAAACTGGCCGGAAAAACTCCGGTTCAATACCGAAATCTTTCCGACCAGTTAGTTGCTTAAACTTCTCTTCAATTTTTGGGGTTCAGTTCACTCAACCCTTTTGTGCTTATAATATAGTAATTATAAGCTTGTAAACTTTATAGTATAAACACGTTCTAAAAAACTGAATCCGGAATTTACGTCATTCCTATCCTACGCTTCGGAAAAAGCATCGAAAATCACCTTACACACCGGCTTTAAAACGATTTTATCTTGTTCTATTCTTTATCCAACTGTATGTTCACTAGTTTCACCAGTAATAATCGCTAACGTGTCATCCAGACTAATATCAACCATATTTTGTACGGCAATATTAGTATAGAAACCAACGTGTGGTGTAATAATCACATTATTGTATTCACGTAACGCAATCAAATCCTGATTTGGCAATGCTTGGCCTCGTAAATCGAAGTTAAAGAATGTCTCTTCGCCAACCATCGTATCTAACGCTGCCCCAGCTAATTGCTTTTCTTTCAAAGCAGCCAACAAAGCAGTGGTATCCACTACTGGTCCACGACATTCATTGACTAGGTATGCCGTTGGTTTCATTAATTCTAAGGCCTTCGCATTGATCAATCCCTTTGAGGTTTCGTTTAAATCAACATGTAAGCAAATAACATCAGCTTGTTGTAGCACCTCTTCAAAAGGCAAAAAAGTTAACACATCATCTAACTCATGGTTAGGTTTAATATCATAAGCAATGACCTTGGCATTCAAGGCATGAAAGAGACGTGCTGATGTCCCACCAATTCGACCAGCACCAATAATACCGATTGTTAATGAATGAATTTCACTTCCTTGTAATCCAGTCCAACGAAAATCTTGCTCTCGCACACGTTGATCAACTAATTCCTGTTTCCTAATTAAACGTAATGTATGTGTTAATGCTAGCTCCGCCACTGAGCGAGGTGAATAAGCCGGCACGTTACTGATAACTATGTCGTTCTCGGCAGCTGCTTGCAAATCGATCACATCATAACCTGCTGTTCGGGTGGTAATTTGCTTAATGCCCAATTCATGTAAACGTGGGTACACATCCGCTTCGATTTGACTCCGTTGCTGAATCACCAAACCATCATAACCTGCAACTTGATCAACCGTATCTGAGTGTAATTCCCATTCCGCAGTCGTTAAATCTACATCTGGATGACGGTCACCCCACTTTTCAATCGCTGACTGCTCATCTGGTCGAACACTCAATAACAAAACCTTCATTTTTAAATTCCCCGCTTCCATACTTTCTTAATCTGTTTGTGAAACTCGTTGATCAGCAACATATTGCCGTAATTGGTTCATCCCACGTGTAATTTCAGCCATACTTGTTGCATAACTTAAACGTAGGTAGTGATTGCCACCTGGTCCAAAATATGAACCAGGTACCGCAGCAACATGTCCATTTTTAGCCAAATCATAAGCAAACTTCACATCATCCTGCTCCAAATCAGGTGCAATTTTCGTGTAGATGTAAAATGCCCCACTAGGTTTGGCTGTTTGAAAGCCTAGTTCATTTAATGTATCTAAAATATAATCGCGTCTTTTCTGGTACTCCGCTTTCATCGGCAAGGCATCATCTTGACCATTTCCTAAGGCTTCAGCTGCTGCATCCTGGGCAACCGTTGCTGTACTGGTAATAGTGAATTGGTGAATTTTACTCAATTCATTGACCAAATTCTGTGGTGCACAAAGCAAACCAATGCGCCAACCCGTCATGGCATGTGATTTTGATACCCCAGAAATTAAAATTGTTTGTTCACGTAGCGATTTTGTTAATGAAGCATGTGGATGGTCATAATTTAATTCACTATATATCTCATCGCACAAGGCAAAAATTGGTTTGTCCCTTAGTACATCCCCCAAGGCATCCAATTCTGCTTGTGAATACGTCACACCAGTTGGATTACCTGGATAATTCAATACCACCATTTTTAACGATGGTCCTTCGCGGTCAATGGTCTGTGCCAATAATTCTGGTGTTAGCTTAAAACCTGATTCCGACGTATCCACCAAGACTGGCTGACCACCAGCCACTGTCACATCGGCTATGTACAACGGAAATGTCGGTGTTGGAATAATGACCTTATCTCCAGGATTAAGTACAGATACAATTGCTGTATAGATAGCTTCAGTGGCGCCTTCAGTAACAATAACTTCTTCTGACGTGTAATGTTGATCATACTTATCAGCTAAATAATCACTAACATTTTGGCGTAATTCTTGTGTCCCATTTGATGGTGCATAATGCGAGTGATTTTCTTGAATACTACGGATAGCGGCTTGTTGTACATGTTCTGGTGTATTAAAATCAGGTTCGCCCAGAGTGAAATTCACAATATTTGGAATTTCTGAAGCAAAATTGGCGAAAGCTAAAATATCTGAAGGTTTTACACCTGCTAACTGCGTATTTAAGTATTTTGTCATTTCCATAGCTAACTTACTCCCTTGATTGTTAAAAACTGGCAACATTATTTCTATGAAAAAAGACCCTCCCGATTGAGAACAATCCAGAGGGTCTATACCTATCTACTCTTCCCCTCACAGATTATTTTCAAACCTGCAGGGTCTTTTTTACTCAAGCCAAATAGCTTTCATTTCCCACAGGTACAAACATGTGTAACGTGCTTGCACCTGCTAATTACTAGATGTAAACACTACATAAAGAAACGAAAGTTATAGTTCCAATTATTTAATTGTGATACATTGCGTAATTTCATGAATATCAGCTCCCGGCTTTAATGATATTCTAACCATACTCTAATGTTGCCAAAAATGTCAACCTTATTTAAGCATAATTCCTAAATATCATGAACCCTGTGTTTTATGATATCTTGATAATAATGATTTTGGGAGGATAGCATGGACTTAGATGAAAAATTTGCCAATATGGCTACTGGTAAAACTTATAATGACTTAGACCCTATTTTAGTGTCAGCTAGAGACCACTCAACAGTATTAACCAATGAAATTAATGCTGAAAATGACAAAGAGCATAAGGAACAATTAATTCGAAATTTATTTGGCAGTGCTGGTGTTGAACCAGACTTAAAGCCTAATTTTCGTTGCGAATTTGGTCGCAACATTCATGTTGGTGACCATTTTTACGCTAACTATGATGCTGTAATTTTAGACGGCGCCAAGGTCACGATTGGTGATCGCGTTCTTTTTGGTCCAAAAGTTGGACTTTATACGAGTAACCATTCATTTGATGCACGTGAACGCGAAATTGGTGGCTGCATTGCCAAACCAATCACCATCGGTAATCGTTGCTGGTTGGCCGCTAATGTTACCGTTTTACCTGGTGTAACTATCGGAGACGATGTCATCATTGGTGCTGGTAGCGTCGTAACACATGATATTCCAAGTAATGTTATCGCCGTTGGTAATCCTTGTCATGTATTACGAGAAATCACATCAGCCGACAAAACCGGTTTTACCGGTCAAGATTTGATATAAAAAAACTGAGAAGTAGATACTGGCTCTAACCAGATTATCAATACTTCTCAGCTTTTTTATTTATACGTGGCGAATAATATGCGCAGGATTTCCTGCCACAACCGTATTACTTGGTATATCGTGGGTAACCACACTACCTGCCCCAACAACGACATTGTCACCAATCTCAACACCCGGCAAAACAATCACAGAACCACCAAACCAACAATCATCGCCGATTGTAATTGGCAAATCATATTGCCATCCTTCACGACGCATTTCTTTTTTGTTTGGATGATGGTTAGGCGTGTATAACTGCGTATTAGGACCTAAGAAACAATTTTTGCCAATTGTAATTTTACCAGCACTCAAAATAGTGAAATTTAAGTTGATAAATGTTCCTTCGTCAATAAACAAGTTATTGGGATACTCAATGTTAGTAATTGGGAAATAAACTTCCACGTCATCAGCCATATGAGGAACCAATACATGCAACTGTTTTAATGCCTCGTCAAAATCGTCCACTGCAATTTTATTCATCTTCTGAATTGCTTGCGTACTCGACTTAACAATTGCTTGTAATTGTGGTTCTTTACCATATTGGTACCAATCACCATCTGCCACCTTTTCAAAGATAGGCTTTTTCGCTAGGGTTTCAATATCTGGTTCATCTAATTTTTTAGGCATACTCTTCTCCGACTCACGATAAAAGCTAAAATCTCCACTTTATTATAAGGGTTTCACTAAGTATTTAATACCTTTTCTATTAAAAAAGGTTGGGATATTTATCCCAACCTCACTCGTAATCTATTTTCAATTAATTATAAACCAAATAAAACCAATAGTACGGCGGCCATCACGAAGTTTAACACCATGAACAATTTCAAAAATGTTGATGATGAATCTGGTTCAATTTGACGATATACACGAAAACCAATCAAATTGGCCATTGAGGCAATCATCGTTCCCAATCCACCAATATTTGTTCCTAAGAACAATTCATGCGCATGATCCGTAAATGTTGAAATCAAAATAGTTGAAGGCACATTAGAAATAACTTGACTTAGAGCGAAACTACCAAACAACACATGTGTTGGTGTATCGAATAGTGAACTAACCAGCGTTTGTACCATATGTATATTTGCCAAATTGTTTGTCGCAACAAAGAAAAACAGAAATGTTGTTAACAAACCATAATCAACCATTTTAAATATTTTATGATTATAAATAAAGAACACAATCAAGATAATTGGCACCACAACATTAAATGGTAACCAGCCAAAAATTGTTGCAATTAAAACAATTCCTGTAGCTATCAAGAAAACTAATTGGCGACTTTCAACGTGCTCAGCTGGCTTTAAATCAATTGCCAGTGGTTCCATTTTGATAAAACGCGTGATAATAATCATCAAAATCAGCGACACCACTGTCAACGATGCTGACCAAGTAAAGAATTCACCAACACTAACACCATAGTGACCAAATAAGTATAAGTTTTGTGACTTACCAAATGGAAACAAAATAGCTCCAGAATTAGCAGCCATGATAATCAAAGTTAATCCAATAACTTTTAATTGCGTCGACAAACTCGCCGCCAACCGTAAATAAATCGGCATTAACGTTAAAATAGCAATATCATTGGATAATAACATTGCACCAAAGAAAGACAATAAGGTCACACTGGTCATCAACGCTCGAGCATGATGGCTACGGCTAACTAACCAAACCGATACGGCATGTAAGACACCTGCATTTTCCAGCAAGCTAACCCAAATCATCATTGTCATTAAACTAAAAATGGTGTGCCAATTAACAGCACCCAAGTCTGGTACTACGAAAAAGGACGTAATAACTGCTAGTAACATACTAACAGTAAACATCACATCGCCTTTTAAGTACGTAAAAATACGATTAACCATGCACTTATTTCTCTTCCTCGATTGCTTTACCACGGGCATTCGTTAGTCGAATAATTTCATATGATTTTGCTGCCATTAAAGATGTGACTCCTGCCGATAATATCATTACCGGAATCAATAACACAGCAACCTTAGCAGTTGTCACTTCAGTTTTATCATGATGCTTTTTAAATATCATGCTTATCTCCTTAATTGAACCTCAAAATAATAAAGACGTAAGTATATTATCGAAAAAACCCATGAAATTCGCAACAAAAATTCTGTAACATAGCAATACTCAAAAGTTTAAATTTTACTTATTTTGAATTTAAAAACGGATAGGATTTACAGATATCTCGTACATAATTCGCAATAACACGAACGATATACACGTATAGATGATTTAGGTTAGCTTTTAGCCTGTAATAATCTTTACAATAAAATTACTATTTATCTATAATTTACAATAATTTGTTACAACAATCACTTGTTTGAAATACAAACGTTTTCAAAAGTAAATACATAAAAAAGTATGTATAAAGAATGTCAAAAATCTGTTTAAAAAGCTGAAAGCACCTTAAATTTGGTATTATTTGATAAGTTTGTTACAATAGTTGCAATTGTCAAAAGGAGGAGCTATGAAGTCCGACAAAACAAAAAAAATCGGCTTATTTCAACTTATCATGCTAACCTTAGGATCTCTAATTGGTTCGGGTTGGTTATTCGGTTCGTGGGAAGCCACTAGTGTAGCAGGACCCGCTGCCATTATTTCATGGGTGATTGGTGGCATTGTTATCGCCGCCATTGCCTACAATTACATTGAGCTGGGAGCTATGTTCCCAGAAGCCGGCGGTATGAGCCGCTACGCACAATATTCTCATGGACCTTTATTAGGCTTTATCGCATCTTGGTCCAATTGGGTATCATTGATTACTTTGATTCCGATTGAGGCTGTTGCCGCAGTGCAATATATGAGTTCATGGCCATGGGCATGGGCGAATTGGACCAAACAATTCTTTAGTAACGGTGAAATTACGACAACCGGCTTATTCTTAGTATTCGGTTTTATGCTCGTATTCACACTTATTAATTTTTGGTCAGTCACCTTACTAACGCGCTTTACAAACTTCATTTCAGTTTTCAAAATTGGTGTGCCGACAATTACTGTCATCATGTTGGCATTATCGAGTTTCCATCCTGGAAATTACGGTCACTCATTACATGAGTTTATGCCTTATGGCTCAGCACCCATCTTCTCAGCAACTGCTACGGCAGGTATTATCTTTTCATTTAATGCCTTCCAAACAGTCATTAATATGGGAAGTGAAATTAAAAATACCAAGAAGAATATCGGTCGTGGTATCTTCTTGTCATTACTAATCAGTGGTATTATCTATGTTCTCATTCAAAGTGCCTATATTATGGCAATTGATCCAGCAACAATTGCGCAACAGGGTTGGCATGGTATCAACTTTAATTCGCCATTTGCCGACTTAGCCATATTGCTAGGTATCCATTGGTTATCAGTTTTGCTTTATTTGGATGCTTTCATTTCTCCAGTTGGAACAGGAGTTTCATTCGCCGCTTCTACAGGGCGTGTCCTTTTCGCAATGGAAAGTAACAAGCATGTGCCAAAATACTTAGGAAAACTTAGCTCACGATTCTATATGCCTCGTGCTGCAATGTTAACGAACTTAGTTATCAGTATGATCATGGTTTCGGTATTCCGTTCATGGTCAACATTAGCAACTGTTATTTGTGCATCAACTTTGATCGCTTATCTAACAGGACCTGTTACTGCTGTCGCTTTCCGACATACTGCACCAAACTTTAAACGACCTGTTAAACTAAAGATGCTTTCATTTATGGCACCTGTTGCCTTTGTCCTCGCATCATTATCCATTTACTGGTCAATGTGGCCAACGACAATTGAGGTCATTATGGTAATCCTTCTTGGACTGCCCATTTACTTTTATTATGAATACAAAGCCAAAAATAGTGATACTTGGAAGGCTTTCAAATCAGCATTATGGTTGATCGTCTACCTTCTCTTTATTTCACTTATTTCATATGCCGGTAGTCATGAATTTAACGGTGCTGGTTGGATCAGTTATCCATGGGATTTCGTCGTCATCGCTTGTGTCTCATTAATTTTCTATTATTGGGGTGTTAAAAGTGCCAAAATTTTCCCCGATTACTATCAAGCCAAAAAATTAAACGATACTGTTAAAGAGTAAAAATATATAAGGACGGTACTGCAAGTTGAAGCTTACAGCACCGTCCTTATTTTTTATTTATACAATGCCAAACACACCCTGGGTTGCAATAATACGAATAACATTTTCAATATCTTGTTGCGTAAACTCATCTGGTTTACTACTCCATAAACTAATTAATCCAATAATTGCCGAACTAGTACTCATAGCAAATAATTCACGCTGTTTTTCAGACATCGTAGCTGTACTGTACTTATTAATAGTTGTTAGTCCCTCTTCTAACAAGAATTTTCTAAACTTAACAAAGAAATGATTATCACCTAAACGATTCAATAAAACATCCATCATTTCCAAATTATCGGCAATTGTCGTTAACAAAGGTGCAATAATATTAGGCTTTTCTCTGAGATCTTGTACGGACATCACTGAATGTAAAATATTCTCGCGACTCAAATAGATTTTATTCAGAACTTCCTCTTCACAATCTTCAATCAATGCATCTTTACTTTCAAAATAACGATAAAAAGTTCCACGATCAACATTCGCTTGCCTTGTAATATCAGACACTTTAATTTGTAAAGATGGCTTCTGTTTCAAAATATCCATAAATGCTTGAACAATATTAGCCTTTGTTTGCGTTGTTCTATCTGTCTGTTTCAAAATTTTACCCCTATTTGCAACAAAGCATTAGCATCTGTTGCATAGTTTTCTTTAGTCAAGCTTTATAATACAACATGTTGTTTTATAAATAAATAAGAGAAAGGTTAATTTCTATGTGGAAAGTTATTTCAAGTAAGATGTTCTGGCTTTACGCAGTCGCTGTATTTGCAGTTTTAGCAATTTTTTCATTCGCACAAATTGGCGCTCGTAATTCTGTGGAATTAAAACAATTACCAGTTGCTGTTGTTAATGCATCTGGTGATCAACAAAGTAAAAAAATCGTTAGCCAACTTAAGGACAAGTTTTCTGATTCAGATGCCCAACTTAAGTTGATCAACGTTAAAAAGGAATCTAGTCTAAAGCAAGGATTCACTGACAAGAAGTATTACGGAGCCCTTGTTATTGATAAAGACTTTGATAAGAGCTTAACTAGCCAACAAAATTATCTAAAGGGTCTTGTCATTCAATCAAAGACGAAGGATATGCCTGACCAAGCACTTGCTGCCAATGAGCAATTAAAAGCACAAGTCCAAGCTGCTAAGTCAATGACTCAAACATTGCCAAGTCAAGCTAAGATTCGTGTAATTGCTAACCAAGGAATGAACTCACAAGCTTCATCAGTTGTGACAACAGCATTACCAAAAATCAGCAATGCATTAAGTGATGGTATGTCACAAAAAATGCAAGGTGCCTTGAAGGAAAATAATGTGACGCTTTCAACTGCACAATGGCAAGTTATCAACGACCCAATCAAGGTCTCAACTCAAATCAAAAACAAACTTCCTAACAAGAGTGTCAGTGGTATGGCGCCAATGTTGCTCGTTGTTCTTTCATGGTTGAGTTCATTGATTGCTTCTATCTTGTTGTGGCGTGAACACAAGAAGCATGCTGAAAATGGTCGTTTCACCTTGAGCACGATTAACAGTCAAATGATTACTGGTATTGTGATGTCAGTTGTTGCCAGCTTAACGATTTACTTCTTTGCCCACACACTATTTGATGTGCCGGTACCAGACACTGGTAGTTTCTTACTACTATTGATGTTTAACATCTTTGTCTTCTACCTACTACAAACTTGCATCTTGAATTGGGCTGGATTCGCTGGATGGCCAATCTTGATTTTGATCATGCTCCTATCTATGGGTGTTGTTTCATATCCAAAGGAAATGTTATCACCATTCTTCTTGAACGGTATTTACAGTTGGACACCGCTAAGATTTGCAATTGATTTGTTCACAAACAATCTATACATTAGTGGATCTTCAGCAACTTCAGCAACTGACTATATCGTATTAATTTCAATTGGTGCTGTTGGTCTAGTATTGATTTACCTATCAAGTCTACTAAAGCGTAAAGAAAAATAATTTAATATTTTCATACTGTTACAGAAAAAGCGGAAGTGAACTGAACCCCGTAAGTTGGAGTAATTTCCAAAACTTACGGGGTTTTACTATGTTTTCAAAAGAAGTACAAATTGAAGCTGTCACAATGTATCTACAAGGTATTCCGCCTTATAAAATACG
>NZ_JAMXDB010000051.1 GCF_024718545.1 Weissella fangxianensis
TATCTATTACTACAATAATAAACGGATTAAAACAAAACTGGCCGGAAAAACTCCGGTTCAATACCGAAATCTTTCCGACCAGTTAGTTGCTTAAACTTCTCTCCAATTTTTGGGGTTCAGTTCACAACTTTGCTGGCTTTTTTTGTGCATCAATCCGGATTTCATGGACCGACAGAAGAAACAATCTAATTGTAGTAAAAATATAGAGAATCATAAAAAAGCAATTATCTATATTTAATTTGCTACACAAAAAATTCCATTTATTCAATATATAAAATATCATGAATTGGAAATAATTTTGAATTATTTGATAGTACGACATTATTATCTTAAAATCCCAATACCTGACCTTGTTAAAGCAGTACTTAATAAATATAATGTAGAGCCTTGCTCTTTAAACTCTTATTACGTCCCCCCTCTCCTCTGATGTTTAATGTCTTATTAGTTGCTGATCATTCAGCAATCATCATGATCAGGAATCGAACCTCATTCAGTCTAAAACTGACCACCAGGCATGACGGGTTTGCTCACGATTGTGAGACATGTTCAGTTGCTTTTTGCCGACTTTTAAATGGATGTAACCACTTCGCTAACTTTGCTTGGCGGGCTTGTTGTGCCAGTTGTTGATGCTGCGCTAAATCAACTTGATCACTCTGCAAGCGATGCTCATATTGTTGATTAACAGTGGCCAATTGTTGCTTCACACGTTCTAAGTCTTCCTGCGCTGTTTCAGCACGGAACTGCCACTTAGAAGATTCTGCTTTCAATTGACCTATTTGACCTTCCAGGTCTATTCTAACTGACTTGAGTTGATCATGACGTTCCTCAAGATTAAGCACTTCAGCATTGGCAAATTGCAAGCGCTCCTTTTCAGCTTGTGCTTGGTCAGAATCCTGACGGATGCCCAGGGCCTGCTCGTGTTCTTGAATAAAATCTTGGCGGTGCACTTCAAGACCACTTGATAATTGTCGATAAGTATTCGTCAATAATTCGTTAGCCTCTTTTTGACCAGCAACAATTTGATCTATCACCTTATGACGTTTAAATTCTGCTTGATTGTAGCGTAATTGTTGCACTTCCTGTTCAATATATTGCGTTTGCGTTGTAATAATCTGGGCAATCTCATGTTGAATAATTTGATCACGGTCGGCTGTTAATTTCTCCGTGGTCTTTGCTTTATCAGCCGTTAAATTTTGTTCAAGTTTAGCTAATGTTTGTGTATGGCGTTGTTCTTCATCTGCCACAGCTTGTTGATAATCGGACTCTAACGCTCGTAGTGAATTATCTAAACGTTCCCCATAATCTTTGGTATGCCGTTGTGTCACTTGTTGTTTAACAGGGGTTTGCCAATCCGTCGCAAGTAACTCATCAATGGCTTGTGTATCCTCATGCACATCAGCAATGTTTTGCGTCAAAGTTTCTCGATAAGCATCGGCCACTTTATCAGCAGTTTGTTGCATGAAAGTATTAGCTTCTTGTGTTTCCCGCGCCATCATCACATCAACATAGTTATCACTTTCCGGGACCACAACCTGTTGTTCATCAATTGATGCGGTCTTAAAAAACGACGTTTTCACATCAAAAGCCTTAATCAGACTAGCGATGGTGACCGAACTGTTATCAGACTGTGTCACGAATTGTGCTTTAACCGGTTCATCATGGACTACTGCAGGCGTTGCTTCTGATGATGCCTGACTAGTGGCACTAATTGATTCAGATGCAGCTTCTGATGACTTCACTTCCTGTTTAGTTGGTGTTACTTGCACATCAGCATTACTGTCCTGCTCGTTAGCTTGCTGTCCAACGGGCGCTGCTTCACTAACTATCAAACGTTTAGGTAATAAATGAATAATTTGATTATTTTCTACAGCTTCTACATATTTTTCTTCACTTGGTAATTCTGGTAACTCTTGATAAGCAAAGCCACCTAAATCACGACTGGCTGCCAGAAAACTGGTTAAGGATTCCGCTAAGTCAGTATAAGTCAAATCATCATCTAAACGAACTTGTTCATCATTCAAAACTTGATTAACCGTTTCTACAACAAAATTTTCCATATCCGGCTTAACAGTGGCTTTTTCCCACGTGATACCCGTTTCAACCACCTTTTTGGGATTTTGCGGATCAACTGTAAAAAAACTAACGTCACCTAACGGGACAACTTCACCTGTTGCCGTTGCCACGATTTGTTGTAATTTTTCTGTCAGTGCTTTTAATTCATCTAATTTTAAATTCGGCCACGTTTGTGCAATTTGACCGGTTTCTGCAATGATATTTTTGATTAATGGATTTTCACGATCCAAGTTAGATTTAACAATCTGTGCCCGATAAGCACCTAAATCAATCGATGGTCGTTTTCTTGTTTTCAACCAGGGCATATCTGACCTCCTTTCGAGTTAATTTGTTCCTTTAAAATGGCCATTGCCAAGTAAAGCCACCACCAGCACTGGTAACGGTTTGAACAATCCAGGTAACCCCCAAACCTAAGCATAGAATTCCAACGATGCTGGCTAAACCAATCATCACTTTTTTGGTACCAGAAGCATGTAGCATTTGATTACCTGATGCCATCATAGCAATTCCTAAAGCAGCCCCAATCGCCCCTAAAACAACTGTTAGTAAAATTAAGAAAGTAATTACCTTACTTCCGGTATTCTTAGCAGTTTCTTCTAGTGCGGCAGCATGAATTAAAGTAGCTTGACTGCTGACCAATAAAGCTGTCCCAGCACTAAGAGCGGTTGCGGATAATCCTCGTGACCAAGGTTTTGTTACTGTTGTCATAATGTGACCTCCAAAATAATTATTATCACTATCTCTAGTGCAACCCTATCGTAACGAATTTTTAAAAGCCTATGTAAAAGTGTCCCAAAGAAATTTTTAAACTAAAAAGAACAACCGTTCAACTTGACAGTGCAAAATACCAAATGAACAGTTGCTCCTTAAAATCTAATTACCTAAGTCAGTTAAGTTTTTTAGAAGTTTTTAGGTTTTAAAAAAGACTGATAACCCTCGTTATTATTAAACCGAATAACATGATCATTCATTCTAAATTGACGACTACCATGTTGATCAGCTTTGACCATTGCTGTACGTAAATGAACTTGTGTCACCCGTAAAAATTCACTTAACTCAATTAGGTTACTAAAATATTTAACATAATCAACAATATAATGACCCTGTGCAGAATTTTGCCATAAAGCGTGTCCTAATTCTTTTGCAGCCGAACTACTTAAATCCCCCTGACCAGCAGCCATAAGTTGTGGTATCCAGTTCATATCTGCCACCTTTCTTATTTACATTTACTAATCAACTGTTTCCGTGCTATCAACAGCGATATTGTAAATTCCTCGTTGCTCAATTTTCACTAATTTATCAGTCTCTCCATCATACGTTATCTGAAAGACTTTCACCGTGTCTTTGCCATCTTCATCTTCAAAATTCAATCTTTGAGTTGTATAAACCGTGGCTTCTAATTGTTGATCAGTAATCTTCGTCGGGATAATTTGATTTTTTACAAAGGTTGACTGTAAGCCTAACTGGCGGGTTTTACTATACTTATCTTCTTTGAATAATTTTCGATTGTCATACACAGCCTGACTGACCACTTTTTTGGCCGCTTTACGACGGTGATTATAGCCTTTTTGATCGTCGTAATTAAAGTAAGCACTCATAAAGGTATCCAATCGTTTTTCTGTTTGACTATATAGGGGGGCGTTCCCGTTCAAATTTGGATACCTTTTGTTGCGTTTGTTGTTGCTGTAAGTGGTCTTGCTGTTGGGTTTGTGTTGCTTTTTGATTAGCACCCATGAAAATAAAAACAAAACCGATAACAATTACCACCACGCTCAAGCCACCCCAAATAAAATAAAAGCGCTTAGTAGGTTGTGTCGTTGGCGTTCTCACTTGCTTTCACCTCCCCTAATTGAATATCTTCGACGCGTAATTGATGCTGGTATTTACTTAATGTGACTAACACCGTAAATTTTGCTTTCGTATGCCTGGTTTTCGCTTTTTTATCATCCGAGACACCAAAGGCTTCAATTTCAATCTGACCATCACCGACAATTTCCCCATCGGCCATTTTGTTAAACTGCAAATCGTACTGGGATAGTTTCATGCCACTATTCATACCAGCCAATGCTTGAATCGCTGTATAAGCATCAGCATTACCGTAGGTCTCATCTTTGGCAGTAATGTCACCTTTCTTGGTTGCACTGGCTAAGGCACGGTCTAAAAAAGCTACCGTACGTTTTTGATAAATTGCATCATTAACCAATTTTTCTTGCTTTTGCTGTTGTTTTTGCGTCGCTCGTTGCTTCTTTTGCACTTGTTGTATTTGATTATGCGTAATCTGTTGTTGTTTGGTTTGTTGCTGCCAGTAGATAATCGCTAACCCGGCAAAGAGAACGCTTAATCCTAAAACCAATTTGACTAGGCTCCGATATAGCTTTGGTTTATCCATCAACCTTTACTCCTTTATTGCTTTAATGACTTTTGTCAATCGTTGGGGATTATTGTCCCCCGAGTATCGTGCAACTTCTTGACCACCTCTTAAATGAATCACAGTTGGCACCTCAATAACATTGTATTTTTGGTATAATTTTGAATCTTTCGTGTCGACAATCACGTAATGATCGGCTTGGCCTTGTTTAATCGTTTGATTGACTTGGCGGACTACTTGCTGACAGTCGGGACAACCGGTTTTGTGAAAAATCAACACAACGTCATCTTGCGTTGTTTGTTGTTGCTGTAAAATTTGTTGCGGTTGCTTGGTGTCATGGTAAGTGTAGTTCTGCCAGGTCCAATATCCACCAGCTGCAATCGCTAGACTGGCTAATAAGACGACAATCGTTTTTGCATATTGTTTGACTTTCATCATTCACCTACTTTTTGTCTTTGGTTTGATCCGTTGAGAATGGACCTGCAGGTACGGTTTGGCCTTTAGCTGGAACAGCTTTGCGGGGTACCCTTGATAGATAATCACCGCCACTGACTAACCCATCGGATTGTGGTGCAAAGGCCGGCTTCTTTTTGTTGACGCCAAAATGCACGTGCACACCCGTTGCTAGACCTGTTTGTCCCTGGTGTGAAATATGTTGCCCTTTATGGATGGTATCCCCTTTATTAACGACGATAGAGCTTTGTGAAGGGGCATGCCCGTAATAGGTATAACTACCATCATTATTTTTAATCACGACATAATTACCACCGGTTGAATCCGAGGTTTTGGCACACACCTTACCGTCGGCTACAGCATAAACATTGCTGGCATCACCCGTTTCTTTCGCGCCGACCGTTTGGAAATCCACTCCATAATGTGGGCTACCGCCGGCACCTTGATAATTGGGATACCCACCGGTGATATTGTACTGTCCTTTAATTGGTAAACCAGAACTCGTCCCCGTTGAAGGCGGGCAATTATTTGGATTTAAGGTTGCCCCACCTTGAGCCGTGTTTGAATCACCACCCGTTAAATCTGTTAAATTGCCGGAAAAATCTAACTTAAAGACTTTTTTGACTTTTTGTGCGGTGGCTAAAGTTTCCGTGGCTTTTCGTTGCGGATCGGAAGCAGTAACACCTTCAAAATGCACGTCCCAGGCTTCCAGTGAGTGGGTTAAGTCAGCATTGTGCATATCTGATAACGTCGCTGCATGTGTCGTCTTTAATTCTTTAATGGCTAAGTTGATTTGACTATCCACATTGTCCTGCGTATCTTTATATCGGTTACCATTCACATTACCGGCACCCCATTGCCAAATTCCTTTCACTTGACCGCCAGGATTAACGGCTTTGGGATTAAATTGACTTTCACGCAAGCCAACTGCTAACGCAGCCGCAATGTTATCACCACTCATATGTAACTCATTTTTAAATTTATCTGCTGCGGTCTGCATCGCTTTGTGAGTATTTGATTTACTGTCTTTCCAATCACCACCAATACCTGCACCGGATGGTGTATCGTTATTGCTGGGGTAACAGACGCTACTATCATCACCGCCGCCACCGGCTAATAAGCTGATGACCACCAGAAAAAAGAAAAACAAACCCAGTAAAACAAGTAGTACCGGAATTAAAACTTTAACCCAAAACCAAATTGTGATGGCTTTTTTCATCGGCTAACCCCCAATCGCTTGCAGCAACAAAATAATACCCAACACTAAGAAAATTACGACGGTGATTAATAATAAGCGCAGTGTGCGTTTCACCACAGTTGGATCTTTTTTAGGCCACTCACCAGTCTCCTTATAGTGCTGGTAATCACGTTCTGCATCTGCACGAATCGTACTGGGCTTGTACCGATGCAAACGACTTACTGCTGGTTTCTTTTCGTGTTTACTCATATTAGATACCCCCACCATACATCCGTAGTTCCTCGTCAGTTGGTCGGTAAGCCGTTATAAAGATGGACTGGAAGCCACGTAAGATTAATAGAAATTGTCCCACTTGCAGCATCGGTAACGTATTTAACTGATCCGGCGTGGCATCTGAACGACTCGTCACGTTGGCATAACGGTTTTTATCATCTTCTGGTAACCGCCCAATGTGATGATTTTGAAAACGATTGAAAAAATCGGTCATGGCACGGGCTTCTTCTGAATCTTGTTGTTGTCCCGTGGGTAACACGTTTTTTAAACCAGGGAAAATCATAAACAAGCCAAAATAATTCTTACGTTGCTGTTGCATCATTTTGTCAGCAAAGGAAATGCCTAACGGGTTCATATAATTGATGACATCGTCTGCCTCATCCTGAATCCACCAAAAATATTTAGGAGCTGCTGTACCATCTGCGACGGTTTCTTTGGTGAACTCACCACGTTGTTCACGTGCAAGTTGTTCATACCCATTCATCACGACATAGGAATTCATCAAGGACATGATACTAAAATACTGGGCTGCGTAAACCTTTGGGTCCCATTCGGACATCCCAGCAGTATCGAACATGATAAGTTGTTCATTTGATAAATCAGGAACGTTTGTATGCCCATTAACCTTTGAACCATACTGGTTTAAGAGATTATTAAGGACCATCACAATGTTATCTAGTCGTTCCCGATTATTCCCCGTAAAATCACGAGCATTCAACAGACGCGCTTGCAGATAACTGATAAATGTTTCTAACGTCGGATAAGCATTGGCATCCAAACCAATAATCCGTAATTCTTCTGGGTGATCTTCTGGTGAATATGACCACATTTCTTGATCTTCGATATAAAAGCGACGTAATTCATCCATGAATAGATTTAATTCACCAACACCTGCTTCAGGATTTAACGTGGCATAATACGTTTTGACTTTTTCTAAGTGTTGTAAGAAAGAATTAATCACATCAATTTGACCAGTTTCATCTAGGACCGTCCCGAAGACATGCAGAATATTAACCCGATTTTGGGAACCATCCATCGTTAAAATCAGTCCCCCTAATTGTTGAATATGTGGGAAATAGCGACGGGTCCGATCAAATAACCAAATCGTATCACCACGGGCAAAGAGTGGATCTAATTGTTGATGCATCCAGGTTGATTTTCCTGAACCGGCGTCACCAATGATTAAGTTATAAGCCGTTGTGCGGTGTTTACCATCAGAGTGACTCGGATCAAACGTCACTTCGCCACCTTGAAACGTCGTGGCCAAGTTTGCACCACGCGCGTCTGCCAAAAACGTTTGATTAAAGGCATAGGTACCTGCCAATGAGTAAGATTTTATCGGAAAACCCTTATCTTTCAACGCTAAATCTTGTACTTTCATTGCAGGTACAAAGAATTGACGCATGTGGTTAGCCATTTCACCGGCATAAACCATTGATTTATAGTTACTCAACCGTTGGCGAAGGTCATCTAGTTTCATACGTAATTTTTCAATCGTACGTTCCGTAAATAACACGCGGACATACAGACGCTTATAAATTTCTTGGCCATTCAACGCATCGTTTAAATCGGCCATATTTTGTTGGTATTCATTGCTGGCTAACAACTTGCGCTGGTCATTTTGCCATTTGTCCCCTAAGATGGCGTTATTAGCATTAGCCGCATCTTGCAAGGCTTTTTCGACTTTGGCACGACTTTCAGTTCCCACTTTAAGAATCGTAATTGTATTATCCGTATCCAACAAATTACGGAACCACATTTGTTGTTGGGTTTCTTTGGGATAGTCATAAATCGTCACGATGGTGCCGACCCCATTACCAAAATGAATATAATCTGAATGGTAAATAGTTGGACTCGGATTTTGAACCTGCCAGATTAAATCTAAGTCATACCCTTGATTGCGTAATTTAGCCGCAACACTGCGTTTCATAAGGAACCTCCTTTTTTGCTATTGATTTAGTTGCTGTGTTGGATCTTGTAAGATTTGCAACATCGTCTTTTTTTTATCTAATGACATTGGTTGAGCTGTGATCGCCCGTCCGCCGGAACTCATAAAGATTTCTCTGGCGGTCCGGGTTTCTGCTGCGGACTCCCCGTAAATAAACGCCGTATAACTTTGGTGCTTCACGTTTTCTGCTACATGTCGTAAACTTTCTATTTGGCGAGTTACTAATTGATAACGCAGTTGTAGTTGACGGTAACGACGTTGATCGGTAGTCTGGGCCATTTCTTGATCAATCGCTTGCCGATTAGCTAACCAAGCCCGTTGTTGAATCGTTGTTTCGGCTGCCATTCGTGTGATGATAATATCAAAATCACTGGTAAACGTATTGAGTAGTAAATGATAATCTCGAATAATATTAGAAGCCCCTTCAGAACCGACTCCATAAACGAAATCTAAATCCTTCCCGTAAATCGTTAACATATCCATATAGCCAGCATCTTGTTTGTTTTCACCTGCTAACACTAACAAGTTATCGTCACCTTCGAAGCGTTTAAACGGCAATAAATCTAAAACACCGACTTGCGGCCGGCGTAATTCAGCAAGTTGCTTGAGAGAAAATTTTTGCTTTTTGGCTTTTTTGAATCCCATTTAATCCTCCTTCTCCAGTGGCATACATTTCATCGACCCATGAAGACTTTGTGAACTAACGGTTTTAGGACCACGCACAAACACTTCATCAATCACTAAACTATTGGGGTTACTGGGTGCTGGTAGAATCGCATAAATTGCCGTCACGACCATAACCACCAGAAAAAAGCCTTTGGAAAAAGTAAATTGATAAGAAAATGCTTTGGAGAGCATGATGTACGTAAAGAGGAAGAAGCCCCCCAGTACGGCGAGTCGTTCAAAATTTAAAAATAGCAATCGAGGTTGTTTTTGCCAGATATTGTTACCTGGTGAAAATTCACGATAATTGTAACCTTGCATAAAAATGCCACCTTTCAATAATTTATTTCTTTGATTAACTACCGATATCGTAACGAATTTTTAAAAGCCTATGTAAAAGTGTCCCAAAGAAAAAGGCTCTATACTTTCTAGCGTGAAACTAAAAATTTCACGCTTTTTATTTCGCCTTTTTCACAAACAAAAAGACACCAATAAGATACCGGCGTAAAATGTAATCGACGAAAAAAAACAGATACGAGGT
>NZ_JAMXDB010000052.1 GCF_024718545.1 Weissella fangxianensis
TATATCTATTACTACAATAATAAACGGATTAAAACAAAACTGGCCGGAAAAACTCCGGTTCAATACCGAAATCTTTCCGACCAGTTAGTTGCTTAAACTTCTCTCCAATTTTTGGGGTTCAGTTCAGTGCTTGCTTTTTTATTATTGATTAGTTAGCTGCTTCAATCGTTCAACATACCCATATTGCTGATTGACTTTATCTAATAACTCATCATCATGGGTATGGGCTACACCATCAAATAATATTTCTTGATATAAATTCAAATATGGCAAAGCTAATTCTTTAGCAAGTTTTAATTCCTGGGTTAAATCATAAGCGACTTTGCGAAAGTTTACTTCAGCTAGACCAGTATCATCAATTTCTAGAATGGCATATTGTGCACGTCGGTCATCATTCAAACGACCATGCTTAAAAAATGGCTGGCCCACAGAACCTGGGTTAATCACCAGTTGGTCTTGGCTACTATAACGTAACATTTGATGATGGACATGGCCATATATCGCAATATCAGTTGTCGGGGTTGAAAACAGCTCATCAAAATGAGACGTTGCTTCCTCCGCCAACAATGCCGGCCCCGAATTAAGTGTATTTAGGTTATGCGACAGGTTGATTGTTAAACCATTAACCTGTTTGGTTGTATGAATTGGTAATGATTTTAATTTATTTTGATAGTTAACTTTCAAATGTTCAGCCACATATTGGCCAAGTAAACCAATATAAACGTCCGATGGATCATCAAAATGAATCCCCACTTTCTTCTGCTGGACATCTAAAAAGCAATCATCCCAGTTACCTCTAATATAAACAGACGTATTAATATTTTCTAATAGCTCAAACACTTCATTAGTCGCTGGTCCAGGCATGACAAGATCACCCAAAAACCAGCAGTCATCAATCGCTTGCTGCGATAAATCTGCAATCACTGCTTTTAAGGCGGTCAAATTACCATGGACATCTGACAATAACGCAATTCTCTGTTTCATTTTTCGTAACCCTTTCCAACTATGATTTATTTCTTTAATGGTCTCTTGGCAGCGTCTTGCAATCCCTGATTAATGGTCTCCGCATAGATAACATCCCCGGCATGTCTACCCGCAAAATGGACCCCATCAGTACCTTCAAAGACTTCTGGATGTTCTTGTGCCTTCTTTTGCCAATCTGCAATCGTCACATAGTCATACTTTTTAGGTAATGAACGTTCAAAGTCTGCTAGTTTTGAAGAATTCCAAGTATCATCTGCACGACGATCATAGGGTGTTACGATGATTAACCGGTGTCCAGGCGCTAAGTCATGGACCAATTTGTCTAATTGTTCCTGACTTCCCGCCAAGGCATTCGTACCAATACAGATAACAACATTTTGACGCAAAACTTTGTTAGATTGCGCCCGTATCATCACTTGATAGGCCAAATCCATCGTGCGTTCACCAGCAGCATCAACCGTGCTATCCGCGACATTTTTTTGTAAATAGTCACGTGTCCCTAATGTGACGCTATCACCGATAACAGAGACCCCTTTTGGAATTGTTGTCGCTTTTTTATTTTCTTTAGACAATTTTTGTTGCTTAATAGACGCTGCAACAACATCTTTCGTTGTGTTTAAGTTGTCACGCGCTTGATAAATGCTACCAGTCCATAAATGTTGTTCCAAACTCGTTAAGTTTGGCGCTTGATAGATGGTATACCCGGTAACACCTAATAAAACAATGGTGACTAATAACATCAATGATTTCACTTTAGGCAGTGTGTTCACTTTTTTGATTGCATGGGGATGTTTACCAGCCAAAATTGGCTCAATGATATAATACGAAATTGCTGAGCAAGGCACGCCGATAGCAACAGTCAAGACAACTGCCCAAAATACACTCGTCATTTGTGAAAAAATAACAAATAATGGCCAATGGTACAGATACATACTATAACTGATATCGGCAATAAAAGTTGCCCATTTAGGTTCGTCGATATTTGGCGTTACTTGGTGTAGTGTACGTGCTTTAACAATTGCAAAAGCCGAGACAACACTCGCCAATAATAGACCGCCTAAATAAGTGAAGTGGCTATCAAATGTCATCACGTATCCTAGTACACCCAAAATAATAAATGCTCCAGATATTTCAATGACTGTTGTCAATGGCTTTGCATGTTTCAACTGTTTCATAAACCGTCGTGGTACTGATTGAATACCAGTTAATGTCGCCGTAAGTGCACCAACAAAAAAGGGAAAACAATGCGTCAAGCTGGAAAAATAGATGGCTGAGTAATCCGTTAGATTGAAGCTTCGCAACCCCATTACGCTAACACTAATAATTACCACGAACAAAGAAAACGTTGATAATCTAACCCGAAAAGTTTTCAACGCTTCACTTTGGCTCAATTGCGAATGACGAATCCTCTTGGCAATCAATGCAACAACTAGACCCCATAAAATATAAAAATGCATTTCAACCGCTAAAGACCAAGTATGCACAAACAGATGAGGAATAAATTTGCTTTCGTAACTACCCCCAGTTGCAATTTCAAAATAGTTTGTCGTAAAGCCGATAGCTGCTGCCACCTGCTTACCTAAACCAGTAATATAATCCGGACTCACAAAATATGTAAATGGTATCACCACCAAAATTGCCAATATTAGTGGTGGTACGATACGGTTAAATCGACGTTGATAAAACTTCATCAATTTAAACTGACGCGACTTGGCAAACTCATCAATCATCAAAGCTGTAATCAAAAATCCTGAAAAGGTAAAGAATATATCGACACCAATGAAACCCCCTGAATAAGCGTTCGAAAAGAAATGATAAGACAATACCGCTAACAAGCCGGCAATGCGGACAAAACTAAACCACTTAATGCGCATGGATCAATTCCCCCTTTTTGAAGGTTGCTTGATAATTATGTTTATTCATTTTTAAAACGCCTTGCCCATTAGGCAAATTCTTTTTAAACTGTCCCTTAAATTCCCAGTGATTATGAGAAATAAATCTACCCTGCCCGTTAAATTGCCCATTAGTAAAATGGCCCACGTAGGTATCATCATTTTTAAATTTAACTTTTCCCTGCCCGTTAAATTTATGTTTAAACATACTACCCTGATAAATAATACCGCCATCATCAATTGACAATCGCTGATTATGTTTTTGCTTATCAGGAAGCAAACTATATACTGCCGCAATTAACAAAACAACAATAACTAACCCTTGTATGATGTTTTTTAGTTTCATAAATACTCCTCAATTTCCCAACCCCATCATTTAGTTTATATTAATAATAAAATACATCACGCTGATTGCATAGCGCTTTCAAATTACCTATAACTTATTTAAAAAATGCAAAACAAAAAGGCGGATCAGTTGAAACCAGTCTGCCTCATTAATTTTTCTTGATTAGGATAATCCGTTTTTGGGTGCAAATTTTACTAATCTACAAAAAGATTCATAATCTGTTGAATCGTTAGTTGATCTTTATCAGCGTCTCTAACATCTAAAGTAATCTGTCCATCATGTAACACGACTAAACGATTACCGTATTTTAAAGCATCTTCCATCTGATGAGTGATCATTAAACAAGTTAACTTTTGTTCAGCGACTGTTTGACTTGTTTGTTTCATCAAGGCGGCACTCGTTTTTGGATCAAGTGCTGCCGTATGTTCATCCAGCAATAAAATGTCTGGACGATTTAAGGTTGCCATTAAAAAACTTAAAGTTTGGCGTTGTCCACCAGACAAATTCTCAGTTGGTGTATCCAAACGTTGCGCTAAACCATTTCCCATGCCCGCCGCTAGTTTTTTAAAGCGCTCCTTATTGCCACGCAAATTACGGAACTGTAAATTCCTTTTTTCGCCACGTTTTGCAGCTAATAGTAGATTTTCAGCAACTGACATTCTCGGAGCAGTCCCCATCTTTGGGTCTTGAAAAACGCGGCTTAAAAACTTTGTTCGTTTTTCAACTGATGTCCGACTGATATCTTGCTCATTATGCAAGACTTGGCCTGCAACTGGTAAAATATCACCAGAAATTGTGTTGAATAAGGTAGATTTACCAGCTCCATTTGATCCGATGATGGTAATAAAATCACCAGGATAGACAGTTAAATTGAGTCCCTTTAATATTTTCGTTTGATTAGGTGTATGACGGTTTACAATGGTGGAAACACCCTTTAATTCTAGAACTGCTTGATTACTATTTGTCATTTATACTGAGCCCCTTTCGTAAAATATCATTTAAATGCAACGCATTGCGCAAATTAGGTAACATCATACTAAATGCCAAGATGATTGCAGAAATCAAGTTTAAATCGTTGGTTGAAAAACCAAGTTGCAAGACCAACAACAGTACAAAACGGTAGATAATACTACCAAGGGCAACGGCAACTAAACGTTGATTTAAGGTCAATTCACCGAATACCACTTCACCGATAATAATCGAAGCTAACGCGACCACGATGATGCCAATTCCCATGTTGGCATCAGCATAGCCATTACTTTGTGAAATCAAAGCACCACATAACCCAACTAAACCATTAGATAATGTCAAACCTAAGATGGTCATGTTGTCAGTATTGATTCCCTGTGAACGAGCCATCTTCTTATTATCACCAGTTACAATGAAAGCCTGGCCGAGATTCGTTTCCAAAAACAGTATTACTAAAATAGTAATGGTAATGATGGTAATGCCCCCAATAATAATACTGTCAAAATACTTAGGCAAAGTTTGGAAAAAATTAGCTGAGAAGAAAGTCGTTTTCCCAATCAAAGAAACATTAGAACCGCCCATAATACGCAAATTAACTGATAAAGAACCGGTCATAACTAAAATTCCAGCCAATAAGATGGGAATCTTACCTTTGGTATATAGCAAACCCGTAATTAGACCACCAGCAGCTCCGGCTAGAAAGCCGTACAGTGTCGCTAACATAGGCGAAGCGCCGTTGGTAATGGCAGTAACAGTGACAGCAGCGCCAAGAGGAAAAGTTCCTTCAACCGTCATATCAGGAAAGTCTAAGATTCTGAAGGTCAAAAATAAGGCGACCCCTAAAATGGCCCAAAGTAACCCTTGTCCGATACTTGATGTGATTAAACTCATTTGATTACCCTCCCATTTCTGTGTGCTTGTTGCATGATTTTTTCTGGTATTTGAACGTTTAATTTATCAACTTGTTTTTGATTGATCACGTATTTACCTTTAACAACATATTCGACTGGATAGTTCGCAGGCTTTTTACCATGTATCACTTTAGCGGCCATATGCCCTGCTGAACGACCTAAGTCATGTTGGTCGATAGCGTAAGAAGCAGTACCACCGTCAGCAACCATGGTATCAGCTGCAGGAAAAACAGCTTTACCGGCTTGATTGGCATTATTGACTAATGTCTTCATCGATGAAGCGACACCATTATCCTGCGGTGCATAAATGACATCGACATCGCTAGCCATCTGTTGGCTAATTTGTTGCATATCGTTAGTATTCGCAATCGTATACATTTTTGGTTGTAAGCCGGCTTTTTTAACAAGTTTTTCAAACTTCTTAGCATTACTTTGACCACCAGAATCAGAAGACGTATAGACCACCCCAATCTTTTTTGCTTGTGGCATGACATCTCGTATTAATTTCAACTGTTTATCTAAAGGAGAATCCCCTGAAGAACCCGTCACGTTCGCACCAGGATGCTTTTCTGACTGAACTAGACCCCCGCCGACTGGATTACTAATTCCCGCCATCATAACAGGTGTTGACTTATTAGCTGCGTTGACCAGTGACTGAGCAGCTGGCGTTGCGATACTAAATAAAATATCATCACGATTTGCTAATTGTTGTGCCATCGTCTTCAGGTTACTTTGATCACCCTGGGCATTTTGAAATTCAACTTTGATATTTTTACCCTCTTTAAAGCCTTCATCTTTCAAACCACTAATAATTCCCTGGTGGATCTGATTCAAAGCTGGATGACTGACTAATTGTAAAATACCAACTTTGATTACTTTGTGCTGGGTTAACTTATTATTTGCATTTTGTGCTGGTTGAGTTGCTAAGGAAAACCCTAAGAAAACTAAGATTGCCCCGATAAACGTAATCATTCGTTTCATTTCATTCACTCCAATTCATAAATTATTAGGTAAATTTGACAAAAAAATAAGGGCAAACCAGCATACTCTGGTTTACCCTAAAAATGGTTACGCCAAAGCCTGCTATGTTGGACCATGCAGACTTTGACAAACGAAAAAGAAGTCGACACGGATACAAACTGTTTGCCAGATCGTATCCACTATCGGAATCACGACCTTGTGTGTCGGCTTTGCCAAGCCATGTTCAAATTGTTATTAATTGACTTTTGCATTCTTCTTCGTCCTTTCTGTTTATTGATTGCCTTAAGTTTAGGTAAAGTTTTATGAGTTGTCAAGCATAAAAAGGAAAATATGATTAAATAAAATGAATAAAAACTCATATTAATCAATAAAACGTTATAATAAAAAAAGCAATAGCTACCATCTCAACAGAGATAATAACTATTGCTTCATTTTTTATTTCAGTAGTGTCTGAACTAATAGCGTCAACTATTAGTAAATTTCCCACCACTTTCTCTTAGAAGACTTTCCTAGTCCAGGATTGAAACTATTGGTTGGGTCATTCTTCTTGTAGTGCTCAAGCAATGCAGGAGCTGCTTCATACAAGTGACCAACGTTGTGCTCAGCTGGATAGATTGCACCACGCTTATCAAACAACTTCAACATTTCCTTCTTTAACTCATGACCATCAACACCTGGCTTCAAAATGTAGTCTTGGTGCATAACGTGATCAAGGAAGTGACCGTAGTACAACTTGTATTCAATCTTGTCATCAATTTCCTTTGGTAAGTGCTCGAACCAATCATCATCGTTACGACGTAGCGCAACATCAATTGGCAAAATATCAATTGAGTCTTGCTTTAATTCTTGGTAACGAATAGGAACTGATGCCGTTACATAACGGTGCAATGAAGCCTTGTTTGTCTCATCAGCATTTGCCTCAAAGAAATCACCTTCTTCTTCCTTGAAGAATTCAGTCAAGTATGCACGAGCTTCATCAATACCTGCTCCTGACATCTTCAATTGCACGTAGTGATCGAAACGGTTCGCATAATCCTCAATACGCTTTGGCAATTGGTTAGGGAACAAATGTCCAGCCTTTTGCAAGAAACGGTCTGGGAAATATGGCTTAAAGAATGGTAAATGACCAAGCATACGTTCAGCAGATGCCTTCATACCGAACATTGTAGGTAACATGCCTGTTCCTAGCTTGTCGATAACCATTAATGAATCCTTACCATACAATTTAGCCAATTCATAGGCAGTTTTATGCATGTACTCACCTGATACTGGCAAGTTCTTAAATTCAGCCAAAATGTGACGACGCATCTTCTCTAGAACAGCTGGTGAATTAGTTCCAATGTAGAACACTTGTGATTGACCTGCTGATGGATAAGTATCCAAACGAACAGCAAATGTTGCCACCTTACCAGCAGCACCTGATGCTTCGTACAATCCCTTAGGATCTGCGTTATAACGCGTTGGCATGTCTGAATCCACATCACGAACACGCTTCTCATAATCACGATTGTGTCCAACACGATCATCAGAATTTGGCACATTGTTCAAATCAAAACGACGGTTTGCAAGGTTATCCAAAATTTCTTCTGGTGTGTCACCAAGATCAATACCCAAGTGATTTACCAAGTGCAATTCATCATTTTCATCAATTCGTGCATACAAAGCCAACTCAGTATAAGCTGGTCCACGTTGAATCAACGCACCACCTGAATTGTTGTTGATTCCACCAATAACTGATGCACCTAATGTTGATGAACCGATAACTGAATGTGGCTCACGATTTAATGGCTTCAATGTCTTTTCCAAGTTGAACAAAGTTGCTCCTGGGAAGGCAATAACTTGCTTTCCTTGGTTGATCAATTGTAAGTCTTTAATGCGGCTACCCTTAACGATAACAACATCACGATCATAACCTTCTGTGGGTGTTGAACCCTCAGTTAAACTAGTATTTGAAGCTTGCATAAGAATGATAATATTATCTCTATGCAAAACTTGCAAAACCTTCCACATTTCAACAAGAGTTCCTGGCATAACAACTGCTAATGCCTCTCCATATCCTGAACGATATCCTTGACGATAACGCAATGATTTGGCCGCGCTAGTCACAATGTTGTGGCTACCGACAATGGCCTTTAAATCCTCCACCGTAGACATAAAACTAACCTACCTCCTAAAGTTGTACAATATATAATTCTAATATACCACTTTTCTTAGTTTTTAAAACGAAAAATTTGTGAAATTCAACAACCTACCATTTTACTATTTTTCACAATTAATGGTCAAGACAAAGAAAAGCTTTCTATTTATGGCATCCTTTAAAATTCACAAATACTTTAAAGGGTTATCACCTATTTTATGTATCTCGTATGTGTTTAGTAATTGATATTTTCTATCCTGTTTTCGACACCACCAAAGGTACAAAATCCACTTTACCATAATTTGTAACCGCTTCCAACAGTTTTATTGGATAAAAATGAAAAAGTGACATACTTTTTTGGCTCTATACTTTCTAGCGTGAAACTAAAAATTTCACGCTTTTTATTTCGCCTTTTTCACAAACAAAAAGACACCAATAAGATACCGGCGTAAAATGTAATCGACGAAAAAAAACAGATACGAGG
>NZ_JAMXDB010000053.1 GCF_024718545.1 Weissella fangxianensis
GACAAAAATTTTTGCTAAAATGAATTTTGTTATAAAAATGTAAAAAAATGCCGGTAAAACTGGTGTGATAACGTTTACAGTACATACAAAAAACAGTAATAAAAACAATGTTGCGTCAAATACTTGACAGTGCCCTTTATTATACAACTTTCGATAATATATATTATGTAAACTAGAATAAACCAATTTTTCGAGAAATAAATTACACTTTACTCCCCTTTGTTTATTTACTCCCCCCTTTATTTATACTGACAAATTCCGCATTTAACGGTAAAGAATTAAATATGGTGTTCCAATTTGAACATGTTGAATTAGATGATAACCCCGATGCTGCCTTAGGTAAGTGGTATGATCAACGTGTTTCTCTACCTAAGTTAAAAGAAAACCTAAGTAAGTGGCAATATGAACTTGATGGTAAAGCATGGAATTCACTATACTGGAATAACCACGATCAACCACGTGCTGTCAGCCGTTATGGTAGTGATAAACCAGAGTTCCGTGTCGTTTCTGCTAAAATGGCAGCTACCCTACTACACTTTATGCAAGGAACCCCTTATATCTATCAAGGTGAAGAAATTGGAATGACTAATGCTTACAATCTAGGTTGGGATGACTTTAATGACATTGAGATTTTAAATTCTCGTGAGTACCTAGTTAATAAAGATCATTTGATAGATGATGATACATTATTGCGCTATGTTCATTATAAGGGTCGTGATAATGCACGTACTCCTATGCAATGGGATGCAAGTAAAAATGCTGGCTTTACGCAAGGAACACCATGGCTTAAGATGAACGATAATTTTGATACGATTAACGTCGAAGAAGCATTAACAGATAAGGATTCAGTATTCTACTACTATCAAAAGTTAATTCAACTACGTCACGAGCTACCTATCATTACAACAGGACATTACCAACTTTTGGATCCTGAAGATGAAGAAGTTTATACTTACAAGCGTATTGGTGACAATGAAGAATTGTTGGCTATTAATAACTTTACTGAAAATGAACAAACTCGTGATTATCAAGTACCTGATAATGCAGAAGTTTTGATCAGTAACTATAAAGATGATCAAGGTCAAGTATTACGACCATTTGAATCAAAAGTTTATCGTTACGCAAAGTAATCTTAGAGCATAAAAAGAGCACACCACTTCTCGAGTGGTGTGCTCTTTTTGTGTGCCCTATTTTTAGTATAACCAAGCTGCAAGTGCATATAAGAAAATAATATGTGCAGGATAGAAAATGTAGAAGAAATACTTCATACCACGCCCTTTTGCACCATTGTATAAGGCAATTGGAATGATAGCAAAAAGCATCATCCATTGTGTTGTGCCTAGGAATCCATAGATGGCTGCAACAACCAAAATACTTACTAGCTGTGCCCAACGAACCTTACGGAATATATACATGACTGGGATGAGCAAGACCATTAGACCGTTTTCAGCAAGTAAAATAGCTGGGTTAATAGCTAATAAGGCTTGCATTGCTAGCCTTTGTCCCAAGGAGATTGAACCGCCTGTGGTCAATAACGGCAACATGGCTAGTGATAGTAAGAATGGTAGCAAAAATAAGAAAATTCCAAACGTTATATGCTTCATAGCATGGCCATCAGGTACCTTCTCAAATTGGTCAACAGCTGCCATAAAAATTGTACCAATAAATAAATCACGGAATATATTATTGATTAATTGAACCTGATCAAAATTGATAAGTTGTTGTGTCAGATTCATGAGTAACGCCATAACGACCATACTAATGTACAAACGTAACATATAAGTCTTTTTACTATGGGTATGAGAAAAACCGACCACAGCGGTAAAAAAGAATATGGTTGCTACTGGACGACCAAACCAATCCAACCATGTTGGTGCACCAAAAGGTACAAAGGTTTGATGAAAGTGATCGATAACCATCAAGACTATCCCGATGATTTTAAGATCAAAAGTTGTTAGCTGTAAGAAACGCCCTGATTGTGTTTTCATAAAAATCCTTTCACTTGGGGTTATGCTTTTGATTTATAAAATTGCCTCAAATGATATTATACAGAAAATAGTATAAAAAAAGCTACTAATTTATACAAAATTAGTAGCTAGAATTTTTCTGTTTATAAAATAAATTATTTTTTGTAAACGGGTTTCTTAATAAATATCCAGATCAATAATGAAACAACCAACATGACCAAATAGATATTGAAGACAACCGATAAGTTACCGCCAGCTAATGACAAGATAACTGCACCAGCTAAACTTCCGAATCCAAAACCTTGGTAAATTAGTGAGTAGTTTTGGCTATGGTTATTCAAACCGAAGTAATCTCCAACCATTGTTGGATAGACAGTAATCGTACCACCGAAGAAGAATCCCACAGCAATCATTGCAGCGTAAAATGCTGGCACACTTAAGTGACTACTAAAGGCCAAAGTTGCGACCGCAATAAATGTGACGACATATGACAGAATGAACATTGACTTACGACCGAATTTGTCTGAAAGTGATCCAATTAAGAAACGACCAATCGTGTTAGCAATTGCAACAACGGCAACAATATTAGCAGCTTGGGCAATGTCTAATCCGGCAAGGTTTGTTCCCAAGTTTGATGCGATTCCAGTCAAGTAAACTGACAAAGAGATGGTTAGTAAAGCAATAAATAGCAAGTAGGCTTGTGGTTTACGTAGCATTTCACGAGTCGTGAACTCATGATGAGTTGGGTCATCAACAACATTTTCTTCTTTTGCTTCTGGCGCATCATGAATGAACAAGGCGCCACCTACAATTAGAAGCATTGATAAGAATCCCCAGGTCATTAAAGCATATGGTAGATTGTGTACGATATTAGTACCTAAAACTGCTGAATCAATATATTTAAAAACAAATGAACCTAAACCATAAAATGCAACGGAAATACCAGAGATTAGACCTGTTTTCTCGGGAAACCATTTGATGGCGTTTGACAAAGTTGCCATATACGCGATACCATCAGCAACTCCTAGCATGACACCTGCTGATAAGTAATATAACCACAATTGATCAGCAGAACTAACGCGAGAAGCAATGAAAATTGCAATTCCGAATAATATACCTGCTGACATAGTCACTTTTCGTACACCGAATTTTTTTACCAATGCACCAACAAAGATAGTTGATAATGATAAAGAAAGTGCTCCGATTGAGAAAATCAATGAAACAGAACCTAAATGAGGTTGAACAGCTGCAGTTTTACCTGTAGCTGGGTCTACTACCAATTGATGAAACATTTTCAGAATTGGTGTGTTAAAAATACTCCATGCGTAAAAGGTTCCCACACCCAATTGCACCAGAGCAGTACCAAAGATTACCAGCCAGCGGTTTACAACTTTTGGCTGACCCTTTGATGATAATGCGGTTTGCATAATAATATCTCCTTAAAAAACCTAAATTAACGACAAGCATCTTGAAAACGCTTGCGGTATTTAATATAGTCCTATTTACGGGATTTGTCTATATTAAATATTATAATAATTGGGAACTTATTTTACTTGGATTCTTTTTGACAGAAAAATAGATTGAAACACGTCTTATGCTTCAATCTATTTAGTCTTAAAATTTATTAATGGTAGGATGTTTTTTGTCTATAAAAGTTGTTATCTTTCTAGCTTATGATCAAGTTTTTGTAGTTTCGTTTCAATCGTATTAGTATGGCCAGGACGAATATCGGCATTCAGCGAAACATAAGCCCGAATGCCTTTATCGGTTAATGTCTGGATTGCTTTTTGGACAGTATTCATGACGTCTGACCACTCCCCTTCAATTTCCGTCCCCATTGCCGTTGTTTTGTAGGTTAGGCCTGACTCTTCAATTACGCCAATAATATCATTTACATAAGCGCTTAATTCATCACCAACACCAAAGGGTGCAATTGCAACTGAAATTAATGTATTCATTTTTATTCCCTCTCTTTAATACATAGTCTACAACTATTATAACATTATAGATAACACTCAGTGCTCCGCGGCATGCTCCCAAAAGGTTAGTTCATAGCGATAAGAAGTTAGATAGGTTGCCAAATAGTCCTGTTGCGTCTTTTGTGATAACTTTTTCCAGTCAGGTACTTGTTGATCAACTACTTGCCAACTCCATTGTGTGAAAGCCTGGTATTCAGGGCTTGTATAGTATGATAACCATGGTTCATAAGTATTATTTGGTGTTGCCTTAAGAAAGTGTTTACCAATTAGATGATATGATTCAGTACATGGTAGCAATGCGAGCATCGCGTTGGTTGCATCACCTGCCGTAATAGCCTTTTCCATATGATCTAGATAGGCCAAATTGTGTTGATCAGGTGGTATATTCAACATTGCCTGACTTGCTAAGAGCGCATCATGGGCATCTTGTTCATCGGTAGCTGACGGCTTAGATGCTTGTTGTAATGGTGTTAGTTTTTCTGTTGTTAAGTCAAATAATTTACTGAAGTAATCAGTATAATAACTATCTTGCGCAACATAATAATCACGTTGTGCTTGTGACAGATGGTTATACCCAATGCCTTGCACAAACGATGATTGATAAATATCATCTAGGATTGGTGCGGATTTTTGTAATAAAAATTCGTGAAAATTCATTGATTATCCTCCGTCTCCATGTTTACTTTTACCCAATGGTTTAGTGGCCCATGACCATGACCGACATTAATCGTTTGACGGATAGCTTCATAGGTGAATTTCTTGGCTTGTGGCATGATACTTTTCAGAGTGTATCCTTTAGCTAAATTGGCAGTTATAAATGATGACAATGTATCACCAGTGCCATGTGTGCGATTAGTTTTTATACCAGGTGTTGTCAACCATTCCGACGAACCATCTTCATATAAAATATAATCAGCATATTCATTATCTGTACTAGCACGATGGCCACCCTTTATTAAGACATTATCAGCCCCCATTTTTTGTATTTTAGTAGCCGCATTTATAATGTCACTATCTGTTTCCAATGAGTTACCAACAAGTACTTCAGCTTCAGGCAAATTTGGTGTGATTAAAAACGCTAATGGGATAAGCTCATTCTTTAAGGCCTCAATGGCCGGGTCACTTAATAAATGTGCACCACCCTTTGCGACCATGACAGGGTCAATGATGAGTTTACCAAAGTTGTATGCTTGCCATCCTTGTGCAACCGCATGAACACGTGTTTCATCTAATAATGCGCCTGTTTTGGCAGCTTTAATATCTAAATCATCTGCAATGCTTTTAAATTCTTCTAGAATAAAATTTGCTGGAATTGGGTGTTGATCTTGTACACCATAGGTATTTTGAGCAGTGATGCCGACAACAATCGTTGCCGCGTACACCTCTTGATTATGGAATGTCTTTAAATCAGCGTTGATACCAGCCCCACCACTGGCATCAGTTGAAGCGATTGTAATAACTTGTGGTACGTCTATCATGATTCCTCCCAAATATATGGCAATTTAAAAAGCACAGAAAACCAGGAAATTGGTTTTCTGTGCTTTGAAATCGCATTGACCATTACTTTCCTTCGTTAGTACTAACTAAACAGGTTCAAAGGGTCCGTTGTTTAACGTCTCAGCCTAAAAGAGGCTCCCCTAGTAAATATTAAATTATATGTTAATTATCACATGTATTGCTTTGAAGGTCAATATGATAGTAATTCCTTTAAAGATTATCTGACAAAGCAAGAATTTCTGCTACTAAAAGATTCATCCCGCTTTCATAGTTTGCCAAATTGAAGGATTCATTTGCTCCGTGAGCTGTTGAAGGCTCATCAGTTGGGATAACCCCGAATCCGACACCACTCGACATTAAACGACCAAACGAAGCTCCACCGTTGACCCCTTGGTTTGGTACTTTACCAGTAACTGATTCATAGGCATCTGCTAATAATTTAACCAATTGATTATCTTTACCGACATAATGTGGTACCACACCGGCGGGATCACGAACAATTTTAGTTAACCAAGGTTCATCTGAAAGTATCTTTGAAACCGTGTCTGCTTCATCAAAAGCCAATGAGTGACGGAAATTCAGATTGATATGACCAGCTTTATTGACAATGAAGTCGGTAATACCAATATTTTGACTTGTTTTACCAAGTTTTGGTTCTGCTTTACCATATCCTGATTGTTCCCCATAGGGATCTTTGTGTAGCTTTTGGCCAATGAATTGCAGGAAGTTAGCCGCATTTCCCTCAAAATCGTATTGTGTCATGAAGTTAGCGAGATATGTAGCCGCATTTTTACCAGTTTCTGGTCGTGCAGCATGAGTTGCAACTCCCTGCACAGTCAGAGTGGTTTGATTATCTTTTTGTCTTAGTTCACCCGTAATGTTTTCTGTTTGACAATATTGCTCAAAGTTTTCCTGTAAGCTATTGGTAGGAATGCCAGAGAACGTGGCTTCAGCAAAGCCGGGTAAGACATTGGTTGCTGAACCACTTTTAAAATTAATTAGTTGAATGGTAGCATTTTCAGGATTAGTTGCATCAAAATACAAGTCTAATTGACTAATACCTTTTTCACCGTATGATAAATCTGCTGCGCCGTCGGGTGAAAACCCATATTTTAGTTCCCCCTCTTCTGCAAAGTATTGGTGCATGTCCGCCCATTCGCTTTCTTCGTCTGTACCAATGATAAAGCGAATTTGATGTTTCAATGGGAGGTGCGCATCTTGAATGGCTTTAATTGCGTAGTAAGTCAGCATGACAGCAGATTTCATATCATCAGCACCGCGTGCATAAATATGGTTATCTGCTTTAACAACTGGTGTAAACGGTTCTGTCTGCCATTGGTCAATATCGTTAACCGGCACGACATCAACGTGCACAATGATACCAATTGGTTCGGGATCATTTTCCGGACCAATATAGATATAACCAGCTCGATTACCTACTGTTCCTATTTTTTCGAAACCGTCACGTTCTGCGATTGACATCATGAAGTCAAGAGCGGCCTTGGGACCAGGACCATATGGTGCCTGCGTTGAAGCTAATGCATCTTCACGGACTGAAGGAATTTTTAATAATTCTGTTAAATCACTAAGCCAAGCGTCATGATAAGTTGCGACATTTATTGTACCCATTTAAGAAATCCTCCCAAAAATAATTCCATATATTAACATATATATTACCAATAAATGAAATAATATGCAACGTGAACAAAATAAAACGAATAAATAAACAAAAAACGTGTTGTAAAAGATTGAAACCTTTTGCAACACGTTTGCGTATATTAAGTTTTAAATTCTAAATCAAGTCACGACGAATAATTTCTTGATAAAGAGCAATTGTTGGTGTATTTGCAAGGCGCTTTGGACGCTTAGCTACTGAAATTTTTTTAACACCATCTGCTTTCAATGTTTGTTTAGCCCAAGCCTTCGTACCAAATAATGTCATGAATAATCCTCCCAGTTATTTTAAATACATGGTTATATGATAACCACCACCCCTACCCTAATACGAATAACGGGGGTAATGCAAGGATAGATTTATATAATGTAAAACATGAGATTAACTAATGATGAACATCAAAATGGGGATAACTAATAACATCAATAAAGTGGTTTGCGTGATACTAATAGATGCAAATTTGTAATCTGCTTTATACTCGAGCGCCATAACTGCTGCATTGGTCATTGCTGGCATAGCTGCTTGAATGATAAAGACCTGTTTTAATAATGATGGCAAATCAAAAGGTATCATTATTAACGCCATTGTTAGTGGTGCTAATACAAAACGGCTTAACGACAGTGTGACAGTCTCCTTATTTGGTAACAATTCTTTACGAGAAGTCTTGGCGATAGCAAAACCAATAAAAATTAGGGCTAAAGGAACGTTGGTATCGCCTAGTTCTGTTAAATCAGTAACTAAAAATGCGGGTAGTTTCACATTTATAAAAACTAATATCAATGAAATGACCAGAGCAATCATTGGTGGATTAAACACACCAGCTAATGTTTTCTTCAGATTAAAGTGTTTATTATTATGGTTACCATCAATGGAAATCATATAAACGCCGATTGTCCAAAAAACAGTTGTATTAGCCATATAATAAATAAGTACATAAGGTAGACTGTTCGTACCAAATAACGCCATATTCACAGGTAAACCAACGGTTATCGTATTTGAATTAAAGAGTAACGACTGAAAAAGGCCTTTATGTTTTGGATCAACATGTATAATGCGAGCAATAAAAAATGACAAAACTAACAATAACATCATGCTAGCTAAGGGAAATAATATATTGGTCCCCATTGCAAGTAAGGTTTTCGGTGTAAAATCTTGTGGGATATGAACGATTAAGTATGCTGGTAATGCAACTTTTGAAATAAAGCCAGATAGAAATCGACTTATTTTACCATCAGAATCATCAAAAACATTTCCTTTAATTAAGATAAAACCGATGGCTACTAAGCCCAGAATCATTAACACACCAGTTATACTATGGGTTAACGCTGCCATGTAATATAAACGTCCCCTTTCTAAAATGGCTCTATACTTTCTAGCGTGAAACTAAAAATTTCACGCTTTTTATTTCGCCTTTTTCACAAACAAAAAGACACCAATAAGATACCGGCGTAAAATGTAATCGACGAAAAAAAACAGATACGAGGT
>NZ_JAMXDB010000054.1 GCF_024718545.1 Weissella fangxianensis
TCCGTATTTTATAAGGCGGAATACCTTGTAGATACATTGTGACAGCTTCAATTTGTACTTCTTTTGAAAACATAGTAAAACCCCGTAAGTTTTGGAAATTACTCCAACTTACGGGGTTCAGTTCATCCAACCCTTTTCTTAATATTAACTATAATTTGCTAAATTTCTTTAATACAATGGTTCCCGTGCTGCGTTGACTTTATTCAACGTCGCCGTTGAAATTAGGGCGAATGCAGTAAAGACAGCACCACCGATACCAACATTATTCAAGCCAAAGTTTGAAACGACCAGGCCACCAGCTGCAGAGCCTAATGAGATACCTAGGTTTGAGAAAATTGAATTGATTGAAGAAGCCAAAACAAGTGATTGTGGATAATCATTTTCAGCAACACCCATAATGTGTAGTTGAAGTGGTGAATTAACAAGATACATTAAAATACCAACTAGCATAATGTCAACTGTACCTAACCAAGTGTTTTGTAACCATAATGGCATTGTGATTAGGACAATAAATTCAATGAGGTAAAGTAGTGGCATGCTGCGCAAGCCTTTGTTGTTTGCGATTCGGCCACTTGCCTGATTACTAATCAGTGACATCACACCAAAGATAGTTAGCAAGAGTGTGATGACACCAGGATTGAATGATAAAGTCTTTGAAAAAATTGGTCGTAGGTAAGTGTAAAAGACATATACACCCGCTAGACTACAAGTTTGAATAAAGACACTGAGATAAATTCTGGGGTCCTTGAAAATAACAAATTGTTGTAGGACGTTACCTTGTTTTTCTTGCATCAAGTTATGGGGCAACGTTTTGACGATTAAGAATACAGTAATGATGCTAAGCAAGGTAATTGTAATGAAGGTGAAACGCCAACCAAATGTTGTACTGATCCAAGTTCCTAAAGGTACCCCGAATACTGATGCGACACTAAAGCCAGAAAAAATCCAGCTAACTAACCAAGCACGTTTGGGCATTGGGGCGATAACTGTTGCAAATGTCATCGATAATGACACGAGCGATCCAGAAACAATGGCCACGATGATACGCGAAATCACCAGTACTGTATAATTTGGCGCAAAAATAGTCAGCGCATTTCCGAATGTAAAAATCAGCGCCAAAACGACCATGGCGTGATATAAATTGTTTTTAAGTGTTGACGTGATGATTGGTGTACTCACGGCATAAACCAGGGCAAATATTGTCACCAAATAACCCGTTGTGGCGACACTAACTGAAAATTCCTTTGCCAAATCATCAAGAATACCAATAATAATAAACTCACTAAAACCTAAGATAAAAGAGATTAAAATCAGTACAAAACTTTGAATTTTAAATTCTTTCACATGAATCCTCCTTAATTACTAAATAGTAATACTATAAACCCACAAAATTTTTTCCACTCTGGATAAAATATAAAACTTTAGCCCCGGTTGTCAATGTTTTTGACCGATAAAACATCAGAAATATAATAGCTATAACCTAATGTGTCATGCTGATTTATTTAGATTGCTTTGTTCTTATGAGAATGAAAGCGCTAATACATAAAAAATTGCAGAAGGCAGCGTTAGTGCTGAATAATCATGTTTTCAAATGACGAAATGTCTGTTATATTTAAGTACATAATAATTGAAACGTAATCACTGTCGGTATAATTGTTGGAGAATGGCCAACGAGTCCCTACCCTTCTCCCAAGAGATGGACTACCGATAGTGTTTTAATATTTTGATGCACCCATTCTGCATGCTTTTGCGTGTTTGGGTGCTTTTTTATTGCCAAATATCTATAGGAATAGTGGTTACGTGTGTTGTTTCTACATTGGAGGAGAGTTTAGTTATGGAGTCGAACACACGGACATCGACAGGACGTTTTAACAAGTTACGTAATCTGATTTTAGGGTTGCAACACGTTCTGGCAATGTATTCTGGTGGTATTTTAGTGCCATTATTGATTGGTGCGGCATTACATTTTAATGCGCAACAAATGGCGTATTTAATTTCAGCTGACATTTTTATGACAGCGGTTGGAACGTTATTCCAAGTTAAAGGTACCCGGTATACTGGTATTGCGATGCCAGTTGTGATTGGTTCAGCAGTACAAACGGTTTCGCCGTTAATTAATATTGGTAGTACGCTAGGAATTGGTGCGATGTATGGTGCCACGATAGCAGCCGGTATTTTTGTCTTTCTGATTGGTGGTTTATTTTCGCGTCTACGCCAATTCTTCCCACCAGTTGTGACCGGCTCATTAATTACCGTTATTGGCTTTACTTTAATTCCGGTTGGTTTCCAAAACTGGGGTGGTGGCGACACTGCGGCGAAAAGTTTCGGTAGTTTGACGAATCTATCAATTGGTTTGGTAACCATGTTGATTATCCTGTTATTTACTATTTTTGCCAAAGGCTTTATTAAATCAATTGCTATTTTATTGGGGATTATTCTGGGAACGGTTTTTGCTGGACTTCTTGGAGAGGTATCATTACAACCGGTTGCTGAAGCTTCATGGTTCCATATGCCAACACCCTTTTTCTTAGCAACACCAACATTTCACTGGTCAGCGATGATCACGATGATGATTGTGGCACTAACATCGATGATGGAATCAACAGGGGTTTATTTCGCCTTAGCTGATTTAACAGGGCGTAAACTAACAAATGAGGATATGGCGAAGGGATATCGTGCTGAAGGATTGGCAGTTATCCTGTCAGGTTTGTTTAACACATTCCCATATTCAACATTTTCACAAAATGTTGGGGTGGTTCGTTTGTCAGGTGTCAAAACACGACAACCCATCTACTATGCCGTATTGATTTTACTCTTGATTGGTTTGTTGCCAAAGTTTGGCGCACTAGCCACGATTATCCCATCATCTGTTTTGGGTGGTGCAATGATTATTCTATTTGGTACAATCGGTGTACAAGGAATCACGATTCTCAAGCAAGTCGATTTCAATGCTGAACGAAATTTGATGATTGCAGGTATTTCGATTGGTGCGGCAATTGGGGTAACAGTTTACCCACAAATTTTCCAACATCTACCAGAATTAGTGAAATTAGTTATTGAAAATTCAGTTGTTATAACGTCAGTATTAGCTGTATTATTGAATATTTTGTTACCAGGACGTGAGAAAGAGGTTAATTAGCAGACATGAAAATTTTAGAAGATCGCATCAAGCAAGACGGCCGTGTTTTAGGTGAAGATGTTTTGAAGGTTGATAATTTCTTGAACCATCAAGTAGATCCTGAATTAATGCAAGCTTTGGGTGAAGAATTTGCGCGTTTGTTTGCAGACGAAAAGATAGATAAGGTATTGACTGTTGAATCATCAGGAATCGCGCCTGCTGTATTTGCAGCATTATCACTACAAGTGCCAATGGTCTTCGCCCGTAAGAAGAAGTCAATTACGTTATCTGCAGAATCATACGTTGCTGATGTTTATTCATTTACCAAGCAAGAGACCAATCATGTTATGATCGATAAGCGTTTCTTGCATGAAGGTGAACGTGTGTTGTTGATTGATGATTTCTTGGCAAATGGTCAAGCAGTAACTGGTTTGATGGAAATTGCTGAAGATGCCAAGGCCGAAGTTGTTGGCGTTGGCATTGTTGTCGAAAAGACGTTCCAAAAGGGTCGTGCGATGTTAGATGATCAAGGGGTTCATGTTGAATCTTTGGCACGCATTGCAGCTTTTGAAGATGGTCAGGTTGTGTTTGCTGATTAATATATTTTAAGTATGAAGTGGTTGGGACAAAATAAATGTTCCAACTTTTTTTTGCTAAAAATGCCTTAATTTACGTCTGTAATTTTGCTCGCATAAACGCGTTCCACAAAACTGCAATGTAACAACGATTGCGTCATTCCGATTCTTCGCTGCTGTATGGGTCAAAATAACGCAATCATGGTTACTCCTCCGGTTTCAAAACGATTTTTGTTCCGCTCTAATTTTTATTTTTTAAGTGAAGCAAGGTAAAATAGAAATAATATAACAAACAGGGGGCGTTTGAAATGAAAATTGGTGTTATTGGTACAGGGGTCATGGGAAGTGGCATTATAAATAATTTGTTACAGGCAAACTATGACGTGTTTGTCTATAATCGGACTAAGGCTCATGCACAAGCAGTCATTGATCATGGTGCCGTGTGGCAAGATTCGCCACGTCAAATTGCTTCAGTTGCTGATGTGGTCATTACGATGGTTGGTTATCCTAAAGATGTTGCGAGTCAATATTATGGCGAAATGGGTATTTTTGCAGGCACTCATGCTGGACAAATTGTTGTTGATATGACGACGTCTACCCCAACCTTAGCGCAAGAACTGGCCGAAGCAGGTGCAAAACAAGGGGTAACCGTTTTGGATGCACCAGTATCTGGTGGTGATACTGGCGCAAAGAATGGTACATTGACCGTTATGGTTGGTGGTGAAAAATCAGCTTTTGATGAGTTACAGCCGATTTTTGGAGTTATTGCAAAAGCTACCACATTATTTGGTGGTGCTGGCCGTGGTCAACATGCGAAAATGGCTAATCAAATTATGGTGGCTGGTACCATGTTGGGGATGGCAGAAACCATGAGCTATGCACGTGCTGCCGAACTAGATGTTAATCAAGTTTTGCAGACGTTAGGTGGAGGTGCTGCACAAAACTGGTCATTAGATAATTATGGGCCACGCATTTTAGCAGACGACTATGCTGCTGGATTCTATGTGAAACATTTTATTAAAGACTTACGTATTGCATTAGATGAGGCTGCTAAATTGCAACTTGATCTACCAATGACGGCATTAGCTGAGCAACTTTATACCAAGTTAGCGGATGAAAATAAGTTAGCAGATGCGGGAACGCAAGCAATTGTTAGGTTGTGGTCTCAATTTGCGTAGTACATGAGTAATGTTGGTTGATACTTTTTCAGCAATCAGCTAAACAGTCAGCCATGAAAGGCGGAACAAATGAACTTTTTTATTAATGCTACAATGCCGAAGCAAAAATCGGGGATTGAGCATACCGAATTAAAGCGATTAGATTTATTCAACAAAAATAATGAACCAGTCATGGTCGTGTTACGTGACTGGGATCCTAATGCCCATATCAATACCAATGATGCGGGGATTACTGATGATCAATTAATTAATATGTTTGATTATTTTCAAGAAGCAATGCAGATTGAGCCTAAAAAATTACAAGTTCAGGACATTGAATTTGGGGCTTTGAACATCAAATTTGCAGATGATGCAGAAAAATCCCGCTATTTGGTGAAGTCGAATGAGCAACTTGTTGCACGTGTGAACTACAATGTCGATGCTGATCGTCAGGTAAAATCGGTTGAATGGTTTGATGGCTTTAATAATCTTTATCGTGTCGACCATTATGACTCACGAGGATTTATTTCATTACAACAGTGGTATACGCCCGATAATAAAATTGGGACTGAAACTTGGCAAACACCATCTGGTCGCACTGTCATTGAAGCTTTTCATAAAAAGACGATGAGTGGTGAAATCAATAAAACAAGTTGGCGATTGATCGATCGTGCTAATCAGGTTTATCAATTTGATACCCTGGCTGAACTGACAAAGTATTTCTTTGATTGCCTGAATGATGATTATTGGTCGCTTGATCAACCGAATGTTTTCATTGCCGATCGGGCTCATTTAGGTGATTGGGGATTATTACATCTGAAAAATCCTGCGTATACGGTCTTCCATTTACATAATGCGCATACGGCGAATGCCCAAAATCCGGCAGCGCCTTTGTTGAATAATAATTATGAATTCTCATTGAATAATATTGATGGTTATGATGCAGTAGTATCAGCTACGCACAAGCAAACAGCTGATGTCCGCGCACGGTTTCAACCAAAAACCAAGCTATTTACTATTCCTGTGGGTGTTGTGCCAGAACGTTTGTTAAGCGCACCACGCGTGCCAGTAGCTGAGCGAAAATTTGGTAAAATGGTTGTTTTTGCACGGATTGCCTGGGAAAAGCATCTTGATGATTTAGTGCGAGCAATTGGTCTGGTACACCAGGAATTTCCTGAAGTGACCTTAGACTTATACGGATACCCTGATCCAAGTGATAATTACAAAGCGCGTCGTGAAGTTGAACAGGTGATTGACGAATATCAATTGTCAGATGTTGTTACCTTGAAAGGCTACACGACGGATATTGATCAGGTGCAAAATGAAGCCATGATGTATGGGTTGACCTCTCGTATGGAAGGTTTTAATTTGGCAATCATGGAAGCTATTTCCCACGGGTTAATTGCCTTTTCGTATGATGTCAATTATGGGCCAAATGAAATCGTTGAAGATGGGATTAATGGTGCTGTTGTACCATATGGTGATTACAACGCTTTGGCACAGGCGATCTTACAAGTTCTTCGTGATCCAAAGTTAGCAGAACAGTATGCGACTGGGGCGTATGAGTCAGCCGAACGTTATTCAGAAGCTTCTGTTTGGTCAGCCTGGCAATCATTATTAGCTGATGCGAAAGAAAGTTGGCCAGCTAAGCTTGCCGGCATGCCAGGTTATCGAGGAGGACAACTCTAATGTATTATTTTGTGAGTGAAAATATATTTGCCTATAATTCGGGAACTGAACATGCGCAAGCACAACGTGTTAAGTTCTTTAATCGACAAGCGAAGCAAGGGCGCTTGGGTCAAGCGGCATATGTGACGCGAGATTATAATCGCTTTTTAAATCGGGATGCGAATGCCATTGGGCTAAACGCTGACGAAGTATTGAACATGTATGACTATTTCCAGGGAACGACTAATGTTTTGCGTCAGGAGCAGCCATTACGCTTATTATCACAAATCCCAGTTGATAAGTACCATATTGTTGGTCATGGCCCAAATTATTCAACTCTTGAAGATGCTGGTCGCGTCGTCGCAAAAATTAATGTGATGCCAGCAACTGTTGGTTTGGTTAATGACATTACGTATTACGATCGAGCCGATAATGTGACGGCACGTGAAAATTTTGATTGGCGTGGCTTTAAGTCATCTGTTGACTACTTTCATCCCGATGGCCGATTGGCTGTGCAGAAATTTTTGAATTTGGCTGGCGAAACGGTTCTTGAAGTGACGCATATGAACATTAATGGCCAATTACTACCAAGTATGTATAAGCTAATTAATTATTTAGGTCATGACTATCGATTTAACACTGAGGAACAATTATTCTTGTTCTTTTTGAATGAAATTACGCGTCAGCAACCCGATACGACACTGATTTCAGATCGACGTGGGTTAGATTACATCGTAGCTGGCGTGCAGGGAACGGCTCATAAATTTGCCTATTTGCATGATGTTCATACTGGCGATACAAAACATCCTGTACGTGGTAAATTATACCCCGCTTATATTAATGTGTTAGAGCGATACGGAGAAGCATTTACGGCAATTTTGGTGCCAACCTTGGCACAACAAAGAGATTTACAGACACGTTATCCGCGCTTGACTATTAAAGTGGCACCAGATGTCGTCATTGATGAGCAAACGGTGGCACAGCCACGTGTGACGCTGTCAGAGCGCCAATCTCATCAATTACTGTATGTTGGCCGGTTATCACCTGAAAAGCGGCCGGAACAAGCGGTACGAGTTTTAGCACGGGTAGTGAAAGATGTGCCAGATGTAACGCTAGTTTATTACGGTTATGCAGCGACACAAGAAATTATGCATGACTTGCAGGAATTGGCAACGAAACTACAAGTTGCTGATCATGTCACTTTTGGTGGCTATGTGCCAGGTACGGATCTACAAAGAGCTTATCAGCAAGCACAGGTCATTCTACAAACATCCATTGGCGAAGGTTTGGGGATGAACTTAGTTGAAGCAATGGGGAATGGTGTCCCAAGTATTAGTTTTGATGTGCCATATGGTGCCCATGCTTTGATTGAAGATGGTGTTAATGGTTTCGTTGTTCCAGATGGATCGAACCTGGCAATGGCTCAAAAAGTAAGCGAACTATTACTTGATGATGATCGATGGACCCAAATGTCTGTTGCGGCCTATGATAAAGCGCAAGCATTTGCAGAGTCGAAGATGGCAATTATTTGGGAACAAGTATTGAATTAAACGTAAAAAAAGGACAAACTGAACTGAACCCCAAAAATTGGAGAGAAGTTTAAGCAACTAGCTGGTCGGAAAGATTTCGGTATTGAACCGGAGTTTTTCCGGCCAGTTTTGTTTTAATCCGTTTATTATTGTAGTAATAGATAT
>NZ_JAMXDB010000055.1 GCF_024718545.1 Weissella fangxianensis
ATGCATCTTCACAATGCTGGCTTTAAAATCATCTTGATATCGTTTCATTGGAATGCTCCTATCTTGTTTTATTAATTATGGCACAACTGTTCAGAAATTTATGTACCAAATACTAGGATAGGAGCACCCTTAGACATTTGGGACAGCACATTGAATTATGTGAAAGTGATTTGTCACTTCTTGACTAATAATTCATTTTAGAACATTCGTAAGCCTAGGCCAAAGCCATTCAAAATACCACGTTGATTTATCATAGAAATAAGCTTTGTGACAGATGTTGGAACACCTTGATGTGATTTACCGACTACTTTTGAGATTCCATCAGTAAAACGTGTTATTTCAAGGCCTTTTAGCTGATTTTTGTCTAATTTTGCCTGATAAGTACTTAAAAAAATCCCTAATTCACTGTTTTTTCCTACATCATTAATGGCTAAAACGAATTGTCTTGATAAATCTTTTTTTCTCATGTTTCGACCTTTCTTTATGTTTTATATCAATACCTTAATTCTACACCTTTGCAAATAACGATTTGTATATTAACTCTGTAAAACCTATAAATGCCGTGAAAGTGATTCATCACTAACATTTTGTGATTGATCTACCATCGTGTCTTGTAACATCCGATGCATTTGTTGTATTTCCTGTCGACTTTGTTTCGTCATCCGTTTTGCAATTTTATTTAATTTACCGACAGGTGCAGGTTTATATTGCGCCACCATTTTAGAATTTTCAGGTTGCTCATTACGTTGTTTAACCTTTTCAAAATTTCCTTTGGCCTGTTTGTGAAACTTACCATCGTTAATCTTCTGATCTGCATTAAACTGTTCATTAAATTGCCGATAAATACCATTAGCTAACTCTTTACGTAGTCGTTTATCTTGCGCTTCTGACCATTTCTCTTGGCCTTTGTGTTGATTTCCATGCGTTTCTGCCATCATGCCATCCATTTTTTGTGTAGTTGCTAGAAATTCTTGGTAATCATATTTTAATTCATGCGTCAATAACTTATCAATCAGACCATTCATTTGTCGATTAGCTGGAGCCATTCGGCTTGTATCATCCGTCACCAACGTATCAGTGTTACCAACTTTCCAACGCCCCCGTAAATCTTGTGGTAAGACATCATAGATTTTCTGCAGGTTCACCGTGTACTTGTGTGTCCGATCCAGACTTGTCAAAGAATCTTGTTTAATTTGTGTGCGATAATTTCCCACCGCTTCATAAATATTTGCCCGCTTAATTTTCGTTGCGTCTGATTCTATTTCATAACGTAATTTACTTTCAGCTTGGTGCTTTGCTTTAAAATCAATAACACCTTTTGGTTCACCATTTTTAAGTAACATACTAGGTCGCGTTTCTGGTGAAATCTTTGCGTACCAAATGTGCATGTTAAGATGGTCAGTATCTTGATGCACGGCACCAAACCAAACAACATCATCGGGACCTTGTCCTAAAGGTTGTGACCCACCTTTTTCAAATAAATCGTGCACAATATGTTGTTCAGCCCGCTTTAATTTATCTTGATCTAATTGCTTTGTTTCTGGATCATACAGATTATTCTCAACCAACCAATCACCTCGTATTGAGAAGGCCATCTCATGCAAAATATTGCCATTTTCTTGGGCCAAGTTTAGTTTATTTTCCAGGTTGTCCATCTGCTCATCGGTCATATTTAACGTGTCACTATCAAACAGAGGGTGTTCATCACCCGTAGCAGAAAAGCGAGAACTATAACCAAAACTATTACTTGTCTTCTGGGCCTGTTCAGCATCCGTTATATCTACTAACGCTTGATTATTTTCATCCATCACTTTGGAACTTTTAGCAGCATAGGTACGGACTAAATTACCAAACTGTTTACCTTCTTTCGTTGCCTGGGCAGCCGTTGTAAAATGCGTCGATAATAAGACAGCCCCGGTTTTCTTTTCACCTGTTGCAAAGTTCGCAAAACCTCCCGTTTTAGCCATGTACATTTACCCCCTGTGTTTTAGCATAGCCCGTCAATTCATCATGTACTTTTGCCAACGTTTGAAAATCTTTAGATGGAAAACGAACAACTGCACGTGCGACATATTTATGATTTGTTAATTTCAAAATTCTTGCACAAGCATGACTGCTTTGTTGGTACTGGTCCATTAATAAATGAGAAAATTGTGCGATCCAATAACTTTTTTGTTGGTACTTTTTATTAATTTCCGTTTCCTGTTCCATTGGCATGTCTTGTAATGCCGTTTGATCAGGATGTAACCAGTCTTCTTCATGTAATTTGGCCAATGCAACTTCTAAATCAAATTGATTATTAGTCATGTTTAAACTCCATTCCATCACCACGACGTCGGTGACGTTTGTTAGCGAGATCATTTTTACGACGTTTTTGATAAGCATTGTAGTCTTTTGCATACTGGCTACTTTCATCAATTTCCGACCGAATATCCGTTTGAATGACTTCATCAATTTGGCGCGCCGGTCCAAAATCTTGCATATTCTCTAAATAATCCATAGCAGCAATAAATGACGTCATTTCCTTTAAATCTGCCATCTGATTATTAATTTGGTTTAACATTGGATCGGCATCATTTATTTCATCCATACCTTTCAACAAATCACCATAAGACAACGTATTATTTTTGGGATTTAAGATTACTTGATTCACAAAAAAGTTTAATGCAAAGCGATACATACCGGCATTATTCTCACCACTAACACCTGTTTCTGGATGTTGCGCAAGCCAGGTTTTCAATGTCTTGCGATACCATACTTCTTGACGACTCGTTTTAATAGCAATTTGCCGTTTAAATAAATTTTCATCAGTTGGTTCATAGTCCAAAACTTCCGTCACGTTCATCAACCCACGTAATTCATCAGCAACGTGATCATCTAAGTTTTCGTCAGAATAGTTCTTAAACTTAGTTTGTAAATACTTCAGGCGATTTTGATTTTTACGCTTTAGTTTTTGTCGAAATTCTCTTAATGTTTGCATGGTTAATTCCCCTTATCTTGTTGTAAAGCTGTCCCGGTGTAGTAATTAATTTGCCAGCCAGGTTGACTATTAAATATATAAACATGAAACTTAATTTGATCATCGCCAACTGATTGCCCAGCCATTTCTATACCACGGGGTACTCGTTCAACATTGCGATATAACGGCGTCACCCGGTAACGGACAAAGTGCTTTGGTGACTGCTTCAAATAACTGGCTATTTGATTTTCAAATGTTTCCATCGAACCTTGATTGTCGTATTCATGTATTGCATTCATTGCGAGTGTCCCTGTCACTAAATTACGAGCATCATTATTTAATCCTGTTAGTTGATAACCAATTAAATGTGACCGGTTATAAAGATAATCTTGTTGATCGTTTTGGTTAAAGCGATACACGTGATAGCCAGGTGGTTTAACGGTCGATTTTTTTCTTTTCAAGGTTGGCATCTGTTCTTGATTCAATAAGGCATCCGCTTGTTGTGGGCGCCCTAACCAATCTCGATGCGCTAGTTTTTGCCAAGCACCTTGATTAATTTTCAATTCACTTGTTGTAAAATTAGGTTGATTATTAGTAACCGCGATAGCTTGTTGTGTTGTGAAATCTTGTGCCACTAATTTTTTCTGCTGGTCTTCATGTTGTGGTAATTTTGGTGCAGCTGTCGACTGGCTAAATTGATTAAATATACGATTCAAAATAACATCGCGCTTTACAAAAACCAGAACTGCCACAATAATCATAAAGATGATAATAAAGCGACGTAACCACCGTCGATTGTAACCGTACATCCTACCTCACTCCTTATTAACCAATGGTGTCGTCATACATATATTTAATTAACTGTTCAATACTATTTTTCAATGCAGTTAAGTCGTGAGAAATAGCATGTTGTGATTCGGTTGTGACATGCGTTAAAGTATTCAATTGTTTCGTCACATCTTGCAACGGCTCCAATAAAATTTCCGTGGCGTTTGCTTGTTCCAAATTGTTCGCAAAGTTCTCAATGACAATTTGCAGTAAAGCGTTCCGTGAAATATGATTTCGTGCTGCTTCATCATCAAGAACTTTCAAAGTATGATCTGATAAGTTACGAATAATAAATTGATTTGCCATTAAATTAAACCTCCATTACTAAGTCAGAATTCAAATTTTTTGCTATGCCTAAATAAAAATCAAAACGAATCAATAATAAATAACAGGTTAAGGGGGAATGATACCACGCTGCGATATAGTCCCGCTGTGCGGGCATTCCTTGAGATACTATCAGTTTATAAAAACTACCCTAGTGGTAACCCTCTAGCTACACCTTTGGTAACTCCCTGGCTATCCTAGTGGTAATCCTCTGGCTACACCTTTGGTAACCCCTTCATTAAGGTAAAAATATTGCGGAATTACTGTTGTTAGGCAGCAATTTCGCATCGGTTATTGTGCTAGTTTAGGTACGTTAAGTTGTCCATTTTGTTGCTTTGTTTTTTGCTTTTCTAACTGCTTGATTTTCTCCTTTTTACTATCAATTGTTGCTTTGGTATCTGAAATATTTTTCTTAAGATCCGTCATCTTTGATTGATAAGATTCAATCGTTTCGTTAGCTTGTGCTTGTTCTTTATCGGTCATATCTGGCAACTGTTGCCGTGTTGCTCGGACATTTTCGGTTTGTTCTTTGATGGCTGCTTGCCACTCTTTAATGGCTGTTCGATTTTCTTTAATCGCTTGCTTTTGTTCTTGGATATTCGTGTTTGTTTGTGCCACAACCAATTGCTTTTTGGTGAGTACTTTTCGATGTTTATTAACCGGTAACTTGTCATCATTATTAATTACAATTGTAGCTACCTGATCACTTGTTTTTGCTGGCTTTTTTGTTGAATCTGACGACTCATCAACAGCCGTCTTAATATTTTCGGTATCAATACTTTTATCCGCAAATCCAACCCGCACATCTTGAAAATTAGTTTTTAATTTTTCAAATTGCACGACCATTGTATTCGTCGAAGTGGCAATAATATGATATTCAGATTGTCCATTTTGAATGTAACGATCACCTGCAAATGACAACTTAAATCGTTTCATATTAATACCAGTTGTCAGCGTATCATCAGCGTTACCAGTAAACTTAAAATGTAACTCTAACAAACCCGTTTCATCATTAAAGACCTTCTTTGTTAACTGGACATTAGTGCCTTGATTACCAAACGCCATTGTCTGATTTAACTTAGTTGAAACGGTACTCGATGGTCGTGGCATTACCATTGAATAAATCAAAATAGCAGCGGCAATACCAAGTAAACTTAGCAATCGTAAGGTCACAGTTTTTCGTTGTTGATCATAATGATTATAGCGTCGATTATCATGCTTAATCTGTCTGTGATACCACCAACGACTAAACCAGGTAGCACCTTCTTTTAAATGCGGTTTTTCACTGTATTTCACCTTAACATGCTGCATTTTAACCTCCTATCTAATCTCTAAATCATCAGCAACTAAACCGGCCAAACCTTGTAAAACATCTTCGTCTGATTCATCATTTGCAATCACCGTTTCATCTTCAGTTACGACAGATTTATCATGGTTACCAGTCGCCAAAGGCATGAATGAAGTAATCACATTTGTCGTTTGATATTTAGACTGACCGTCGGTCGTTTGATAGTGGCTACTTTGTATATTAAAGTGCAATTCAATCGGCATACCCTTCTGATTAGCATATTGAGATAGCATCTCTGCCGTTTTGCCAAAGGCCACATAATAAATAAAATCTGTTTGCGATTTTTGACTTAAATAACGTTTAACTGCTAACCCCAAACGTACCATTTTTATATCTTTGTGCTCACCAACTGTTTGTAGATCAAATTCTTTTAAAAGTCGTCCCACATGAATATTTGTTTGCATTGTTAATTCCTCCTCTTAACCAGTTATTCATCAAAAAGTGTCCGAATGATAGGGTAGTCAGCTGGCAATTTTGCAGCTAAATACTGTTCTAAATTTTGTTGTGTTTTTTGTACACGTAACAAGTCATTTTGTTGAATAATATGACCATTTGCAACTTGTTTTTCAACGACAAATAAATGTGTATTTGCTGCTACCACTACCTGTCCAATTAGTATCTCACTTTCATCAAGCAAGCTGACAAAATGTCCCACATCACTCAAACCATGTTCTGTTAATTGTTTCGCCAAATAAATATGTTGTCTCTTTGAAACCACTATCTGCTGCGTAAATAAATCTAATTGTTCCCACATAACCTACCCCCACAACGGTTTAGTGATCCGGTTGTACTAATTGATTAAAAGGCACCCCAGTCCGATTAATTTCTTGCTGGACTTGTACCAAAACTTGTTCTTCAATTCGATAAATCCAAATCGCTTGTTGTTGAATAACTAATTGCCCTTTTTCGGACAAAATCAAACGATTTAACCCGGCCATTGAATCAGCACTTAATAAAATATGTTGCCGCTGCCAATCCACTGCAATGTACTGAAAATCCATCTCCTTTACCTCCGCCCTCTAACTGTTTCAATTACAATTAAATCCTGTAATCTATTCCCTGCTCGTAACCCCACTATAATTTCAGACCAAGCCGTTTTAGATAACCGCCCTAGCCAAAAAATTTCTGCTTTTTGTGCTTGCATTGCTAATACCTGCTTATGTAAATCTGCCTGTGTCTCAGCAAATGCTTTAATGGTTGAAAAAGTCCCATCAAACGCTACATATATATAATTTGTTGTATCGTGCGGCACACGATTTATTGTTTTTAATTGATCAATTGCTAACATCATTTTTCTCCCGTTCTATCCAAACAATGGATAACAAAACGACATTATTTCATGTAGTTATTAATCAATAGACCAGTGCCTAACAACTCAACAACAACGCGTAGCGTTAGTTAGGAGAGTTCGCCCTTGAGCGAGCTATTCCAACAAAACACTAACTGCGATCAGAGTGATCAAAATCACTGTTTTGTCGTCCAATTACAAGAATTGGCACACGTTTAAAGCCAGCACTGCCCAGCTACAATCACAACGTCATTTCGAGTTAAAAGGTCGAATTATGAACTAAGCACCATGAACCAAATTGTGACTGCCGTGTGACGCCATTTTCAGTACGTCCACCCTGACCTTTTGACGCATTTGTCTGGTTGTCACCACCAGTAGTTATCAATTACACCACATTACTTTAAACGTTCGCTACGACGTTCTCTGGCACCTTTTTGACGACGTGTAGGCGATACGGACCCCTTATTTGCTTATACAAGTTACGACGTCGCATTTTGTAACTGCTTAAAGCCATCTTGGTATAGTCAAAAAACTCTACTATACCCCCTCTGTGGCTCTTAGTAACGTCTTTTAACACCAGGTTATGACTTTTAATATGCGCTCATTTCATTCATAACTTCACATGATATGTCATAATATGTTATACTGATGTATACATTAGGTTTGGTGCTAAAAAACGTCGCACTAAAACCAGCTCATTTTCTTCATTTTTTGAAAATGATACTTGTACTTTCTGTTTTAAAAAGTATTGCAGTACTAATCGCAACAGAGGGTAATTTATTAAGTTTTGGAAGATCAATAACAGTTGATAACATCGGTCATTTGGTAGATGAGATGTTATCTTCAGTTATTGATCTTTTTATTCATCATCACTAAACCAACGTGCAATGACTTCATCCGTCGACATATCAAGGGCTCGTGCAATTAATGCTAAATTTTTAATGCGTGGATTTCCTTGATCATATTCAATACGTTGAAAGCTTGCGTATGGAATATTTGCTGCTCTAGCTGCATCACCCATCCGGTAATGATGCAATTTCCGCCAAGCTTTAACTGCTTGCCCCAAGGTTTCCTTATCTTTATAATTCATCAATTCTCACCTCCTCACTCTTTAATATCGATAATGGAAATTCTAGTTAAAAAATTAACCGAACTAGCCGGTATTTAGAAACTAAAAAAGCCTCCTTGTTGAACAAGAAGGTCTTCACTGTCAGTTATTATAGGTTCAAATTTGAACCTAATTTTTTTACTGGCAGCAAGAGAATAAATCCTATTAAATCAAGGACTTAGCACCTCTTGTTGCCTTTAATATATATGTAATACTTCAAGTATTTGACGCAACATTGTTTTTATTACTGTTTTTTGTATGTACTGTAAACGTTATCACACCAGTTTTACCGGCATTTTTTTACATTTTTATAACAAAATTCATTTTAGCAAAAATTTTTGTC
>NZ_JAMXDB010000056.1 GCF_024718545.1 Weissella fangxianensis
TCCGTATTTTATAAGGCGGAATACCTTGTAGATACATTGTGACAGCTTCAATTTGTACTTCTTTTGAAAACATAGTAAAACCCCGTAAGTTTTGGAAATTACTCCAACTTACGGGGTTCAGTTCACCCCCGCATGCTTTTGCGAGGGTCCTTTTATCAGGACTATTCTACTGTAAAAATCATATGACGGTGATCAATATTAGCTTCTTGAAAAACAGGTCCCTCAGCAACGAAACCCAGTTTTTCGTAAAAGCCAATTGCTGAGACTTGGGCACCCAAATCAAGTGTTTGTGCATGCGCATTGCGGGCATCGATAATAATTTGTTTGAGCAGTGTCGCTGCATAACCGTTGCCACGAGCATCGCGTAATGTCGCAACTCGTTGAATGTGCCAATTTTTGGTCGCTGCATCTGTGGCGACACGGGCGGTCGTTACCGGTTTACCATCTAAAAAGCCAACATAATGTTCTGTCTGATTATCGAGACCATCGATTTCAATTGTAGCTGGTACGCCTTGCTCGGCAATGAATACTTGCTTACGGATCGTTAGGGCAGCATCATTGATGATACCAAGTCCTTGTGCGTGATTAACTTCTAAATATTTTTCTGGCATCATCTAATCCTCGCTGAATAAAGTTTTTACCATTTTAGCGCATCCCTTTTGGTTTATAAATAGTAAAAGTCTAAGGTGTATTCAGCAAAATTACGCTATAATAGAAAAGATTATTATTTTTTAAAAGTAATGGCACAAGATTTAGAAAGAAGAGAACAGACAACTATGACGCATAAGGGTCGTTTTTCTTGGATTAATACACGGTTTGGTTTCGTTATCTTATTGATTGTATTAGTTTGGGCAAAAACACAACTAGCAAATGTAATGGACTTTCACCTTTATTCAGGGGCTTCCATTATTCAAGTAATTACCTTGTTGCTCAATCCAATACCGATTGCTGCATTATTAATCGGGATAGCTTTTTATTTTCGGAAATCTAAGTTATTTTACCCAATAGCAATTGTTATGTACATCATTAATGTTCTGATGGTGCACTTAAATGTTGTTTATTATCGTGAGTTTACAGATTTTATGTCTGTGGCTACGATGCTAGGATACAACAAGGTTAATCAAGGGTTAAGCGCATCTGGTTTTGCGTTAACAAATATCCATGACTTGCTGTACTGGATTGATATACCTATCTTTATCATCTTATTTTTCCTAAAAAAGATGCATTTTGATAAGCAAGTAACGACAAAATTCATGGGCTTTGCATTTTCTACTTTTGCAATTTTCGGAGCAATAACGGTCCTTGTACTAGGTGAGGCTGATCGACCACAACTAATTACGCGTCAATTTGACAGTAAGATGTTAGTTAAATATCTGGGGATTGATACATATACGGTGTTAGATGGTATTAAGACCCATGGTGTGACGGAAATGCGCAAATCAGCGAAAAAGTCTGATATTGATAATGTTTTGTCATATGTTAACAAAAATTATACCGATGCCAATGCAAAGTATGCCGGTGTGGCTAAAGGTAAGAATGTGTTTGTGATTCATTTGGAATCGTTCCAGCAGTTCTCACTTGATTTAAAGGTCAATAACCAGGAAGTTACACCAAATCTAAATGATATCTACCATTCGGATTCAACGATTGGCTTTGATAATTTCTTCCATCAGGTTGGGCAAGGTAAAACATCTGATGCTGAGAATATGTTAGAGACATCAACATTTGGTTTGCCACAAGGATCACTATTCGCTACCCAAGGGAATGATCAAACCTTTCAGGCGATGCCAAATATTTTGAAACAAAATGGTGGTTATTCATCAGGGGTATTCCATGGTAACAATGCTAGTTTCTGGAATCGTAGTAATGTCTACAAAAATATGGGGTATCAAAATTTCTTTGATGCCAGTTATTACGATACCTCTGGTGATAAAGCGATGGGATATGGATTGAAGGATAAATTATTGTTCTATGATTCAATTCCTTATCTGGAAAAGATGCAGCAACCGTTCTATGCAAAATATATTACGGTAACTAATCATTTCCCTTATAGCCTCGATAATGAAGATAAGGATCCAAACTTTACGACAACGGATACAGACTCTGATGTTGTGAATGGTTATTTTGAAACAAACCATTATTTGGATCAGTCGATTGGAGAATTCTTTAATTATCTAAAGAAGTCCGGCTTATATGATAAGTCAATCTTTGTGCTATACGGTGATCATTATGGTATTTCAAATTCCGAAAATAAACAGTTAGCTTCGGTATTAGGAAAAGATGCTAGTGACTGGAGTGATTTTGATGATGCCCAGTTACAACGTGTACCGTTCATGGTCCACATTCCTGGCTGGCATGGTGGTGGTATTAACCACACATATGGTGGTGAGATTGATGTTATGCCAACATTGCTACATCTTCTAGGTGTTGATTCTAAAAAGTACGTACAATTAGGCCAAGACTTGTTGAGTAGTAATCGTAAACAGGTCGTTGCTTTCCGTGATAAAGATTTTGTCACGCCAAAGTACACGTATACGAACCGTGTTCTATATGATAATAAGACCGGTGAAGCGATTGAATCGCCTTCCAAGAAGGTGAAAGCTGAATTGGCTAAGTATAAAAAGGCTGTTCGTAAACAATTAAAGATTTCAGATAATTTGAATCAGAAAGATTTGTTGCGCTTTTACAAGCCAAAAGGTTACAAGGCGGTAGATGCATCTAATTACAACTACTCAAATGGTATGGCTAAACTAAAAAAGCTTGATGAACAGTTAGGTACTGGTTCAACATCCTTGTGGCATGAACGTGGTGATAAGAAATCACAATCATTGTATGAAACAGATGCTCCAGAAAAGGATAAACCAAAGTCGGATACATCGCGTATTCAACAAGTTAACCCTGATGGTGGTGATGATACTGATGGTGGTGACGATACACCAAATCCATAATAGGTATTGAATCGTATTTATAAAAGGTTGGGACAAAAATATGTCCCAATCTTTTTTGTTACAATCGGCTTCAAATCATTTTTTATCGCGCTCTGTATAAACGCGCTCCAAAAGACTGAAGCCTCAATGTAATGCAATTTACGCCATTCTTGTCCTACGCTTCGCTGCGGTCAAAAATAACGTAAACGACATTACACACCGGCTTCAAAGCGTCTTTTGTCACGCTCTGTATAAACGCGCTCCAAAAAATTAAAGCCTCAATGTAACGACAATTGCGCCATTCTGCCTCTGCGCTTTGCTACGAGTCAAAATGACACAATCATCGTTACACACCGGCTTTAAACCATTTTTTATCGCGCTCTGTTATCTTGTGCTATCTTTAACGAAGTTGACAAATTTGTTAGATAACCTGACAATAAAGTCGATTATATTTGAAGGAGAAGGTTATGGCATTTTCAGGAGTACATCATTTTCGAATGAAAGCTTTAGCATCTGAATTGTTTCAGTTCCGTATTGGTGAATTGGCGACGATGACTGGTGTATCAACACGTCAATTACGTTATTGGGAAAGCAAAGGTATTATTTCTTCATTGGAACGTGAAGGAGAACAAGATGCACGTGTCTATAACTATACAGCCTACGTCACTGTTGCCGTTATTAAAGAATTTTTAGACGACGGGTACACATTAAAGGGTGCTGTCAAAAAAACAAATGAGCATCAAAGAAATTGGCAAGTGTTGCATGATGTGATGAAAAATGCTGTGCAAGATGTTGTTTTGCTAGATGAAGCACCCGCTGTTGATTTAGGATTTTTTGATGAAGAAGAAACACAGCGTTTGTACGCACGTATAGATGAAAATAATAAAGTGAAGTATAGCGTCCGACCTTGGGCAGGTTACGCAGAAAGTATTGAATAGATAGTATAAATCAACATCTCGTGATTATAATGACCATTTGAAATATTTTTCATCTGGCGTGTGATTGGGGGATGTTTTTATATAAAGCGGGCGCAAATTTTCATTAATAACTGTTAAACTAATAGTAGATTAAATAAAGAGGAATAGTCATGGCAAATTGGCATAGTTTTTATAAACGTCCATGGTCAGAACGTTTAACCATTTTGACCAATAATCAAAATTTAACAACTGCAGAACAACAGTTAATGCAAAACAGTTATGATCATATTGGTGCCCAACAAGTAGAAAATTATATCTATAATTTTGGTGTGCCAACGGGTTTATTATTGCAATTACCGGTCAATGGACGTGAAATGATTGTGCCAATGACAACTGAGGAACCTAGTGTGATTGCTGCAGCCAATAATGGTGCCCGTATGATGCGGTATGGTGATGGTGTGCAGACCAAGCGACAAGAACATTTAATGCGCGGTCAAATTATCATTGTTAATCTTTCAGATATTGCAAGTTTACAAAGGTTAGTGCAGAATCAGATGAAAGAGTTATTGCAAATCGCCAATGATGCCCATCCAGCGATGGCAGCACGTGGTGGTGGCGCCAAGCGATTAACAGTCGATGTGCTGGATGAAACAACAGTCGCAGTCAATGTATTAGTGGATACTAAAGAAGCCATGGGGGCAAATACAGTCAACACAATGGCGGAGGCGGTGGCGACACAACTACGCCAAAAGGGGTATCAAGTCTTGATGGCGATCCTATCTAATTATGGTACAGAATCATTAGTTGAGGCGGAAGTTGCTATTCCAGTGACGGCGTTAGCAACGAAACAAGGACTACCTGGTCAGGTGGTTGCCGAAAAGATTGCTGCAGCAAGTCATATGGAAGAATTATCACCACATCGTGCGGTAACCGCTAATAAAGGTATTTTGAATGGTATTGAAGCGGTTGTACTTGCCAGTGGTAATGATACAAGGGCTGTGCATGCTGCTTTGCATGCTTATGCTGCTCATAGTGGCCAATATAGTGGCTTAATTTCATGGCAAGTTGTTGAGGATCAATTAATTGGCCGGACAGTAATGCCGATGTCAGTGGGCGTCGTTGGTGGATCAATTGGTATCGTGCCAGCAGTAAAGCTAAACCATCATATTATGGATAATCCAAATGCTGAGCAATTAGCAAGTATTATCATTGCAACAGGGATGGCTCAGAATCTAGCAGCATTGCGTGCATTAGTGTCAACCGGTATTCAGGCAGGCCATATGGCTTTACAAGCCAAATCGCTGGCGATTCAGGTTGGTGCTAAGGATAATGAGGTCGATCAATTAGTCGCACGATTAAATCAATCATCACAAATAAACGCATCCATGGCAAAGCAATTGTTACAAGAAATGCGGCATGTAAATGCAGAATAACAAAGATGGGATAGAAAAATGAAATTTACAAAAGAAACAATAACGTTATTAGACCAAGTGAATGAGTTGTATCCGGGTTCAGTTATTTTACGTGGTAATGAGGAAGCTAGTGGTGTGATTACCCATGACCAAGTATCAACTTCAATGTTGGGGACACGTCTAATGGTTGAAGTGAATGATGGAACTGCACCAGACTTTTTAGCAACTTCTGAATTGTTGATGATGTTATTGACTTTGAATGGGTACCCACAGGTTTATTTCCAATTAAAGGATGATGATGCGGAATTAACACATCAATTAATGATTATGGCAACCTACCTTTATCAACCAGCATTACGAGCAATTGTTTATCGCGAGCAAGCAGCTCATGGTTTACTGACTGATGATGTGATTAAAGGTGTCCTTGCTGGTGTACAGCAGACATTAACAAAAGAAACAGCTGACAATAATGGGGAGGCAGCATTGCGCCTGTTAACATTATTAGACTTACAAGTATTTTTACATGCGGTATCAAGTGATACGACAGCCATTGTTGAAACAATGACTGAATCTTACCCAAAGGCTTGGTCAGCAGCTAAAAAAATTGTAGATCCTATGCGCATTGATGACATTAAGGATCCGTTCACAGTTCATCGTGCTGTTGTGACAGCTTTTTCAATGTTTGATGAGCAGATGGTAGCTTGGGACTTACCAGAAATTTATGCTAGTGAATTTGTAACATTGACGCCAGTCTTGTCAGAGCGCCAATTGCGTCTGCCACTAGCACAAGTGTTTGATATCAAGCATATGACGATGAAAGATCGCAATACAGATAAAACAGCCTATGCCGGATTATTAAAAAATTCAGGTCAAAACAGTTTTGTGTTAGCTGTACCGGAAGATAAGTTGGCTGAATTCTTTAAGGAGCTTTACCAAGCACCTGTTAAAGAGGTGCTGACAAAGCTGGGTCAGCCGTTTGCAATACGATAAGGAGAAAATAATGACATTAGTAACGCCAGATATACAACAATTGATTGATAATGCGAAGAACATTGTCTTTTTGACAGGTGCAGGGGTATCAACTGCCTCGGGGATTCCAGATTATCGGTCAAAGGGTGGTATCTATGATGGTATTGCGTTACGCCCGGAGTATTTATTAAGTACAGAAGCGTTAGCAAGTGAGCCAGAAAAAATGTATGAATTTGCGAAGGAAAATATGTATTTTCCAGATGCACAACCTAATATTATTCATGAGAAAATGGCTACGTTAACGCAAAAGAACCGTGCTCGTATTATTACACAAAATGTTGATGGGCTACATCTAAAAGCAGGTGCTAAAAATGTTATTGAATTCCACGGTTCACTGTATAATATTTATTCAACGACGGATGGTAAGCCTAGTGATGTAGATACTTACTTGCAGTCACCTTACCGTGAAGATGGTGCTTTGTTACGACCAGCAATTACATTATATGGCGAGATTCCATTTAGGGTAGACGAGGCAGCGCAATGGATGACTCAAGCAGATTTGGTCGTTATTGTTGGAACAAGCTTTGTGGTTTACCCATTTGCCGGTCTTTTACAGTATGCTCGTCCTAATGTACCTGTATTAGCCGTTAATTTGGAACAAATTCCAGCGCCAGATCATGTTCAGCAGGTTGTTGGGGATGCACGTGAGTTTTTCTCAGAATTACAAGTATAAGTATCGCTACCGTAATGTATAATAGTCTATAGATAAAAAAGATTCGTGATGTGTCCTTTGGGTGGGTGATGGATCTTTTTTATTTTATATTCTGTTATTTTAGTTTGATAAAATGTTCGTAAAAAATTAATAACAACAATCTATTGACGAACATTAAATTAATTGTTATGATATACAAGTGGTCGAGTGAGACCAACAAATTACTGAAAATTGATTTAAAAAATGATTTAAATTAGTTGTTGACAATTAAATGGTTGTCCTGTAATATAGATTAAGTTGTCAGCGAGACAACGACGTAGACCATTGAAAACTGAATATCGTTTCGATGAAACAAATGTGTAGGGTCATCAAGTATTTTACTTGATACAAAACATTTGCGAAGTCAATTCGCTAGTAAATTCGTTTAACTTCTGTTAAACAACAAGTAACAAATGAGTTATACTCAAGCTTTTAAAATGAGAGTTTGATCCTGGCTCAGGATGAACGCTGGCGGCGTGCCTAATACATGCAAGTCGAACGCTTTGTCTTTAATTGATATGAAGGGCTTGCTCTGATTTGATTTTTTTGACAAAGAGTGGCGAACGGGTGAGTAACACGTGGGTAACCTACCTCTTAGCAGGGGATAACATTTGGAAACAAGTGCTAATACCGTATAATACTAACAACCGCATGGTTGTTAATTG
>NZ_JAMXDB010000057.1 GCF_024718545.1 Weissella fangxianensis
CGTATTTTATAAGGCGGAATACCTTGTAGATACATTGTGACAGCTTCAATTTGTACTTCTTTTGAAAACATAGTAAAACCCCGTAAGTTTTGGAAATTACTCCAACTTACGGGGTTCAGTTCAGGAAAAATAAATTTCCCAACCTTTTTTGTGTTTAAAATACAAATGTGTTTCGAAGCGATTTTTGTCGCGCTCATAAACGCGCTTCAAAAGTCTGAAGCCTTAATGTAACGACAATTGTGCAATTCCGTCTCTCCGCTTTGCTACGAGCCAAAATAACACAATCATCGTTACAACCGGCTTCAAAACAACTTTTGTCACGCTCTTACTTTGGTTGGTGTTGTGATGCGTAGAAGGCAGCGATGACCCCGTGTGCAACGCCAACATTAATCGAACGGACACTCCCGTATTGTGGAATATAAACCATGGCATCGGCAGCAGCGATTAAGTCATCAGCCAAGCCTAATTTTTCTTCACCAAATAAGAAAGCAGATTTAGCTGGAAATTGCATGTCATATAATGACTGAGGGTCATAACCAGGCGTGTTATCCACAGCATAGATCGTGTAACCAGCTTCATGTAGTTGTGCAAAGATCGTTGGATAGTCAGTAATACGGTGATGTTCAATGTGTTCATAGTTTTGTGTGCCTAATGAACCACGGCGGTCCCATTTTTTGATGCCTTCGGTTGCATCAGGAATTGCGGGGTTTTCTGGATTCAAAAAAATTAATTTGCGCATACCAAAGGCATTACTATTACGAACGGCTGATGCCTTGTTAAAATCATGGCTGAGGTTTTGCATGATGGAAATCATTTCACCACGATGCATATCTAATGATGCACGAATCTCATCATCCGTCTTACCCTTATAAAAGTCGGTGACGTTTCGATAATCAGCCGAACGCGTTAAATCAATATCTGACATAGTAGTCTCCTTATTATAAGTTGGGGCAAAAGAAAACGGTCCAACCTTTTCTGTGCTAAAAATATATTAATTATAGGTCTGTGATTTTAATAGCATAAACGCGTTCCAAAAGTCTGAAGCCTCAATGTAACATCATTTGCACCATTCCTGTCCTGCGCTTCGCTACGGCCAAAAATAGTGCAAATGACGTTACACACCGGCTTCAAAACAACTTTTGTCTCGCTCTCATTAAACGATAAAATAATAGTTTAATTCTAGCCGGGGGCGTGCGACGTGTCAAACAAGTTAGTGACTGATAAAATATGATGAAATTGAACAATTCAAAGCATATTGACTATTAATTTGGTATGATTAAAGGTATTGAGAAAATAAGAAGGAGGCGCGAACATGACGCCAATTATATCGTTGTCGCATGTGACTTACGCATATCCAAACAGTGACGTCCCTGCCTTACGTGACTTGTCATTAACAATCAACAAGGGCGAATGGGTCGCAATTATCGGTCATAATGGATCCGGTAAATCAACTTTTGCAAAATTATTAAATTATCTATTAGCACCTGATGAGGGTGAAATCACCGTCAATGATGTCGTTGCCACTGAAGAAAATATGTGGACAATTCGTGACATGGTTGGAATGGTTTTCCAAAATCCTGATAACCAGTTTGTTGGTGCCACGGTTGCGGATGATGTAGCCTTCGGAATGGAAAATCGCGGTGTCCCACGAGATGAGATGATTACGCGCGTGGATGCAGCGCTAGAAGAAGTACAAATGATGCCGTTCGCTGATCGTGAGCCAGCGCGTCTATCAGGTGGCCAAAAGCAACGCGTGGCTATCGCATCGGTATTAGCCTTGCAACCTAAGATCCTGATTTTAGACGAAGCAACCGCTATGTTAGACCCAACTGGTCGCCGCGAAATGATTGCCTTGGTACATGAATTGAAAGCTCACATGGGGGATGACTTAACGGTTATTTCGATTACCCATGATATCGATGAAGCCGCCAGCGCTGATCGCGTTATGGTGATCAATGATGGTGAACTTGTTGAGACCGGGTTACCAGCAGAAGTTTTTGCGAATGCGGATCAATTACGTCGCTTTGGGTTAGCAGTGCCATTTGCTGAGCAATTGAAGGAACAATTACGACTACGGGGCATTGAAGTCCCTAATGAATATTTGACTACGGAAGGGCTGGTGACATGGTTATGGCAATCAATTTCGACCAAGTAGGGTTTACGTATCAACCCAATACGCCGTTTGCTACACCGGGTTTACATGATGTGTCATTTGAAATTCCTGAAGGTAAATTCACTGCTGTGATTGGGCATACAGGTTCTGGTAAATCAACGATGGTCCAGCACCTTGATGGGCTGGTTTTGCCAACGACTGGTAAAGTGACGATGGGTAATCAAGTGGTGACTGCTGAAACGAAATTAAAAGAACTCAACGAAATGCGTGCGCACATTGGCCTGGTTTTTCAGTTCCCTGAGGCACAACTCTTTGAACAAACCGTTCTAAAAGATGTCATGTTTGGTCCTAAAAACTTTGGCGCTTCAGAAGAGGATGCGCAAGCAGCGGCTGAAGCGGCCTTAAAAAAGGTTGCTATTTCACCTGACTTGTATGAACGTTCACCATTTGAATTGTCGGGTGGTCAAATGCGACGTGTCGCAATTGCGGGTGTTATTGCTATGGCACCCGATTTATTGATTTTGGATGAACCAACAGCTGGTCTTGATCCACAAGGCCAACGTGAATTAATGACCTTGTTTACTGATTTGCAGAAAGAACGCCAAATCACGGTGGTATTGATTACACACCAAATGGAGTACGTTGCCCAATATGCAGATCATGTCGTGGTATTTGAACATGGGACAGTGGTTAAGTCAGGTGCACCAGCGACGATTTTTGCGGATGAGGAATGGCTGCATGAGAAGCAATTAGACGTGCCAGCAGCAAAGCAATTTGCGGACGCTTTAGCTGAAAAGGGGATTCAACTACATAATGTGTTAGATATTGATCAATTGGCTGATCAATTAGCTGCCCGTTTAAATGGGGAGGTGGATCATGTTTAGTAATATGATTATTGGGCGGTATATGCCTGGTGATTCGTGGATTCATCGTTTAGATGCTCGCACAAAATTAGTCTTAAGTATTGCCTTCATCTTTGTGGTTTTCTTTGCGAATAACGTGATTGGTTACGCATTAGCGGGTGCTTTCACGTTGTTAGCCATTATGATGACTGGTCTCGGTGTCGGCGTATTTTTACGTGGTTTACGTCCATTAGTGTTATTGATGTTGATCACAACCCTATTGCAGCTATTCTTTGTGCAAACTGGGGATGTCTTGGTCCATTGGGCCTTTATTAAAATTACCACGGATGGGGTTATTAATAGTGTGATTGTGTTTGTTCGCTTTATGTTGATTATCATGTTCTCAACGATTTTAACGTTGACCACACAACCATTAGCCGTTGCTGATGGGATGGAGAGTTTATTAAAGCCATTTAAGAAGTTCGGCTTGCCTGTTTCTGAATTGGCTTTGATGTTGTCGATTGCGTTGCGTTTTGTGCCAACATTAATGGATGAAGCCCAAAGTATTATGAACGCCCAACGAGCACGTGGTGTGCGCTTTAATGAAGGTAGTTTAATGGCGCGTATCAAGTCATTTGTGCCATTATTGATTCCATTATTTGTGAATGCCATTAAACGAGCCATTGAGTTGGGGGATGCGATGGAAGCACGTGGTTACCGTGGTGGTGATCAACGGACTAAGTATCGTGTCTTAACTTGGCATACGCGAGACACAATCGCAATTATTGGATTTGTTATCTTCACGGTTGCCTTGATTGCAACGCGTTGGATAATGTAGAAAGGATTTAAAACATGCCACGTTATAAAGCAACCATTGCTTATGATGGGACTGATTTTTTTGGCTGGCAAGTACAACCGAATAAACGAACGGTGCAAGCCGAAATGGAATTAGTGGTCAACAAAATGGCGAAGAACCCAGCGGAGCATATTCGCGTACAAGGTTCTGGTCGTACCGACGCCCGTGTTCACGCTAAGGGACAAGTCGCTCATTTTGATTTGCCATTTGATATTCCAGCTGATGCAGTTCGTAAGGGCTTATCAACGATGCTGCCCTATGATATTGGGATTAAAAAGGTAGAGAAGGTTAGTGATGACTTTCATGCGCAATTTAATGCCCACGATAAAACCTATTTTTATCGCTTTTCAACTAGTGAATATATTGACCCCTTTAAGCGTAATTATACGGGGCATTGGCACCGGCGCTTAAATCCAGAATTAATGCAACAAGCAATCGGTGATTATGTTGGTGAACATGACTGGTTGAGTTTTGTGGCTTCTGGTTATCAACAAAAAACAACTGTGCGGACGGTCTATTCTGCGAAAATGTGGTATAAGCCAGAAGAAGAAGAGATTTGGTTTGAATTCTCTGGTAATGGCTTTTTGTATAACCAAATTCGCATCATGGTTGGGGTCCTATTAGAAATCGGTAATGGTGTGCGACCAGTCGATGATATCAAGCGTTTATTTGAAGTCAAAGACCGACAACAAGCGCAATTTACGGCACCGGCACAAGGATTATATTTAATGGATGTTAAATATTAAAAAATTAAGCAGTTACCAAGGACATTTCATTGACTATTCCCTTAAAACAGGATAATATAGAACTCGGTATTGTTTACCAACCACAAATGGGAATGTCCTGGTACGACTTTTTAATTATTGGTAAAGTAAACAAACAGAAAACTGGAGGAAATTTTCCATGCGTACAACTTATATGGCAAAGCCAGGTGAGATCGATCGCAAGTGGTACGTCGTTGATGCAACTGATATTGCATTGGGACGTTTGTCAACTGTCGTAGCATCTATCTTACGTGGTAAGAACAAGCCAACTTACACACCAAACATTGATACTGGTGATAACGTTATCGTTATCAATGCTGGTAAAGTCGCTTTGACTGGTAAGAAGGCTTCTAACAAGATTTATTACCACCACTCAAATCACCCAGGTGGTTTGAAGATGCGTCAAGCAGGTGACTTGCGCGAGAAGAACCCACAACGTTTGATCGAACTTTCAGTTCAAGGTATGTTGCCAAAGGGTACTCTTGGTCACCAACAAGCTTTGAAGCTACACGTGTTTGCTGGTTCAGAGCACACACACGCAGCTCAAAACCCTGAAGTGTTGGATATCACCAACCTTATTTAATTTAACGAAAGGAGAATAGTTTAATCATGGCTCAAGTACAATACTCTGGAACTGGCCGTCGTAAGAACTCTGTTGCCCGCGTACGTTTGGTACCTGGTAACGGTGCAATCACGATCAATGGTCTTTCATCAGAACAATACATTCCTTTCGCTAATTTGCGTGAGGTTATGGTGCAACCCTTCAACGTTACAGAAACTCTAGGAAACTACGATGTTTTGGTAAACGTTGATGGTGGTGGTTTCTCAGGTCAAGCTGGTGCAATTCGTCACGGTATCGCCCGTGCCCTATTGACTGTTGATCCTGACTTCCGCGCTTCATTGAAGAAGGCCGGTCTACTTACTCGTGACCCTCGTAAGAAGGAACGTAAGAAGCCAGGTCTTAAGAAAGCTCGTAAGGCTTCACAATTCTCAAAGCGTTAATATTTGCTATTACACTTTGTGGGATTGTCAAAGATCCGAATACAAAAATGACTCCCAAGTTGGTCTATCCAACTTGGGAGTTTTTTTGTGTCTAAATTTTTAGCGCTATATTGGCAATTTGATAAACATGTTACCATGAACCATAAGAGGATAATGCAATTGATTTTTGGGGAGGAATATATGACATATTATTGGATTGATAATGTCAGAATAGAAAATAGTTATACTTATGATAATGATTGGGTTAACGGTTCAAAAACTGATTTAGTTGCGGTTCATGTTGTTGCAGGTAAAATTGCAGCAATTATCTCACAAGATGAATTTGTTAAAAACAATATGCAAGCAACGTACTCGGGGGATGGCTTGTTGATGTTGCCAAGTTTGACAGACAAACATGTTCATTTAGATAAATTAAAGATCGGTGAACCATGGACGCCAATTAGACCTGTGAAAAATATTGTGGAACGTTTTGAACAAGAAATTCCAGATATCAATCACCTATCTTCTAGTATGCAAGAACGTGCTGAAAAGTTGGTCGACCTGGAAAAGCAACATGGTGTCACAACAATTAGATCACATGTTGATATTGAACCAATGACTGATTTACGACACTTCGAAGTGATTAAGAAAGTGGCGGAGAACAGTGACATAAAAATAGAAATTGTTGCGTTTCCACAACACGGACTGCTACGTAGTCAGTCGTATAATTTAGTCGCAGAGGCCCTACAATCAGGCGCTGATTTCATTGGTGGGGTCGATCCATATGGGCTAGATCAGGATTATAAAAAATCATTGGGACAGACTTTTAAATTGGCTGATAAATATCATGCAGGGGTTGATACTCACGTGCATGACCGTAATGAGGCCGGTACCAAAACCATCAAGGAAATTATTCGACTTACTGAACATTATCATTTACAGGATAAGGTGTTTATTAGTCATGCCTTTGGTTTGAATGATTTTGTGGGCGAAGAGCGACAATCTGTTTTTGATCAACTAGCTGCATTGCAAATTCATATCGTGACGAGTGTGCCATTAGATGCAGGGACGATTCCGCCTATTATGGAGTTGATTCATGCAGGTGTTCAGGTTCATGTCGGTAACGATAACGTTAATGATAGCTGGTCACCTTATGGAACTGGTTCAGTTCAAGATAAACTTGCCCGGTTAGGTGAAATATTCTCGGTAGATGATCAAGTTGGATTAACCCAGTTATTAGGATTAGTTACTGATGGTAAAGTGGATGTAAGCTGATTCCTGAGACAACTTTTAAGAGAGCGTATAATGAATAAATCGCCTCTCAAAAGGAAGGAATTTTTACATGCCAACTCGTTACGACAAAGAATTCAAACAAAACATCATCAACC
>NZ_JAMXDB010000058.1 GCF_024718545.1 Weissella fangxianensis
TAAACTTCATGAACTTATTAACACAAAAAACGACCATGAATCTGACATAATCTGTCAGATTCACAGTCGCTTTTCACAAACCTAATTAATCGATTTTACTGTTTTTCACGCTATTTGACACAGAGCCCCTTTATTCTTAAGGCAGATTATTTTATTTTTCAGTGTAAACAACAAAAACGGTTGTTCCCCATAATTGGGCAACAACCGCTTTATTAATAATCTTTTATATTAACCTTGTGTTGACATCTTGCGACGCTTAGCAGCCTTTTCACGCTCACTTGTATTCAAAATTTGCTTACGAATACGAACGTTTTCTGGGGTTACCTCAGCGTATTCATCATCATCCAAGAATTCCATTGATTCTTCAAGCGTCATATCACGTGGCGTCTTGATTGAAGCTGTTTGGTCCTTGTTAGATGAACGCACATTAGTTTGGTTCTTAGCCTTAGTAACATTAACTGAAATATCATTGTCACGGCTATTCATACCAACAACCATACCTTCATAAATGTCATCAGTAGGATGGATGAACATCGTTCCACGATCTTCAACACCCATGATTGCATACGTTGTAGCTTGGCCTTGGTTAATTGAAACTAGTGTTCCATTACGACGACCAGGATTCCAGTTCTTAACAACAGGTCCATATGCTTCAAATGTGTGGTTGTAGATACCATATCCACGAGTCAATGACATAAACTCAGTTGAGTAACCAATCAAGCCACGTGAAGGTACAAGGAAGTCCAAACGTGTTGTTCCTGTACCAGTTGGTTCCATATTGCGCATTTCACCCTTACGTTGGTTCAATGAGTCAATCACTGCTCCAGAATACTCATCAGGTGTGTCTATTTGAACGGCCTCAAATGGCTCTGACTGTACGCCATCAATTTCCTTCATAATAACCTTTGGACGTGAAACTTGAAGTTCAAAGCCTTCACGACGTAAGTTTTCAATTAAGATTGATAAGTGTAACTCACCACGTCCTGAAACTAGCCAAACACCGGCTTCATCAGTTTCAGCAACACGCAATGACACATCAGTATGTAATTCACGATTCAAACGGTCTTGAATCTGACGAGCAGTCACAAACTTACCTTCACGGCCTGCAAATGGTGAATCATTGATACGGAAAGTCATTTGCAAGGTTGGTTCATCAATACGAAGTAATGGTAATGCTTCAGGATGTGCAGGATCAACAACTGTCTCACCAACAGAGATGTCTTCCATCCCTGAAATAGCAATCAAATCACCAGCTTGAGCTTCTTCGATTTCAATACGATCCAAACCAATGTAACCAAATAACTTTGTTACACGGAAATTCTTCACTGAGCCATCGACCTTCATAACGGCAACTGAATCACCGACTTTGATTCTTCCATTAAACACACGACCAATTCCAATACGACCCACAAAGTCATTATAGTCTAATAGTGAAACTTGGAATTGTAGTGGTTCATCAGCAGTATCAGCAGGAGCAGGAATTGTCTCGAAGACAGTCTTGAAGACTGGTTCCATGGTGTGCTCTTGTGTTTCAACTTCTGGCTCATATGATGATGTTCCATTCATAGCTGAAGCATAGATAACTGGGAAGTCCAATTGTTCTTCATCGGCACCAAGCTCGATAAACAAGTCCAAAACCTCATCAACAACTTCTGATGGACGAGCACCTGGACGGTCAACCTTGTTGACAATAACAATTGGTGTCAAGTTTTGTTCAAAGGCTTTCTTCAAAACAAAACGAGTTTGTGGCATTGTACCTTCAAAGGCGTCAACCACAAGCAAAACACCATCAACCATTCCCATAATACGCTCAACTTCACCACCAAAGTCAGCGTGTCCTGGGGTATCCATGATGTTGATTTGCTTGTCTCCAACCTTGACAGCCGTATTCTTTGACAAGATTGTGATACCACGTTCTTTTTCTAGATCGTTTGTGTCCATCGCACGGTCGCCTAGTTCTGTACGCAAGTCTAACGTATCAGACTGCTTTAATAATTCGTTAACCAACGTTGTCTTTCCGTGATCGACGTGAGCAATAATTGCAATATTGCGGATATTTTCGCGTTTTGCCAAAATTCTATTCTCCTTGACGCATACGTCACTTGTTTCTGTAATCGGTGTAACAATCGAAAGTCAATCCAATAATACTAATTCCACTCTTGTTGAATTTCTTTAATATCATTGTATGTCTTCTCTGTTGCCACAAGCACTGAACCTGATGCTAACATATTCAAAGGGTGTTCGTCAATTGTTCCAACCTTTAATCCTAAAGATTTTGCCAGGACAACACCAGCGGCAAAATCCCATGGTCGCATACGGCTGAGGTAAGCAACCGCTTTCCCCGTTAACACATGCAAATATGAAATTCCCGCCGAGCCGTAGACGCGATAACCAATCGCCGATTTAGCTAACTCTGGAAAACCCTTTTCTTCATATAATAGTCGGGCACCCGATAGAATAATAAGACCATCTTTCAATGGTATATCTGCTGGTGCCTGCAATGGTTTAGCATTATGAAAAACACCAAAATCAGGGCCACCATGAACAACATCGTGATTGGTGATATCCATAATCCATGCCATAACAGGTTCGCCATCTTCATAAACGGCTATCATGGTAGCAAATTCATCTTGTTGTTTGACAAAGTTCATCGTACCATCAATTGGGTCAACATACCAAATCCGACCTTCTGTCGATTTTACAGCATCCCCAAATCCTTCTTCACCTAGAATCAGTGCTTCCGGATCAAATGTTCGAATATGTTGCACATAATACTGTTCAACTTCTCGATCAACATTCGTAACTAAATCTCGATGACTGGACTTTGTCTCGATTTGCATCCGTTGACAAACTCGTTTCATGACAATGTCACTAACATCATCTAGCCAACCGAGCACCGTTTCATCCATCTTTTGTAATTGTGCCTGATTCATAAACGCTAGTCCTCCATTTTAAGATGATGGCTCTCCGTCTGACGCGCTAATTTCACAGTTTTGTAAATACTGTAGCCCGATGTGCTTTCGAATTCACGTCCAATTTGTTTTTCTTCACTTTTACTAGGGACTACCGTCTTAAAAACAGCGTAGGCATCCAATAAAGTTTGGCGATCAACACCAACTTCATAGGCATTAGCTACTGCCGAATATAACTTACTGGCATTGATAATGTCATCTTTATTCCAACCAGATAGAATTGGGTAAGTAAAATTTTTATCTGAGTTCGCCATATAAATCACCCTAAATAACGTGTATTGTCAGTTTCGGCCCATGGTTCAGTTTTATTAATATGGTCATAATACAATGTACCGTGCAAATGATCGATTTCATGTTGGAATACAATTGCAGGATAACCCTCAAGACGCAACTCTTGCTTTGCGCCAGTTTCATCTTGAAACTTTACGGTAATTCGGTATGACCGTGCAACATAACCAGGTAAGTCATTATCCACAGATAAGCACCCCTCACCCATTGATAAAGCACCCTTTTTTACTGATTGACGGGTAATAACTGGATTGTAAATCGTCCCTTTAAAGAAGTAATCATCACCCGTTTCTTTTTGATCTTGTAGTTCTTCTACATCATCTGTAGGAATTAATATTGATGAGAACTGTTGTGAAATACCTACTTGAGGTGCTGCTAAGCCAACACCTGGTCGTAAGCCATATTTTTCATTCCTTTTTTCGTCCTGGCTAACAACCAGATACTCCATCATATTTTTTGACGCTTCTTTTACTTCATCAGACAAAGGAAATTCAACCTTAGCTGCACGCTCACGTAAAACTTTATTACCATCACGTGTAATTTCATTCATCAAATACATCTTCAGAATCTCCTATTTTTTAAGTTAATTTTAGTATACCAAATTCTAAACGGGTTGATTCAATTTCCTTAAATCTCTAATATAAGCGGCCGTTTCTTGGTTAATAATATGTGCAATATCAATATGTAATTCCGGTATACGCGTATCATACCAAACGTCTGTTACTAATAATGCCATATCTGTTTCTGAAGCACTCTGCAAATTATTTTTTTCAGAATATTCTCTTAAAGCATTGTTAACTGCCTGTCTCACAACAACAACTTCCTGTACTCCCGACACTGGTAAAACAAACTCAAAAGCCATCACTTCATGACCCCAAATATTTGCTACCAAGGTTGAGGAAATATATTTATCAGAGTTCAAGTAAAGTGCATCCCCCAAATCACTCAAGGCATAAGTTAACCCTTTATTCACTATTTGTTGTGATGCAATGATTTGTCGTTCAGTCAAACGCCGCCCATATCGCCGATAAATTGTTACTGCGATAATAACACTTATTATAACTATCAGAACCCATAGAATCCACATTATAGTCTCCCTTCAAAAAAATTACATATTTCTTTAATAATCATTATATTTAGTGTACCTGAATTCCAAGTAAAAAACGATTGATTAGACGGCAACACTGAAACATTTATTGATAACCAAAATACGCGCGAATATCATACCTTATATATAACTTTGTAAAGGAGAACTTTTACGTTAGTAGCAGATAATACCTTTTTCTGCTAAACTAGCTATATACAAAGAATCGGAATAAAAAATAAGGAGATACTTTATTACTATGATTTTTAAAGTTTACTATCAACCTAACACCTTCCAAAGTCCTGAACGTGAAAATACACATTCTCTATATTTGGATGCAACGGATTTACCAGCTGCTCGTTCGGCTGTTGAATCAAATACTGAGTACAATGTCGAACATATTGAACAACTATCAGAAAAGGCTCTTGCATACGAGCAACAGAGTCCAGATTTCAAGTTGACGGAGTTTTAATATATGAAAACTGATTTAACTATTCGGCCCGAGGAGACAGCAGTCTATGCTTTGGGTGGTTTAGGTGAAATCGGAAAGAACACTTACGGTATTGAATTCGGCGATGAAATCATCGTTGTTGATGCTGGTGTCAAATTCCCAGAAGACGATCTTCTCGGAGTTGACTACGTTATTCCCGATTATACCTACCTCAAAGAAAATAAAGACAGAATTAAAGCACTTGTCATTACTCATGGGCACGAAGATCACATTGGTGCCATTCATTTCTTTTTAAATGCTGTCAATGTGCCTGTATATGCTGGACCATTAGCAATGGCCCTTATCAAAAATAAATTAGACGAACATGGTCTTTTAAATAGCACAGAGTTACATGAAATAAATGAAGATACCGTTCTTAAATTCGATAAAATGAGTGTTGAATTTTTCCGTACAACTCATTCTATCCCTGACACTTTTGGTGTAGCCGTCCATACGCCTTCTGGAACCATTGTCGAAACAGGTGATTTTAAGTTTGACTTAACACCAACTACTAAACAGGCCCCTAATCTACAAAAGATGGCTCGCATTGGTTCTGAAGGCGTACTATTACTGATGTCAGATTCAACCAATGCCGAACGCCCAGAATTTTCAAAATCTGAGCGTTGGGTTGGGAAAACCATTGATAAATTATTCAACGAAATTGATGGCAGAATTATTTTTGCAACCTTTGCATCAAATATGTCTCGAATTCAAATGGCAACCAAAGCTGCAATTGAACATGGTCGCAAAATTGCCATTTTTGGTCGCTCAATGGAAAGTGCTGTTAATAATGGACTAGCCCTTGGGTACCTTGATATTCCTGAGGATATGCTGGTAGATGCTCACGAAATCAATCGCTTACCACCAGAAGAAGTTCTTATTATGTCGACTGGTTCTCAAGGTGAACCAATGGCTGCCTTAGCCCGGATTGCCAACGGTACCCACCGACAGATATCAATCCAGCCAAATGATACGGTCATCTTCTCTAGTTCACCAATTCCTGGAAATACTCAATCTGTGAATCGAGTTATTAATGAACTAGAAGAAGCTGGTGCAAATGTTATTCATGGTAAAATCAATAACATTCACGCGTCTGGTCACGGTGGCCAAGAAGAACAAAAGCTAATGCTTTCACTCATGAAACCAAAGTTCTTTATGCCAATCCACGGTGAGTACAGAATGTTGAAGGTTCATGAAGGATTAGGTCATGATGTTGGCGTTCCTGAACAGAATACTTTTGTTTTGGACAATGGTGACGTGCTTGCGGTATCACCAGATGAAGCCAGACTTGCCGGTCATGTACCAGCTCAAGATACCTATGTTGATGGTAACGGTATCGGTGATGTTGGTACAGCTGTATTGCGTGACCGTCAAATGCTATCTGAGGATGGCCTAGTCGTCGTTGTTGCAACGATTGATTTAAAGAATAAAGAAATCACAGCCGGACCAGATATATTATCACGTGGCTTTATCTATATGCGTGAGTCTGAAGAATTAATAAACGAGGGTCGTAAGGTAATATTCCACGCAATCTTATCTGCAATGCACGAACCAACTGCCAACGAACACAGCATTCGAAATGCAGTTGTTTCACAATTACAACGTTTCTTATTCGAACAGACAAAACGTCGACCACTGATTTTACCTATGTTCATTATGATTTAAAATATAAAAAAATAAGGCTCCACTGAACTGAACCCCAAAAATTGGAGAGAAGTTTAAGCAACTAGCTGGTCGGAAAGATTTCGGTATTGAACCGGAGTTTTTCCGGCCAGTTTTGTTTTAATCCGTTTATTATTGTAGTAATAGATAT
>NZ_JAMXDB010000059.1 GCF_024718545.1 Weissella fangxianensis
GATGCATCTTCACAATGCTGGCTTTAAAATCATCTTGATATCGTTTCATTGGAATGCTCCTATCTTGTTTTATTAATTATGGCACAACTGTTCAGAAATTTATGTACCAAATACTAGGATAGGAGCATATTCAAGTAGAAGGATTATCTGAACATACAATTAAAGTATTGAACGATGAATCAGAACGTAACAACGTTTCGCGTAATTCGCTTTTACAAATTATCATAGATAACTTTGTTCAGAACTTAGAACAAGCAAACGCTACTGAAATTTTGTTAGAACCGTTACAAGATGTTACCAAACAATTGAATACATTGACGCATGTCACGACTGAATCACAACATGCAATTTCAAAAGATTTAATGACATTAAATGATTCGATTAATCGTATGATCCAATATATGTATGACGATTTTTACGGCAAATAGGGAGGCTAGCATGTATAGTTTTCATCATCGTTGGATTCGTCGATTTAGTATCATTTTCGTGATTATTTTGGCACTGCTTATTTTTATAAAACGTGATGCGATTTTAGATAAAGTCTTTAATCGAGTTGGAGAATCCAGTGCTGTACCTGTTGCTAAAAATATTGATAATCAAGCTAATGACTTAGATGCAAAAGATTACACGAACCAACAAACAATTCCAGTTGCAAATAATCAACCCGACTTTAAACAAAGTGACTTAGAAACACAAAAAGGTGGATGGTTAGACCTATCACGACGAGATTGGTTAGGCCGACCCAGACAAGTCAATGCCATGTTAGATAAATCACGAATGCCAACTGAAAAAAGAAAACGATTAACAGTTAAAACGCCTGGCTATCATGTTTATAAATTTAATCAGACCGGGCAGGAAAACTATCTTTATAATCGGTCACATTTAATTGATTATCAGTTATCTGGTTTAAATAACGATGCCCGCAATTTAGTTACTGGAACGATGGCATTTAATGCGACTCATCAATATGATCAACAACAGTCTATGGAAGATTACGAGAACGCAGTTGCTGATTATTTGAAACAATCATCTAAACATTTTGTTCGTTATCAAGTAACACCGTTGTATCGAAATGTGGAACGTGTCCCACGTGGTGTAGAAATGCAAGCTCAGTCAATTGGTGGTGATAGTATCAAATTTCATGTGTATGTATTTAACAGTCAACCAGGTTGGCAGATTAATTATTATACTGGAACCGCCTTACAGAAAAATGGAGAGAATTAATAATGCAAACATTAAGTGAATTTCGACAAAAATTAAAGCGTAAAAATCAAAATCGTTTAAAGTATTTAAAGAAGAAATTTAAAAATTATTCAGATGAAGATTTAGATCAACAAGTAGCAGATGAAGTCCATGGCATTATCAATGTTTCGGAAATTTTAGATTACAATCCTACTGATGAAAAGTTATTAAAAAGACAGATTGCGATTAAAACTAGCCGTCAGGAAGTGTGGTATCGCAATGCAATGTCTACTTGGTTATCACAGCATCCAGAGGTCGGGGTAAGTGGTGAAAATAATGCGGGCATGTATCGCTTTGCCTTTACTTTTTTTGTTAATCAAGTCATTCTAAATCCAAAGAATAATAATCTATCGTATGGTGATCTATTGAAGGCAACGGACGAAATAAATGACGTTGATCCAATGCTGAATGAAATTAATTATCAGATGAAGGACTTAAAGGAAATTGCCTCATTTACAGCAGCGATGGAGTATCTAGAAAATGTCACGTCATTCGGCCCGGCTCGACAACTTGATGATGTTATACAAACAGATATTCGCTCAGAGTTAGACGATTCTAGTCAGTATGCGAAAGACTTTGCTGCTTACCAAGAACGTCGTAAACAAGATTTATCTAATAAACGAAAGCGTCGTAGAAATGAAGGAATGGAGTTTAAACATGACTAAAACATCATTTGATTTACAAGCAGCGTTGGAAAAATTACATGAAGAAGATTGGTTGCATACAGAAGAAAAGGCTTTTAACGATGCTGATGATATTATCGAATCAGAAAAAGATAAAAAATACCAACAAAAGTATTATTGGGTGGCACAATTTTCACACATACTGATTAATCAATTTGACCAAAGTAGCCGTGCTTGTTCACGTATTTTACGGCAGTCGGATCATAAATATATTGCACGTGCGATGAAACGCTTTCCAGAAAGTGATTTTAATAATTTATCAGAAATTCAAGAAGCTTTGGATACGTATTGCAAGGAGCAGGGGATGAAATAAGATGGCAAAAACGGGGGGCTTTGCTAACTTTGCAACCGGTGAAAAAAAGACCGGTGCTGTATTGTTACCCACGCACTTTACAACGGCATCACAAGCAAATAAAGAGGGTAAACAATTTGGTAATTTAGTTCGGACGTATGCAGCAAAAAGTTCTAAAGTCATGGATGAAAATAATCAGTCACTGGTGGATGTTACTGATGCGGAAATGGCCTTAACAGTTAATGATAGCTTTGGATACAGTTCTCGCTTTTCAGCAACGGGTGACGAGCACCCACTATTTGATGGGCAGACATTGAACATGACTGACGAGCAGATGGATCGTCTAGAAGATCGTTTAAATACCGCACCGGAAAATGGCAATATCTTACATGAAATGGCTTTTTCAATGCGGGGTGATTGGTTAGTTGAAAATGGCTTATTTGATCCAGAAACTAAGCAATTAGACCAAGACCGATTAAAGCGTGCGGAACAGCATATTGTCCAGGATTTATTTAATAAAGGTGGCGCACAGCCATTAGGAGAAAGTCCAGATGATGTGGTGTGGTTTGGGGCGGTTCATCAGGACACTGATCATTTAAATATGCACATTTGGTATGTGAAGGAATCTAAAGAAACACGGCCTAGTATGTTGCATCAATCCGGTGAACCCAAAGGGGTGATTGACTTTATTGCTAAGAAACAAGCAGAGAGTAAATTTCGCTATGAGTTAGAATCAGATGCTACTAAAATTAAACGCGCTGATGTCTATGAAGCGGTGGGCAATTATCGTAGCAGCATTAAGAACGATACGTTATCTAAGCTAGATGAAACGCACCGTTACACGGCCGACCTTCAGAAAATTTTTGAGGTATTACCCAAAGATTTACGGGGACGTTGGAAAGTTGGCAATACTGATAGTTTAGTAACTGACGACTCTAGCCGGATGGCACCAGCTAATCGGCAAATGAATCAATTGATTGATACGATGCTAACTCATGAATTAAAAGATGATTATCAAGCTTTTCAAGCAACAGCACAAAAGATGGATTCAATGATGACGGAAACACATGGTGAACAGCATCGAGGTCAGCTAAAGTGGTCAGAAAAACAAGACAATCGCTTACGAAAAGAATTAGCTAACGGGATTTATCGTCAATTCAACGAAAATTTTAAAGACGCTCCTAATGATCAACGGAGAAAAAGTGCAACTGGTCAACCATTTAAAAAAGATAAACACGGTAATTTTGAAAAAATCCGTCATGCTAATGGTATTGACAATGATCACCAAAAGGACATAAAAAGACTAACGGTTCACCAAAAACCGTTAGCACCAATGGGTAAGCTCAATAAGATTGCTAAACGAATGACTAAACAAAGTCGCCAAGAGCTGCAACAGATGCACCGAATGATACAAGATATGGATAAGTCTATGACACAAAACGTTAGTGATGAATCATCGTCACAATATATTTAAGTACTTATAACGTACTGACATTTTATGATTAAGGAGAAAATTACATGAATAAATTATTAACAAATATAATCATTTCCACTATTGCAGTGATACTTCTTTGGATAGGAGTAAAAAAAATTTTAAATTGGCATTCTAAATTTAAACTAGTTGTATATGCCATTTTAATATATTGTATAAACTTAATTGTGTTATTATTAATAACTCTCTCAGGAGTTGGGAGTATTTTTCACACAAACGGAGAGATAGTAATTATGTTTTTAGTCGGTATACCCATATATACATTACTATTGGTACCTTTGAACTTACATTTGTTGAAACAAGAAGAATTCTCCAATACTGATAGGCTCTTTAGAAAGTTACAGGTAATATTTGAGTTAGTATTGATTTTGTTGACTTTCAGTCTGATACTAGTAACATTAACTAGCTTAGTATCCAAGTCTCTTCAAATGGATGTACTAATCTATATAATATTAATTTATTTGCCAGTTGTTCCGATTATGGGAAGCTTGAAGATTAAAAACGCATAATATTAAAAGAATGGTACTTTATTTTAACAATTAATATTATTCAATATATTTTATTGTATATAATTAAAATGACCGGTAATATTAATGATGATAACCATGTACATAATGAATATTCTGGAATGTAAAATAACATAACAAAAGTAATTATTTTGGGGTAAAGATAAAATGAATATTAAAAATTTGCATCTGATGGGTTTTAAAAATTATAGAAAGCATACTAAGTTTCTTTTTAACGATAAAATGAATATTTTAATTGGAGATAATGGTGTTGGAAAGTCAACTGTCCTTCAAGCCATAGAAACAGTGCTTAGAATAAAAAATAGTGGTGCTTATTCGGATGAAACCAAATTTGCGAATTATATAAATATTCAAGATAAATTGGATTTTGAGCAAAATGAAAGTTTATGGTCTAGTTTTGAAAAATTGCCTAGAATAGTGATAGTTGTTGAATTGAATATAGATGCTTCTCTCCCTAAATATATGAAATTTAATGGGAATTATCATCCAAAAATTACAGATGATTGGGAACTTGGAGATACTGGGATTGTCTTTGAGTACAAATTTGATGAAGATTATTCTTCTGAATATTTAGAATATGTGAATTCTGTTCGAGAATTACCAGACGATAATTATACTATCCCATTTGATTTTTATAAAGCGGAGTGGAAAACATTTGGGATGGAGTATTTTAAGGTAAATCAGGATCCCTTAAAGAGCATTATAATTGATAACTCTAATTGGGCTGGTGATCCATTTAATGCTTTTGCAAGACAATTGTTCAAAACCTATGATTTAAAAAATCAAAAGTCAATGAGAACATCATTTAGAACAAAAGTGATTGATTTGTTTGAAAATGATGAGGACAATAATAAAGCTAAGTATAAGTTAAGAATTAATCCTAATATTACAAAGTTGGAATCAATACTGGATGTGAGCGACTCTGATCAGATATCTATTAGACATTTAGGAAGTGGTACTGAAAATAGAGTTAAGACGAAGTTAGCACTGGAAAATGAAAGTAGCAATTTAGTTTTAATTGAAGAACCAGAAAATCATTTGTCTTCGGCCAATACACGAAGTCAAATTACTGATATCCAAAATAGCCAAGAAAATGCACAGTTGATTCTTACAACTCATAATTCCCAAATAGTTACTAAATTGGGAATTAGGAACATAATTTGGCTGAAAGAGTTAGATGCTATAACTCCTTTAAAATTTAATAACTTAAGTTCCAAAACGCAAAGCTTTTTTAACCGAAAAGATGACATGAATTTTTTGAGCCTAATTAATTTTGAATATACAATTCTTGTTGAAGGTGCTGCTGAATATATATTAATGGAGACTTTTGTAAAGAAAATATTGGAGCATGACTATGACTCACTATCTTCAAAGATAGAAGTAATTTCTTATGAAGGGCGATATTATCAACCTTTTGCAGAACTTGCAGAAATAACGGGTGGGAAAACCCTAATTTTAACAGACAATGATAGAGAAGCAAACAGATTAGAGGAGATTTGAAATTTTAATTTAGAACATGATAATACACATATCTATTCAGGAAAAGATATAGTAAATGAATGGACTTTTGAAGCTTGTATATATGAAGAAAATGGTGACTACATTGATGCAGAGCAATTATTTACTAAAAGGCCGAAGAAAAATAAAGAATATCCGGAGCGTCCAGAACGCCTGAATTACATGCTAAATAATAAGACTGATGTAGCCCTGGAAATGATTTCAAAATTTGAAGAACAAAAAATGACAGTACCCAGTTATATTGAGGAGGGTATTCAATGGTTAGTCCGTCAGAAATAAATAAAAAAGTTATTCTTGCGAAGGCAGGTTCTGGTAAAACAACGTATATCACCACGGATGATGCTTTTAACTTTAAAAGAATTATCTATATAACCTATACTAATAATAATGTTGCGAATATTAAGGAACACTTGTCTAAAAATCCAAATATTTCGACTGATCACGTTTTAGTATGTACTTATCATACATTTTTGATAAAAAATTTTTTTCAACCATTTATTCGTGAATTTCAACAGTATTTCGAATCGGAATTCTTTTTAAATTCAGGACTAAATTGGGTTGAAGAAAGCGTAATTAGCAGGCACAAAAGATTTGCAAAGAAAGAAAATGTGACCTTGAACTGAACCCCAAAAATTGGAGAGAAGTTTAAGCAACTAGCTGGTCGGAAAGATTTCGGTATTGAACCGGAGTTTTTCCGGCCAGTTTTGTTTTAATCCGTTTATTATTGTAGTAATAGATAT
>NZ_JAMXDB010000005.1 GCF_024718545.1 Weissella fangxianensis
CGTATTTTATAAGGCGGAATACCTTGTAGATACATTGTGACAGCTTCAATTTGTACTTCTTTTGAAAACATAGTAAAACCCCGTAAGTTTTGGAAATTACTCCAACTTACGGGGTTCAGTTCAAAACAAGCAAATTGTTTCAACCTTTTTGTACTAAAGATATATTCATTACAAGACTGTAAATTGATGGTCTTTCAGTGCTATTTGAACATCTGCCTCTTTGGCAATCTCGCGATCATGTGTAATTAAAATGACCGTTTTACCGTAATCATGAGCTAACTCTTTAAACAAGTTAACAATGATTATTGAATTCTCATGGTCTAAGTTTCCTGTCGCTTCATCGGCAGCAACAATTGGTGCATCAACCAGTAGCGCCCGAACGATAGCAACACGTTGCTGTTCCCCGCCAGAAAGTTTCTGAACATTTTTAAAAGCCTGCACTTGATTAATACCGACTCGCGCTAACTGCTCTAAAATATATTGACGGTCACCTTTATGTGACGAACGCGTTATTGCCAAAGCTGTTTCAATGTTTTGGTAGGCTGTCATTGACGTTAATAAATTATACGATTGAAAAATCGTTGCCACATAACGTTGCCGGTATTTGGTTAAGCCAATTTTGTTAATTGATACGCCATCAATCGCTATTTCACCTGCACGCGGTACATCCAGACCAGCTAGAAAGGATAAAATCGTCGTCTTTCCTGAGCCAGACTCACCAATGATCGCATAAAACTTGTTAGATTCAAATGTTAAATTGACATTACTGTAGAGTTTGTTGGACTCATCAGTATACCAATGCGCTAATTTTTTAGTAGTTAATATCATTTCATCTTCCTTAACTCTCTGGTTAATCCGCTTGTAAAATTTTCTTCGGTTTTAGTCGTAAAATCGTCATGCCAGCACCACTAACTGACAACAAAGCAATCAAGATTGCAATACCACCTAACTCAGCAACTGCCATTGGCGTTAAGACAGTATTGATAGTCATTGGTTTTGTCGCTGATTGACCCATTGCACCATCGGTTATTTTGCCAGTAGCTGGTGCCCCATTGCCTTGGTGGTCTGATTTGTTTATATCGCCACCAGGGGCACCTTGTTTCATCGCAGACTGTTGCGAACTTTGCTGTTGTGAAACCAAACGTTCTGAAATTGGTCCAGAAGCTGCTGTCCCGGCAGCTGTCGCAATACCTAACGCCACAACCAAAACAATTAACAATTCCGTAAATAACTGAGCAACTACCTTAACCTTAGTCTCCCCCAACGCGACTAAAATACCAATTTCATGCCGACGTTCACGTGTCATTAAGAGAATAATCAAACCAAGTATCAAAGCACCAGCAATCGCAACTACCCAAACAATCTTTGCAGCAAAGTTCGCAACGCCTTTCATTTGTTTGGCTGCTGACTTGTATGCCGCCGCATCGCTTGTTAGCGTCATGTTTGAATCATTCAAAATCTGCTTAGCTGCTTTAGTGAAGGCCTTTGTCTTTGATGAATCGGTCATCGTGTAGGTTACATTTGAAACTTTTCCTTCAGTACCAGCCAATTCATTCGACAAAGTATACGAGGCATAGATTGTATTTGAAGGATCTTGGTGTGAAAAACCATTCGTGGTCGTTTTAGCGTTATAAATACCGACAATCTTCACTGATGTTTTCTTTGATGCATCCGAAGTATTGGCAAATTTAATGCGATCGCCTACCTTTAAATTATTAGCACTGGCTAGTTCAGATTCGATGACAACATTATTTTTATTTTCATCGCTGGCCTTGATACCTCGTCCACTGATCATCTTAGCTGTACCATCCGCAAAATTAGATGAACCAGCTGACGTACTAACACCATTAATTTGGATGCTCCCATTACTTGATGAGTTACCGAAAGGCCCACCCATACTTGAAGCAGACGAAGTCGAAACTGCATTAAAACCACTGGCGTTAACAGAAGCACTAGTTGATATATTGTATGATGCTACATTTGACAGTGCAGCAATCTTTTTAACTTTTGCAATTGTTGTTGTCGCCTGAGTGAACGATGGCTGCTGATTACTTTTCGATGAAGATGATGACATTTTTTTCTGCATCTTTTGCATCATCTTTTCTCGATTTTGTGACAAGGTAACAGTCGATCCAACTGAATTAGTCGCTGTCTTGGCCGACATTAATGCGGCATTTTGAATGATTAATCCTGCCATCACAAACATCAAAACAACACTAGCAGTAATTATCAGCAAAACGGTCCGTCCTTTGCGGGACCACAGGGTAATCCCTGCTCGTTTAATAAAATTCATGTTTTTGACTCCACTTCCGAATAATTTATGAGGTTTGAATAATTTTATTCTATGTGGACGAACTTTCATAAATGTTAAACTAGGCTCAACTGAAACTTAATAAGTGTCCATATTATCGCAAACCAACTTTTCTTATCCCACCCGCTTATATTTTTGTACCAAATACAGGATTGTATATAAAAACGCTTACATTATTCGGGATGTTTCATGTATAATATTCTTGTAAGTAATTCTAAACTCATTTATTTGAAAGGGGGATAATATAATGGGAAAATTTACAGATAAGGTAGCAATTGTCACTGGTGGTGCATCAGGAATTGATTTAGCAACTGCCAAAGAATTAATGGCAGAAGGTGCTAAAGTCGTCATTTCGGATCTATCTGATAAAGGATCAGACGTTGCGGCTTCATTGGGGAATGAAGATCAAGTTATTTTTATAAAAACTAATGTCACTGATGAAGACGACATTAAACACGTTATTTCAGAAACAGTTGCTCATTTCGGCTCATTAGACATTATGGTTGCCAACGCAGGTATTGCACGTGATGGTAATATTACAGACATGTCTTATGACCAATGGCGTTCGACGATCGACATCAATTTGAGTGGTGTTTTCTTGTCTGATAAGTATGCCATCGAGCAAATGCGCACACAAAAAAACGGTGGAGCCATTGTTAACATGGGGTCAATTCATAGCTTCGTTGGAAAAGTTGGTGTGACAGCCTATGCATCTGCCAAGGGTGGTGTTAAGTTGCTAACACAAACTTTGGGAGCAACCTATGCTTCAGAAGGTATCCGTGTTAACGCTGTTGCACCAGGATACATTGACACACCATTACTCGATGGTCATGATAAGGCATCCCTAGTGAACTTGCATCCAGCAGGTCGTCTAGGAAAGCCAGAAGAAATTGGTAAAGCAGTTTCGTTCTTGGCAAGTGATGATGCATCATTCGTTAATGGTACGACCTTACTAGTTGATGGTGGTTATACAGCCATCTAAATAAAATTGAATGACCGATTAATGTTGGTCTAAGAAGAAGAGGTTGGGACAAAACAACGGTCCCAACCTCTTTGTGCTAAAAATGCATTAATTATAAGGCTATAAATTTTATAGCATAAACGCGTTCCAAAAGTCTGAAGCCTCAATGTAACACAATTTACGCCATTCTTGTCCTTCGCTTTGCTTCGGCCAAAAATGACGCAAATTGTGTTACACACCGGCTTCAAAGCGACTTTTGTCCCGCTCTCTTTTATATTAGTTTTATTAGTTAGTAGATTGTTTTAAAAGACATCAAAAAAAGAACCCTACTAACCGAAATTAGTAAGGTTCTTTTAATCGCTAATTACTTAGCAATGATTTCTTTGTATTCTTCACGAGATACAACTGATACTTGGCGCTTGTCACGGCCCATACGACCGAACTTTACAACACCATCAGTCAGTGCAAACAATGTATCATCGTTACCGCGACCAACGTTAACACCTGGGTAGATGTGAGTACCACGTTGGCGGTAAATGATTGATCCAGCTTTGATTTCTTGTCCGTCGGCACGCTTTGTACCTAGACGACGACCAGCTGAGTCACGACCGTTGGCTGATGAACCACCACCTTTGTGGTGAGCAAGCATCGTCAAGTTATTCAAATTTAATTGCATGATTTAAATCCTCCTATCCGATGGCTTAGGCAATTGAGTCAATGACAACCTTAGAATAAGGTTGGCGGTGACCTTGCTTAGCATGTGAGTGCTTCTTTGGCTTGTACTTGAAAGTAACAACCTTCTTTTCCTTACCTTGCTTCTCAACAGTTCCTGAAACAGTAACACCTTCAACGTAAGGTGCACCTACTTTGCCATCAGCGAAGACAACTTTGTCAAAGACAACCTTGTCACCTTCTGCGGCATCCAACTTCTCGACGTAAATTACGTCGCCGGCAGAAACTTTGTATTGCTTTCCACCGTTCTCAATGATTGCATATGCTGCCATGAGTCTGTAGACCTCCATAAAAAATTTTTGTAAAAACTTAGACTCACCAAAGCCCGCGAACTCAAAGAATTGCTTAATACAGGCCATGAGTGGTTGCAGTTTGTGAGATTCCACAAACACAACGTAAACTATTATAACCTAGTCAACACACAAATTCAATGATAATGCGTTAGTTCAAGTAAATAAGTATTACAAATACAAAAATAGCCTTGGGAGCGTTGATTTATCAACATTCCCAAGGCCATATTGATGCAACTGGTGGGACTAGCGAATGTTATTACTTCAACGATTGTACACCTATTGCAGTAACTATGCGGTAATTTTTTCTACCTATACAAAAAACCGCAAGACTGGGAAACTTTAATTAAGGATAAAGAAAATATTGTTGTCTATATATGGTATATTAAATTTGATAAATTTTCGGAGGTGTAACATGAAAAAGCATATTCAGCCAATAATTATCATTTTTCTTGCTTCTATATTTGTAGTCAGTCCAATTATTTTAAATAAAACTCCAGTTTTAGGAGTTGATGGATATTTTCACTACGGAAGGATATATGAAGCTGCAATGCAAATTAAACACTTTAATTTTTCAGTGCTTAATCTGTACTCGTTTCAGCAGTCAGGGCGTATAGTAAATGAAGTTTATAGTCCTTTTTTGACTTATGTACTCGGTATCATACTATTGTTGTCTGGTTCTTGGTTAAAATTTCAAGTCATCATAAATATTTTAGTACTTTTTATTGCTGGCATTTCTGCATACTATGTTTCTATAAGACTTCATTTAAACGAGAAATTTAGCATCGCTTTAGGAATTATTTATTTAACTTCTAACGCTGTTGCCTCTTTTCTAATTGTTACCGGTTGGCGTTCAATAGGGTTAGCTTTCTTGCCATTAATGATCTTACCTATATTTGACATGCTACAAGGTAATTTTAAATTAAAAAATTCACTTATATTGGCATTAGCCGTAAGCATACAAGTTCAGGGACATTTGCTAAGCGCTGCATTTGCAGTTCCTGTCTTAATTGCTCCTTTTGTTATTGGATTCATTCAAACACATAATAAGTGGTTGATGATACGCTATTTATTCATCTCTATTGCTTCAACCATTTTATTATGTTTAAATTCAATTTTGCCTTTTCTACAACTATCAAAAAATAATATCTTAGTACCACCTACTAAAATAGACGTTACTAATGCTATTTTCAATCCATTTAATGTGTTCACAAATAACGATATTCCTTTTTTTGGTAATCGTGTTTCTTTTACAGATAATATTTTGGCTATACTAGTTATTCTAGGTATTACAATTGTCATCTTATACTGGAAAAATGTATCTAACCTCAGCAAAGTGCTTACTCTCTCTGGGTTTACCTATTTTTTTCTAGGTAGCAACTTAATGCCATGGCCTACTATTCAACATCACGTTCCAGTTATCTTGAATTTCTTACAGTTCTCCTTCAGATTCACTGTTCTGGGAGATGCTTTTGTATTGATTGGTGCTCCATTAGCAGTAAATGAATTGATTAAAAATCTTCCTGATACATTTAAAAGAACAACAGAATTACTTCTTGTAATGTTATCCATTACTAGCGTTATAAATCTAGCAGTAAGTGTATCAGATAATGTTATTTCAAATTACAGAAAAACTACTACTGTCGCACAAAGTGCCGCAATCAATCCAAAAGATTTGAGGCTTAATCCAATGGATGGTCATCCAGTGAATACAACAACTGATCTAAGAGCAGCTTGGAGTAATCGAGACTTAAGTCAACTCATAAATACAGTAGATCGAACAACGCCAGATTACTTACCTATTACTAAAGTCAACAATAATGAAGATTACTATGGACTATATACTAAACATGTTTTAGAAAAACACAGTTTATTTAATAAAAATGTACGATCACATGGAATTTTGCATATTTCTTGGTCCCAAAATAAAGCACACCAAATTGAGGTACCTGCCTTTATATATAAAAATACAAGTGCATATCTTAACGGCAAAAAATTAAATGCTACAACTATTTCTAAGACACCAATTGGAACAATAAATCTTAATGGTGTTAAAGGTAAAAATTCACTTACACTACAATATAAAACTAGTCACATATTTAATCTTATGGTCATCGTGTCTGATTTGAGTTGGTTAATTTTAATTGGTTATTTTATATTTATGAACACGTTGGTAAGATCTGATAAAGAAATATCTAAATCAATACCACAGTAAACACAAAAAGCCCACTAAGCTATTCAATCGAATAACCTAGTGGGCTTTAATTTTATTTAGCTAATAATGAATTGGCATTGTACCAAACGTTGCCATATCGTCCTTCAACAATACCAGCACCATTTGAGTTGTTATCGTATTGATCAATCGTTCCGTAGTTGTAACCACGCATGAACTTAACCTGATCACCTACGCGAGTTGCTGCATAGTTACCACGAGTCACATTATCCAACATTGCTAGCGGAATACCATTAGCCGTCCAGTTAGCATCCTTGCCACCTGCCAGGTCATAGTTGATAGCTTGCCACATGCCATTTGCATAAGCGATCTTGTCAACACGGAATGACTTGTAAGCCGTGAAGCGATTACCAGCGTTCTTAAATTTTTTGATAGCTGATGTGTCCTTATTCACTACTGGCTTAGATGGTGTCACGTTTGGCACAACAACATCCTTATCAGTACCTGCCGTGAAGAAATTGTCGTACAGAATTGAAGCATCAAAACGCCCTAATGAACTAGCGAAACGTTGATTAGACGTCCATTGCCATGCGTGTTCAGTTGAGTAATGCTTCATGGCTGATGTTGGCACGTATGGATATTGTGCGATCCACGCTTTTTCACCTGCAGGGCTTACTGCTAATGCTGAACCACCGGTATAAGTCGTTGAACGATAACCATAGGCACGAACACGGTTCTCAAAAGCATTCGCTACTGATTGCATTGCTGAGCCCATGCGCAATTGATAAGGTTGCTCAATATCAACTGCTAGTACGGCACCAACTGGCAAACCGTCCGCCTTAGCCATTCGTGCTGCATAGTCAGCCTCTTGGATAGCAGCAGTGGTTGTTGTTGCATGTAGATAGTGATACCCGTTAATGTACACACCAGCTTGCTTAGCAGCAGCAATGTTACCTCGTGCCGTGTAATCATGAAAGCCAACACCTTCACTGATTTTAGTAGTGACAGCTTTCAATCCATAGTTGTTACGCATATAGACGAACTCTGGTGATGTCATTTGACCATTGTGGTTAGATGTGTCGACCATATCCACACGAGGTGTATCAGCATGGGCAGTAGTTTCACTAACGCCACCTAACGCTAAGATTGCCCCAGCGGCTAAGACAAGTGTCTTAATTTTATTCATCTGTCATTCCTTTCAGTTTTGTGACTGCCAATTCAATGACAGTATCCAATTGCTTGTCATCAAACTTCACGCCTAACTTGTTGGCGCTTAATCGTTCAGCTAAAAATGACATTGCTGACTTTTTCTTATCCGTTGAACTGTGCAGATGAGTTTCTGCATATTGCACCGCCTGCATTGCCCACTCGTTGAGTAGTAGCAAGTTCTTATTCTTTGTGTGGGCAACTAAAAAACGGCTACCAGAGTAAGCCAGTGCCGTTAATAAACCTGTATTCCAAAGGAACAATATGATGTTCCCGATTTGTTGTAAATTCAATTGTTTTCATCCCTCTCCTTGTGCATTTGAACAGCTTCATCAACCAATGTTCCCTGCTGTTGTTTGATTGGTAAATCCATGACACGTCGATACATTGCTTCACCAGTTCCATTACCACCTAAGTTGTGATATGGATCATATAGATGAATGTAGTTATCAATATCGTCAACTGTCGCCCAAACTTGATGTAACAAATGCCTACCTTCCTGATACACACGGTCATGTAAAACAGATAATGAAGCTTCATCTTGCTGCTTCACCTTATCCACTAAAACCTGATGTTCTCGTTTGTAGACATCAATTAAAGGTTGCGTTGCCTGTTCAATCGCTTTGATCAAATGTTCATCTTTTCTTTTTCGTCTCTGCCGAGACCAATTACCAATTGACTTGAATATTGGTAGTGCTGAAATAGCGCCGATTATTCCAACGATTACTGAAATCTCCGTGAGACGTTGGTCAAATGTACTTGTTAATAACCACAAATTACCCTCCTTAAATTTGTGCATTAAAAAACACCTAGTAAATCACTAGATGATTAATTAATTGGGTAACAAACCTCGAATGACGCTTTTGTCCCAGAATCTTTTCCTGATGTAGTAGATGATGCCCGTGAAACTTGACCTTTATCATCCACCATAAAGTTTCCAGACTTGCCAGCAGCAAACCAAGATTGCCAAATATCATGAGACGGCATGTACTCAGACGGCAAGGTAAAGAAGACGCTTCCCACATCTGCCACCACGTTTAGTATCTCAATATACACAATGCCATTTAGTAATCGGTAACGTGCAATATCGGCTTTTGCGCCATTTGTAAGTGTCATATTCTTCCACCCTGAATCAGTCATCAAGGTACCACCAATCGTGGTGTTACCAGAAAACGTCTTGTTACCTGCAACGGTTTCATTATTAGTATTGTGAACTACTTGACTATCTTGTGCCAGTAGGGTAGAAGTTGGAGTAATTAAAGGTGTCCAACCAGAACCTGTATACTTATCAAGGTATCCACTACTTGATAAGCGGAACGCTGGGGCAAGTGTTGGGTAACCTGCTTGCTGACCTGGCATGAAGTAGATATAACCATCTGAAGCGATAATTGTATGCTCATTACCGTGGTCGGAAATAGGTAAACCAGAGGCTGATGTATCAGCTAACCCATCATTGATGGCATCACCAAGTCCTTTTGCAGACTCTCCACCACCAACAATCGTAAGCCCCCCTGCGCCCAAAGCGACACCACTTCCATGACTAAACCCAGAGTAGTAGTGTCCAATGGCTTGTTTAATATTAAGATTTGTATCGTTCATCTCAAGGAATGGGGTAGCACCTGCTGAAGGGACGTGTTTGTATAACCAATCTGCCTCCATGATATGACTGACTTTTACGTCAGTAAAACTTTTTGTTCCTGTTGCCGATTGGTCCCCTGTGGTATTAACAGTCTTGCTGTAGTCCACAACACCATCTTTACCAGCAGGACCTTGCGGACCAGTATCCCCTTTATCACCTTTTGGTCCTTGGATACCTTGTTTTCCCTGTATTCCTTGCGGACCTTGTGGACCAGTGTCTCCCTTATCACCTTTGGCAATCGTCTTCACATAATTAGCAACTGTTTTGTCCATTGCTGTTTTGACATCTGCTAAAACAGTATCAAATGTTACGTACGGGACTGTATTTCCTTTTAAACTGCGTAAATTTTTAACCACAGTAAATGAAATTGTACCTTCTGATGGGTAAATTTCTACATCACCATCATCATTGGTTACACGAATTTCTAATTGATAGTCATCAGGGGTTAGTGTCGTTAATTTTTCATCTTTAAAGTCAACCCATACTTCCGTTCCAGCATTTACTGGTGTCGTATCAAATAAAAAACCGCTGTCGTTGGCAACGGTTAAGGTTAATTTTTTACCAGAAACATCCTGGACTGAGTTATCGTTCCATAAGCGAAATCTAAATATCGTAGCTGTATCAGAAACTTTATTAGATATATCGCCTAAAATTTTAACTGTCTTCATGTATCCCTCCGATTAAATGTAATAGGTCAGGCTACCGTTTACCCAATCACCATCATTATTGCTGTCACCTTTATCCCAATTAAGACCAGTCTTAACTGTTGTATTTGGATAATCACCTTTACCATCAATATCAAAAGTTGAGATAGTGATTGATTCAGTTCCTTTAGTCATACGAGTAGCTGAAATACCCCAAACCGCTGAATGAGGCATTGCCCACTTTGGCAATTTTGCAATGACCTTATTCTTAGTACGTGTTCCACCATAGACTAGAAAATGTAGTTGAATTTTTTGAGGAGCAATTTCAGTAACATAAGCATTAAAATTTCCTGCAGGATGGTTCTTCCAACCATTAACCAACTGTAATTCTTCGTATCGTAATTCCCCAGATAAACTATTAGTGGTAATAGAATCGACACCCCATGACAACAATTTTTCTCGCTTCGAATCATCATTTGGCGTCCATGCTCCAACATTCAAATTGCGATTATGAGCGTCAATAACATTTTGTGCAGTTAGACCTGCGATGTTTACATCGACACCTGAATTAACACCCAAAGCAACGGCATCATCAAGAATCTGTTTTGTTACCTTATTAACCAGATAAGATACTTCCACTACTGGTAGACGTTTCTTTACCTCTTGTAGTGAGCCATAATCAAATGAGATAAACATCATTTCATTTTGTACATTGAACTTCTTAATGATTTTAATCAGGGAATCCCAATTGGCAGCGGTGTAATTGTCAGTAGAATCTTTCTTAATTTCAATAACTGGAATAATTCGCTTGTCTTTTGCAATGGTCAAAGCTTCTTCTAATGTTGGAATAACCAACTCAGAAGTTTCATATTGTCCTGCCTTACTTCCATTGCTAATTGGTATCTTACGCAAATCGGCAAAATTATATGAACTAATGGCACCAGACTTAGTGGTCATACGGTCAATGTTGCCATCATGCATAACCACCCAATGGCCGTCTTTGGTTACATGAATGTCAATTTCCATACCAGAATGATTAGCAATTTTACGCATGGCTACCAAAGAATTTTCTGGTGCAATCTTTTGCGCCCCACGATGTGCAAAGAATTTCGTTCCAACTTTAAAGGCTGGATGTGATAGTGCTTCCGCGTACGTGTGGCCGCCAAATTTATTGGCATCATCTGCTTTACCATGGAGATCACCGGTTACATCACCAGTCACCTTTCCTTCAACAGTTCCTTTTACAATAACGTCTTTATCAAACGTATTATTTTCTTTGAATTCATTAGTCTTATTCTTAACCGCCACTTCATTACTATTGATTGTATTCACATAATCATTAATCGTTGCCTTCAGCTTGTCATAAGCTGACTGAAAGCCATCTAACTTACCTTTGACTTCATTAATAATTTTTTGAATTGAATCGATATAATCTTGTGATGCACGCGTAGAAATGACGATACCATTTTCAAACACAGTGAACATAATCGGAATGGTAGAAACAACTGTATTTTTATTATCAGTAACTGTTAAAAAGGCTTCTTTAATATCACCCACTGCTTCATACATTTCATTTGGAATATACATTGAAAATAAGCCAGCAGTCGCTGAAATCATCTCATTAATACCATTGATCACCTTAATTTTATCAGCTGAATCGCGAGCTTTTAATGTCACATCTTGGTTAGTTAAGTCATGTGGCAATCCATTGTCTTTCATTGCAAAGTATACAATGCGGCCGTTATCACCTTGTCGACCACTCAAATCTTCCACCACTGTTGAATCCGTTTTATTTAACGTTGTATCAACTACTGTATATCGGCCTTGTTTTTCTGCCATAATTTTACTCCTTCATTAGTTTGTTTAATTCCATAATTTGATTAAAAGTATCTAGTGATCTATTCAATTCGATTAATGTTTTTTTGTAGTCGTCAACCAAAAGGTTCAAATCACTACCTTTATTTGTATAGTAAATTTTTTTAACATTAATATTTCCAAATGGATTCATGTGATATGACGTTAAAGTATCCACTAACAAGTTATGCCATCTTATTAATTGATCTAATGTATCAATTAAATAAATATAGGTTTTTTCATTAACCACAGTAATTCCAAAAGGGCCACCGGAAGTTGGTGGATAATTTATCATATATAGCTCATACAACCTTTTATGAAGTTTGTATAATGCACCATCCACATCATTCAATTTTTCTGTGTCGAACATAAGCTACTCCTTTTTAACAGCGGTTAATTTACCCGTGTTATCTACTCTCAACTCAAATTTCGTACCGTTAGGGCTTTCCAAAATATTTAATTCCGGTTTCCCTGCAACAGCCTGCCAATGTGTATAAGCATACGCACGGTTACCGTTGTCATCACTGTATTGAATAATAGGGGTAATGGTGGTTGGCACAATATCACCAGTTTTGGCTAACTTTGCCCAATCATCTTTGCCCCCATAAAATTTATTTAAATCAAGGCTGCCGTTGTAGCCAGGTAAATTACCGTGTGAACTATATTGATAAATTGTTGGTGTCGTCCAACTACCAAATACCGTGTTATCTGTCCAAGGCTCTTCTTGATAGCCAGTTGATTCTTCAGAAGCATACTGAGCACACCACAATCCATAATCTTTAGAAACAATAGACCAATCGTAAGCGTTAGTGACTGATTTACTCATGTAGATTAGAGGCTTAACTTTTGTCTGCTTATACACATAATCTAGCCATGTTTTAGCATAACTAACTCCTTTGGTAACAACTTCACCTTCCCAATCTAAAGTTAATACCGCTTCACCAACATAATCTTTAACATTATTTAAAAAATATTTAGCCTCCGCCTCTGCTCCGGAACCATCGGCATAGTGATAAACGCCTAACAGCTTTTTAGTTTTTTTAGCACTAATATACTGACTTGTTCTGACAGGCGATAAATAATCTACACCCTGTGTCATTTTAACAATGATAAAATCAGCAGATACTTTAGATAAATCAATATCTGGTTGCCAATTTGAAACATCTATTCCGTTCAGTGTCATTCTTCCACCTCTCCTATGTTCCATAGTTTTCGATTAGCATCAGTATTTATAATGTTTCCTATATTGGTTTGTAAGTTTGAAATAGTTTTACCCAACGTTTCATTGCTTTTACGAGCTTTTTGTAAATTAGTGTAGTTACGAGCATAATCAAACAGTTTATTACCAAACGTCACAGTATCAGATTGTTTCGCATCCTGTGGATGTATGGTCATACCAATAATGCGTACATCCACATCCACTCCCAGACGATCCTTAATAAGACCAGAATTACCAATGGCAACGTTGTTAATTTCTGATAGTTTCGCATGATGCTCAAACTCAGCTTGTTCCATTGTGTACTGGACGATTGGATAATCTTGCAATTTTGATTTGATATAAGCTAATAATGAATTATTATCTGTGAAGCGATCATCCTGAACGGTTGCTGCTTGTTTAATGCCCCAAATAGTCTGAGCAGGACTGTTGTATTCGGCCGTAGCTTCATACGTTCCATCATCCTTTTGCTTACCCAACCCTTTAATTTTGGTACGAATATTACTGTAATCTTCAGTCCATTGAATTTTGCTGGCATTATAGCCGTCAATAAAAACAAACTGATTAGCTTGTCCTAATTTTTTATAAATATGAATGGTCCAGTTGTTAAGATAAAATTCAAGTTTGAAATCATCTTTCAACGTGTTCATCAATAGCGAATCGGCATAGTCAGCACCAAAACCATCACTAAACGAATAGTTATTGAACTTATCGTGTATGACATATTTAAATGATGTACCGTTGGTAATCAGCTTCATACACTTATCCAAACTTTGCGAACCAGTCAATTTATTTTCCACGTACCTATCGTGTAAGTCCGTCCCAACATGGACAGCTGATACTTGATACGTGCGTACGTCACCAGTAGATGTGGGGCTCACGTTGCTCAGGCGGAACCATTGGCCAGTTTCAGGCACAAGCACTCTTGTTTGTGGCAACATAGCTTCTGCAGCTATCTTATTGCGATCGTTAGCCACAAAACTAAATGACAAAGTGCTAAACTCATTCAATGTCTCTGTAATTGATAAGTTATTGACAACTGCTGGGACTTCATCAAGATGAGCTGTATATGCATAAACTATATTTGCCATTAATAGTAAAACCTCGTTTCAAATGAAATCGTGAAACCACTCGCACCAGTAATTTCCATATCGTTGTACCCCTGTGCGAAGTCTAGGAAACTGCGACTCGAGTAATCATTACCCAGCCGTTGAATACCATTAACGATTGGAACTAGCCCAACTAATTTAAAACTATCGTTATCCGTCAGCGCCTTTTTATACGTAAAGGCTTGGTTAGTGGTCTTATTCGTAATTGTCAGTCCGTTTGGTGCGCTACCTTTAAACGTGATGGTGACTGGTCGTTCATCAGCCAATAATGGAATGACTGACGGATTGTAGACTTTAAAACTTGCCGTTGTAAATTCGTACTGATAATCATTAAATGGCACACCGAGGCTCGCATCATAGTCAACGCCATTCACTTTGGCTTTTTGTAGTGTTGTGGCGATACTTTCTGCAAAGCCCTCATAACAAACCAGGCTAATTGCCACATTTTTAGCTTTCCAGTAATTACCTAATCGGGGGTAAGTGAACGCATCAGCAACTACTTTCCAACGCATAAACGGCGTTCGTAAACTAATCACGTAAAAAGGCTCCACACTACTAAATATTTTTAGTACCTTGAGCCTTTGTAATTCGTAATCAAAATTATCGTGTGCAAATACATCAAACGTTATAGGAATCGTGGTCTGTGTGACCTGTGTGCCTGTTAAAGACGCCCCATAATCACTCGTCTGTGCGTAAGTATGCGCATAGGCTGGTGATGGTGGGTCAAACTTAACAACACGAATACCTTCTGCCCCTAAATCATAGACAGTTCCATCTAACTTTTGAATTAAAATGTCACTTTGAAATTTAGTAGCCATACATATTACCTGTTGTTTGTCCTTTCAGTTGAATATCTTGATTTTGCAGTACCCTAATCTTTGGATACGTAGCACGAGCGACTTCGCCACTGTCTAATTGCACGACCATATGAACATCCCCACTTAGGTCAACACCACCGTTTGATTGGTTGACACTTTTTGCGTGTGATCCATGTGGTACTTGCGCAATCATGTTAGATTGTGAGCCACTCTTAGCCGTATTAACGACTTGTGCTAACTTAGCTGCAAAACTATTAGGCTGCTTATCAGCAGTCTCCTTAATTGAACCTAGAATGGTCTCATCAGCACTGCGACGATTTGGATTAATCACCCATTCATCTTCGCCATCTACTTCGCCGACTAAGCCAACACCATTAGTTCGGCCGCCATTAGCGTACCAATGATGGTTTTTCCAGAAAGCATAAGCATTTTTAATACCGCCATAACGTCCATTAACGTATGACTTCATCCACTTCAATTGCGTGATTGGGTTAGTCATGTAATCAGATCCAAACGAAGCCATCTTTGAAGGTGGCAATGCTTGCCCGATACCATAAGCACTAGAACTAGGGTTTTGCGCCTTAGGGTTCCAACCAGACTCATGGTTAATAATGTAATTCCATTTGTCGAAGTTACTCTTGACACCTGCTTGCTTTAACCAATTCTTATGTGACCCACTAGGCTTGGCTCCTGGTCCGGATGCTTGCTCGCCACCACCATTAAATGAACCTAATAAGCCGCTCATCATATCTGAAACCCAATCAAATATACCACCAACTTGTGATCTAATCAGTTTCTGTAATGGCGAGTCTGACTTATTGGCGCTTTTCTTACCCTTAGCGGCACTTTTACCGAAGTCTAGGAATGTCGTTGCATCTCCAAACTTTAAACCACTAGACTTATAATACTTTCCATTACCACCATAGTTATAACCTTCTTCACTGTACCGACCATTATTAACGCCAGTAACAACTGAAACGTGGTTACCGTATTTAGAACCTTTAGAATATACAGCCACATCACCAACGCTAGGTGTGCTTTTATGCTTTGCACGAGCGCTTGTCCAATTAGAACCATTACCTAAGCCTGTGAACAACCTCGGTTTAACACCAACATTTGCCAAACGACTGGCAACGAATGATACACACTCTCTAAAGAAGTAACCCCACGGATCACCACTTGGCGCACCTTCATCCTTGCTTTTATTCTTAAAACGATAGTCATCACCTAAACCACCGCTACCACTACCAGACATAGTGTCTTTGAGCATTTTCCATAGCTCATGCCACCAATTACTCTGTTGACCTTTAACACCCTTGCTTCCACCAACGGCAGAACCCAAAGAGCTAAAAGCCTTACCAGATAAGCCACCAAACCCTTTGGTCATTGGGTTGAATACCTTATCTTCGATATACTTCACGGGGTGCATGGCTATGTTTAAGAAGTCCTTGGCTTTACCAGTTGCAGATGAAATAGCGTCACTAATATCGTCTGCCACGTCTCCAAAGAAACTCTTAACACTACCAAACCAGCCATTAGTACCTTTAGCGAATTGACGACCGCCTAGCATTGACTGGGTAACGCTGGCAGGCACGACAGTCTCACCACCTTCGAAGTTAACCAATCGATTACGACCAGGCAAGATAGTTCCCTGCCCTTTGTTATCAATGATCAACTCTTGTCCAGTAGGACTATCGAAACCATCATTAACCATAGCTAGTCCACTTGGCGCACCAGCAGTACCAGTCGCCAACTTCTTTAAGGGTTTGATTGTTTGCTTTTTACCACCAAAGTTATGGATAACCCCATTAATGCCACTAACGCCAGTATTGATGAAGCCAATAATACCGTTCATACCATCTTTAGCCAAACCTTTAATGTCGTCCCATATATCACTGAAAAAGTCTTTAATACCCGTCCACATATTCGTCCAGGTTTTAGAGACATTAGTTCCAAAGCCACTTAGTTTATCGCTCATCCAATTCCAAGCATTAGAAGCGGTCTTTTTAATACCATTCCAGATATCCGTAAAGAAACTAGAAATACTACTCCAGACTTTATTCCATGTCTTTTGGATAGACTTCAATAAACTAGAAATTATACTGGTAAACCAATCATAGATTTTTCCAAAGAATTTTTTAATACCGTTCCAAATGCCTTCGAAGAAGTTAGAAATAGCATGCCAACTCTTACGCCAAACCCTAGAAATATGAGCCATCATCTTCGATAGGTATGAACTGACGGCATTAATTGCATTGGCAAACAAGCGCTTGATACCATGTTTGCCATTCCAAATATTGCCAAAGAAGTCTGCAATAGCCCCCCAAACTTTACTCCATGTTTTTGAGATACCTCCTAACACTTTATGCATAACACTACTAATTGCATTAATAGCATCGTTGAACAATCGCTTAATACCATGTTTACCATTCCAAATATTATCAAAGAAGTCTGCAATGGCTCCCCAAACTTTGTTCCATGTTGTTGAGATACCATTTAGAACATCACCTAACACATCTGAAATCGCATTGATAGCGTCACTGAATGTCCGCTTGACACCATGCTTTCCATTCCAAAGTTCATCAAAGAAATCAGAAATAGCATTCCAAACTTTACTCCACGTTTTTTGAATCGGTCGCCATATGTTTATTAGAAAATCTGTTAAACCATTCCAAATTTTTTTAACGCCTTTAACAAAGTTATTAAAGAATTTCTTTAAAGGCTTAACTAATGGCTTGGTAATTGCTATACCAATACCAATTGGCAGTGCTAGAGCGTAAAGCATTGCTTTACCAAACCCAATAGCAATTTTCTTGACAGCTTTAATAAATTTATTCCAACCTTTTTTGAAACCTTTAACAAGGCCACTAAACCAATCACCGATAGCATCGGCACCCTTACCAATTGATTTGCCAATACCTTTAAACCACTTACCAATATTTTTAACAAATTTATGGATGTTCTTACCGCCATTACTAAATGACTTACCAATACTCTTGAAAAAGTCTCCGATTGTATCGAATGCATTTCCAAACCATTTTCCGATACTTTTAGCGAAATCGACTGTAGCATCAACTATGCCATTAACGAAATCACGGAACTTTTTGTTGTGTTTGTATAGACTAACTAATGCAACTCCAAGCCCTATAACTGCCGACGCAACGGCTACAAATATATTTGCTTTCAACACTGCATTTAGCAAGGCAAAAGCCGTCTTAATACCAGTTATAATGCCAACAACCGATTTCAAACCTACAAAAACAGCAAGGGCCGTTCCGATAGCTTTAAATGCTGTCGCCAGTGCCGCTAAAATAGCTGGATGTTCCTTTAACTTTTCCAACCACTTGCTCATGGTCTTAACGCCATTAGCGATACCATCAAAAGCTTTAGTGGCTACTCCAGCTAAATTATTAATAATGTCAGTAAGATTTTTCTTACCAATTGCATCGATAATTTTTTGCCAACCATTCACAACTTCGGCTTCTAAATTACCAAAAGCACCCTGGAACTCTGCAGTTCCTCTAGCAAACTTCTTGGCTTTATCCGTAGAACCGAGCTGATCAATGGCTTTATTGAAGTCATCAGCACTGATTTGTCCTTTTTCCATGGCTTCACGAAAGTCACCAGTAAACGCACCATTCTTTTTCATGGCTTCCTGCAATTTACCTGAAGCACCAGGAATAGCGTCAGTTAATTGATTCCAATTTTCAGTAGTTAGCTTTCCTGTACTAGCAGTCTGAGTCATAACCATAGCAACTGACTTAAAATCATCTTTGGTTCCACCAGCAACCGCTGTTAGATTTCCAGCTGATTCAGTCAACTTCTCAAAGTTATCAACACCGTTGGCAGCTAATTGTGCAGTCGTATTAGAAACATCTTCCAAATCATACACAGTATCATCAGCATACTTTTTAACATCTTTACCGACGGACTTAATTTTATCTTTACCAAAGCCAGCTAGTTGCATAGTGGCATCAAACCCCTGCATAGCATCGGAAGCTTTACCAGCCTCTCCAATCAAACCAGTTAGATAGCCTGTTACTTTACCAATACCCTGGGCGGCAACATTACCAACGAATGATCCACTGATAATGTCCTTTAAGCTACCAAATTTAGATTTGGCTTCTTGCGCTTCATGTTGGATATTACGTAGCCCATTGCTGGCATTATCGTTCAGTTGTAAATTGGTCACATACTTTTTAGGCACTTCATTAAGTAATCTTTCATAGTCGATTACTTCGCCTTTTTCAGCCTTAGCCAACAATTCAGTACGAGTCTTTTTAGGTAACTTCTTTAATAACTTATCAAAGTTATCGATACCATGACGTTGCGCATCTACTTGCAACTTTGTCTTGGTAGACATAGGCACAGTTTTTAGAATTTGATTGAAGCTTGCAACTTCTCCACGTTCGGCTTTAGCTTTTAATTCTGTCCATGTTTCCTCTGGCAGTTCAGCGAGTAAATCATCAAACGATAGGATTTCACCCTTCTCAGCCTTGGCTTGTAGCTCGGTACGGATATCTTCGGGTACTTCATCCAGTAAGTCGTCAAACGTCCTAATCTCAGCTGTGTGAGCCTTAGCTAGTAGTTCGGTACGCGTCTCTTCAGGTAACGCGTCCAATAGGTCATCAAATGTTTCAATCTCGCCTTTTTCAGCTTTGGCCAGCAGTTCAGTTTGCTCTTCCTCAGGTATTTCAGCCAATAATTCTTGAAAATTATCAACACCTTCTGTTTCGGCTTTGGCTTCTAACTTAGCGATTAATGGTTCATTACCAAACGCCTTTTTAAAGGTCTCGTAACCTTCTTTTCCTTGCTGTTCAGCCTTTGATTTAAAGTCCGTCCAGGTCTTATCTGTTTGATCATCAAGGATCAGGTCAATATTAATTGCACCATCTGCCATTTATCGTCCTCCTTTCCTCAAAACTACTCACTATCCGCAAATAGACCGTCAAATATAGCAGACGCATTACCACTAAAGGTATCGTCTGCCTTATTTTTATCTAATTGATAATACATTTGCGCTTCAGCTATCACACCTGCTTGTTGCGCATTGTCCTTGTAATTAGATAAGTCATCATTACGGATTTGTCTAATGCGATTTATTGGTGTTTTCTCTCCCAAATTATCAAACAACGCCTTAAAAACGTCCCAATGCATGCGATCTATTTCATTATTCAAATCAATATGATAATCACTCATGAATGACGCATATATGGCTGCAGCGTCCTGTTCGAAATCATAGTCAGCGATACTTTCAGCTGTTTCGGACTCTTCGGCTTGCTCGGCACCATCATCAAAATTGCCATAAGGCGTTGCGTTGATATAAGTAAATAAATTAGAAACAATACTTCCTTTAGTTGCTAAGTCGTCTATTTGTAAATCAACGGAAAATATATGAAAACACTGGTCAATCTTTTCAATATCACTTAGTGTTTCATCATCTAACACACCAAACGCCTTGATCACTCGATTAAAAGCCAAATTGACATGATAAATATGCCCAGCTAAATCAATAGTTTGTTCAGGTCGTTTAGTGAATGAAAACATTAGTCATTATCCTTTCCACGACGTTGCTTGCGATTAGTACCATACTTTTCACGTAGTTCGTTGCTTTGGCCAGCTTCAAAGATAGCTTGGGCGACCTTTGTGATAGTTGCCGTTCGGTTATCTGCATAACGTACAATTTCGTCAGCTTCTTTTTGGCCCAACGCAGCAACCAAGTATTCCTTAGAAATGGACAACATTTCAGCATAGCCGTCCTGAACAATCTTTCGTTGCTCATCTAAAGTCAAATCTTCATCATAATCAGCCTTTTCAATGTCGTGTAGCAAGTTACCAGCTTTAAGCATCATATCTGAATACTTGTCGTCTAGTTCCTTGGTATAACGAGCCGTATAGGTCTTTTTACCGATAACAAAATCTTCCGACTTGATAACTAAACTTGTAATATTAATTGCCATGTGTATTCTCTCCTATAATTTGAGCATCAAAAAAATGGGCCTTACACCCATTCGGTAGTTTTATATGCTTACTGGCGTTTATATTGTTTACTCTGCTGGAGCTTCTGACTCCGCAGGCTTTGCGGTAACAGTAACCGTTGCTTCAGCAGTTTTAGCACCATCATCAGTAGTTGCTACTGCGGTAGCTTGACCAGCTTTCACACCAGTAATCTTTCCATTGGCATCGATAGTAAATGTTTCAGGGCTTCCTGACTTCCAAGTTACCTCTTTGTTAGTAGCATTACTTGGAGCGACTGTTGCCTTAAGTTGTGCCGTAGCAGCTTCTTCAACAGATAGTTCTGTCTTATCAAGAGACACGCTTGTAACAGGTTGTGTCTTAGTCTTGAATGACACACCTGTTGCCGCATCCTCACCTGCATAAGTTAGGACATGTTTATCATATTCTGTGTTAGGCTTTAATTTTTTAATAACGACTGGGGAATCAATATTTGATTGAACAATCTTGCCATCTAAATATAAATCAAACTTTGCCATGATGCTCCTTTCTACTCAGCCTCAATAGTTGCGGTGTCGGCTGTAGTCGTTACTCTACTCACCTCCGGTTTCGTCGGGGTTACTCGGCGTTACATCCTCAATCTTCTTAGGCTTTCCATTAGCAGCTAGTGTGAAGCTGAATGTTTGCTTAACGTTGGCAGCACCACCAAATGGCACAACTGATACCAAAGTAGCCACAAAGACTAATTGATTGCCTGCTGGGTCAGTCCAACGTGCCAAAGTACGCAATGAGTCACCCACGTCAGTAAAGCGCTCAGCAACGTAATCTTGTGCTTCGTCACCATCAACACGATGTCCAGCAATAGCAAATTGTACCGCCTTACCAGTAACGTCATGGTCAGAGAAACCTTCTCCAGTCCAGTATGGTGTAGTGTCGGCTGTTTCTGATGCAGAGGGTGTAATTGTTTGAATACCAACTGCAACAGGTGCCCAATTAGCACTGTCGATGTCATCTAATGATTTATTTCCAGTTGTATCAATCTCTAATTTGTTTTTGTAATTTAGGTTAAATTCTGTATTAGCCATGTTGTTTCCTTTCTTAAATCGTCAAGTTTGCAGCCCCTGATAGGGACCACACTGTCATTTCATCTTTTTCGCCCTCGAGTTCGGGCTGATCTAAATTCATTTGGTTAAATTCATACGAACCGTTTGAGCTAGTGACCATCAACTCTTCTTTAGATAATTCGCCATAAATGGCCCACATAATCGCCGCAGTATCTTCCGCCGACTTCTCTTGTACCATCAGTTCCCATTTGAAATCCATTTCCTTAGTGGTATCCCAATAAGAAGTGGTCGTACGTCCACCAGGAACAGGGAACAAAGCAATGCTGGGTTCATCAGTTAAAAAGGATAGTTGTACGGGCAATGGCAAATTCAAATGAGTATTTAGATATGTCGCTAATTGCTCCATAAAGTCGTTGTCATTCATTCACGCAACCCCCTTTTAAAAGTATCTACCCAACTATCCATATAATCTTTAGAAGCCTTTCTGTCCCATCTAGGACCTGTTCCTGGTGTGGTGTAGTTATGGAATGAAACAATACCATTTGTGCCATAGAACTGGGCACGAGCATAGACCTCACCATAAGAAAGACGGTCTGGAGTAATTGTTAAATTAGCTCTCAAAGGTCCCTTTCTTAATGGTACATACTTTTCCATGTCCTTGCCCATTTGGCTGGTCAAAGCTAACTTAGCCTTTTGCTTATTAGTATGACTGAGCAGCTGTTCCACACTACCAACATCAAGATGTATTGCTAAATCTGCCATTAAACCACCTCGATTTCATAACTGAACACACCATCGGAAAACGGATAACCAAAATATTTAATGTTCGTTATCTTGTGTACAGTGCTATTGAACATAACCTTGCCACCTATCCAACTATCATCAAAGGTAGCTTCAGGTGTGTATTGTGGGTAAACAAACAGCTTAGCAGGTTTACTGCGGTCCTTATTATTATCAGTTCCTTGCGTACTAATAACATCTTGGAAACGAACATTGTTTAATACCTGCCAGGTTGGTTCTACATGTTCGCCATATAGTGTTCTATCTTTGGCTGGTGTTGGTTTGGCCACATTTACTGTGTGAACTAATAACCGTTTATCAACGAACATAAGCCACTCCTTTATATAGCAAACCTAGCGCACCCAAAATCGATACCACATCAGGCGATAAATATAAGCTCGTATCAGATGAACCTGTATCACTCTTACCTGTCGAAACAGTTGTATCTCCAATAGACGAACTAGAAATATTACCCATATCCCTGGCATCAGATGCTGTCTCAATACCTGTTTTAGCCACGTATTCCATTTGTAAACCAACAGCCTGTTTAAACTGTTCTTTCATCCAATCTGGCCAATCATTCATAAGTTTGTCATTCTTTAGTAGACGAAAGTTAGTTACTGAATTAATGGCCATTGTTGCACGCATCAGAACTTTGTTGAATGACTCTTCGTTCATATCTTGGAAATGAAGCTGCTGATATTCCTCATACGTTAAATAGGCCATCAAGTAACCTCCTATTCCACTTCAATCGTTGCAGTCGTAGGCGTGGTCGTTATTTTACTCGCCTTCGGACTTACTCGGTGCATCTGCAGAACGTACAATCAATGCGTCATTATCAATTGCGACACCATAATGTTGGTCAGCATTAAACTTCGTTTGCTTGTGGTCAATATCACGTGCAGACTCAGCCAATAGCTCACGCTTTAAGTAAATCTTTAGAGCGCCTGGCTTAACAGCAACGAATTGTCCATCTTCTACCTTCTTAGAACGAACGATTTCCCAGCCTAACAACTCACCAAAGGCACCAGACACTAGAATGTTGTCACCCAATTGTGAGGCACGAGTCCAGTTATCAGCTGCTGCTTTACGTAGCTTAGCTGCATCCTTATAAGATAAGAACAAAGTACCCATTTGGTCAGTTGTCTGTCCCTCAATGGCATCAGGAGCATCCACGAAAGTAGCTTCAATCTTATCAATCAAGTCCATATCAATGTCTGCGTTAGCAAGTGTCAATGGTGCTTCTAATGCAGCTGCTAATACATCATTGTCAATCTTTGAAGCAAGTGCCATGCGGACTTGTCGTTGTGCTTCACCTACTGGATCTCCATAACCTGATAGAACAGACTCATCAGTTAATTCAACACCCTTTGCGGCTTTCTTAATACCAATCTTACGAGTTGTCGTTTCTAGCAAGTCGTAATCAATTGCGGTACCTTCAGCCACATCAACGGCATCACCGATGTACTTGTATGAAGGTACGGTAATCTCGTCTCCTGGGCGACCTTGTAGTGTCGTATCCAGTTGTGCGATACTAGTGAACTTCAATGCTTGTGGTAATTCTGCCTGGATCATAGCCCCCATTACTTCGGGGTCAATCATATTCTCTAATTTTGTAACTGCCATTATTTATCTCCTTCAACTAATGTTTGATATTGAGCTGGGTTATCGGTCTTTAATGCCACCAACTCTTGATATGAGTAATCAGCTAATGCCTTGTTACCATTACCACCATCAGGGTTTGGATTTCCCTTAGATGTAATCGTTGGCTTTGGATTACTCTCGTTTTCATCAGCAAATAAGAAGTCGTTATCCTTTTTAACTGCTTCAAGTTGCTCTGATAAGCCAATAAGCTTGCCGTTGTCGTCAAAGTTTACCTTTTCGGTATCTAACAACGCCTTAACAGCCTTATCGTTCTTGGCTCCAGCCTTACTTAACGCAGCCGCAATCTCGTAATCTTTCTTAGTTGCTTGTAATTGCTCTTCGGCTTTGGCTTTAGAATCGTCAAATTGCTTTTGTAAGTCCTTGAGCTGGCCTTGTAATTCACTCCCTTTCTTGCTGTTCTTTTGCGCTTCAGAAAGTTGCCCATTAACATCTTCAAGTTGAGACTTTAATGAGTCACGTTCCTGCTCTGCGTTAGCTTGTGCCTGCTTCAATGGGTTAATTTCTTTCCCATATTCGGCCATAACTGAGCGAATTTGTTCATCGTTTAAACCAATACCTTGTAGCGTTTCGGTATTCATACATCCTCCTAAGCTGTTGATGAGCGAGCCAGCTCTCGCACAGATTTATTGCATGAAAAAAGAACAGTTTAATGACGTATTCAGGTCAATTCTTTGTTTTGCGTTGCATTTTTAGTTTGTAAACATCTAATAATTTTTGGTTCTTATATATCCGCTCCCTAGAATAGTCACGGTGTAAGAACTCGTTGTTATCTAATAGCTTGCGTATTCCTAAGCGTCGCTTGCCTAATAGCGATTGGTAATGCTGGGTTAGTTTATCGTCACCCAATTGTTTAGCGGCTTCTAACTTATACTTGGCTTCACGGATACCACGTTCATATGAGCGCTGACTAGCCTGTTTCTTACCGTTAGCAATTGCTTGTTTCGGGTTGGGTATTTTCGTGTCAGGCACCTTATTAACGCCGATAATAAAAGGGGTTAAGGTATGCCGACAATTAATTCCCATCGTCCCACCAGGTTCGCCATAATCATGATCGTATAATGACGCTACATAACCAACATCTGCTTCGTGACTTTCAAAACCACTTCTTCGCTTGGTAACAACATGCCCCTGTATGGGCGCACAGGCTGGTCGTGAAGCTTCGTGCGCACTCATTATGAAAGTATCAACGCCAAGCTCTTCAGCAGCACTTGTGCGCATTTCATTGTATACACGATAAGTTGTAGATGTCATCACAGTATCTGCATATCGTTCAATGGACCATGTATGCCCACCTTTATCAATAAAACCAGATGGAATACCTTTGTCTATCCATTTCATGACCGTATCAGAGACCGCCTTATCAGGCGATTTAAGCCCTGTTGTTACTTCTGCGACTGATTGTTCAACTATCTTTTGATAGACCTGCATAACTGGGTTTTTGCCCAAATTAGTGGTCAATAGCGTTTGGTTGACTAGATTGTCAATATCTAGGAACGTCTGTTTCGCATAGTTAGATAACGTTTCTTGTACGCTGTTGTAACTTGGTGTGGTTGCATCAGTATCTGCCACAATTTGCTCAGCAGTATCCTGATAGACCTTCAAGCCTTCGTTTTGGATAATCTCATCAATCAACTCACGAGCAACGCCTGTCTGCTTAGCAACATACGCAATGTTCTCTTCATTGAGCATGTGCATATCGTTTAGCTTTTCTAGTTGCCACAAGTAAGGGTTATCTTTTAAATCAGCAACACCACGCTGCTTAATTCGTTTAATCATACGAATAAATAACTCTTGCGCCATATTGCTGTAAATGTCACCAACTACTGAAGCACCTAAAAGCATTTGGTCATCATTTACTTTAGCCATTATTCATCACCAGATGAGTCGTTATAAATATCTTGGTCTAAAGCGCTAGGTACAGGTTCAGACTCATCAGCAATCTCCTGTAGTATATCCAACGCTTCATTCTCTGGCACATCAAGTATTTTCATAATGGCACGTTTCTTTGAAATCAAACCTGCTGATACTGCTTGCGTGTAGTAAGTCAGTTGCACATTCTTATCAGTGAATACTCCATCATCAAAGTTAAACTGGATATCGCCAATCTTTGGGATGTCACCGTGGTATAGTCCCTCGGCGGTTGCTAACTCTAAGATAGTGACTACTAACTCCTGTAACGCACGTTCAACGTTATTCAAGTGTGAGTTACGTGTTTGATAGGTCATAGAGTTCTCAGATACTACTTCAGTCGCTGTCTTTAACCCATTAGCGGCATCAAATGAGAATGTGCCTGCTGATAAACCAGTCTGCATTTCTAACGTACTGATAAACTGATTAATTGACTGAATGAATTGGTCTGCTCGAATATCCGTTGACAAATCGGTAATTGTACTATCATCCATGTCACCATTCAAACCAACATAAACATTCTGATCAGTATCAAAGAATTGCACAAATTCACCACGTTCATCAACCATCTTAGTTAAGCTTTCAGGAACCATGACTCGCCTTTGTCCCATCTTCACCTCCCAGTGGAATTGATCATATGCATCATTGATTTGTTTCAATGTTGAACGGGCATTATCAAAGATTGATAATCCTAACGGAGATGTAATATTGCGGTTGTTGAAACCAAATGGCTTTAGATAGACGAATAATGGGCGAGTAAAGTTATCTAGCTCTGCATGCTCTGCTAAGTCGGCATAGATTTCATTAGCCGATAACGTTTGGCGTACACCTACTTCATTCTTATCCTTTGAACGATACAACTCATTATCAATTACGTATTTATCGCCGTTCCATGAATGAAACTCTAGCAACGTCCAGTAAACCGTATCTTGTCCTTCAACTGTGGTTGTTTTTGTTGCAATCGCTGCTTCTGAAATATCATTAGCATTTGATTGTAGCGGAAAGAACACGGGTGCTTGTACATAGGCAATCTTAATTTCATCACCATCTACATAAGGGCGCATTGCTAAACCGCCCAAAGCTAGTCCAGACTCCAAGTAGCGTTCAAAGTTCTTAATGAAATCATTCTTGGAAAACACATCATGAACATATTCATCAGCTGACTTATTATCAGCAATCGTAAATGTCATCTGCTCATTAACCAACAACGAAGCCATTCGCCTAACCAATACTTGAGCCATGTTTAAGGACGTATATGGACGATGTCTAATCTCCCCATACGTGTTGCGGTAAGCTACGTCTTTAAATTTACCCTCGAAGTATTTTAAATTCTCACGAATGCGGTCATATTCCGCCTCTGGCACGCCTATTCTTGGGTGGTCAGTGATGTTGGTTAATGTATTCGTAACGCCCATCTTAGCGCCTCCTCTGCGAAAAAAATTTAAAACGGAATCAACTAACTTCATGGTTCACTCCTTATATTTTCAGTTCTAATAGTCGTGCATTATCTAGTACGAAATACTTAAACGCATCAACTGTGTGGTCGTCTACTTTAATTACCTTTGGATCGTCTGTTTCAACTGTCTTCTCATCCCAACGATAATTACGGTGTTGTTCAATAAATACCTTATTCGATTGATTGTCTAGATAATAAAAACGACCACTCGCTAATAATGAGTAGACGCTATCAATCATTGTTGTATTTTTCTTTTTAGCCACTGGATGCCAGCCAATGCGATAATCTTTGAAATACTGATTACGTAATGCTGCTTCAGCACTATCAATGGTGCGTTTAACGATTGGCAAGTGTCCCCATGATTTAGAAGACTGATTTTTAATAAAATCATGTATTTTAAGTGATAAATCACTGGGTGCCAGCTTAATTGACTGACCAGCTGGTGAATAATAATACGTATCTAATAAGATAACTTTTTTCTTAGCCGTCACACCAAATAACAATACTGTTGTCGCTGAGTTAGCATGTCCAGCATCTAACGCATAGGCAACTTGTGTTATTGGATCATCATTTGGTATTTCTTGTAATGGATGAAACATATCCATATTGTAAACATTGGTTCCTAATCCAACAGCTTCACCTAAAAATTGCCAACGATAATAGTCTGGATCACTAGCTTTTGATTGTTCAATTTCTTTTACATACTGGTCTGATAGAAACTCCATCTCATCATCTAGGTATGTCGAATGGTCAACCAGCCAACCATCTATCGTCTTGCGTTCCTCAACCCATTGATTCACCCAATCATACGGGTTTCTAGGTGGATTATACGAATAAAAGGTGACAACCTGCTTGTTGTTGGGTAGTTTAGCACGAGTATAGGTTAGACGGACTGTATCCACCTCTTCCCAGCTGTCGAATTCAGCTAACTCTTCAAACCACAATGAGCTAACATATCCCTTAGCTATTTTCTGTGATTTCTGTTTCATAGGATCATCAACCCCAAAGAAATAAAAACCACTGCCTGTTACCCTATCGATAATCTTTAATGGTGAACGCATATATCGAAACCGGTTTTCAAACCCCAGCATAAAGATGGCCCATTTAATTTGCTCATACACTGAACCAGCTAATGTATTACCAACTTTACGAAACACAGCAACATTTGCCATTTTATCTGCTAAAAAATCAGTCACGATTTTAATTGAGATAGCAGATGATTTAGTTGAAGCTCGACCACCTTTCAACACAAAATTTGAATACTCAGGACGAAAGAACAAATAATCAAAATGTGGATTACTTAAATCAGCAACATTAATCTTCATTATCCTGTCCTTTCTTTTGCCTTTCTTCAAATACTAAGTGAATCTCATCATAGGCACTAGAATCTTCTATATACTCCTTAGCCTTAGCTTCTGCCATATCAGCTTCAGCTTTTGCTTTTCGTACCTGTGCATGTTGCATATCGTCTGGTGTTAGCTTATTCAACTCTTCAAGCAACTTCTTTTGTGCTGCCTGCTTATCGTATAGATCAAGCACAACACCATCACGACCAATTGACACCTTTTTAATTAAGCTTGTATCAACCTTTGACTTGTCTTTGAGTTGCACCCACGAACGATGAGATATTAACGGCTTACCGTCCTTGTCCATCACATCTTTACCGTAGTCATCCTTAATAGAGACATTATTTTTACCAAAGTCCAAATAGTCCCCAATGTCTGAAAACGCCTGCTTCATAAGGTTTGCTAAAATATCTTCCTTATTAGCGCCTAGGTCATGTAAACGTGCTTGTCTCATCTCTTGAACCAGAGATTTAACCTTAGCGTTTCTTAGCATCTTAGAACCGTTAACCATTGCCGTGTCATAGTCCGCATCATACACATTGATATATGCTTGCGTAGCATTGAATAGTCTCACATATTCGATAACAAAAGCTTTTTGCTTATCAGTCAATTCACTATCAGCTAGTTCATCAATGACCTGTTCCACTTCATTTTCGGGTGCACCCTTTTTGCTTTTTGTGTGCACACTTTTTTGAGGCGGTGCACTCTTATTTCGCACCCACTCATAACGCCTTTTCCAACTCTTAACCGTATTGATTGTTACACCATACTTATCGGCTATGTCTTTGTACTTCATACCAGCGTTATAATCTTGTTCTGCGTTTTCCCACTTCTCGGTCATTACATATCACCCACCTCGCTTTTTATTTTGTGCTTCATCAGCTTTCTTTTCCTTCTTATCAATTGTGCCGATAATCTGATCTTCTAATCGGCGATACCATTGGCTACTCATCTACATGCTGTACTCCTTTTCAGTGCAAAATAAAAAGCCAATCATTTCTGATTGACTCAATTATTATTAAAAAATTTAATTTTTTATTTAGCTAATCTAATTTATTCTGTATTTCTTTTTGTATCTCCATTGCTTTTATATCGCTTCTAATATTACCTTCCTGGTCTATGTCATCTTTATATCTATTACTTCCTAATATATTTTCGATGTCCTTAGGAAGTAATGCCGTTTTACCACCATCATTACTGAAATACCAAACATTACCACCATTTTTTGCACCATTGCCAAAAGGTAATTTGTTATTATCTTCACGTACCTTTAACTCTACTTTTTTCATTTTTAAATCCCCCCTGTAATATTACTTGAACGATACAATAATAATATTTAAAAGTCAATCTATGCAAGCGGTTAGGATTTGCACCTAACAACGAATAAATCACTGGTCTGTGCCTATTCAACACTGGTATTTACTGCGTCTACCTATTCCGCCACGCTTGCTATGTAGAACAGTGATTGGCAGTAGTCACACGTACAAATAATAGAGGGATAGAATCATCTAACCAACTGTTCCACAATACCTATTATGCGCTGTTTTCAGGCTTGTAACCGCCGTTTATCCGCCACAATACTGACACCGTTTTCGACTGTTGAATATAAATGACCTGCAATACCGCTTTTGAAATCATCTCGCCATCTTAAACATGTCCGTTCCCCAATGTGCTCATTCAATGATATTTCAACCCAACTTTGATTTTTGCCGTAGTAGGCTTTCAACACTCGCTGTTGTTTTGCAATGGTAATGACGTAAAACGAGTCTATGATGTCTTTTTGCAATATCCATTGTTGTAGTTGCGTGTCTCTTTGCTCACGTATCATGCGCAGTTCTACTGGATTGTTGTAATCGTTTTGCTTACGTCCACCACCAATGTTCTCGTCAGGTGTGCGATCACTATTAAATCGCAATTCCATTTTGCGCAAACGGATATTAGTTGCTAATCTACCTGTAAAATAATCACTCAATAACTTATCTAACCTATCCGCCATTGGCACACCTCCCAAGCGTTTTACTATTCCATTATTATACCATGTAACTTATGTATTCTTAAATGGAATAATTATGATAAAATAAAAAAGCCGCTACATTTCTGCAACGACTTTATTACTAATCTTTATATGAGATGTGAGTTAGAAATTGATTTAATGTAATCTTCCATAAATTGCCAATTAATGTTTCCATCATCAGAGAGAGGAATCATTATTTTTTGTCTTACCAAACGATTATCAGAAATTTCTCTATTAAAAGAAAAGTTTCCATGCAAGGATTGTTCAATACATGCTATTAGAAACGCTGCATTATATTTGTTCAGTCTCCTATGTGATAATGCAGTAACATGGTCAGAAACTATAGTAGTGTATTCATGATAGAAAGCTCGTCCAACTGAACCACTATTGTTTATTCCGATAAAATTTGCGAAAGATCTATACCGTTTGTTTGGAGTAGAAATATAGTTATCCACTCCGTTATTAAGAGCGGTAGAAGATATATATGGAATATCTCCTTGTTGTTGTCCAGCTTTTATAAGCCGTTTCCCTCGTTGGATAGAGTCGAAAATTTTTGAAATAGGTAATAGAGCCCAGGAAATAGTATCTAAGCCTATCCTACTTGGGTTGCTAGGTTCTAATATAGGGACTTTAATAGTTTTCATTATATTTATAATATATTGTTCCATATAATCCCAGTTAGGTTGATTATTGGGGGACTTTGGTAACATTATTCTATCTTGTTTTAGATGAGGCAAAGTGCGTTTATAACCAAAACTATATTTTGAACGAAGCATATTAGCTGATGTCGCGACAAATATGCCTGTATAAGGATTAATTTTTTCAGAATAGGCCGCTGCAATGTTCACAGTGCCGATGAAACTATCCAATTTGTATAAAGCATATCCCACAGAACCATCACCGTCATTTATAAAAACTACTGTGTTTCCTTTTGTTTCAATTTGTGTGTTTCTTTTTGTAAATTTAACAATTCCGCCATTTGTGTATTTGGCTCCCACGTAGCCTATATCGATTCCTGATGGTAGTTCAGAAGCGTTACTTACTTTCCCTTTTTTAAATTTAAATAACTCATCTAATTTAAAGTCTCCCCACTCTACTTCGTTCAGATTTGGTAGAGTGGGTTCTATTTTTTTGTGGAGTTTACCTCTTCATCAAACAAATAACCCCTGCCATGGACAGTTTGGTCAAATTTAAAAGCTAAATAATCTTGTACAGTTTTTTCAAACGCATCAGGTTTTGGGATTGAATCGTTAAAATAGAAATAGCTATGTAGCCATTCATCCTCTGGTGTAATGGCCGATTTTACCATAAAAGATGTTTCCGATGGCAAATCATAAAGTACCGTGTCTACTAGTTTTTTCCTTTTAGTAGCAGCATATCCATTATCCTGTAGACCTAAATGCTTTTTAACAATCCATCCGTCATCTTTAAAATTAATGAATTTAACTTGTTTTTGATCAGGATGCGGCTCCTTTGCTGTGAATAAAGCAATAACGGGTTCTACACCGGCACGTTGGCCATGAAAAGTATTTGGATTAAGCGTAATGACAGCATCTAGTGAATGTTTTTCTAGAATAGCTTGCTTGATTTCTTTCTCAATTTTACTTTTCCCTGTCATTGTAGACGGAGGAACAATTACTGCCAGTTTTCCGCCTTTTGCACTAATATCCAGTGCGTGTTTTATGAAATTAATTTCGTATAAACTAGGATTTGACTTTGAACCTTGACTATAGGGAGGATTCATTAGTACTTTTGTAATAGGTACTGGAGTAGTTCCATCTTCACTTATGAAGTCTTCGGCCGTTTTAGAAAACATATCATCTAGCATTAAATTAGATTTACCATCACCACGTAATATCATATTAGTTGTTGCAACAGTGTACATTTTTTCTTGCATTTCTATTCCAAAAAGTTGATGCTGCTTAATGTGACTATTTGAATACTTAGTTTTTGCATCAAATGGTTCTTTCATCATACTGTTCATAGCACTAATTAAAAACGATCCGCTGCCTGCCGTAGGATCAAGAACATAGTCATTTCTACCAACTTGAATTAATTCAGTCATGAGGCTCGTAATATGTTTTGGCGTTAAAACGATTCCCAAACCATTTCCATCACTGTCACCATACTTAACAAATTCTCCGTAAAAATTCCCAAGAATATCAAATTCAGTATTATTTTTAAAATGTTCTAAAACATTTGATTTTAAAATTGATGCAAAATAGCGAATTGGTGTCATTCCTAAATCTTGACGCTTTTGGTTTAAAGCAACGTTGGTCTTAATAAAAGAAAATTTATTTAGTACAATGCTTCTTTTTTCTTCTGGCAAGATTGCCCGATCTTCCATATAATCCTTAACACTTCTATAAATTAGTGACCCATCAGTAGGACGGGCTCTCCCCTTTAAATCCTCTAAATTTAAAATGTTACTATCTAAAGCTAATAAAATAGCGCTGACTACAGTTGCTTTATTCTCCCCCTCTAAACTCGCATACTTTCTTAGTTCTTCATGTAAACGTGCTGCTATTTTCTTAAATTCTAACTCATCTTTCTGTTCTTTAGAAATATCTCCTAAAACATTGACACCGTACCATTCATCAAAATTAGCAGATGAAAATACCTGCCAATCATCAACCTTACCTACATTTTTGATAGTAGTACTTTCCCCATCATTTGTTACAGAATATGCCAACGTTTCTCTAACGTCACTCGATCCTACAGCACCTATGGCAATAACGTCTTTAAAATTGGTAGTTTTCTCTACAATATTTTTAGCATAATGAACTGCCCCATTAACGGCATAGTTAGCCGTTGCTTTAGGAATAGATAAATCAACTTCACCTTTATCGTCTAGCATAATTAGGTTTGACTTTGAATATTTATCTTCGACCACAACTAATGTATCGTTAATCAAAAAAACAAATTCGGGCTTACCTGCTCCCTTACCACCTTGTTTACTGGCATTTTTTAGAGCTGTTTTCACTTCTTTGATGGAAGAAGTTTGCTCAGTATATTCAATGCCTAGGCTCTCTATTTCTCTTCTGACCCATTGATCGGCATTGGTTTTTTCATTAGTCATAATTATCAACTCCTACTAAACATGTATCATGAATAAATCACTTTTGTTATTGTATCATTATTAACCATGTAATGGTGGATATACTTACATCTCTACTTGAACCACTTCCTGATGAGCATTAGCCCAACTCTCGGCTTCTTCTTTGGCGTCGAATTTAGTGGCACAATCAAACGCGTAAATTGTTGATACCGACTTAAGATTCTTGAAGTTGTCTAAATTAACATAGTGATAGTCACCATCTTCATCACATTCTTTACTTCTCACAACCCATTTCTTAGGTTTCTCAACTTCAAACACATCTTCACCATTCACCCAACGAAGGATTGCGATTAGGCGGTTGTTATTTTCTTTGTTATTACCATTACACCACCAATGCTTAACAACATCTGGTAATGTTGATATTTCAATTGTGACAACGAAAAATCCCTCAACACAACGCCACTCTTCCAATTTATCCATAAACTCCTGTGACACCACATATTTCTTGCTCATCTTATCTTCCTTTCGTCCGTCATACATAACATCAGTTAAATATATATTAAGTTTAGGAACTCTACCTGATTTTAAAACATTACTATTATTAGACTCATAGATTACATAAGGAAATCCTGTTAACGGTCTAAACTGTGAATAAGTACCAATAACATATTTAAGTCCATTGGCGCCTAATATGCCCAACACTTCACGCTCTTGTTGCTCATTTGCTACGATATATGCTTTATTTGTCATTTGACTGTCCTCGTATCTTCCTTGTAAATATTCATCAATTGATTTGCTAGATATTTTGTTCCCTCATCTGCACTCAATTCATTTGGTACAAAGTGAGCATTATCAAATCCTATTACACGAATAGATACATTTTTAAGTTGCTCAATTTGATTTAACTCTTTTTGATTATGATTTGTCTCGTTAAAATATGGATGTTGATCTAATTGCATTGGTTTTAACTCATTATTGATTAATGTAAAATATGCACCGTACGTAAGACCGCCTATAGGACTATCATCAATTCGCTCATAAAACTCATCAGTGTAATCAACCGGCAAATCATCAGGAATAACCACATAACCATTTAATGAAAATGGACCTTGTTTTGTGAATGTATCAAACGGCTGTAAATCTGGCTTGGTTGCCACTTTTAATATTTCTTCATAAGTCATTAGTAGCCCCTCTCAATCATCTTGAGTGCCTCTCGCACTGTGAATTTATCATTTTCATGTTCATGTTCAAACTCTGCCCAATCTTGATACCCACGACTTTCAGCAAACTCATTTAAGTCGCTAAGTCCTACCCATTTTTTCATCTTCATACGGGCTCGCAGTCTTTCCACCCTTGGCTGTTTGTTCTTATTTAAAATCCATAAACAACAATTGCACTCGGAAATGGTGCTGCGTCCATTGCTTTTCCATTAAGCTCAAACTTAAGTCGACCTTTCAAAAATTTTACAATACTTTTGTTTTGAATAAACTCATGCCAATAAGTCGTATCAGTTCTTGAAGGTATTAGCATTACAATGAATCTATTCGGATCACGCAAATGTTCTTTATAGGCTTTTTCAATAAATTTATTGATAGACCTACCATAAGGCGGATTCATGAACACATTTCCATCCCACTTTTGAGTTAAAGCATCGTCCATTTCTGTGAAGTATTTCTCTAATTTGTGGTTTTCAACACTTGCACATGCATCTAAATCGAATTTAAACTTTTTGTTTAATTCTATAAATAAATCGTCTGGAGTTTCCCAACTCATATTTTTTGAACTAAATAACACTTTGTTTACCATTTTTAAATACCCTCGGCTGTTTGTTCTAGTTGTTAGCGTGTACCACTTTGCGTAGCTTCATCAGTTGCCTGTCATCTTCTGGTATCTCATCAGTAAGCTTACCGTATCGGTTTTCTAGCTCATGAACTAATTTCATCATTCTGTTGACATTAATTCTGCCAGGCTTCACACGTGGGTGTTCTTCGTAATATCTACCCACAAAATTTTTACCAGCTACCGTGAACTCTCTTAGATGCAACCGCTTAGCAATTTCTGCTACTGTGTAGTCGTCTTCCCACATTTCAACGAATAGTTGGTACTTATATTCATGGTTGTTTTTAATCATGTGATCGGCTCCAATCTATTTCAACTCTGGGGTTATCTTTATCAATGCCTTTAAAATCGTCATACGTCGCCACCACGTACTTTAAATTGTCGTTAGGCATAAATACCCTACCCCGAACTGAACTAGCCTGAAAAGCGTCAAAAATGAACTTATGCGTAAACGTCCAGTTATCTAAGTCCGTGCGTCTGTCTGGCAAGTACCAATCAAACTTAAATTTAGTCTTTGCTCCAATCGGAGCTAATCCATCGACCATGGCTTGGTCAACAAGTGGCATGATTTTCGCTTGAATTTGATGCTTGCGTTTGTTGGCAATCATTCGCCCAGCACGCATACCATGGATCATAATCCAATTGTTTAAGGTCATTTTGACTAACCGCATTTTCCCCTGCTTTTTCATTGGCAAAATAAATGCAGTTAGTGGAATGATTAACTTTGCCATTAAGCTACCCGCACAATCTTAAAATCACTGGGCTTCATACCGTAAACACTGGCTAAATATTCTTGTTGGTATGCCACCTGTTTCAACGGATATGCACCCCAATACCTATCTTCATTCAGTACATGGGCGTGCAATTCATATCTTGGTTCTTCGTCCATTGCTATGCCTCCCTTATATCTCGTAACTTATCCATAGCGATAACATGTGCAGGGTTCTTAGGAATAAGTCGTGATAGCGTTGCGCCGTCATACTTGTTTGCAAGGGATACCGCATTATCATTTGAAGTAATAATCGTTGCCTTACCTTTTCTGGCATCCGCCAATCTGAACAACATACCTGCCACTTTTTCTTTAGCTTCCTTTTGCGTTTCCTTACCAAAGTCATCAAGGATCAACACATCTGCTTCTCTCATATATTTTTCAACTACCGCCAATTGTTGTTGTAGTTTCTCGTCGTGAAACGATTTATAGGTCATATCTCGCCACTCAACTAGGGAAACGAACATTTTAGAATATTTATCAGATAGTCCATCCAATATCGCCAATGCTAAGGACGTTTTACCTGTCCCTGCTTTGCCATAAAACATAACGTTGAATAATTTGCTTTCTAACTCTTTCATGACCTTATATGCTTGATTAGCAACATTTCTGGCGATTTGCTCGTTGTCACCCTGTTTAGTTGGTTGCCAATCCGTAAAGGTAAATGATCGTTGCTCTTCATTACCCCACAGACTAGCCGCTAAATATTTATTGCGTTCCTGTGCTTGCCACTTAGCTGTGATAGCTTGTGCATCTTTTTGTTCTTTGGCAGCACGTTGCTCTGGTGTGAGTGTCTTTGGTTCTAAGCCCTTGGCTCGTAACTGTTGAACCCAGCCTTGCATTGTATCTGTCATAGTTCGCCCCTCCAGTGTGCTTCCATTTCTTTAGCCCACTCTTCAGCTTCACTATTTTTAGGCACTTGGTTGTTAGACTTACGCTCGTTGTAATCACGTTTTTCAGCTTGCCATTTACCAACTGTATCAATGCCATTTTTTAGCTTGTTCTCTAAAATGGCTCGTACATACTTATAGTTGCGTTTCCCTAGATCGGACGCCTCTTCCAATGCCATGATTACAACACCGATTTCTAAACCATCATCTTCAAAATAAGCGTATAAGTTTTCTATTTGATTTGGAGACAGCACTAATGAAAAACCTGTTTTATCGATTGTTTGAGCTAATTGGTTACGTTCAGAGATAGCAGGGAGGTGTTTTACAGGTTCTTTCTCTTTCTCTAACTCTCTATCTACCTCTTGCTCTATATCTAACTCTTTATCTAACTCTTCCTCTTCCTTATCGTAACGGTCTGTCACACCTGCGTAACTAAGTGACGTTTTGCCGTTACTATGTAACGTTTGCCGCTCTCTAAACTTTCTCATTCTCATTGCCGAGTCGGTTTCAGAACCTGTTAAATCAGCGCTTGCTACAAGAAACATATCTTCTTTAATTTCTGGGTGTGTAATAAGCTTTTTGGCTTCAAGATAGGCAAGCAAGGCACGAACGTCTTCGACATTTTCATCTAATATTAAAGACAATTCTTCAGCAATATCTCGTCCTGCACCTTGAAAATAAATCATGCCGTTAGTTGAAGCACTTTTAACTAACATCTCAAGATAAATGATTGTGTATGTGTCTCCACCAGCCATTCTGCGTAGCAACTTAATGTATGGGTCATTAAAGAAGTCTTGCTTAAGTTTTATCCAAAAGAATTTTTTATTAGCCATGTTGCCTCCTAAAACGGTAATTTATCCTCAAAGTTCTGATTGTTGCCATTCATTTGTTCAGACGAGAAACCAGTTTGTTGTTGCTTAGGTTGTGGTCGTTGTTGTGGCTGTTGGAAAACGCCTTGGTTGCCTTGATTAAAATTGTTACCTTGGTTGAAATTTCCCTGATTATTATTTCCTTGATTATTGTTGAAATTATTCGGTGTACCTTGCTTGCGTTGCTCTGTTTGTTCCTTGCTTTCTAATAGCGAGAAGTTATTAACGACAACTTCAGTAACGAATACTTTTTGTCCTTGCTGGTTATCATAGCTACGTGTTTGTAGTCGTCCTTCCAGTCCAATCAATGAACCTTTAGCTGTCATATTTGCCATGTTTTCAGCGCTCTTACGCCAAATAACAAAGTTAATAAAGTCGCTACCTCGTTCACCATTACCGTCAGTAAATGAGCGTTCAACTGCTACTGTTGCACTGGCTACGGCTGTACCTGACGTGGTGTATTTCAACTCCATATCTTTAGTTAGTCTGCCAGTTAGTGTGACGTTGTTTATCATCGATTTCCTCCATTCGTTTGTAGGTCATAATGCCTAGCTGATTTAATGTTTGTGGATCTAATAAAATTCCCTTAACGTGGTATTTTTCTTTGAATGTTGGCCAACCTAGTTTGTGGGCCTCTTGATGATGTTCACGACATAAAGCGATTAAATGCTTGTGTCTATGGTCGACTAAATTGCGGTCGTTACCCATTCCTACACCATCTACGTGATGAACGTCTGCATGTTTGCCACAAATAACGCATGACCGATGTTTCAGTGACATATACATGTACATATCTAAATCGTCTTGATAGGTCATACCGCTATGCTTCATCGGCACTTTGTTTCTAATCGCAAAGTCCAATAGGAATGTGATAAATCGTCTGGCCGTGGTCATATCCGTGTCGGAAAAACTGAAATATGGATTACCTGTTTCAGCAGTGAAGTAATACTTCATCCACTCTTTACACTCTTCTGGTAAATATCCTGACCATTTGGCGATTTCTGCAATGATTGCATACGCCTTTTTACGTTGCAGTTTACTTATATGCCGTTCATCTTGCACGTCCACAATTACTTGTGGTTGCTCTGCAGTTGTGAATAGGGATAAATTAGCCAACTCTTCACGATTTTCAAGCGTAATAACTACTTGATTACCATTTATCGCTGTAATTTTTCCCCATAAATCCATTACAAAACTCCTACATTTTCTGGATCAACACGATAAGTTGACCGATACAATCGACTATATGTTTTTGCTTGAACTGGTTTCTCTTCACCATTGATTAGCCTGACGATATGGTCTTGGTTTGCTAAGATTTCACGCATGCCACGATCCAACGTTTCCTGTTCAATCTTGTAAATATCGGCTAATGGCTCATCTTCTTTACTGACTGCCACAATGTATACTTCAAATTCTTTGCCAGTCATTTGGCGTAACATTTCTTGATAAGCTGCCATTTGAATGTGGTAGCCCCTACTGATGAAAAAATTCTCGTATTCGTTGTAGTAGTCAGACCATTCACCACCTACTAAGCCATGCGATTCCTTTAGTGATCTAACTGTTTTGAAATCGACAAAGTATTGTTCTTCTAAGTTCACCGCATCTAACTTGCCACGCCAATCAACACCGTTTATTGAACCATCAATGACATACTCTTTATCAGGCGCACCGTTTACTAATGCCATAATGACCGGGTCTGCTTCAATGCGTTTAATCATTTTTTGAGCAACTTTGAATTCCGTTTTTAAATCACCCTTTGTCTTGCCACGTTGTGAAATGATTTCAGGATGTTCATCAATAAACGCTTGGTGAGCTTGTGGGCTTTCAAAATACGAATGTAAGAAATTACCTACTAGCAAGGCTTTATTGTCATCAAAGATGTTATAAGTGCCTGCCATATTTGCTAATGCTTCTGCTTCCCCGTTGAACAAGAAGTTCTTGAAAGTAGATGCGTGCATGTGAATATACGCTTCTCTTGGGTCATAATAATCTAATTCTTCTGCCATGATTTACCCCCAAAACTCATCTGGTTGATAAGGCGTGTCACCCATGTCAATCTCTTCATCAGGTTCCGTATTTTGCTCATTCAAGTAATCTGCTACTCGTTCTAACAATTGGACTTTAGTTGCACTCTGTTGATATAGCGTGTGATGTTGATCTAACCAGTGTTTTATTTCTGCTACCGTATTTTCGCTATTTACTTGGTCAGGTGCGCTTTTAACTGGTTCATCGGGTAATTCTTCAACTTGGGCTGTTTCGTCGTTAAACGGCAATTCTGCGTCGCTTATGACGTCTTTCTTTGGTGCTGGTTCTGGCTCAAGTTCACTGACTTCTTTAACAGGTTCTGGTTCAACATTCTCTGGTTCCTTTGTAGCAACCTTAGCCATGCGAGATAAGGCATTTTGCTTTGGTGCTGGCGCCACATCTTTAGGATCGTCATCATAATTATTCTCATTGGCCGTGGTGCTATTAATTGCTGCAATCAAGTTATCGTCATCTCCTGAAGTGTTGATAATATTCTTAGCTGCTCGGTTGATAACCGTACGTTTTGCCATTTCTTCAGGGAACTTTTTATGAACATTGGTAGATCTTGCTTGTCCCCATGATGTATCAATTTGTTTCTTAGTCATGACCTCATATTGCTTTTCCCCATCAGCCTTAGTAATTACTGCATAGGCTCCGACAATTTCGTTGTCTAGCTTCATGAAATCAGTGTGATGTGCTTTGACAATCAAGCCGCCATTCTCATCGTAATCAACATCAAATTCTTCATCTTTGCGTACAACATATGCTTGAATATCCTTGATATCTTTCAAACGTTTTAGAACTTGTTGTGTTCCAAAATATGATCGTTGCATTTGTAGTTGGTTACCGTATGCAATGAAATAGACTTGAGTCTTTGCTGGGCTTAGCCCTTGTACAACCATGTCAAATAATGTCTTTTTGATTGAATCTGCCGATACGTTGGTAATACCCTTTACCGTTGGCAACGTTGCCACCGCCTCTTGTAGTGCATTTGCAACATGGTACCCATCAGGTACCTTAAAACCTTGTGATTCAACTAGGTCCTGAAAATTTTTAGTTACTGAGTTGGCAACTAATTGTTGTGATGCAGTTTTTGAAATATTGAATGTCTCTGTCATTGTCTTTCCTCCGTATTAACTTTGTAACCGTTCTTTTTTATCCATGTTTCAGACTTTTCTAGTGGAATGTACTCACCATCTATTTCCACAATTTTGTCTCCTAAATAGATTTCGTCACCCTCGAAGTCATAGCCCCAAGGTGCTTCATCATCTGGTGGATCTATCAAGTCATTTGGCATATAGTGCCTCCTTGTGTTAATCTTGAAGGGTAATTTGTCTCCAAGCTAATTACCCGAACACCTAGTCACTCCATATGATTAGGTGTTTTTTCGTGTCCGATTAAGTAATCAACTGATACATCAAAGTAATCAGCTAATTTGATTAGTGTTGCTATATTTGGCTCGCGATCACCTTTTTCATATCTGGCATAAGATTGTTGAGAAATACCTAACTCATTTGCTAATTGATGTTGTGTCAACCCCTTAGCTTTGCGTAATTCTTTTAATCTGTTCATCTTGCCACCTTCCTTCGTAATATCTTGAATACATTCTGTCGTGTGATAGGTGCAACTTTTTAGCAATCACTTCTAAGTAATGACTGCGGTTGCTGTTTTTGATATTTGGATATTTGTTGCGCATATCAGCAAACTGTTGATAACGCTTCTCATATTCATCAGTTAGCTCTTGATGTCTATTTGCCATTCACTACCTTCTTTACCTTGATACCGTCAGCTTTTGCCTTACCATCAACTAGGCAAATAATTACCCAGCAAATACCACGCATGATGCCTTTGATAAACCACCAAATTTGAACCCTGTATGTGTAAGCTAGGTAGATCACACACATTACTGCGATAGTTGGCAAAATCGCTGCTAACGTTGCCATACCTAGTAACTGAATGAACATTACCATTTCTGCTAACATGTCTTACCTCCTCCCTAATACCAATTGCTGAATTTACTGAAACGCACCACATCATGATATGAGTACGTGATAGTACGAATATCAGGTGTTTTGTCAGGGACATTGCGTTGGAACAATTCAGTGGGTTTAATCTTAAATCTGAAAGTGTTCACGCATACCCCTAAAATCTTGCATGCCTCTTTTTGCGTGACCTTGCGATTTCTATCTGGTTCCATAAAACTGCCTGCTTTCTAAAATTTAAATTTAGCTTCAATACCCATATCCTTAGCTAAATCTTCCATTGCGTCAGTTAGTTGAGTGAAGTTATCTATGACACTTACGTTTAGACTTACATCTTCCGTTGTGTCATGTCTCAAACTACTCATATCTGCTTCATGCATAGCGACTAGCAAATCATTAGATAATTGGATAATGCTGTATTTATCAGGTACAAGTGTTGTTGCTCGCACATAGTTGTCAGTTTGTAGTTCTGGGTGTGTTTTGTATTGAGTCATAATTAATTCTCTCTTTCAATTGTTGGTAAGATGTCATTTTCTTTCAGCAAGCTGTAGATAAATACGCGACCCTTTTGTGTCCATTTAGTATTCATCCTTACGTCACTACTTCCATCTTTTTTGGTGATGTCAACTGTTGTACTAAATGTGTATCCTTTGTCTTGATACTTTGAATAAAGAACCCATTGACCACCGATTTTGTATTGCACACCTAAGCTATGCAGCTTGTCGTTCGTCTGCTTTGCTGACCAACCATAATCTTTTGCAATTTGTGTGATTGTTACTAGTGATTTTGATTGCATGATTTTGTCATAGTAATCAGCCTTAGGACGTGATTCCGAAACCTGTTGTGTGAGCAGTACATTCTTCTCACGCTCATTCTTCAATTCCGTTGCTACCTTGATTAAGGTATCGGGACTTAATAAGATTTCTTCAATCTTGTCATTTGTTAGATATGCGCCATGCTTGCGAATGCTTGGCAAGACTTCTTCTGTCACCCATTCTTGGAATTTATCAGCAACTGGACTATTTGCTTTAATTACTAACTTGTAAAATTGTGGCTCGGTAATAAAATCACCCTTGCTAATTTTCGACACTTCTGTCGAAAGTCCCAAATACTTATTAACTCTGTTCCAAATTGGATACACTGCACCATTTTTCTTTGTTTCAGAAATTCCAATTCCAATTGCTGCACTTTCTGCATCGAACATTACTTGTCCGTTTACTTCCTTGACTTTTAAGTTGTTAAAAACTTGAATATCATTACTCATGGTTATACCTACTTTCTTTGTTGTTATAATTGTTTTACTGGCTTATTTGCCTAGTTCACTGAAAGGAACTTGACTATGGAATCTCAAATATTATCGTTATATCGGAATGCCATAAATGAAGGTGCCACTTCGTTTGATATTCCGATGGATATCTGTCAATCAGAAACTGAAATAAGAAAAACTTTCAGAAAATACAATATTTCAGTTGATGTTTATCAAAATTGGACCAGCTATACCGTTAAAATTTTATAATTTTTAAAAACGCTTTTATTGATGGATAATCAGTTTAAGCGTTTTGTTTTTGAAGGCATCATCATCGTTGTTGATATAAGGTGCTACAAACGCAATTCTTTTTAAATGAGCCATATTATGACCATCAATTTCTTTTCCAACAAGATCATTAAAATCAATATCATCTATTTTTAAAGTCGCATAGCTGCCAGCATATGACTTTATTTCAATATCATGTTTTGTTAAATCAATTGAAATTTCTTCTATTTTTTCCATGTTTAAGCCTCCTCATGCTTTTAGTAACCAACAATTACTTGAAGCATTTTTTTGTGTTCGTCTTCAAGACCATTGAAGTATGGAGCTGTAAAATCAATTCTCTTAAGAGATTTAATTTTTATGCCATCGACTGAAACATTTGGTGTTGGAAAATTAATTCCATCAATTTTTAATTTCACATAACTTCCAGCCTTAGAAATAATTTCTACATCGTGCTTTGCTAAATCAATTGAAATTTCTTCTATTTTTTCCACATCTAAGCCTCCTTATGCCAACCAGTTATCGCCGTGGTAACCAGTGTATTGAAATAATGTTCGTAACTTTTCTTTAGCTGACTTGCTATCCTCACGCCCGTTTAGAAGTCGTGATACATATTGTTCTGACGTACCAATAACATCTGCAAGTTCTTTTCGTGAAATTTCGTTCTCATCTAAATGAATTTGAAAGTCACCGTATGCTCGCTTCAAAGTTCGCCGTGCTTCTTTAACACTCATGTGCATTTCCTCCTTTTTTATAAAGTTAATATCAAGTTATCTTGACTTAAAATTAGACTAGGTCTAAAATAAGTACATAGAAAAATAAGCATTGTAAAAACCTATATATCAACGTTCGCTCGTCCAAAAGCATTTGATATTTAAGTTCTTTTTGCTTGCTACTTAACTCGATGAATTAAGTATAAGTCTAAGCCTAAAATAAAACAAGTGTTTTTTAGTCTAAGTCTAATTTTAATTCATCATATTATGGAGAAACCCTTGATATGACTGTATTAGATAGAATTAAAAAAGTTTCTAAAATGCGTGGATATAATCTTACTAAGGTTAATGATTTAGCTAATCTTGGCAAAAATACAATATATTCATGGAAAAATAAAGAACCTAGCCACAACAATGTGCAAGCCGTTGCTGACGTCCTAGGCGTATCAGTTGACTACCTATTAGGTAACACTGATGATATGAACGCTAATAAAAAAGCCGCCACTTCTAGCGATGACTTGAAAGAATATTTTGATGAGCACCCTGTTTTAAAATTTGATGGTAAGGAAATACCAGACGCAGAGATGAAAATTATTAAGCGTATATTGGAGGATATGGATGATTGATATTTTAGATTACCTGCTCTACCTATGTAGAAGTCTGGGTATTAATTATAAAATATCAGATGAATTAGATAGCTCCATTCCCGACATCAGCGTACCTTCTCAAAGAAAAATAATCATCAACGCTAACTATGATACGAATGTTGAAGTAGCGTTTAGATTAGCACATGAGATTTCTCATGTTATGCTTGGCAATTATGAAGAGAATTGTGTGTATCAGTTCTCTATTGGTACTCGTAAGCGGAGTGAACATGAAGCAAATGAGAACGCTGTAAAAATTTTGGGCAAATTTGTATATGCAGATACGCCAGTTGAATATCGCAATTATGTAAATTTCATGAATGAGTTTGGGCTACCGTCTTCATTTGAACCGATGGTTGAGGATATAATTAAGGAAATATAAACATACGTGCAAACCTGATCCACGTTAAAAGCTGTTTAAGGAGTATGTTTCTTATGGATAAGCCACAAGAAAATCGGGTTTTAGGTATTATTTCTATCGTTTTGGGTGTGGTAGCATTGGTGTTTTCTTGGATGCCATTTATTAACAATATGGCAGCAGTAATAGCTATCATTGGTCTAATATTGGGGGTTATTGCCCTAATTATAAATCGAAAACATAAAAAGCTTATGGCTTGGTTAGGTGTCATTTTTTCTGCTGTTGCCTTTGGTATTGTGTTAATGACACAATCGGCATTCGAAAAATCATTTGATGATACCTTTGATACTACAAGTTCAAGCGAAAATTCATCTAAAAAATCAGAAAATACTGAAAAAGTTTCTACTAAGAAGTCTGATGACCCTTCAGATAGAAAGTGGACTTTTAAAAACAACGTTTTTGACGCTGGCAATATGACTTACAAAATTACCAAATCCGAATTAATGGATAGCGTTGCAGAAGACGGTTCAAAAACATTGGTTCTTCACATGGACGTAACAAACAACGCAAAAAAGAACATGGATCCATCAAATGTCTACATGGTATTACGCGCATTCCAAAAGAACGACACATCACGAGTTGAATTAGATCCTGGTATAGTCGCTCTTGATGAAAACGGTAATAGTCCTATTCAATCTGAAGAAGACGCTTTGAACAACGATTTATTGCCTAGCAAAACTGCTCAAGTCGCTGTGTCATTTGATTTAAAAAACACTAATGATGTTGAAGTTGAATTTTCAAATCCTAACTTTAAGGTAATTGGAACAAAAACGTATAAGGTCCAATAAAATAAAAAAACACGTACACTCCCATCGACAAACAGTAGTGTACGTGCATTCCAATATTAACAAAACTCAGTTTCCTGCGCTTTTATTTAACGTATCTAGTATACCAGACCTGGATATGTCGGTAAACTATCTATATTTTTTACATGAAAGGTTAGGTTTAAACTAATATGGCAAGTATTTATAGACGCAACAAAGGTTGGGCTGCCAGTATATCTGTAAAAACTGATACAGGGTTCAAGACAAAAACCAAATCTGGTTTTAAAACGAAGTCAAATGCCAAAGCGTGGGCAACCAAAATGGAAGCTGAAAAACAAACCCATGGTGTTAGCATGGCAAAAGATCAACCGTTAGCTGATTATTTTCATAGCTGGTACACGGTGTATAAGAAAGATAAAGCCCCTGCCACCTACAAGTGGTATGCACACATTGAGACATACCTGCGACAATATCTGCCAGCAGTCACATTGCAGGGTCTCACACGTCCTATTGCACAAAAGTTTCTTAATACATTAGGCGAAAAGTATGCCACGGCTACAGTCAGAAAAACACGTTCACTACTCCATGAGGCGATTAAATCAGCTATCTATGATGAGTTGATTTTCAAGGATCCAATGAATGGTTTGAATGCGATTGGTAAAGATGGAAAATCAGCAGAATTAAAATTTCTTGAGGAGCCACAAATGAAAGCCTTAGTAAACTACATTCAAGAAATTCCCCTATCTGAACGTGTTGACTCTGACGAGATGATTTTACTAGCACTAAATACTGGTGCACGCTATGAAGAGTTAGCAGGTCTTACTTGGTCGGATATTAAAGCTGGCGCAATTGACATTAACAAAGCATGGGATCAGTTTGAAAGGAACATCAAGGAACCTAAAACCAGAGCTTCACGGCGAACTGTTAGTGTACCGCAAAATTTACTAAATGATTTATTTAGTTGGAAACCGTCTCATAGCTCCGCTGACTTCGTTTTTGGCGATAAACGACCGATTACAAGTGCCAGCGCAAACAAACGCTTAAAACGGTTATTAGAGCTTACTCACTCACCTAAAATTATTTCATTCCACGGATTGCGACATACCCACGCCAGCTGGTTGTTATCTCATGGAGTTGACATTCAATATGTTTCTGCTCGTTTAGGACATCAATCTGTTTCAATGACGCTAAAAGTTTACACTCACATGCTTGATAGAACACGCTCAATCGAGGATGAACACTCGGTTTCTCTGCTAGAAAACTTGCAGTAAATGCGCAGTAAATCGGCAGTAAATTTCATGATTTCCGTTGATATTTAATGATATTTGATGACACTCAAAAGGATCCTTAAAGCTAAAGAAAACCCTTGATACATCAACGTTTAAGCTGGTATATCAAGGGTTATCAATGATTTATTAAAATGTACCTAAATGCAACTGGTGGGACTCGAACCCACAACCGCTCGGGTAGAAACCGAGTGCACTATCCAGTTGTGCTACAGTTGCATATCAAATAGATGGAACGAATATGCATCCGCCTCATCTATTGTACGTTTATTTGCATAATGAATCAAGCATAGTTGTCATTAAAATTATTCTGGATTGCTTTATGGAGATCAGCTTGCGAAATACCTAACTCCACTAAACCTAATTTCAAGAATGACCGCCAAGCATGCGAAAAGTCTGCTTGACGTTTTTGATGATAACTGTTTAACAACATCGTCTTAATGCCCATAAATTGATGAGCTAAATGCCGTTGTGGAAAACGACCAAATTGTGCAATATCTTCATCAGTCATAACCATTAAATGCGTCCACTGTTGTCGCAAACTAATCGTCAAAAACTGAACAAATGCTTGACTATACAAAGCTAACACTTCTTGTTCATCTTGCCGTGGTTGCTTACCAGGGACATTTAATAATACCGATTGCGTTTTGAATGTCAACTCACTTAAACTGACATCTAAGTTAAGATAGTCATTCAATAAAATTTGTTTCGGACCAATTGGTGTTTCCCATTGTGCACTAACTCCGTGCATCATGTCCCTAGTTTGTCGCAAATATTTTGCAATATCTAACTCCGTCATACGACTAAGGCTCCTCTGCAGGCGCTACTGATTGTGGCGACAAAACTTCTGGTTGCACAGCCGCTGCTTTAGCTTCAGCCTCACGGGCTTCAACCTCTTGTAAGTTCTGATCGAAAACCAATGGTTCACTTTCAACTTCAATGAATTGTCGCTCAACAAGATACCAAGCACCAATAAAATCATAATCCAACAATACATCTAACCACGACACGCTGTCTTTACCATCAATGACTTGGAAATGCCACCGTTGCGCATCATTTGCCGTTGCATCATTAACATAAAAGACACGAACTTCAACATTATTTTCCAAAACTAATCCAGCACCATTAGGAATTGCTTGTAAGAAGTAATCTGAATCGGCGGATAAGACGAATAAACGATCCAATATGCCTGCAGGCATCTCCTTTTGGCGTAGCGGATATAGAAAGTCATCTGTCGTTTCCAAAATATTGTAATCAACTTGATAACCAAACGTAGCTGCCATATAACGACCAAAATTAGTTAACAACGTAACCAATGGTCGAATACGGGCAACGGTCGTTTTCTTTCGAAAATTCTCAACTAACAAATCTGTAATTGATTCAGCATTGAAAAAGATTTGCTTACGAGTTAGTGACCAATAGAATAACCGCTTATTAGTTCCTAATTCTTTAAAGTAGGCTCCACCATTTTGATCATGGTTTACTTCAAATTGGAAAGTTGCTGGTATATCTAACTCTGGAAATACCAATGTTAATTCTTCACGTTCGGCTGGCGTCAAGATATCATAATCAGTAACGGTAGCAAAACTCAAGAAACGATCAAGAGCTAACATATACCAATCTGCCTGTGAGTATTGACGTGGCACAACGACCCATTCTGTATCTAAAGTTGCTGTGGTTAATTGTTGTGCTAATAAATGAACTTTGTTTGGATCAGTCGCATTTGCTAATTCATTGACTTGTGCCAGCAATTGTTGAATTCGGCCAATATCATCTGCCAAAATTTTGACATATGAATCAACACGCTTTTGTAGGTGCTCAGTCATCTTAAACACCTCCTTCTTCAGCTGCTGCAGCTAAACTACCAACATAATTTTCGTATAAACTACCAACTGCTTGTTGGAATTCATCAAATGTACCAAATGTATCGGTAATTGCCCGTTGCTCATAAATTAAAATCGTATCTTCTTTAGAATAATTCAAAATCTGCGTATTATTTTCAGCAATCAAGGCTGGCACTGTTTGCGCCTTCGCATCAGCTGAATCGAGCTGCTTTAAACGTTCCTTCAAAACTTCACGTTGCTCAGACTGACCACGATTACCAAATAAGCCACCACGTTCTTCAGATGATGACAATTGCGCCAAAAGTTGCGTACGTTCAGCATCACGTTGGTTTTGTTCATCCACGACTTTTTGCAAGGTTTCATTCGCACGCGTCGTATCTTCAATTACTTGTGAATTATAACGTTGACCATGTGCTGATAGTTCAACTGCTTTCTCTAATTTTTCATACTCATCATCATTAAAAATAAATTTAACCGCCAAGGGATCTAGAATACCAAAATGGCGACGATCCCACCAGTTTCCAAAGTACAGCTGGAAAACACCTAGTTGGGTTTCTTCATAATAAAAGAAAGGAAATTTTTCAGACAAATAGTTGATTAACTTTTGTCCTAGATGATGACTTAATTCATCTTTCATATCGTCTACCAAAACTGCCAATGGGCGATTTGTTTCTGTTTCAGACTTTTGACGTACTTTTAAATCATACTTTTGGCTATCTAATAACTCATATATCTGTCGGTCGTCCCCCGCAACAACCGCTGATTGAATACTAGTTAAATAATCTAGTTTCGTCTGCAACTTTTGTTGTAACACGGATTGATTCGACGGTAAATCTGTCTGAATGTATGGCGTACTTTCCATCTCAACCCCTCCTATTTTTATAATAATTGATAAATTGATTAAATTTAGCTATTAAAATAATAGCCTACTACTATCATACAACCTAAACTTAAAAAACAGCGTAACTTGTGTACAAGTTAGCGCTGTTTTTATAAGTTTTTAACAATTTTAGTACTGTTCTAGATAAGTATCAATTTCCCACTGCGAAACTTCACGACGGTAGGCTTGATACTCAAGACGTTTAGCATCGATAAATGTACGTCCCATATGCTTACCAAGGGCTGCCATAACAATTTCGTCTTCTTCTAGCTTATTAACTGCTTCGAATAGCGTATCAGGTAGGTCGGTAATACCAGCACGACGGCGCTCCGCTTCATCCATCAAATAGATGTTACGATCCACTGCATGTTTTGGTTCTAACTTATGCTCAATACCATCTAACCCTGCTCCCAAGATAGCAGCGAATGCCAAATATGGATTTGCTGTAGGATCAACAGAACGTAATTCGAGACGGGTAGAGTTACCACGTGATGATGGCACACGAACCATAGGTGAACGATTTGAACCTGACCAAGCAATATAAACAGGTGCTTCATAACCAGGTGTTAGACGCTTATATGAATTAACTGTTGGATTAGTAATAGCCGTATAGTTAGCCGCATGTGCTAAGATACCACCCAAGAAGTGGTATGCCGTATCAGATAATTGCAACTCACCGTTTTCATCATAGAAAACATTACCATCATCAGTGAACAAAGACATGTTAACGTGCATACCATTACCATTGATACCTGAAATTGGCTTTGGTAAGAAGGTTGCATACAAACCATGCTTACGTGCAATGGTCTTAACAATCATCTTAAATGTTTGAATATTATCAGCAGCATCTAATGCATCAGCATATTTAAAGTCAACCTCATGCTGACCTGGTGCAACTTCGTGGTGCGCAGCTTCTACTTCAAAGCCCATCTTTTCCATTTCAAGCACGATTTCACGACGAGTGTTTTCTCCCATGTCTAATGGTGCTAAATCAAAATAGCCACCCTTATCATTTAGGTTCATCGTTGGCTTACCATTTTGATCCATCTTCAACAAGAAAAACTCAGGCTCAGTACCCAGGTTAAACTTTGTATAACCATCAGCTTCCATTTGCTTCAAAACACGCTTTAAGTTATTACGTGGATCTCCTTCAAATGGCTCACGATCCGCTGTATAAATATCGGCAATTAGACGAGCAACTTTACCACCATGTTCGTCAGTTGCCCATGGGAAAATCATAAATGTGTCTAAATCCGGATAAAGGTACATATCTGATTCTTCAATACGCACAAACCCTTCGATGGATGAGCCATCAAACATTAGTTTGTTAGCTAAAACCTTCTCTAATTGAGATACTGGCACCTCAACGTTCTTAATGTTGCCAAATACGTCTGAAAATTGTAAACGTAAAAACTCAACTTTTTCATCAGCAATTTTCTGTCGAATATCATCTTTTGTGTATGCTCTACGTGCCATCGTTCAATTCTCCTTTATACTATAAAAACACTCTTAAAATTTTTGTTTTCCGTTAAGCCGTCCGATATTTAACAACTCATCAGCTAACATATGACGTAAACTTTCCTCCGAAGGTTCTTTCGTATGCTTTCTTTGTTGCTTTTGGTCAACTTCATGAATCTCAGCAACGGTATACCCAGCATCCAAATATTCAGCAATTTGGAGCAAACGATCGACATCGTCCAATGAAAAACGACGCTGTTTACCTGCCCCTCTTTGAGGCTCAATCAACCCTTGCTGGTCATAATAACGTACTTGACGATCTGACAAACCTGTTAATTCCCGCACAACGCTCATTGGTAAGACAGCTAAATCACGTCGTAATTCTCGTTCACTCATATCACTGACCTCCCTATGACTAGCATATTACCACGCTCGTGCGCGTTGGTGATCATCAATGTCACCTATTCTAACATGAAGTCAGTTAATTGGTCTATGATTTGGTCTAACTGCGCTGGTTGTTGTACTAAGTCATACCAGTGAATATCATGGAACTGGTTGTTAAACCAAGTCATTTGGCGTTTCGCATAACGACGTGAGGCCCGTTTTAATTTTACCACTGCCTCGTCATAAGTGGCAGTGCCATTAAGATATCCAAATAATTCTTTATAACCAATGGCACGTTTAGCCGTGCTCTCATCAGGTAGGTGGTAAACTAGTTTCGCTTCATCCAAAATACCTGACGCCATCATGTTATCGACCCGTTGATTGATGCGTTCATACAACAATGGACGATCTGTTGTTAAACCGATAATCAGGGCATCATATTGACGGTTAGGTTCAGGTTGTAACGATGAAAAAGGCTGTCCAGTATGAGTACTAACTAATAACGCTCGTACTAAACGCCGAATTTGTCCTGGTAAAATGCGCGTTTCACTTACTGAATCAACTTTTTTTAGAGCATCTCGGAGAACCTGTTCTCCCTCCGTATGAGCAACTGTTGTCCAATGTTGCACAAAATCAGGATCATCAATATCCGGTGTCTGTGCTAAAGGCCGGTCTCCCAATAAAGCTTGTACGTAAAACCCAGTTCCCCCAACTAATATTGGCAGTTTTCCACGACTGCTAATATCAGCAATTGCTTCTTGTGCCGCCGTCACAAACTTTGCTGCTGAATAATTTTCATCGGCATCGGCAATGTCAATTAAGTGATGTGGGACTGCTGCTTGTTCCACCGACGTTGCCTTAGCTGTCCCAATATTTAAGCCACGATAAATTTGCATTGAATCACCGGATACGATTTCACCATCAAACTTTTGGGCTAATTTGATGGACAATGCTGTCTTCCCAACAGCGGTCGGACCGACAATAACAACAATTTTTTGCATAATTAATTCTATTTCCTTTTTCGATACTTCAGTGCTTGTTTGATATCATCAGTAATAATGGCCGAAACATTGAGATGCATCAATAGTCCCGTCACACTTGGACGGTTGATCGTCCACCAATAGGTTGGCAACCACCATGGTGATAATAGTCGTAAGGGAGCATAACGATAATCTAAGTTGACTTGTTGAATAATTTTATCTTTTGCTAATCGCCAGCAAAGTCGGTTGGGATAATGTCGCAAATAGCCAATTGGTATGCGCTTATCTAATGCCCGCCATTCACGCAATGGTTGCTCCCAAAATGATTGCAACATCAGTTGATTCGATACCCCAGCAGCTTGCAACTGCTTGTATAGCTCTTTTGCGCCGTCACGACCCTTTAATTCAATCAACAAAAAGCCATCGTAGTGCGATGCTTTGATTAAGGCCAGAAAATCCTTAAAAGTTGGTAAATTCTTGGTTTCTTCTGCGTTTATATCGTGCTTTAAAACCAACCGCTGGTTAGCCAGTTGGACATCAAGTTCTAAGCCCTCGGCGTCCATATCGATTGCCCGTTGAAAGGCGGCCAAAGAGTTTTCTTTTGTGCCACGATCATGGACACCACGGTGGGCAATAATAGTTTTTTTTGGTAAATGCATTTTAACACCTCTATTTATTAAATGCTGTTAAATATGTTAAAATAGTTATAGTAAAAGTTTGGAGGATCATCGTATGAAAAAATTTGGGGTCGGCGTCCTTACCGGCGTTGCAAGTACCGTTGCAGCCGCAGCAACAGCTGCTGTCACTTTCCACAAGGTTGCCGTTAAACCGGTTATCGATGAAGAAGAAAAATTCGAAGAAACTGAGCGTAAGTCTGCTCGCAAAGCTGCCCAATCACACGGTAGCCGTTTCTAATAACTACATGATAACAAAAAACCAGCTAAATGGTGTATTAACCTTTGATTGATAAGATTAATGCATCATCGAGCTGGTTTTATTTTTATTGATTAGACTTTACTTTACCCTTGTAATCAGCAAAGCCATTTTTCAAGACATACACTTGATCGTAGCCATCTTTTTTCAAGATATTTGCCATACGAGCAGCAACTTGCATATTTTCATCATACAAAAAGACTGGCTTGTCTTTACGAAGAGCCGCATGATTTTCTTTCAACATCACATATTGAATATTACGTGCGCCAAAAACATGTTTTGATCTAAACTTGGCTGGTTCACGGATATCAACGATGTCATAGCCGTGACTTTGTGACTCAAAGTCCTCAGATAAAAGTACAGTAGCAGATTTCTTTAACAAACTGTTTGTCCACAACTTGTTACCAACATACCACAAAAACCAAAGTAAAATAATCGTAAATAGCGTTATCCACATGCTATAATTCCCCATTTCTTAACTCATACTTATCACATCATATCAAAAATTCCATCAGAAATCTTTTCTAAAAATATAATTAATACATTTTTACACAAAAAGCCTGAGACATTTACTTTTGTCCCAGGCCTTTCTGCTTTAAATTACTGCTCATTTATTATTTAAGGGTAATAATTAATGGATGAATGTCAAACCTGAAGCAGAAATTGTACGTGTATGATAAGCCATACCTGCATAATTACCTTCAGAAATTGTGATTGAATCACCATTAACTGAGTCAACGACAGCAACGTGTCCCAAAGCACCAGCACCTTGAGAACCTGCACCAAAGACAACTACTGAACCAGTTGATGGTTGACCATCAACTGTACGTCCGGCAGCAGCGGCAGATGCGCCCCATCCAGAAGCATTTCCCCAGTTGTTACCAACCCATGATAGCGCATTTTTAACAAACCATGTGCATTGTCCGGCTGGGTATGAATTACCAGCTGTACTGTAAGTTGGTGCAGCGTGTGTTGCCGTTAACACAGTAGTTGGTTGTACTGTTGATGTCGCAGCAGTCTTTTCTACTTTTTGAGTTTGTGTATCTGCTTTTTGAGCTTGAGTGTCGGCACTCTTAGCAGTGGCTTCAGCATTGACCTTAGTGTCATCAGCCTTAGGTGCAACATTTGTGTTAGTTGCTGTGGCTGCTGAAGCGTCTAACTTCAAAGTTTCGCCAACATGGATTGAATTAACGTCTGACACACCATTGGCAGATGCAATTTCGTCAACTGATAAATCTGTTGCAGAAGCAATTGTTGAAAGTGTATCACCTGATTGAACAGTGTATTCCTTACCAGCTGTTAGCAAAACTGATTTAACATCATCAACAGTCTTTGCACGCCATGAAGCATGTGTATCATTACTGTCATTTGTTTCATCAGCAGAAACAGTCGTAGTTTGTGTCATAGGCAAAATTGCAGCGGCAGCAGCAGTAGCAGCGGCAATAAGCCAACCCTTGTTTGAACGTTGTACATTTGAAGTCATTTGTTTATTCCCCTTGATTTGTGATTGCTCTCTCAGCGATGTTTTTATAATAGCAAACTGATTTAACATCCGAGTTACATTGATATAACAGTATTTTAATAAAAATTTAGGGTTTTCCTGTTATTCACAAATTTACTTATTCACAAAAATGTTGATACACCAACGTTTCCAAACAAATTTTAAAGACTTCATTAAGAATAATATGTCTTCTTTACAAAAAAATAATTTGTAACAAAATGTTACAAATTATCCAAAGTTTTTTTTAATTTTCAGCTTGTGCTTGCAATGCCAAAGAAGCAGCACCATAAGCACCAGCATCATTACCTAATTCAGCTAGTTTCAATTCCGTCACATGACGTGTCATCTTGAAAGCAAAATCATTGAAATTCTTCTTTACTCGAGTAAGTAAGAAATCACCTGCTGCTGACACACCGCCACCAATAACGATTGCTGATGGGTTCAACAAATTAGCAATATTTGCCGTTGCCAAGCCAAGGTAAAATGCCACCTTATCAACGACTTCATTAGCTAGGTAATCACCTTCCTTAGCGAGATCAAACACTATTTTTGATGTTATTTCTTCACCATTTGACACCATCGCTTTTAACTTTGAATCACCAGCATAAGCATCAGCATAATCATGTGCTAAGTGAACGACCCCAGTAGCAGATGCATATTGCTCTAAGCAACCATAGTTACCACAAGTACACTGGTACCCACCAGGCTCAACGATCATATGTCCAACTTCACCAGCAGCACCCTTAGCCCCATGAATCATTTTTCCTTCATTGACTAAGCCACCACCAACGCCTGTGCCAAGCGTCACAAAGACAACTTCCGGTTGATTGTTACCAGCACCACGCCATTGCTCACCTAATGCGGCTGCATTGGCATCATTATCAACTGCGACCGGGAACCCTAAGCCAGTCTCTAAATCGGCCTTAACATTTTGTGATTCTTTCCAATTCAGGTTAAAGGCACCTTGGACGGTACCGTCTTTTTCATTAACAGTTCCTGGCGTTCCCATACCAACACCAATAATACGTTCTTTATCTAATTGATACAGATCAAGATGATAGTTAATTGAATCAATAATATCAGGAACAATGTGACTACCCTCATCAAGGATATTGGTTTGAATAGACCATTTTTGTTGAATATCACCAGTTGCAGTCATAATTGCAAACTTAATTGTGGTACCACCTAAATCAATCCCGATTAATTTATCTTTCGCCATGACTTAAAACCTCTTTTTCAAAAAAATATTATAAAATCTCCAACGCTTTCAAGACCATTATACCGGTAACGCAGACATTATACAATAGGTTTGTGAAACCGTTTACAAATTATTTTGTTGATTCAATCCCTTGGCGTCGTTCTTCCATCTCATGCTCATGGGTTAATACTAATTTCACTTGCGCATATCTTTTGTTTTCTAGTAAGCCCGCCTTATATAAATTATCAACTTCAATGGCGGCCAATTCAATGTCCCACAAACGGTTACCCAAGTGAATGTAAATATCGTATTTTTTCAGTAATTGTAAAACATCTAAAAAAGTTTTCATGTTTCTTACTCCTCAATTTAGCGAATGCTTAAACCGACTGTTAGTAGAATGCCAATATAAACGATCAGCGCCAACGCAGCCACTATGACTTGTTTATTTGATGCCTGACTTTTTTTCAACAAAAGTGGTGCAAGTAAAAAGCCCCCAGCTAAGCCACCAATATGGGCACTAATTGCAATATTCGATCCACCAATAACAGGTATTAAGGACAGTATAACAAATAAGCCTAACGTCTTCGCTTGCGCTAACCAAAATCCCTGTTTGTCCAACAATCCCATTAGAAAAATCATCCCAAACAAACCAAAAATTCCACCGGAAGCACCAGCAGATATTGCATTAGCGGATCCAAAGGCTAGTGAATTCAAACTACCCAGTCCAACAGCAGCTATGTAGCCGATCAAATATCGCACACTGCCAAAATATTGTTCTAATAGTCGGCCAACATAATACAGTGTAATCATATTAAGCACCAAATGCATTAGCGTTACATGGAGAAAGCCTGCGGTAATCACCCGCCACCACTGGCCCATGTACACAACTGCCGGTTTAAACATTGCCCCTAGTTGATAGAGCGCGGGAGTTGATACCGCCATTTGACCACTGATGATGACTTCGCCAATAAAAATGACGACCATTAATATAATTAGTGAAACAGTTATTGGTGCTTGTTGCCAACTTATTTTAAAATTTCTCATTTGGATTCCTTATCTAATACAATTACCTGATCAACGAGCTGATCTGTTGCTTCAACTGACCAAGTTGGTTGTTCATATAAATTTTTTGTAATGGTTGTGGCAACCTTGGTTGCGGTAGTCTTTGGTAGCCAACGATCATAATAACCACCACCAAAACCAATTCGATCACCAGTTGGTGTAAAAGCAAGTCCCGGGACCAAAACAAAATCAACGTCATCTGGTGAAACAACTCGACCACCAACCGGCTCCAACATACCAAATTTATGGCGAGCATAAACTGTATCTTGGTCGATTGTTGTAAATTCCATCTGTCGTTGTGGTAACACTCGCGGTAAGACGACTGTTTTGTTTTGCAATAATGCAATTTGAATTAATAATTCAGTGGATAACTCTTCATCTTGTGACATCGTTAACGCAACTACTTGTGCCTGCTCCCAAGTTGACAAAGCCGTCACCTTTTTGACCATGTTTTGCATCAGGTAAGTTTGCATCATTTCAGTCATCCCCGCCAAGTTAGCTAAAGCCTGCTCGCGAATTACTAGTTTTGTTGTCATATTTCCTCCATACAATAAAAGCACCAAATGTTATCCCGCTCTTAATGATTGGTTGTCATTTGGTGCTTCCATTATAAACTATTTTTTAGCTGATCCTGAATCTTGCACATCTTTCCAATATGCCTTATAAATATCTTTCGCAATCTTCTGATTAACATTTTCATCTGACTGATTAACCCCTGGTACAACAATTGCCATGGCAACGTCAGAATTAGGGACAAATGAAATTAGCGAACTAGTTAATGTTGATTGACCATTCGTAAAGGTTTCCGCCGTACCAGTTTTAGCAGAAACTGCCGGCTTGATATCCTTTAGACCAGTTCCAGTTGCATACTTTGAACTACTATGAACAACATCATTCATACCATCCCAAATCATTTGACGCTGTGCTGATGTCCAGTTAACTGTTCCCATCACTTCTGACGGAATAGTTGTGGTGATTTTGTTTTTATCACGATCACGCGTTGTAATTGACTGGACGATGTGTGGACGAATACGGTAACCACCATTCGCAATCGTTGCGACATATTGCGCAAGTTGCATCGTGGTATACGTATCATATTGTCCAAATGACTCATCCAAGGCTTTACCAATATCCGAACGAGAAGTCTCACCACGAATTCCAGTAATTTCACCAGGCAAATCAATTCCTGTTTTAACACCTAGACCAAAGCGCGAGAAACCATCACGCATTGTCTGGAAGACACTGGTTGGTAGTGTTGACAATGACATACCGTCATAATAATTTAAGCCACCTAATTTCAGCATCACTTGCATGACATACGTATTGGATGACATCATCAAGGCTTGATCCGCTGTTAGCGGCATATTACCACTACCATTTTGGTTCCACCACGATGTCTTAGCAGACGTACCCGCCACCTTAATTGGCTGATCAGTCAATGTACTATTTTGTGGTGTAATAACATTATTCATAAAGCCAGTTGTTATCGTAGCAGGCTTAACAACCGAACCAACAACATTAGCTTGATTAACCGTTGACAAAGCATCCGAGGTTACTGAACCCGTTGACGAATCACGGTTTACCCCAGCACTGGCATAAACACCACCCGTTTTCGGATTCAACACAACTGCATAAGCACCAGTCGTATTACCACCAGGAAGCTTATCCTTCAACACTTGTTCGACATCATTTTGGAATTTATTATTGATCGTCAAATTCAAGTTACCACCAGCTTGACCCGAGTAAAGTGTTTCTTCATTGGTCTTATCGTTATTACCTGATGTTACCTTGACGCGCCCCTTAGACCCTTTCAACGTATCTTCATATTGCTTTTCTAGATATGATGTTCCAACAATATCATCTCGTGAATAACCCTTAGTTAATAGCTCATTAACTGAGTCAGATGGCAAGCCACTCTTTGAGGTCGATGTGCCTCCGACCAACGATTTAATATTCCCACCACCCGGATAATCACGCGTATAGTAAATACCGACACGCACGCCTGGCATCTTAGACTGACGTTCACCGATGTTAGCAATCTCTGACTGCTTCACGTCGTCTTCTTTAAGATAAACCGTTGATAATGAATAGGCATTAGACATCTTTTGGAAAATCAATGCGCGATTCTTTTGGTCATCAGTTAAAGTAAACTTAGCTTGGTGTTTTTCAATATAATTTGTCAATGCATCAACATAAGCATCAGTTCCTGGTGCTGCATTCGTACCAGAAGCCTTCACAACTGCTTTAGCGTGCTTTGGAGACTGAATATAATATTTGGCAAAATTAGCAGCCGATAATTCCTCAGAACTTGTGTCGATCGTGACATATTTACCAACTTGATTGGCAATTTTATACATCTGCTTATCAGTAATTGTACGTGGCTTGGTATATGTAATGGCCTGTGAACCTTTGTTCGTCACCAATACCTTACCAGTACTATCATAAATTAGTCCACGTTGCACATTGGTCTTTTCAATGCTGGATTCAGCGCTAGTTACCTCTGTTTTATATTTGGCACTATCCGTGATTTGTAAATCAACCAATCGCCATCCTAATGCTACTAGCATTAAAATCACAATACCCATTAAAACATTTAGCCGAACTGGTATCCGCGACATTGAACCTTTTCTGGTTTTACGACGGCCACCACGGCGCTTAGGAGATCGCATAATCTAAACCCTTTCCTTCACATTCTCTAGTCTACCCATTGTAGCATAAATCATAACGACCAAGCCTTAATAGAACAACCGGATTTTTAAAAACTCTCTAACAATTGATTATAAATCATAGTCGAGTGCCTGTCATTTTTATGTTTTAATAGTAATAATTGAAATTAACTTGGAGAACTACTATGTTTAAAAATATTAATCCCCTCAAATGGCGGACATCAACCAAAGCCCTTTGGATGAGTTTTCTATTACCTATGGCGATTATGCTGGCTTATTTTGCTAGCCGTCATATGGCACCATTCGGATCAAGTTCCATCCTGACCGTGGATCTCGGCCAACAATACATTGACTTTTATGCTGGCTTTCGGCAAACAATTTTGCACGATCCTTTACGTATCTTTTATGATTTTTCCAAAGGATTAGGTGGTGAAACATATGGAGACTGGGCCTATTATTTATTAAGTCCAACAAATTTTTTATTGCTGCCCTTTTCAAATGTCCACTTACCAGCTGCTATCCTGCTGCTGACCGTATTAAAATATGGTCTGGCCGGCTGGAGTTTCGCCTTTGCGATTCGTAAACTGCATTGGCAAATCGGTTGGCGCCTCCCCTTATTTGCCATTTCTTATGCTTTTATGGGTTGGTTTGTTGCCAATGATTTGAATTTACTCTGGCTAGATGCCGCGATTCTCTTACCACTGATTGTCACTGGTTTAGAAAACTATCTCACTCATGAAAAAGGCTGGCCGTTCATAGTAACCTTAACAGCTGTCATTATCATCAATTATTATATGGCTTACATGATTGGTGTTTTCCTCATCCTCTACTTCATCTGGCGCTTGACTTGGCAACCATACCGTTGGCGACAACGGTTAACCATGTTACGCCGGTTCTTGCTAGGTGGAATTGTCAGTATCGGTTTAGCAACGCTCGTTTGGTTACCAACCGCTTATACTTTAATGAACAGTAAAGGGCAACACATGTTGTCTAACCTAAATTGGCAGTTTGAGTATCAACCAACCGATATCTTAGGCAAACTTTTCCTAGGAACATTTAATTTTGAACAAATGCCCAGCGGTTTACCGAATATTTTTATTGGTAGCTTGCCAATCATCATTCTTTGGTTCTTCTTCACACTCAGAAATATTCGCTGGCAAACGCGTTTCGTCGCATTTGTTGTTACTGCCATCCTAGTTATTTCAATGATGTATGCGCCATTAAATCTCTTATGGCATGGTTTCCAATTTCCAGTTTGGTATCCTTACCGGTTTTCTTATCTATTTAGCTTTTGGATCTTATGGTTGGTGGCTTCAGTCTGGTCACCATACTTACGACTTTCTTGGTACCAATTTTTAACCTTGTTAATTCTTGCTGGCAGCGTCTTTATCTATTTGTTCTCTCGGATTGGCGACTTGAACTTTATTACAGCTGCGCAATTATACATTGGTGGCGGTTTCTTTCTTGTCCTACTTCTACTCCATATTTTACCTGCGAAAATTAAGTTTTGGTTACCAACCGTGACCTTACTTGTTATTGGTGAAATGACGACCAGTACAGTCTGGACACTTAATAACTTTAGTTACCTCACAAATACAGAATATCAGACATATATTCGCAGCCTTAACAACATAACAAAGCATTTACCCAAGAGTAGTACTGACTTTTATCGTGTCGCACAGTCTTTCCAACGAACAAAGGGTGATCCATTACAAGGTAATTACCGTGGTGCCTCAACTTTTAGTTCTGCATTAGAGCACCAACAAAGTGATATCATGGCAGCCTTCGGACAACCTGAGGGCGACAATTATATTGCCTATTCAAGTGGTACGCTAATGACCGACTCATTGTTGGGGATGCGTTATCTACTACAACCCACTGGTAATCAGCCAACCGTTAGTGGTACGCCAACGAATATGCAAACCTATTCACGTTCTGATACAAACGGTACTTATCAGTTGGTCAATCAAACAAAACAGGCAATTTTGTCTCAAAATCCCAATGCATTGCCACTAGGATTCGCTGCCAGTGATAATGTCCGCAATGTCAAGTTCAAAGAAAATGACCCTTTGCGAAATCAAAATACTTTATGGGGCAGTTTGAACGGCTATAATCAACAAGATATTTTTACAAGTGCTAACTTTTCTAAATCAAGTGCAAGTAATTTGAATGCACCTGCAACCATTACAGGGGCTTACTTAACTAAGCAAAACAAAAATGAAGGCGGCTCGTTAACGTTAACTTATGTGCCAACGTCAAATAACCCATACTATCTAACCCTTGGTAATGCTGTGACGAATGACAACTTAGAAATCCAATTGAATGGACAACCATTGCCGGCTATTCCAAGCCACCGTCATACGATTATTGCGCCACTACCAGCGCATGCTAAGGGACAATCGCAAGAAGTAACTTTTTCATTGAAAAAGAAAGACGTTTGGTTACAAAATGTTTCGCTATATCAAGGTAATCAACGCCAAATAAATCAACAGGCCAAAACATTGCAGCAGCATCCTTATAAGATCAAAAAACAATCACCCATTAAAATCAGCGGTGACATCACGATGCCCAAAAAGGATAGCATGATGATGACAACCATTCCTAAGTCGTCTGGTTGGCAAGTTTATGTTGACGGCAAGAAAACAAGTACTGTCACGGTCGGGAAATTCTTCATCGGGGTTCCTCTTGAATCTGGTAAACATCAAGTAACCTTTAAATTCAAAACCCCACTTTTCAAAATTGGTGCCATTGTCTCGCTTGGTTTTCTACTGATTATCCTTGGATTTAAATGGTCTGAAAGCCAGAAAAGACGGCACACATTGCTTTAAAACCCTGAAAGCTCTTTACACACGTATATCCACGTGGTAATGTAAATCTTGAAACTTTGGGGATACCATTAGTCTAAACAAATTATTTAATACACAGGAGAACACAGTCATGGCTGAAGAAAAAACATTTCCGATGACTATCGAAGGAAAAGCCAAAATCGAAGACGAATTAAATACACTAATTACAGAAACACGTTCTGAAATTACTGGACGCATTCAATTAGCACGTAGTTTTGGTGACTTATCGGAAAATTCAGAATACGCATCAGCAAAGGATGAACAAGCCTTTGTTGAGGGACGCATTAAAACATTACAAAACATGCTTGATAACGCTGAAATTATCGATTCATCAGAAATTGCTGACGATGAAGTCGCCGTTGGTAAGAAAGTAACTTTTAAAGAGTTACCTGATGAAGAACCAGAATCATACAGCATCGTTGGTGCGGTTGAAGCTAACCCATCAGAGGGTAAGATTTCAAATGAGTCACCAATCGCTGCGGCCTTAATTGGTCATAAAGTTGGCGATAAGGTTTCAGTCACATTGCCTAACGGTTTTGACATGGATGTTGAAATCCTATCTGTTGAAATTGCTTAATTCTAAAAAGGACGAACACGAATTTTAAAAATTCGTGTTCGTCCTTTTTTACTACTTAAAATGAATTGTTTTCATCGACAATATCTCAATAAAAGTCTACCCGACCTGTTTGCTTTTCTTAACAAAACTACCAGTTTCGTCCTCAATATGAAATAGTGGCCGATGCTTCACCTCCGTAAATATTTTACCGATATAAATACCAACTATCGAAATTGCAATTAAGTTAACACCACCAAGTAACCAAATAGAAATCATTAACGACGACCAACCTGCCTCAGTATGACCAAGCATTTTAGCAAATATCGTATACATGATTTCAATACCAGCAACACTAAGCACGGGCGAGCCAATGCCAAATAACACTCGAATGGGTTGCATGCTGAAACTTGTAATCCCATCAATCGCAAAACTAAGCATCTTTTTTAATGGATATTTAGACTGACCCGCTTGTCGCTCGTGCCGCTCATAATACACTTGTGTTGATTGATAGCCAACCAAGGGCACCATTGCTCTTAAAAAAACATTCCTTTCCGGCATTTTTAGTAGTTCTTGAACTGCCAATCTACTCATCAGTCGAAAATCAGCATGATTTGGAATCATCTCGACACCTAATAAAGCTGATAATTTATAAAATCCAAGTGCTGCATTGCGCTTGAACCAAGTATCTTCCTGACGACTAGACCTGACCCCATAGACGATTTCATTACCTTCTTGATATTTAAGAATCATGTTCTGGATCACCTCAGGGCTATCTTGTAAGTCCGCATCCAATGTAATAAGCAGGTCTGCCAACTTAACGCCTTCAGTCATCCCCGCCAAAAGCGCAGATTGATGGCCAAAATTTCGTGACAACTTAACCCCAATCAAGTCGGCGTGAGTAAGCTCTTTTTGTTGGATGATTGACCAAGTTTCATCAGACGAACCATCATCAACGACTAAGATAAAACTGTCCATGCTAATTAAATTATCTTTTATTAAACCTAATTTAATATCGTGTAACTTGGTCAAAGTGGTTGCTAAGCCCTCTTGCTCATTATAAGCAGGTAAGACCAGACCTAAACGTGGTCTTTCTTTTCTTGATGACATAGCGACACTCCTTTCTTAATGATAGATATTCGATAGATCATATAACGTTGCATTTTGTGATTGCATCCCCATACCTTGTGTTGGTATTGTCTGCTTTGCTTTTGAAGCCTTTGTTGTTTTGTTTGATGAGTATTTCACGGATGCCCCATTTTTCTTAACCCAAGACATAATTTTACCGATTTGCCCATTTGTTGCCTTACTACTATTACCCGTCACAAAGTACTTTAGTCGTCCTGTCTTAACAAGTTGTTTAAATTCTGACAAGGTCATTGTCGGATCAGTACCGTTGTAACCACCAATAGCCATGACCGACTTACCAGTTTTGATAATATAAGCAGAAGCTGAATTGGAATCCGCCGTTGCAAACAAGTACTTCGCACGACCCTGATGTTTCTTAGTATAGTTCACAAGCTGCGCATTCACTTCACTACCCATGCCCATTGACTGACCACCACCTGTCTGGCTTAATAAGGTTGGACTGGCTGCTGGAATAGCATCTGAACTATGTGATAGCGTTGGTGTTAATGACCACCATCCTGCCATAGTCATAATACTAACCAATGACACGACAATCTTAACGGCTTGATTCGTCTGTTTGGGTAGCAACCACCAAACGGCTAATAAGCTTGCCACAATGATCAAGATAATCCCCATGACTTGATAGTATGACCAGACATAATAGGCTTGTAGATACAATGTCGCGATAATTCCAACGCTAACAATAATACGTGCAATTAATGGACGTTTACCATCTTCTTTAGCCAACTTTGCCACAACAGCTGCGCCAATAGCGGTTAGCGCTGCCATCGCTGGTGCCAACATGATCGTGTAGTAAGGGTGGAAAAAACTAGCCACTGAGAAGAACCCATAAACGGGCACAAACCAACCAGCCCATAAGACAACTTCCTTTTGCTCATCAGAAAGCTGGTACCACCGATCACCACGGCGTTTAAATCCAACTAGACCTGCAAACAGACCTAGAATTGCCAATGGCAAATACCAACCAATTTGTGAGCCTAAGTCTGACTGAAATAATCTGAATGGACCTGCAGTTCCAATTGCAAAGGCGTTATTACCACCACCTGGTGCCATTTTGCCGGTTTTTGCTTGACCACTAGGCATCTTTACTTTGCTTTTGGTTCCTTGACCCCCTGCTTTCTGACTAGGCATACCTTGTCCGCCCATCGCTTGACCGGTCTTGCCACCTGGCTGACCATTAACTGGCTTACCGCTAGGCTTTTTCCCCGCAGTTGCTTTACCATTTGGTGTCGCACCTGTCGCCCCCCTTTTGTTTGATTTTTTTGCATTTCCCATGCCAGGAAATGCGCCCCTGTACCGGTTGATTGACCTAATAGTCTTTCGGTACCGTTATAACCAAACGCCAGTTCTAACAAAGAATTATTTTGTGAACTACCAATATATGGTCGATTTGATTCATCCACTGCATCGACTGCAACAGGATAAGCAAGCGTAAAAATCGCCAACGAGGTAGCGGCAGCAAATAACCAGGCAACTTTTTTCTTCCAAGGGACTTTGATGGCAATCCAGTAATAAACCAACATGGCTGGTAAAATCATAAATGCTTGTAGCATTTTAATATTAAAGCTGACCCCAACCAGGCCAAAACTGATGATAACTAGCCAGAAATTTGTCTTACTAACTGCCTTCTGCAATATAAAAACTGATAATAACAAAAAAAATACTAAAATCGCATCCATATTATTGGTACGACTGTTAGCGACCACTGTTGGCGTTAAAGTCATAACCAGTGCTGCAAGTCGTCCTGGCCATGGGCCAAACTTTGGTGCAATTAATTTATACATTAAATACACACTACCTATTCCGGACAGGACACTAGGTAATACAACTGACCAACCGTGGACACCAAAAATTTTAGCTGATATCGCCATTAGCCATAATGCGACTGGTGGTTTGTCGACAGTAATAAATCCGGCTGGGTCAAACGCACCATACCAAAAATTTGACCAGCTTTTCGTCATCGAAGTAATGGCAGCAGTATAGTAACTATTTGCGCTGCCAGAATCCCAAATTCCCCAACCATATAGAAAGGCACTTAATACGAGAATAGTAATTAAATACCAGTCAACTTTATGATTTCGTTTCCCTTTCAAAACAGTCACCTCTTTCTATGCAAGTACGAATTAAATATAATGACTTAAGAATAACTTAATGAAAACTAATAAAAGAAACCACCTTTATCCAGGTCGTTCATTAACCTCCTAACTTGAATAGCATTATTCTATGAAATAATTAATAGGATAAAGTTAAATAAAAATTAACCCAACATTAAATACATCAAACACAAAAAGTGGTTGGGACAAAATAAATGTCTCAACCACTTTTTGCTAAAAATATATTAATTTGTTGCTACTTGTGCGATAACTTGCAAAACTTCTTGCCCATATTTATCTGCTTTGGCTTGCCCAATCCCCGAAATATTAAGTAATTCAGTTAGTGATTTAGGTTGCTGACGTGCTAGTTCAACTAAAGTTCGATCATTAAAAATGATAAATGAAGGTACCGATGTTTTCTTGGATAATTCTAAACGCCACTTGCGTAGTTCAGTAAATACTGCTTTTTCAGCTTCATCTAAATCATCTTGTGTCAGCGGTGAACCAGTCGTAACCCGATCATCAATCATTTGTGTTGACTGACGTCGCATCACTTGAAGTTCACCTTGCAGAACTTGTAACCCAGTTTTCGAAACCATTAAGCCACTATATTCACCGGTTATTTGCAAATACCCAGAAGCCAACAAAAAGTCAATCAATGACGCAATCTTAACCCTTGGTATCCCTTTCATTAAACCAAATGTTGGTAGTTGATCAAAATGTGCCCACTTAAATTTTTCCGGTACATGACCACGCAAAGTATCTGCGGTCACAATTTTTCCAAAAGCATCTTTATTGTGCCGAGCATTTCGCATACGTACAACATGGCTTAAAACCTTTTGTGCGTCAGTTGTCACATCAATCGCTGTTCTTGTATCTAAACAATTTGTACAATGCCCGCAAGGTAACGTTTCTTCCCCAAAATACCGTGTAATGTACTGCTGTAAGCAAACCGTTGTTGCCCCATAGTTAGCCATTTCTTGCAGTTTATTCTTTTGTAATCGTTGATATTCTGGCGTTTGATTATCACTATTTTCAATAAAGAAGCGTTGCGTTTGTAAATCAGCCGCAGCATATAACAAGATTGCTTCTGCCGGTAAATGATCTCGCCCGGCACGACCAATTTCTTGATAATATGCTTCGATTGAACCCGGCATACTGTAATGAATAACAAAACGGACATTAGACTTGTTAATGCCCATACCAAAAGCATTAGTAGCCACAACCACATTTGCGCGATCAAACAAAAAATCATCTTGCGCCTGATTACGTTCCTCATCAGTCATCCCCGCATGATAACCAACAGCCGATAACTGTCGACTAGTTAAGAATGCAGTTAAACTCGTTACTAGTTTGCGCGTTGGTACATAAATAATACCGGCCTCGTCGGCATGTTTTTGCACATAACGTTGTACATAATCATCCTTATCTTTCTTTTTTAACCCCGTTTCCATACGAATCGTTAAATTATCACGGACCACACTGGTACGCACTGTATGGTCAATAGCCAGACGTTCTTCTAAATCCTTTTGAACACGTTGCGTGGCCGTTGCCGTTAACGCCATAACTCGAGGAGCTGACATCAAATTATTGATTAAATGGACTGCTTCAAGATAACTTGGTCGAAAATCATGCCCCCATTGTGATAGCACATGGACCTCATCGATCACCACCAATGAGATGTCTAAGCGATTTAATAAGGCGTAAGTCCCTTCACTTTTTAACCGTTCAGGTGCTAAATACAATAATTTTGCTTGGCCATTTAACAGATGATTCATCGCATGGTGATAAGTTTCTTCATCTTGTGTTGAGTTTAAAGTCACTGCATCGATGCCATTCGCAATCAGTTCATCAACCTGATTTTTCATCAATGAAATCAACGGTGAAATAACCACTGTAATTCCTGGCAACATTAATGCTGGCACTTGATAAGTAATTGATTTTCCACCACCAGTTGGCATAATGCCTAGTGTTCGTTTACCAGCTAGGACCGCATCAATAATTTCAGCCTGTCCTTCACGAAAATCATCATAGCCAAATGATCGTTGTAATGTCTCTAATGCTGATTGCATAACCCGTTCCTTTGTTGATTAATAAAACGACAATGGAAAAGCCACATGTTAAGCTTATCGACGAAACATGTGGCTTTATCCTTATTCTTAAAGACCCAATGCTGATATTAAGTCTGTCATTCTAATTATCTGCTGCGTCTCCTACAGCAGTATTACCTTCTTCTAAGTCACCAGATTTACCTAAGTGATCATCGTAATTTGCAGAATAGTAGACCTTACCATTCTTCAAATTAGCAACGAAGTATAGATAGTTTTTATCACGATCCTTAGGGTTTAACACCGCTTCAATTGATGATGCTGAGGGGTTGTTAAATGGTCCCGGACCATAACCAGAATACTTGTACAAATTATAAGGATTTGAACTTTGTACATCCTTATTAGATAAGTTGGTTTTCTTCGTCTTAAGGGCATATTTTGTGGCAATATCAGACTGCAATGGCATATCTTTATCAATACGATTCAAGAAAACACCCGCAATTGTCTGGCGGCTATCTTGGTCAATTCCTTCACGTTCAACCAATGATGCTAACGTCAATGTTTCATGAACAGTCAAACCAGCATCTTTGATCGTATCAAATTGATTCTTTAACTGCGCATACGATTGAGCAACCATCTGGTTGACCAATTCACGGGCGTTATTAGAATCCTTCCAATTATAAGTAGCTGGGTACAAGTACCCTTCTAATCGATAACGGATATCCTTCGCTTTTTTACTTGAAGCTTCTGAATCAAGAAGGCCTGGATATGCCGATTTCAAACGATTAAAGAATGCTTTGTTGTTCACGGCCTTCAAAAACTCTGCTTTGGTAAACTTTGTCTTTTGACCAACTTCAGCAGCAATCTCTTCAATGGTTTCACCCTCACGTACCGTAATCGTTTCTTGATTATTTAATGGTGATGAAGCGCCACCGTGACGCAAAGTTTTAACCATTTCATTAATTGAATCCGATGGTGCAAATAGATAATACCCTGACTTCAAATTAGAAATATCATGGGATGATACATAGTGAACGAAAGCTTTTTTTGAACGAATTAGCTTTGCTTTGTCCAACTTGTTAGCAACATCCTCTGCATCGTCGCCATCTTTAACTTTAACCTGCTTATTTTTCTTATCCTGGCTATTCAAAGCAGAATAATCACGTTCATCTTGATAATTCAATACAAAGGCAATACCACCAGCAATAAGTGCTATTAATACCAAGAAGAGAATGATCAAGCGCCATTTCCCTTGTCGGCTTCGCTTCTTACCTTGCCTACGTTTACCGTTGTTCATAATAAGTTCTCCTGAAATCATCTTTAATAAATAACGAAAATAGTCGCCATTACTTAAGTATATCAGTAACAGCGGCTATTTATATATTCTTTAATTAAACTTTAACGAATTTCAGCCCCAAATTGTTCAGCTAAAGCACCGGCGATGTGATCAACTGTTTGGTTTGTTTCTTCATCAAGCATGGTTTGTTCAGCATTGATAAATGTTAGACCAAAGGCAACTGATTTCATGTCACTTGGAACATTACCACCAGTATAAACATCAAAGATAACAATATCGTGTAGATATTTACCACCTGCCTGCTGAATAGCTTCTTCAATCCGTGAAGCAGGTACGTCACGGTCAACCAAGATGGCTAAGTCACGTGACACTGCTGGATAGCGTGAAATTGCTTCATAGCGACCTTGGTGCTTTGGTAATGCAATAATTTCATCTAGATTTAACTCAAAGGCAAATGTTTCATTGATACGGTACTCTTTGGCCGTCATTGGATGGATTTGACCCACAAAACCAATCAACGTATTACCAACGTAAATATCAGCTGTTCGTCCTGGGTGCATGTCCTGACGCACTGTGTTTGCCACAAAGTGAACGGGTTCAACAAAATCATAATTCTTTAGTAATTGCTCAACAATACCCTTTAGCACATAGAAATCAGCAGCTTGTGCTTTTTGTACCCAGGTACGTTCGGTGATATTACCACTCAAAACACCGGCCAGATGTTCAATTTCTTGTGGGCGCTTGGTCAAATCACCATCAGAAACAAAGACACGTCCTTGTTCATACAAAGCGACATCAGTTTGCTTACGCGCCACGTTATAAGCGACATCATCCAAAAGTCCAGTTAACAAACTACTACGCGTCTGTTGACGATCCTGTGACATTGGGTAATCCAATTGAATTGGTTCACCTTCATGTAACTTAAAGCGATCAGCCTTTTCTGGTGTTGTCAAAACATAAGAAATGGCTTGATTCAAGCCTAATCCTTCTAAGGCATGCCGACTAGCACGAACTAATTGTTGCTTAGGTGTTAACTTTCCTGGCGTCGTTTCTCCAGTTGGCAAGGTTGCCGGCAAATTATCAAAGCCATACAAACGGGCAATTTCTTCAATCAAATCTGCAGCAATCGTAATATCCCAACGACGAGCTGGAATAGTTACGGAAAAGACATTGTCATTTTTTTCATAATCAAAGAACAAGCGATCAAAGACTGCAGCAATTTCAGCTGCCGTAATTGTTGTTCCAAGAACATGGTTCACCCGATCAACACTAACGTCAACAACTGGTGCTTCATAGCTATAATCTTGTGCAACGACACGACCAGCAGTCACTTGCCCATCGGCTAATTCAGCAACCAGCGCAGCAGCATGATCTAAGGCAGTAAAAGTATCTTCTACATTGACGCCGCGCTCAAAGCGCATTGATGCTTCTGAATGTAGGCTTTGATCACGAGCAGTATGGCGAATTGACTTTGGTTCAAAAATGGCACCTTCTAGAACAATATCCGTTGTTTCATGCGTCACTTCAGTTGATTCACCACCCATGACACCGGCAAACATCAATGCTTCATCCCCTGAAGCAATGACAATATCATCAGCTGAGGCTTCACGTGCCACGCCATCTAACGTCTTAATCGCTTCCTTATCATAAGCACGACGAACATGCACTTCTGCTTCAGGCAAAGCATTCAAATCAAATGCATGCATTGGTTGACCGTACATCAACAACATGTAATTGGTGATATCCACAATATTTGAAATAGGACGTATACCCATTGTCCACAGACGACGTTGTAACCAAAGTGGTGAATCTTTAACTGTCACATTTTTAACAACACGAACAGCATACTTAGATGCCAATTCAGCAGGTGCAGTTGCTTCAATAACATCACTAGTTTGCTCATCTGTCTCGTTTAACTCAAAGGCAGGTAGAGTTGGCTCTTCTGAAAGAATTGCTGCAACTTCCCACGCTGTCCCATTCATTGAAAATAGATCTGCACGATTAGGTGTAATGCCTGTTTCCAACACATCATCATCCAAACCAAGGACAGTTAAAGCATCTTCACCAGGTTGTAGGTCTGCTGCATCAATATCGTTGAATACCCAGATACCGTCTTCAAAGTCCTTTGGCGCAACTTTATCTTCAAAGCCAAGTTCTTGTAAGGCAGCTAACATACCATTTGATAATTCGCCACGTAACTTACCCTTACGAATTTTCTTGTTATCACCAATAACCGAACCGTGCTTAGCTAAAACAACGGTCTGTCCCTCAGCCACATTTGGTGCCCCAGTAACGACCTGAATTGGCTCATCTTCACCAGCATCTAATTGCGTAATCACTAGGTGATCTGAATCAGGATGTGGAACAACTGATAATACTTTAGCAATAACAACCTTTTTCATGTTTCCCTTAGGTTGGTATTGTCCTTCTACTTCAACCGCAGTACGAGAAATTTTTTCTGCTAACTCTGAGGCCGGTAATGCAATTGGTAAATAATCGCGTAACCAATTTACTGAAACTTTCATTTTGTCTTATCCTTTCTGATCAAATTGCGTTAAGAAGCGAACATCATTCAAATAGAAGTTACGGATATCTTCTACCCCATACTTAAGCATTGCGAAACGATCAGGGCCAAGACCAAAGGCAAAGCCACCATAAACTTCTGGATCAATACCAGACTTACGCAAAACGTTTGGATGTACCATACCAGCTCCAAGAACTTCAATCCATTCAATATCTTCCGGATTCATGTCTGGCGTAACTGCATTCCAAGAAATATCAACCTCTACTGATGGCTCAGTAAATGGGAAATATGATGGTCGCAATCGGATATCATGGGCTTCACCAAACAAATTGTGCGCAACAGCGAGTAAGGTTCCCTTTAAATCACCCATCGTAATGTGCTTGTCGATTACAAGCCCTTCCATTTGATGGAATTGATGTGAGTGAGTGGCATCATCAGTATCACGGCGGTAAACTCGACCTGGAGAAACCATCTTCAAAGGTCCTTGGTTAAAATCGTGAGCTTCCATTGTTCGTGCTTGAACTGGTGACGTTTGCGTACGCATCAAAATTTCCGGTGTAATATAGAAGGTATCTTGCATATCACGTGCTGGATGATCCTTAGGCAAATTCATGCGTTCGAAATTATACTGATCTTCTTCAACTTCTGGTCCTTCAATCACTTGGTAGCCCATACCAATAAATTGATCTTCCAAATTCTCAATAATTTGTTGTAACACATGAGGCTGTCCTTGTTTAACAGAACGTCCTGGTAAAGTCACATCGATGGTTTCAGATGCTAATTGTGCATCCAAAGCAATTAATTCTAAGTGTGTTTGACGCTCAGAAATGGCTGTTGTCAACGCATCGCGCACTTCATTCGCCAATGCACCAACGACTGGGCGTTCCTCTGGTGACAAGTTTTTCATGCCCCGTAATACTTCAGTCAAAGGCCCTTTCTTTCCTAGCCAATGTACCCGTACCTGATTTAATGCCTTAACATCCGCTGCGTCATTAATTTGAACCAATGCTTCATCGAGTAATGTCGTGAGCTCATCTTGTAAACTCATATCTCTTCTCCTTAATATTCATAAATTTTTACAAATAAAAAATCCCTTCGATAATTACTTATCGAAGGGACGCTAATTAACGTGGTACCACCCAAAAAATTCAGTAGTCCCATAAAGACTACCCTCGGTTATCTGTTAACGGCGATAAACCGCACCAACTTTTCACTGATGAACTCCTGACTGAAATTCAGTGTTCCAAAAGACAGGCTCTCACCACTTCCTGCTCGCTGATACTTAATAAAACACCTACTAGGTCATTCACTGTTTCTTTCTTCATTGTACAACTTTATTTTAACTTTTCAAGTTTCTATTTTTCAGAACATTGCCACTGATCTGACCACTCATGAATAGCCGTCATCATATCACGCATTGATTCACCACGTGGTGTCAAAGCATATTCAATCAAAGCTGAATCGTCATACGTACGACGTTCAACAATATCTGCAGTTTCTAATTCCTTCAAACGTTCCACTAAGACACGATCAGAACACTTTGATACTGATTGTGCTAAGTCCTTAAAACGGCGTGGACCATTGACTAACAATGTTTCAATAATCATACCATTCCATTTACGACCTAAAATTTCAAAAGTTGCGACAAACTTATCACAAAGCTTGTTTCCACATAATTGTGTTGCATCGGTCGTCTTATCGGTTACAACTACCATATTTTTTCTCCTTAACTAGCTTAATTTCTCTTCTCGTATATTCATTCTATGCTTTACTTACAAAAAATGCACGGAATAACTCCTAACTCCCACATGTTGTATTATATCGTCATTTATTAAGCACGAAAAGAGTTGATTTGACAGATGGTGTATACTTATTTAGAAAAAATTTTAGAAAGATAGGTATAGTATTACGTCAAACAGTGACTCCCCTAGCATTTTTAATGCAACTTTTATTCAATTATTTATTATTCAAATTCTCAGTATGATGACGTTTTATAGTCTGTTTGTCATCATTGGTCCCTATTCGGTCAATACCTATCATGTTAGTACAACAATGGCTGGCTTGATTACCGGTATGACCATTATTGGTACCATGGTTGCTCGGTTTAGTGCTGGTATTATGACGGCAAAGTTTCGTGCTAAAAATTTAACTATTTTAAGCATGGTGATCCTTGTGCCAATCCTTCTCGCTTATCAATATGAAGGTGGTATCGTCTATCTGCTGATTATCCGCTTTATTCAAGGATTAGCAGTTGGTTTAACAGGAACGGTTACCAATACTGCGGTCATCAACGTGATTCCAGCTGCCCGACGCGCTGAAGGCATTGCTTATTTCTCATTAGCAACGATTTTAGGAACTGCTTTTGGTCCCTTCTTCGCCTTACTAATTGAACAACATTATTCTTACACTATCTTATTTTGGTTAGAATTTTTTACAGGAATTATCGCACTAATTGCTTCATTTCTAATTGATGCCAACAAAGTAACGATTCAAGCAACGCCAACTAGTAATAAATTTAGCTTACGTACCCTGATCGAACCCAAAGTTCTCGGTATCTCACTGACTCTTGGTTTCGTAACATTTGGCTATGCAGCACTGCAATCTGAATTAGACTTCTATGCCAGTGACTTAGACTTAGTCACTTTTGCATCGTACTTTTTCTTAGTTTATGCATTGGCAATTTTAGTCTCACGGCCAATTGTGGGCCGTTTAATGGACAGGAAAAACGAAAATTACGTTGTCTATCCCGCATTAGTTATCTTAGCTATCGGCTTATTCATCCTTGGAAAAATGTCAAATGGTTGGATGATGTTATTAGCGGCTATCCTAATTGGGTTTGGATTTGGAAATTTCCAATCTGCTATTCAAACAACGACCACTCAAATGGTCCCTGCTGAACGATTGACCCAAACAACTGCTACTTACTTCATCTGCTATGAATTTGCGTTAGGATTTGGGCCTTCTATAATTGGCTTTGTTCAACCATTCCTTGGTTACCAAAACTTATTTATCGTTATGGCAGTCATTGCCTTAATTGGTATTGTCTTATATTACTTTATTCACGGTCGGAAAGTTAGCGTGCAATAATCCACATTTAAATAAAAAGGAGGTTGAGACTCAAATAAGTCTCAACCTCCTTTTTGTGGCTCTATACTTTCTAGCGTGAAACTAAAAATTTCACGCTTTTTATTTCGCCTTTTTCACAAACAAAAAGACACCAATAAGATACCGGCGTAAAATGTAATCGACGAAAAAAAACAGATACGAGGTATTTATTGATGTCCATTAATGATTCTATCCTAAATTCAGTTGGTTTAACAGACAAAAATATTAAATTTATAATTTCTGAAGATGGTAATTTCAATGAGTTAGTCCCT
>NZ_JAMXDB010000060.1 GCF_024718545.1 Weissella fangxianensis
TTCCGTATTTTATAAGGCGGAATACCTTGTAGATACATTGTGACAGCTTCAATTTGTACTTCTTTTGAAAACATAGTAAAACCCCGTAAGTTTTGGAAATTACTCCAACTTACGGGGTTCAGTTCAGCCAAATATTAAATTGTTATTCTGGCGAAATCATTGTTAAGCCAATTCGTTGTCGTTTTTTATCAATTTCAACTACCCAGACAGTCACAATATCACCGACAGCAACGAGACTATGTGGATTATTTACACGTTGCTTGGATAATTTAGAAATGTGCACCAATCCATCTTCATGAACACCAATATCTATAAAAGCACCAAAATCAACAACATTACGTACTGTCCCTTGAAGCTGCATCCCCACTTCTAAGTCATCTAAAGTTAGTACATCAGACCTTAATGTCGCCGTTGGTGCATTGTCTCGTAAATCACGGCCAGGTTCAACCAATGAAGAAATTATATCATGTAGTGTTGGATATCCTATCGACAATTGTTGTGCAAATGACGGTGTATCAAATTCATGTAAAGCACTACTTGCACTTTCTCCCAAGTCTTTCACAGCAGCTGTATGCAATACTTTCTCTGCTACATGGTAAGATTCCGGATGAATATCGGTATTATCTAAAGGATTATTTCCCGAAGGAATTCGTAAAAATCCGGCAGCTTGCTCAAATGCCTTTGGTCCTAGCTTAGCGACCTTTTTTAACTCCGAACGGGTTTGAAACTGCCCATTTTCATTTCGATACGCAACGATATTATTTGCAATCGTTGTCGTTAGACCAGCAATATGTGTCAATAATTGTGGTGAAGCAGTATTTAAATTAACGCCAACCTGATTAACGGCTGTTTCTAGCACATGATCTAGTTCCAGGGAAAGTTCCTTTGTTGGTAAATCATGTTGGTATTGCCCCACACCAACAGCTTGTGGATCAATTTTAATTAACTCAGCCATTGGATCTTGTAATCTGCGCGCAATTGAAATAGCTGACCGCTGTTCAACTGGTAAATCTGGAAATTCAGCTCGTGCGACATCACTAGCCGAGTATACCGATGCCCCAGCCTCGTTAACGACCACATATCTTAAAGCCGGTAGCTCATTTTGAATAATATCGGCAATAAATTGCTGTGATTCACGAGAAGCTGTACCATTTCCAATCGCCACTAACGTTACCTGATACTTTTTAACTAACTTAATGATTGTTTCACGAGCACCTTTAGGATCATATTTCTGTGCCTTATGTGGATAGATCACTGCTTTTTCTAAAAATTGGCCTGCTTTATCCACGACCGCCAATTTAGAACCCGTTCTAATTCCTGGATCAAATCCTAAAACAATCTGACCACGAAGCGGTGCAGCCATTAACAGATGATATAGATTAGTTCCAAATACCTTAATCGCATCTCCACTAGCCCTACCAAATAAAGTTTTCCGAATTTCACGGGCAATGGCTGGGCCAATAAATCGTTTATAGGCAGCTTGTGCAGCCTGTACTAATATATCAGTAGCTGGACCTTTTTTACTGCCAACTAGTCGAAACTTCAAATAACGAGTGATAGCATCTTCATCAGCAATGATATTACCAGATAATATTCCCTCACTTTCACCACGGTTAATGGCTAGTATTTGATGATTCAAGACCTTTTTTACAGGTACATCAAAATCGTAATAAAGCTCAAAAACACCTTGCTCATCTTTTTTGTCAGCACCGCGTTTCAGTTTGGCAACAAAATGGCCTTTATTCAAGGTATACTGACGTACCCAATCACGCAAACCAGCGTTTTCACCAATTACTTCCGCAAAAATTTCATGAGCACCCGCAAAAACAGCTGCGACATCTACAAGACCTTTATCTGGATTAACATACTTGGCTGCTTCATCTTGCAAACTGCCACTTGGAAAAGTTTGAATGAATTGTGCAAAAGTCATTAACCCGGCTTCCTTAGCAACTGTAGCTTTGGTTTTACGTTTTTTCTTATACGGTAGATAGATATCCTCTACTTTTTGAAGCGTATCAGCCACAACGATTGCTTGCTGAATCCCTTTTGTCATCATATTCTGCTCAACAATTGCGTTATAAACCGTTTGCTTTCGCGCCTGTAACTCAATTAATTGTTTAGAAGTCGATTGAATATCCCGAATTTGTACCTCGTCCAAATTGCCCGTTGCTTCTTTACGGTAACGCGCAATAAACGGCACGGTATTCCCCCCGTCTAATAAATTCGCCACTGCTTTTACTTTATGTGTCGGCAAATTTAACTGCGAGCTGACATTTTTTGCGACATCGATTTCCAAAACATCATTCATTTCTGCTACCCTTGTCATTATGCAGTGACCGTTGCAAAGATACGGCGAATTTGTGCTAAGAATTTATCCATATACATATCTTGGTCCGTTTCTGATTGTCTAAAATCAGCTAGATTTACTTGTTGCGACGTAACATCTAAAGAATCAGCCATTACTTTAGTAGCAGTTGTATAATCCATAAATGTTTGCTTGACCATTTGATGAGCACCAATAAATCGAACTGGTGCAGTCACACGATTTAATTTTTTAGATACATCTTGATAAATTTCAACCACATTCTCAAACTCAGTTGCCACTTCAACAAATTCCTCATTTGGTAATTGCGCCAACTGATCATTTTTTAACACATCATCTAATTTTTCAAAAAAAGGTGCCACACGATCGCCAGCCTCTTGGATTGTTTCAATTAATTCACTTAATAGCATCCCATATTGTTGCGTTGTCATATATTTTTTCTTAGGCATCTTTTTTCTCCTTAATACATTTCATTAGCGTTTATGTCATTATAAATCATTTTTAATACTTAAAGATAAAAAGACCAGGAAATACTCCTAGTCTTTAAAATTTTAAATTGTCTTATGGCAGTAGATAATATCCCAAAGATTTTACCTATCTGAACATTTTATTTTAGTTTACTGTATCAAGCAAAGCATACTTCCCATCACGTCGCTTATAAACAACCGCTGGTAAATCAGTTTCAGCATCTTGGAAAATAAAGAATTCGTGTCCTAGAAGCTCCATTTGTAATACAGCTTCTTCCGCATCCATTGGCTTTAAATCAACATGCTTTTTACGAACAATTTCTATACCATCATCCTCGGGTTCAGCTTCTCGTGCATCAGCAACAGTAGTTGGATCTACTGCCATGAAATCAGTATTTGCTAATCCCTTATAACCCTTTTCACGAGACTTACGATTAACTTTAGTCTTGTACTTTCGGATTTGACGTTCTAACTTATCAGAAACAAAATCAACTGTCTGGTACATATCCGTTTGCGTATCTTCTGCACGAAGCAACAAGTATGGTAATTGAATCGTTACCTCTGTCTTAAACGTACCTTCCTTGTATGATCGTACATTAACGCGAGCGATATAACTAGCTTCAGTATTTAAATAACGCTCAAGTCGAGAAATACGCTTTTCAATGTATTCTGACATTGCGTCAGTGATTTCAATGTTCTCACCACGTACCTTAAATTCTAGCATAATCCTGTCTCCTGTCTGACTAAATTTATAAGATAATATCCCCAAAATTTTTATCTTACATGCCGTTAAAGATTCATTTCTGTATCCTATCGGTAAGTATATTGTAACATATTGATAACAAAAAAAGAAAGCGTTAACATTCAAGGAGTATCATTATCTAGCAAGAGTTAATGATGTAACTTCCAAGGCTCCAGCTGCCATTAAGCAATGTGCAGCGTGTCTTAACGTACGCCCTGTTGTATAAATATCGTCTACTAAGCAAATTCTCTGATTTACTAAGTTAACATCTGGTTGCCGTAAAACGAAAGGTTGCTTTGTTCGTAATCGTTCATTCCTTGTCTTTTGCGACTGTTTATCTTTTTTTACCTCTCGACAAATTAATAACTCTTCAAATGCCATACCATCTAGCCAACCGATTACCTGGTTAAATTGACGTTTCGTAAATGTATCATTAGTTATTGGGATTGGAACTATCATATCCGCTTGGGCTTTAATTAACCTTTGTTGCATAACCTGCTTAAAAACATTCCGAAGATGGTAACCGCCTTCAAATTTGTAGGCCTTAAAATATCGTTTCATTTGTTCATCATACTTAAATAATGATTGGTTATGTATTTTAGGATAACCTAGCCGAAACCAACGCTGACAGTCAATACAATATTTTTGCCCTGTTGTAATCTGACATTCTAAGCACGCCTTCTCGGGATCAATTTGTTGAAAATTATCATAACACATTTTACAAATAAAGGTTGGCTTGTATATTGAAAAATCACAAAAATCTCGCAACTGCCATGAATTATTTACATTTAACTGACATAATTCACATTTCATAATGTTTTCCTAAATTGTTTAAGTAGTGTATTTCTGCAATTGCATCTACTACTTGTTTTGTTTTTTCCTGAACATAAACCCTGACTAATCCATTAGGTCGGTCTGCACTACGGCCACACCTGCCAGCAATCTGAATCAATGTTGCTGTTGAGAAAACGGGTTCATCACCACCTAAGATCAACACATCGATTCCTAAAAAAGTCACACCACGTTCTAGTATTGTTGTTGTCACAAGGCCATCAATCACCCCGTCCGTCCCGCATTGCTTGTACTTTTTCTAACCTAGTAGTATCAGCTGCATAAGTGCCCGAAATTTTTAGTCCGTATTTTTCGTTTTGTATTTGATTGATCACATTTTCTACGTCTTTTACTTGAGGAACAAAAACCAAAAATTTTATTCTCTTCTTTTTTAAATGTACCATTTGTCTGAACACTCTTATAGGTAACCTTTTACGCCATTTAGCAACTCTTTGGACACTAAGATTAGGTAGCGGTTGACCATGAAAGCGAAGTGGTAATGTCGACAGTAATACTTCCTGACGCCTAATCATTTTTTTCAAAGTTGTATTTAGAGTTGCTGTTAAAAAAAATATAATACCGTCTTTCTTTAACGCTTGATAAACAGATGTAACGAGCATTTGAGTATTTTCATATGGAAAAGCATCTGCTTCGTCCAATACAATCACATCAAATGCCTGCTTAAACTTCATTAATTGATGAGTTGTTGCTAGTATTAACTGCGTGTACTGGTATTTATCTTCAGTACCACCGAATAACACAATAAATGGTACATTAAAGGCTGTTTTAATCCTTATTTTCAATTCAAGAATAACATCAATTCGAGGTGAAACAATTGCAATGCGCTTCTTTTGTTTGATTGCTAATGTTAACATCGGAAATAACATTTCCGTCTTTCCTGCGCTTGTAACTGCATAAGTTAAGTGGGACTTTCCTTCTTTTAAAGCTTTAATTTGTTCATCAGACACCTGCTGTTGTAAATAAGTCAATTTCCCCTGCCAAATACATGGATTAACTATTGTTTCAAAATCATTCGGTTCCTCAATCGTTACCAAGCAATGTTTCGTGGTAATTCTTCCCATGTTAGCACACTGCCAGCAGTACTTGTCATCACCAGGTAATTGCCAATGCGCTAAAATTTTACCTTGGCAACGTCCGCAGTAGCCATTATCAATTGCCGGTATAATGCTAACTTTTTTAGTTAGCCGATGACAGTCTTCTGCACGATATACCACTAAGCGACCATATAAAATAGATTCATCCTGATTGTCTAACATAATTTTCTCCTAACCATTTATTAAAGACGAAGAAAATTATATTTTGTACAAAAAAAGCAGCTCACATTTTACTGTGAACTGCTTTCAATTGCATCGCGACGTCCTATCCTCGCAGGAGGCGATCCTCCAACTACTTTTGGCGCTACTGAGCTTAACTACTGTGTTCGGTATGGGAACAGGTGTGACCTCAGTGCCATCATCACGACACGTTT
>NZ_JAMXDB010000061.1 GCF_024718545.1 Weissella fangxianensis
CCGTATTTTATAAGGCGGAATACCTTGTAGATACATTGTGACAGCTTCAATTTGTACTTCTTTTGAAAACATAGTAAAACCCCGTAAGTTTTGGAAATTACTCCAACTTACGGGGTTCAGTTCACCACCTGGAATGGCCATTGAACTCCGAATGTCGGGCTCGAACCGACGACAGCACGATTAACAGTCGTGTGCTCTACCAACTGAGCTAATTCGGAATGATGCATCGCGACGTCCTATCCTCGCAGGAGGCGATCCTCCAACTACTTTTGGCGCTACTGAGCTTAACTACTGTGTTCGGTATGGGAACAGGTGTGACCTCAGTGCCGTCATCACGACACGATAATGTAAGTATGTCACTCACAGAAGATAATATTAGCTTGAAACCTCAAATTTGTCAACATTTTCACGCGAACATGACTAACAAAGAATTTTCAATCTGTTTGACCCATAAAAAAGTCTGAAATCTATAATTTCTTAGATTTCAGACTTTTAGACTAAACCAGTTATTTAATATTTTCTATTGATTGGCAACATTTTCTCGTAGGATATCATGCAGGCGTTCATACAAGATACCAACTCTTAAGCCACTCGTTGAAAAAGTAATTTTTTCGGAATCCAAATAATTCATTAAGAGAATTACAGGTATCAAACCACCAACAATAATATCGGCACGATCTTTACTGATACCAGGTACCTCTTTGCGTCCTTCAAAGTCCAAACTAATAATGTCCTCAAATGTTTTGTTCACTTGCGTATCTTTAATTTGGTAACCGTGAACATCTTCCATATTGAATAGTCGATCACGACGCCGATTAATCTTAGCAAGCGTACGATTGCTACCGCCCAAGCCAATAATTGGCAGGTTCAAACCATTCTTTAACCACCAAATATTTTGGAAGATTTCATTAATTGAGATAACAGCTTTGAATAATTCAGAAGCCGAAACATGGTTACCTAAGTCATATTCAGAAGAAATAGTAACAGAACCGATTGGAATACTAATTAGGTTAGTCACTTCACCGTTCTGAACCAGCACAATTTCAATACTTGCTCCACCCGTATCAATTAGAATAGCGTTGGTAATCGGCAAAGTTTCAGTCACCCCGATATAGTCATAATAGGCTTCTTGTGTACCCGAAATAACTTCTAGATTAATCCCAATCTCTGACTTGACCTGTTTCAAAAATGCCTTTTGATTTGATGCCTGGCGTACCGCAGCCGTTGCAACAGCCTTAATGCGAACATTATCTAATTTTTTATAGATATCTTTGAATGAATGCAAAGCTTTCATTGTTCGTTCAATAGCTGCTGGTTGTAAGATTTTCTTTTCACCCATATTTTCAGATAAACGCACAAACTCCTTCATATGCGTCAATGTTTCATGCGTACCATCTTCATTAATACGGGTAATTGTCATTCGAACTGAATTAGATCCCAAATCAATTACTACAAAGTTTTCCATTAAACTTCCTTTCTATTATTACGTCGATTATCTTTCCTCACCAAACGGATCATGTTGATTTTCTGGACTCATCATCGGTTGAAACTGATTTGGATTTTGCTTATGTGAATCCAACTGCTGCTTCTCTGCCCACTTTGTTGCTTGCACAGCAAAATAATCTTGCGCATCTAATGAAGCCCGACCCCGACGATCGACCCGATTGTATGTGCCATCAACATCGAGTACCCGTGTTCTCACATTATCATCCCACAATGTTTGATAAATCGATAAAACACGTTGTACCAAATCAGGCTGTTCAACTGGAAACAGTTGTTCAACCCGTCGATTTAAGTTTCTTGTCATCAAATCAGCTGACGATAAGTAAACTTGCTTCTCACCTTCAAAATCAAAAATATAAATTCGACTATGTTCCAAAAAACGTCCGACAATTGAATGCACACTGATTGACTCACTGATTCCTTTAATACCAGGTTTCAAACAACAAATTCCCCGAATCAGTAGATCAATTTTTACACCAGCATGCGATGCTTCGTACATTTTAGCAATCATTTCCTGATCAGACAAAGAATTCATCTTCATCTGAACATGTACTGGCCGACCGAATTGTGCATAACTAATGGCCTGGTCTAACTTATCAATAATAAATTCTCGAATGCCGTTTGGCGAAATATGAAGTTTATGAAAGTATGGTGGCTGAGAATAACCCGATAACATATTAAATATATTTGTCACATCGATACCGATATTATTATTTGCCGTCAACAAGCCAATATCCGTATAGAAATGAGCTGTACTATCGTTATAATTTCCGGTCCCTAAATGAACATATCGTCGAATACCACTTTCTTCACGTCGTACAACTAATGACAATTTAGAATGTGTTTTTAAACCAACCAACCCATAGATTACATGACATCCCATGCGTTCAAGTTGACGTGCCCAGTGCACGTTATTTTCTTCATCAAACCGTGCTTTGACCTCAACCAAAACAGTCACCTGTTTACCATTTTGTGCCGCACGACCCAAATATTTAATAATTGGTGAATTACCTGACACCCGATATAGGGTCATTTTAATTGCTAAGACATCTTTATCAGTAGATGCTTGACGAATAAATTCCACCACTGAATCAAATTTATCATATGGATGCTGCATTAACCGGTCTCGTTCTTGTATCGATTCGAAAATATTATGCTCATCATCGAGGTCTGTATCCTGATAAGCTTGAAATGGCGGATACTTTAATTCATCTTTGTCAGTTACTGTGCTATACAGTTTACCTAAGAAGTTTAAATCAACCGGACCATTAACCTCATAAACCGAATCTTCGTCAGTTCCTAATTCACGCACCAGCCGTTTCCGCAACTTTTTACTAATATCAGATTCAACTTCTAGCCGAATGACTTTTCCATGTTCGCGTAACTTTAACTGCTGTTGTACTTCCTTCAATAAATCAGATGTATCCTCTTCAGCCACATCCAAATCCATATCACGAATGACTCGGAAAGTAGATACATCATGAATATCGTAATTAACAAATAATTGGTCAACAAATTTCTTAATGATATCTTCTAATAAAATAAAATCATTCTCTGCCTTTGGTAGTCTGACAACACGTGGAAAAATACTTGGCACTTGCAGTGTCGCATATAACGACTTATCATGCCCTTTTTTACTCAAGCGCAATGATAAGTTGATCGTGTCGTTACCAATAAATGGAAAAGGACGAGATGTATCATCTGCCATTGGTGTTAGAACCGGATACAGTTCATCATGAAAATAACTCTTTATGAATTGCAACTGTTCATCATTTAATTCTTCAACTCGTAATAAATTAATGCCCACCTGCTTAATTGCTGGCAATAAAATACGATTCAACGTCGTATATTGCTTAACCAATTGTTCATGGGCTTTATCATTAACAGCCTTTAATTGTTGGGCTGCTGATAATCCTGACGCATCATGACCATCCCATTTGACTTCAACTAGCTTTGCTAAAGAGGCCACTCGAACCATCACAAATTCATCCATATTACTCTGTGTAATTCCCAAAAATTTGAGTCGTTCTAATAATGGATTATGCTTATTACGTGCCTCTTCAAGCACCCGATCATTAAAATCTAACCAGCTTAACTCGCGGTTAGTATAAAATTGTGGGTCTTCATAATCAATTTCTGTCATTATTTAACCCCCCTCTGTTTTAATACTGCTTTTCGGCCATATGTTTCTTGAAAAAAATGACTTTTAGAATTAAAAATCCAATTTTCATAGGCCAAATTGTCATTACTGTAGGCCGAAATCACGACACTTTTACTTTTTATTGATACTGAAATTTTCTTAATCTTTTGCTGGCGATCATCATCTAATGCGTCTGCTAAACGCAGAATTGCCGCTAACTTTGAAATCAATCGTCTATTATCTGCAGAAATTTGGCTAAAATGACTCAAATCCTCACTTGGTGTAGTTGAACTATGATACTTCGCAATTGCAGCCACGATTTCCAACTCTTCACTAGATAAGCCAATAATATCCGAATGTCTAATAATATACTCAGAATGTAAGTAATGAGAGTGAACACCAATATAATTACCCACATCATGTAAAATAGCAGCAATTTCTAATAGTACCAACTCTCGCTTCCCCAGTGTATGGAGTGGTTTTAATTGAATAAATAAATGGCGAGCAAATTTAGTAACAAGTTCGCGGTGAATTGGTTCAACATCATAGTGGTCTGCTAAATTTACAGCCATGGTAATTATTTGGTCAGTAAAATCATGTTTTGAAAAACCGAGAATAACTTCTTCATCGTTAACAATACCATCAACAATTTCTGAGTCTGAAAAACTAATTTGTCTAGCACTAGTTAACTGAATAATCCGCCGAATCAATAATAATTCTGGCAATATCAGTGGTACTGCATCTTCGTTAACCTGCAGCTGATTAATCAGGTACTGGTCTGAAGCATCTACCATGTCATCAACTAAATCATTAAAAACCGCAATCGAAAAAGCTGGTTTCTTCTCCTGCTTAAGGTATTGTGTGACTAAATTTTTAATCGGCGATGTCCCTAATAGAATAATTTGGGAATTTGCTTTTGCTGATGCAGCACGACCAAGAATACCAATATCAAAATCTTTTAATTTACTATCAATATAATCATTCAAGACACTAATAGAGTTGGGTGCAGATTGTCGTAAACTTTCTAAATCTTCCGAAATTTTGATTGGTCCTATTGCAAAATTAGTCGATGTTACAAAGTTACCATTATCAAAACGAGTAACGGATGTATTTCCTGAGGTAATACCAACCAAGTAGGCAATACCTTCACTATCCTCATGATCTCTTTTAAGTTCCAGAGAAATGTTTTGATTACGATAATATGCTTCGTCACTCATTGATAGCCATCGAACTTCAATACCTGTATGTAAGAAAAACTGATCCGCCATAAAGTCAGCATTCAGTGCCTGTGATAAAGCCTGACTACCCCATAATTGATAATTTTCAACGCCATAATCACGTAGTATCTGGATAAAGCCAGTTAGCGCTTCAACAATTTTATTAACTGATTCAAATCTAACTGGTTGTTGATGGTAGACATCATCACCCAAATTAATTTCTTTTACAACTTTTTCAAGAGACTTATGTGTTTTTAAATTAACAATCAACAATTCCACCCCAGTAACGTTGACTGTCATAACGCCAAAGTATTTTTTATTCATTTGGAGTCTCCCCAATCCTTCTTTTCGAATTATAATTCTTATATGATAGTATACAATAAATTGTCAAATTTAATCTGCAAAAATGGATTAATGGCATAAAAAAACATGATACTTCCTCTAATACCAAGGTCTCATAGTTTAAAGAACCTATGCAAGCGTGCACATCGATTTTAAAAATTTCTATATACAAAAAGCTCCTATAAACCTTGATAACAAGATTTATAGGAGCTACACGCATGCCGACTGGGGGATTCGAACCCTCGACCTACGGTTTACGATACCGTTGCTCTACCAACTGAGCTAAGTCGGCAATTACTCCGAATGTCGGGCTCGAACCGACGACAGCACGATTAACAGTCGTGTGCTCTACCAACTGAGCTAATTCGGAATGATGCATCGCGACGTCCTATCCTCGCAGGAGTCGATCCTCCAACTACTTTTGGCGCTACTGAGCTTAACTACTGTGTTCGGTATGGGAACAGGTGTGACCTCAGTGCCATCATCACGACACGTTTTATTGAGTGAACTTAGTTCCCTCAAAACTGAATC
>NZ_JAMXDB010000062.1 GCF_024718545.1 Weissella fangxianensis
TCCGTATTTTATAAGGCGGAATACCTTGTAGATACATTGTGACAGCTTCAATTTGTACTTCTTTTGAAAACATAGTAAAACCCCGTAAGTTTTGGAAATTACTCCAACTTACGGGGTTCAGTTCATAATCACGCTTGTTTGGTTGGCTTTTTTCCCAAATGCCATGTATATGGTGACCGATTTTAGCCATTTGTCATCAATTGGTACCGGATTAATGACTGAAACTCAATTTTTTAATTACGCTATTTTAGCAGTGGGTGTATTAACTGGCCTCATTTTGGGAATTGCTTCGGCACACATCGTTGGTCGGGTCTATTGTCAAAAATCCTCAAACTTTTGGACAATTTTATTTTATATGATTCTGTCTTTTGTTTCGGCGTATGGTATTTACCTCGGTCGGTTTTTACGTATTAATTCATGGGAAATCGTTAGTGATCCACAAAAAGTTATCAAACTATTTACGGCTTCTATATCGACGCATAGTTTAGTATTTGTGATTTCATTTGGAGCACTACAATTTGCGCTATTAGTGTTATATCACATGGTTCGTAGTATAAATGTTGATTAAAAAAACCTTGGTGTTTTTCATTGCTAGTTATTTTGCTAACTAGTTAGAAAGAGCATCAAGGTCTTTTTTTATAAATTAAGTGAATCATCATTTTTTAATGATTTAGTCCGATAAAAGAATAGCACAGCATTCACGATTATCAAGAGGGCGCTTGCAATGAAGATACCTCTATAATCGAAAAACATTGCAACAACTGTTCCCATTATTGGTCCAGCAACCGATCCTAATGATTGGAATGATTGATTGTATGCAAAGATACGTGAAGTAATCTGTGATGGCGTTGTTTTAGATATTAGTGTTTGAACTGCAGGTAGCATCGTGGCATCAGAAATACCTATCATAAAACGTAAAATGGCTAACTGCCAAACTGCAGTGACAAATCCTGTTGGTAACATAAATGAAAATGCTAGGGTAAATCCAATTAACATGATACGATGTGTACCAATGCGATCACCTAATCGACCGAATTTTGGTGCGGCGAGCATTGTCGCAATACCAGGCATGGCAGCAACAACCCCAGCCCAGAATGTAGTGCCGCCACCACCATTGTTTAGTTCGCGGACAAACAGTGCAACAATTGGGCTAATGGACTGATTAACGATTTGGATGATAAAGGTCGTTAGAAACAAGCTAATTGTTAACTGGGGGTGCTTTAATTGTTTAAATACTTGTTTGCGAGATAGTGATTCGCCAGGTGCAATCGGAGTAAACTCTTCTTTGACCAAGGTAATGACAAGTGTAAACACTAGTAAGAATATAATACCAGTAATGATGAAAGATAAACGATAGCTCACAATTGAAGCAAGAATACCACCGATGAATGGACCAATTAGTTGTCCGCCAGTTACACCAGTGACTAATGTCCCTAAAGCATAGCCTGATTTATCTTTTGGCGTTTGGGTGGCAATCATGGCATTTGCATTTGAAATGAAGCCACCGCACAGACCTTGTAATGCACGAAAGAAAATAAGTTGCCAAATATTTTGGGCTGCTCCCATTAGGAAAAACACAATGGCCATCCCTAATGATGCACGTAGCAACATCAATTTACGTCCCTTGCTATCAGCCAGTTTTCCCCAAAAGGGCGATATAATTGCAGTCATCAAAAAAGTGATAGAAAAAGTTAGCCCACTATAGAAGGTTAATTGATTTTTAGTAAAATCACCTAGTGTATCTACGTATAGAGACAAAAAAGGCATAACTTCACTAAATCCAATACCAGTCATGAAAACGCCAAACCAAAGTACAAACAAGTTTCGGCGCCAAGTAGGCAACTCAGACAATTTTTCTTTTAGCATGATTGTCTCCTGTTGATTTGTTTTTTATAAATAATTATTCTACTCGTTTTGTAGTATTCATGCACGTGATTAAATCCACAACAAAAAAGAACTGGCTATTAACCAGTCCTTTTTTGTTGTAGGTTTAATAAGAGATATGTTAATTGAGTAGATTTACTAGGAAAGTAAAAACTCTTCGTCATGTGGGTGACGAAACGACCAAGCAATGAGCGTAGGCTTTCTCGTTACTTATCTTTAAGTCGATAGTTAAATAATAACTAGGAAATGTGAATAAAGTGTGAATATTATTGTACAAAATTTCACATTATGAAATTTAACAATTACGGTAAATTAAAAATAGCTAGTTTTTTTCTGCTATAATGTATGCAGTGACTTGTAGGATTGGAGAAGAACATGTACGAATATCTAAAAGGTACTATAACAGCAATATTGCCAAGCTATATTGTCATCGACATACAAGGAATTGGTTATCGGGTGCTAGTTGCTAATCCATATACTTTTTCTTTGAATGACACAATGACTGTTTACGTTGAACAGATAATTCGTGACAACGAACAAGCTTTATATGGCTTTTCTAATAAAGAAGATAAAGATTTATTTCAAAAATTATTGAACGTGTCAGGTATTGGGCCTAAATCGGCTTTGGCAATTTTGGCAAATAGTGATCATACAGGGTTAATTAATGCCATTATGCAAAGTGACATTAGCTTTTTAACAAAGTTTCCCGGTATTGGTAAAAAGACTGCGCAACAAATTGTGTTAGATTTGCAAAATAAGCTTGCTGATTTAACATTATCAGTTGAGCATAATGATCCGCTGCCAGCAGATGGGGAAAATTCAGCATTAGTTGATGCTTTATTAGCCTTAGAAGCTTTAGGATATGCGAAGAAGGATACTAAACGTGTTGAAAAAGAATTAACAAAACAGACAAACTTATCTACTGCAGAATACGTGAGTGCTGGTTTGAAGTTATTGCAGTAAATTTTGGGGGAATTAAATGGCAGAGGACTTTTTACATGATATGTCTACTGACACTGGTGAACAGTCGATTGAACAAACGTTACGTCCCAGTACATTGCAGCAGTATATTGGTCAAGAAGATTTAAAACAAAGATTGCAGGTGTATATTGAGGCAGCAAAACAACGTTCAGAACCATTGGATCATATGTTATTATATGGACCACCAGGATTAGGAAAGACAACCTTAGCAATGGTTGTGGCTCACGAAATGGGGGTCAATTTGCGAACAACATCTGGTCCCGCAATTGAAAAATCTGGTGATTTACTGGCATTGTTAAATGAACTTGCCCCAGGTGATGTTTTATTTATTGATGAAATCCATCGCCTGCCGAAGCAAGTTGAAGAGATGTTATATTCAGCAATGGAAGATTTTTATGTTGACATTATTGCTGGCGAAGGTCCTAATGCACACCCGATTCATTTTCCATTACCACCCTTTACGTTGATTGGTGCGACGACTCGGGCGGGCATGTTATCGCAACCTTTACGTGATCGTTTTGGGATTGTTGAACATATGGCATATTACACGCCAAAAGAATTGTCAGAGATTATTAAACGGTCAGCCGATATATTTAATATTGAAGTTGCTGATGAAGGTGCTTATGAACTTGCGCGACGATCACGGGGAACACCACGAATAGCCAACCGCTTATTACGACGCGTTCGTGACTTTACAACTGTGAAAGGCTTGCAAATAATTAATGATGAAATGGTCAACTTTTCACTTGCCTTATTGCAAATAGATGACATGGGACTTGATGAGGTGGATCATAAGATTTTAGAGACAATGATCAAATTTTATCAAGGAGGACCAGTGGGCGTTGGTACAATTGCCGCTAATATTGGTGAAGAGATCGATACGATTGAATCGGTTTATGAGCCTTATTTATTACAAATCGGTTTTTTACAGCGAACACCTCGAGGACGAGTTGTTACTTTAGCAGCGTATGAACACTTACAATTACCATTACCTGATAAAAAATAGTTAGGAGTAAAGATAAATGACGGAAACTTATACTAGTTTAGATGACTTTGATTATGATTTGCCACATGAATTAATTGCACAAACACCATTGGAAAAGCGTGATGGTTCACGTTTATTAGAACTAAATGCAGATACTGGAGAATTACATGATCGTCATTTTTATGACATCATCGATTATTTGAATCCTGGTGATGCCTTAGTCATGAATAATTCACGTGTTTTGCCAGCGCGACTTTATGGTGTACGACCAGAAACCGGTGGTCATGTTGAAGTCTTATTACTTCGTCAAGATCAAGATGATGTATGGGAGACTCTTGTGAAGCCTGCACGTAAATATCCAGTTGGTCAAAAAATAGTTTTTGGTGATGGACGATTGACTGCAGAAGTGACAGAAGAGTTGGAACACGGTGGTCGCATGATTAAGTTCCATTATGATGGTATTTTTTTGGAGATTCTAGAAGAACTAGGAGAAATGCCATTGCCACCATATATTAAAGAAAAGCTGGAAGATCAAGAAAGATACCAGACGGTTTATTCAAAGGTTAATGGTTCAGCTGCTGCACCAACTGCAGGATTGCATTGGACACCTGAGTTGTTGCAAAAGGTTGCTGATAAAGGAATTAAATTGATTGAGTTGACCTTACATGTTGGTTTAGGTACGTTTAGACCAGTCGAAGAAGATAATATTGATGATCATAAAATGCATTCCGAATTTTATCAATTAAGTGAAGAAGCCGCACAGACATTGAATGAGGTTCGTGCTAATGGTGGTCGAATTGTAGCAACAGGAACGACATCAATCCGTACACTTGAAACGATAGGTGCAAAATTTGATGGTACATTACATGCAGATTCTGGTTGGACAGACATATTTATCAAGCCAGGATTTAAGTGGCAAGTTGTGGATGCGTTTATTACCAATTTCCATTTACCTAAATCAACCTTAGTGATGCTAGTAGCTGCTTTTACTGGTCGTGATAATATTTTGAATGCTTATAAACATGCTGTAACTGAAAAATATCGCTTTTTCAGTTTCGGGGATGCAATGTTTATTCACCACTAAGGGTAGACATAGAAGATAAATTAATTTAAATAACAAAAGTGTTGACTTTGTCAGAACAAATGTGTATTATAAATATTGTTGCTGATACAGATAAACACTTTGCGGATGTAGTACAACGGCTAGTGCTCCAGCCTTCCAAGCTGGGAATGCGGGTTCGATTCCCGTCGTCCGCTTCACGTCTTTATTGATGTGATGTTGATCATTGAAAACTGAATATCGTTTCGATGAAACAAATGTGTAGGGTCATCAAGTAATTTACTTGATACAAAACATTTGTGAAGTCAATTCACTAATAAATTCGTTTAACTTCTGTTAAACAA
>NZ_JAMXDB010000063.1:0-1469 GCF_024718545.1 Weissella fangxianensis
GAGTGGCGAACGGGTGAGTAACACGTGGGTAACCTACCTCTTAGCAGGGGATAACATTTGGAAACAAGTGCTAATACCGTATAATACTAACAACCGCATGGTTGTTAATTGAAAGATGGTTCTGCTATCACTAAGAGATGGACCCGCGGTGCATTAGCTAGTTGGTAAGGTAATGGCTTACCAAGGCGATGATGCGTAGCCGAGTTGAGAGACTGATCGGCCACAATGGGACTGAGACACGGCCCATACTCCTACGGGAGGCAGCAGTAGGGAATCTTCCACAATGGGCGCAAGCCTGATGGAGCAACGCCGCGTGTGTGATGAAGGGTTTCGGCTCGTAAAACACTGTTATAAGAGAAGAACGGCACTGAGAGTAACTGTTCAGTGTGTGACGGTATCTTATCAGAAAGGAACGGCTAAATACGTGCCAGCAGCCGCGGTAATACGTATGTTCCAAGCGTTATCCGGATTTATTGGGCGTAAAGCGAGCGCAGACGGTTATTTAAGTCTGAAGTGAAAGCCCTCAGCTCAACTGAGGAAGGGCTTTGGAAACTGGATAACTTGAGTGCAGTAGAGGAAAGTGGAACTCCATGTGTAGCGGTGAAATGCGTAGATATATGGAAGAACACCGGTGGCGAAAGCGGCTTTCTGGACTGTAACTGACGTTGAGGCTCGAAAGTGTGGGTAGCAAACAGGATTAGATACCCTGGTAGTCCACACCGTAAACGATGAGTGCTAGATGTTCGAGGGTTTCCGCCCTTGAGTGTCGCAGCTAACGCATTAAGCACTCCGCCTGGGGAGTACGACCGCAAGGTTGAAACTCAAAGGAATTGACGGGGACCCGCACAAGCGGTGGAGCATGTGGTTTAATTCGAAGCAACGCGAAGAACCTTACCAGGTCTTGACATCCCTTGCCAATCCTAGAAATAGGATGTTCCCTTCGGGGACAAGGTGACAGGTGGTGCATGGTTGTCGTCAGCTCGTGTCGTGAGATGTTGGGTTAAGTCCCGCAACGAGCGCAACCCTTATTATTAGTTGCCAGCATTTAGTTGGGCACTCTAGTGAGACTGCCGGTGACAAACCGGAGGAAGGTGGGGATGACGTCAAATCATCATGCCCCTTATGACCTGGGCTACACACGTGCTACAATGGCATATACAACGAGTCGCTAACCCGCGAGGGTACGCTAATCTCTTAAAGTATGTCTCAGTTCGGATTGTAGGCTGCAACTCGCCTACATGAAGTCGGAATCGCTAGTAATCGCGGATCAGCACGCCGCGGTGAATACGTTCCCGGGTCTTGTACACACCGCCCGTCACACCATGAGAGTTTGTAACACCCAAAGCCGGTGAGGTAACCTTTTAGGAGCCAACCGTCTAAGGTGGGACAGATGATTAGGGTGAAGTCGTAACAAGGTAGCCGTAGGAGAACCTGCGGCTGGATCACCTCCTTTCTAAGGAAAATCGGAA
>NZ_JAMXDB010000063.1:1560-3297 GCF_024718545.1 Weissella fangxianensis
CAGCATTAGTTCTTTGAAAACTGAATCATAATTGTAAATTTTTAAATTCATTTAAATTGATTTTTATCAATTAAATTGAGCCGAAAAAATACACCGCGTAATTTTTTGAGTTTTTTAAATAAGTTTAAAATCGCTTGTGACCATTGAGTCACAATACTCAAACGAAATCATCAACGACAGTTGATCGGTTAAGTTATTAAGGGCGCATGGTGAATGCCTTGGCACTAGGAGCCGATGAAGGACGGGACTAACACCGATATGCCTCGGGGAGCTGTAAGTAAGCTTTGATCCGGGGATTTCCGAATGGGGGAACCCAACTTGTTATGCAAGTTATCGTTTTAATGAATACATAGTTAAACGATGGTAGACGTTGTGAACTGAAACATCTCATTAGCAACAGGAGAATAAAGAAAAATCGATTCCGTCAGTAGCGGCGAGCGAACACGGAGAAGCCCAAACCAGAGTGCTTGCACTCTGGGGTTGTAGGACTACCGTTGTGGAGTTACAAATTTGTTTATTAGCAGAATCAGCTGGGAAGCTGAGCGACACTGGGTGATAGCCCCGTATGCGAAAGTAAGCAAACTCCCGTGTAGGATCCTGAGTACGGCTGGACACGTGAAATCCAGTTGGAAACTGCGAGGACCATCTCGTAAGGCTAAATACTCCCTAGTGACCGATAGTGAACCAGTACCGTGAGGGAAAGGTGAAAAGCACCCCGGAAGGGGAGTGAAAAAGTTCCTGAAACCATGTGCCTACAACAAGTTAGAGCCCGTTAATGGGTGATAGCGTGCCTTTTGTAGAATGAACCGGCGAGTTACGATAACATGCAAGGTTAAGGTGGAAAGACCGGAGCCGTAGCGAAAGCGAGTCTGAAATGGGCGACTGAGTATGTTGTTGTAGACCCGAAACCAGGTGACCTACCCATGTCCAGGGTGAAGGTGTGGTAAAACGCACTGGAGGCCCGAACCCATACATGTTGAAAAATGTTGGGATGAGGTGTGGGTAGCGGTGAAATTCCAATCGAACTTGGAGATAGCTGGTTCTCTCCGAAATAGCTTTAGGGCTAGCCTCGGAAGAAAGCGTGTTGGAGGTAGAGCACTGTTTTGGTGCGGGGCCCATCTCGGGTTACTAAACTAAGATAAACTCCGAATGCCAATCACGTATGTCCGGGAGTCAGACAGTGAGTGATAAGATCCATTGTCGAAAGGGGAACAGCCCAGATCGTCAGTTAAGGTCCCTAAGTGTGTGTTAAGTGGAAAAGGATGTGAAGTTGCATAGACAACTAGGATGTTGGCTCAGAAGCAGCCACCATTTAAAGAGTGCGTAATAGCTCACTAGTCGAGTGATTCTGCGCCGAAAATGTACCGGGGCTAAACACACCACCGAAACTACGGGTGCCACGTAAGTGGCGCGATAGGAGAGCGTTCTAAGGGCAGTGAAGTCAGACCGTGAGGACTGGTGGAGCGCTTAGAAGTGAGAATGCCGGTATGAGTAGCGAAAGACAGGTGAGAATCCTGTCCACCGTATGACTAAGGTTTCCTGGGGAAGGCTCGTCCTCCCAGGGTTAGTCGGGACCTAAGGCGAGGCCGAAAGGCGTAGTCGATGGCTAACAGGTTGAGATTCCTGTACCAGGTGAACATGTTTGAACAATGGAGGGACGCAGAAGGCTAACGGATCCCAGCTGCTGGAAATGCTGGGCCAAGCAATAAGTCTTAGTGTGAGTTAAATGCTTGCACT
>NZ_JAMXDB010000063.1:3394-4801 GCF_024718545.1 Weissella fangxianensis
GTAGGGAAGTCCGTGATGTCACGCTGCCGAGAAAAGCTTCTAGTTAGTGTTTACCTGCCCGTACCGCAAACCGACACAGGTAGTCGAGGAGAGCATCCTAAGGTGAGCGAGTGAACTCTCGTTAAGGAACTCGGCAAAATGACCCCGTAACTTCGGGAGAAGGGGTGCTCAGCGCAAGCTGAGCCGCAGTGAATAGGCCCAGGCGACTGTTTATCAAAAACACAGGTTTCTGCAAAATCGTAAGATGACGTATAGGGGCTGACACCTGCCCGGTGCTGGAAGGTTAAAAGGAGTACTTAGTTTCGACGAAGGTACGAATTGAAGCCCCAGTAAACGGCGGCCGTAACTATAACGGTCCTAAGGTAGCGAAATTCCTTGTCGGGTAAGTTCCGACCCGCACGAAAGGTGTAACGATCTGGGCGCTGTCTCAACGAGAGACTCGGTGAAATTTAAAGACCCGTGAAGATGCGGGTTACCCGCGACAGGACGGAAAGACCCCATGGAGCTTTACTGTAGCTTGATATTGAGTGTTTGTGCAGCTTGTACAGCATAGGTAGGAGCCGTAGAAATCGGGACGCTAGTTTCGATGGAGGCAAACGTGGGATACTACCCTCGTTGTATGAACACTCTAACTCACACCACTTAGCGTGGTGGAAGACAGTGTCTGGCAGGCAGTTTGACTGGGGCGGTCGCCTCCCAAAAAGTAACGGAGGCGCCCAAAGGTTCCCTCAGAATGGTTGGAAATCATTCGCAGAGTGTAAAGGCACAAGGGAGCTTGACTGTGAGACTTACCAGTCGAGCAGGTACGAAAGTAGGGCTTAGTGATCCGGTGGTTCCGCATGGAAGGGCCATCGCTCAACGGACAAAAGCTACCCTGGGGATAACAGGCTTATCTCCCCCAAGAGTCCACATCGACGGGGAGGTTTGGCACCTCGATGTCGGCTCATCGCATCCTGGGGCTGTAGTCGGTCCCAAGGGTTGGGCTGTTCGCCCATTAAAGCGGTACGCGAGCTGGGTTCAGAACGTCGTGAGACAGTTCGGTCCCTATCCGTCGCGGGCGTAGGAAATTTGAGAGGAGCTGCCCTTAGTACGAGAGGACCGGGGTGGACGTACCACTGGTGTATCAGTTGTTCCGCCAGGAGCATCGCTGAGTAGCTATGTACGGATGAGATAAACGCTGAAAGCATCTAAGTGTGAAACTCGCCTCGAGATGAGATTTCCCATTCAGAAATGAAGTAAGACCCCTCAGAGATGATGAGGTAGATAGGCTAGAAGTGGACGTGTGGTGACACATGGAGCGGACTAGTACTAATGGTTCGAGGACTTAACCAAGTAGCAAGTGGTGTAAGGCAATAAAAAGTAGCAATTATGATTCAGTTTTGAGGGAACTAAGTTCACTCAATAAAA
>NZ_JAMXDB010000064.1 GCF_024718545.1 Weissella fangxianensis
CCGTATTTTATAAGGCGGAATACCTTGTAGATACATTGTGACAGCTTCAATTTGTACTTCTTTTGAAAACATAGTAAAACCCCGTAAGTTTTGGAAATTACTCCAACTTACGGGGTTCAGTTCACACATCAAGATATGTGTTTGCTTTTTTAATCTAAAACGATTAATTAATCAATCGTAATCTGTTGTTTATGACTATTTTCTGATTTTGGTAATGTAATGTTTAAGACACCATCATCGACGTGGGCTTTGATTTTATCTAGCGTCACATCAGGTAAGTAATAGTTACGTTGGACACGACCGGCTGTTCTCTCACGGGTGATAACATTACCCTCGTCGTCCTTTTCAGTATTAGAAGCGTGCTTTGTAGCGGTAACTGTTAGGGTATCACCTTGGTAATTCAAATTAATATCTTTCTTATTAATTCCAGGAACATCAATTGATACTTCATAATGATCATCTAGATCTACAACATCACTCTTCAATTGCTGATTTTCAACATTAAATGCTGGCATTAGATGATTAAAATCATTAAAAAAGTGATCCCAATCATGAAACATACCATTAAAACGATTTGATAATTCGTTTGCCATAATAACTTCCTCCTAAACTGTATGATTTGAGATTGATAAGTTCATCACTATCTCTACTTTTATTGTAGGAGTGTCTTTTTTTGATTGCAAATAATTGCTATCTGGGACACGTAGTCAAGAAATATCATTGCTACAGAAAAGCTATGTTACAATAAAAAGTATTGAAAATTGATGTACACAAAGAAGGTTTTTAAAAATGGTAGAAAAAGATGGTGAACTAATGGCCAATCATATGCAAATTCCTTGGAAAGAACTTGCTGATAAAGAAGCCAATCAGTTAGTCATTAATGCATCGCTGAAAGAAAAGACCATCATTGTTGGTCGAGTAGGATTAATCATGCTGTCTTGTGGGACAGGAGCCTGGCGTGTCCGTGAAGCAATGAACACAATGGCACGGATTTTACAAATATATTGTTCAGCAGATATTGGCTTGATTTCTATTTCATATACATGTTTTGATGGCGTGAATAGTTACACGGAGTCGTTATCATTAAAATCTAGTGGCGTAAATACCGATAAGCTGACTAATATGCAACAGTTTGTGACCATGTTTCAAAACGAAGGGGCTTTCCTGAAAGTAAAAGATGTTCATCGACTATTGGATCAAATTAATGCAAAAAAGGGTAATTATACACCGTTCTTGCTTGGTTTAGCTGCGGCACTGGCCTGTTGTTCCTTCGTGTTCTTACTAGGTGGTGGTCCCGTAGAAATGTTGTGTAGCTTTTTTGGTGCCGGATTAGGTAATTATACACGAGCTAAAATGAACGGTAAGCATTTGACCTTGTTTGCCGGTTTAGGTGCGGGCGTTGCAGTGGCTTGTTTAACATACTTGATTTTTTCAAGAGGACTGGAGTTACTGTTCAACATCAATGTGGGTCATGAAGCGGGCTATATTGGGGCAATGTTATTTGCGATTCCGGGATTTCCTTTTATTACTAGTGGGTTAGATTTAGCCAAGTCAGATATGCGGTCGGGTATTGAGCGATTGGTGCATGCCGTATCTATCATTGTTATTGCAACACTCGTCGGTTGGTTAGTGGCGTTAGCTAGTGATTTAAAGCCAGACAGTTTCTTACCATTAGGATTGGGTCCATGGTTAATTTGTCTATTTAGAATTCCAGCAAGTTTTTGTGGTGTGTTTGGTTTCTCGATTATGTTTAACAGTCCAGTTAAGATGGCTGCAACGGCCGGCTTGATTGGTGCGGTTGCCAACACACTTCGCCTTGAATTAGTTGACTTAACACCTCTTCCTGCGGCAGCAGCGGCTTTCATTGGTGCGTTAACTGCGGGTATCTTAGCATCATTATTCCATAAACGAATGGGCTATCCCCGTATTTCATTGACCGTACCTGCTATTGTTATCATGGTGCCGGGATTATATATGTACCGTGCGATGTATTATATTGGTGTGGGAAATATTGCCAATGGTGCCCAATGGTTTGTTTCGGCCATGATGATTGTTTTATGCCTACCACTTGGATTGATTGTGGCTCGGATGATAATGGATCCTGATTGGCGTCATGCCAAATAATTAAGGCATCAATAAGTGAGGGGGAATCTATGACAAGGCAAAATGATATTAGTGATAATTTAGCAAGTTGGGAAGACCGTGCAAATGTTCATGCAAATGGGGGCTATGGTGATTTAGGTGAGTTTGTTAAAGATTCATCAGCCATTACTGGTACAGTTAAGCGTGATTTAGATGTGTTACAGCCATTTTTACCACAACAGTCGCTGACAGGGCAGCGGTTATTGCACTTACAATGCCATATTGGTAATGATACGATTAGTTGGTGGCGACTGGGTGCACAAGCGGTTCATGGACTTGACTTTTCACCACGTTCATTAGAACATGCACATCGGTTAACACAACAAGCAGGCGCTGCTGTTACCTATGTTGAAGGGGATGCTCGCTTTGCATCCGCTGCTTTACCAGATAAATTAGGACAATTTGATGTCGTGGTAACTAGTGCAGGCACGATTACATGGTTACCTGATTTAAAAGATTGGGCAGAATCAATTGCAGATTTATTAGCGCCAGACGGAATCTTTATGATTCGAGATAACCACCCATTATTATTTGCCCTTGATAATGAGGGATTGACGATAAAGAACGATTATTTTAGTGGTACTGAATCCTCATATGATGCCGATACTTCATATACGGTGGTGACGGATACTTCTGAAAAACAAACCTTAACTCATCAACGTAATCATAATTGGGCGCACGATTTTCAAGAAATTATTTCGGCTTTACGGGAAGCTGGGTTAGTGATTGAGTCAATGGGAGAACATCGGGAAACGGATTGGCAATCACTGCCAATGCTAATTTTTGATCGTGATAAAGAAGGATGGGTATTGCCAGCGGGCTATCCACAAATTCCGTTGACATTTTCGATAGTTGCTCGAAAAAATTAAGTGGTCATAAAGAAAAACAGTGTCGAACAATCATGCGTTCGACACTGTTTTGTATTATAACTAATTAATTCTTTTTTGCCATGTGATGAATGGCTGTTTCCAACGCTTTCCGTTGAATAAATGATGGATGTTGTTGGGCAGCAATGTGTAGCCCATTATTAAATTCAACCATCAAGTGCCACTTATGGCCATCGGCAATGTCTTTAGGAGCACCTTCAGGTAGCAAGACACCTAGTTTAATCTTCATACCGTCTTCTGTATTAGATAGTTGGTGCATACCCAACATTTTAGTATCCAAGCCAGTGTTCTTTAGGAATGTGTTTCCAGCCATGACGATATCAGCATTTTCTTTGGGTTGTACTGAAAAATCAGGATCAATTGAGGCAGGCTTCAAGTCAAGGTATGAAGGATCTTTATACATACCAAATGTTTCAATAATAACTTGTTTACCAGTTTTGTCAGCATCAAAATAGTAGTGCTCTGGGTGAATCGTTGAAGGCATGTATAGATTGTTTTCCTTGGCCAATTTTTGATTAAACATCATGAACTGTACTAGGGTAATACCGTGTACTTCAACGTCAACATAGGCTTCTTGCATATTGACACCTTCACGTGAATTATTAGCAATTTCAGTCCACATGTCATCACCACGCGCGATTTCAGGTTTAAATAGTTCCAAAGTCTTTTCTTTACCAATGTTTTCACGCGTTTGTGCTAAAGCTTCTTTTGCTTCAGACAAAGGTAGTCTTAGCAAATCCTCATAGGGGATGATTGTATTATCTTTTTTAATATCAATATTCTTATCGTTGAATATTTTAAAAACATGATGGTACCGACTTAACTCCATATCAAGAATTTCTTCTTCACTAACAGGTTGTCCATCCACAGAAAAGTTAATTGTGTAGTTATCCATAATTATCATGCTCCTTTGTGTTGTTGTGCGATTACTTATTACTTTATTCATTAATTTACAACTGAAGTATATAAAATAAGGCAATTAATTAACACGTCAATATTTTAAATAGTGTATAATAAAGCAACAGTTGTAGAATAAAAGTGGGGGGAATGTACATGGATTTAAGATTTTTAAGAACTGAAACAATGATAAAGGAAAAATTTATTGACCACTTATTGGTAATGCCATTCCATGATATGACAGTAACTAAGCTAGCTAAGGTAAGTATGATTGATCGAACAACATTTTATACACATTATTCAAGTACATTTGAATTAGCTTCTGCACTTATTACAGATTATTTGACACCATTTAAAAATGCTTTTGAACAAGGGGAAAAGCAAAGACATTTACAAAGTAGTTTTGATAGTTATAACTTCTTCTCCGATGAGTTGGTTGATTATTTATTAGACAATAAACAAACCATTCAGTTATTAAGAGAAATTTCTCTAGGGAAAATGAGTTTTGATCCGCAACTTCGACAATTATTTGTTGATATTTATTCAAAGATATTTAACCGTAAATCATCTGATTTTGTCATTTACTTAGTGGTTAGTTTAGCGATGAGTAATATTGACTTCATTTTGAATGAAGGGCGGTTACCAAAACGAGAAGAGTTGAAGGATGGGATTGGTCTAATGTCGGCAGCTATTAATAAATAAAAAAACTCTCAAATGAACTGAACCCCGTAAGTTGGAGTAATTTCCAAAACTTACGGGGTTTTACTATGTTTTCAAAAGAAGTACAAATTGAAGCTGTCACAATGTATCTACAAGGTATTCCGCCTTATAAAATACGGAA
>NZ_JAMXDB010000065.1 GCF_024718545.1 Weissella fangxianensis
TCCGTATTTTATAAGGCGGAATACCTTGTAGATACATTGTGACAGCTTCAATTTGTACTTCTTTTGAAAACATAGTAAAACCCCGTAAGTTTTGGAAATTACTCCAACTTACGGGGTTCAGTTCACACCTAATTTTAGGTGGAGCCTTATTTTTTATATATAGAAGGGATATTTTATAGTGCTCAGGCGTAGGTCACTTTTTTTAGCCGAAATGACTTCGCCATCTAAATGACTATACTCTTTTGTCTCAGATTTTAATCCAATCCGCGCTGATTTCAAGTGATGTACCTCCGAATATCGATAATGGTTACCTCTTAACAAGGCACCAATCAACCAAATTAAACGACCTAAGCTTTTCGGATGATCCACTAAAATAATGTCAAAAAGGCCATCAACTGAACTAGCACCAGGCAGTATTTTAATTCCCCCACCAAAATACGGTTGATTCGACACTGTTATTAAAAAGGCATTATTGGTACAATAACTTTCCTTTTGATCTTGTAACATCACTTCAGCATCAAAAGCATCTTGTTGCTTCAAGCTTTGAAAAATGGCTAAAAAATAACTGAAGCCACCTATATGATATCGATTCAACCACCGCTTAATTTTTGATTGATTAGCAAAGGCAACAGTCGTGGCGTCGATGCCAATACCAAGATTGTTGACAAAATAGGTAACCTCACTAGTTTGTTCATCAAGACATTTGCCAATATCTAACAATGTTGTGTTATTTTGATCTATTTGATGGTTAATTCTTTTAAACGCTTGAATTGGATCATCTGATAATTGATGGCTTCTAGCAAAATCGTTACCAGATCCAGCCGAAATGTAAGCAATCGGCATAGCTTGGTTTGGTGTCTCATTTTTTAGCAAACCATTCAACGCTTCATGGAGTGTCCCATCGCCGCCAATAATAATCACCGACGCTTGATCATATATACTTTGAGATATTTGATCTTCAACAGCTCCTGGACCATCAGAATAAAACACACGGTAAGCAATTGATTGTTCATTTAAATATCTTTGTAACTTTCGCCATTTCTGTTTCGCAACACCATTACCAGCAATTGGATTAATAAAAAAACTATATGCCATTTTGACAGTCACCTCTTCATATAATCGTTAACTATCAGTATACCGATGTAAATAAACTTTTCCCATAACACGCTTATTTTTTATTAATTCCCCAATATTCGGCTTTATAGGCATCACGTGCCTGCTTTTCTTCTGCGTAGGTCTCAGCATGTTTTTTATAAAACTGTTGGTGCTCATCTTCAGCATCCCAGAAAACGCCTGCTTTTTCAATTTTCGTGACAATCGAATCATCCCCAAAAATACCTGATGCTGCCAAAGCTTCTTTAGATTGTTTAGCAATCTTTTCTTGTTCTTCAGAATTTACAAAAATAACTGGTCGGTAATTATCACCACGATCTTGAAACTGACCCATAGCATCTGTGGGATCAGCTGTTTGCCAATATAAATCAACAAGATTTTTATAAGTAACGACATCATTATCAAACCACACTTTAACTGCTTCAGTGTGCCCTGTTTTATGGGCCTTTACTTGTTCGTAAGTTGGATTATCTAAAAATCCGCCAGTATATCCTGAACGAACTTTTAAAATACCGGGAAGCGTTTCGAATGGTTCAACCATGCACCAAAAACATCCTCCTGCAAAAATTGCTGTCTCTTCAGCCATAACTATATCTCCTTATTTAAGTTTAATATCCCAAGCTGCCTTTTCAGCCGAACCATATAAATCTTTCATATGTGCTTTTGTCTTATCTGTTTGATAAGTTTTTACAACTTGACGATATATCTTTTTATTCTGCTTATCTTTTCGTGAAACAATAATATTAATATAACCCTTATTCGCCTTATTAACTGGCTCTGTATATAACGCTTTATCAATATCTAACTTTGCATCCAATGCATAATTCGTATTGACCACACCAGCATCAACTCCTTTTAGTGCAGATGCCGTTTGTTCAGAATTAACTTCTTTTACCTTAAAATTCTTCTTATTGGTTGTAATATCCTTAACACCAGGCACTTTCTTATCATGATCATATTTAATTAATTTTGCAGACTCTAAGACATCTAGTGCTCTTTTTTCGTTAGAACCATCATTTGGTACAATAATGGTTGCATTTTTAGGCAAATCATCTAAGGTTTTGTATTTTTCAGAATAAATTCTAATTGGCGTTACATAAGTTTTACCAATTGGCACGAGCTTTTTACCTAAATGTTTATTTTGTTCCTTAAAATAATCAATTGTTTGCATAGCATTTAAATCAATTGATTTATCTACCAATGCTTGATTAGGTTTTACATAGTCAGTAAATACCTTTAATTTAACATTAATATTATATTTCTTAGCTGCATCTTTTTTAACATATTCCCAAAGCTGTCGATCAGAGTCCCCTACAAGTCCAACTGTGACAGTTTTATTCTTACTATTTGCTGGCACTTCTTGGCTAACTGTACTTGTCACCAACACAGATACACTTAATGCACCAACAATTGTTGATACAAGCCGTATTTTTCTTGTATTCATATTTTTTCCCTCCATAAAAAAAGCCGCTCCTAGGACCTAAACCTAGAAACGACTACTCGTGTTACCATTCTAATTTTTTCTAATGATTACTCAATAAAAACTCTGAACGTGCAAACAGGGTGCGAAATGATGCATTGCTTATACGTGTGTCTAATAACGAAGACCATCCCGTGTACTATTCATGAACTTGTCATTTATAATACCCAATCACAGGCCATTTTCCATCATATTCCTCAGACTGCTTTGCAGCTAACCGCAGCTCTCTATACATCAGATTATCATGTACTTTCCTGATCAACTTGTTTAAAAATGTTTCTCTTATGAAATATATATTAGATGATTCTAATTTTTAAGTCAATAGTTTTATAAATCTTACACTAATCATCACTGTCATTGACGGCTTGCAAAGCCGTCGCACCAACAAAATTTATCGGCTGTGTAAAGTTGGGTTGGAAAAAGAAGTCAGCCATTACCAGATCATCAATCGTCATATTATTTTGAATTGCCAAAGAAACAACGTTAGCAGCTTGGGAAATGTCATGTTTTGACATAAATGCCGCACCAACGATACGCCGTGTTTTCTTTTCCCAAGTTAAGATTGATAACACTGGTGTGGTTGATAACATAAATTCAGGTCGATAATTCTCTTCGTAGATTGTTTCCTCAACTGCCAAACCACGTTGTTCTGCGCTTGCTTTATTCAAACCAGTTGCTGACATGGCAAATCCATACAATTCAACAGCTGACGTACCCTGAGTACCACTATAAGGTAAATGATGACCATCAATATTCTTACCAACTAACATACCTTGACGAATCGCATTTGTAGCTAGTGGTAAATAATCATATTCGTGTGTTGGATTGTAATAAACCGTCGTTGCATCTCCAGCAGCATAAACATCAGGTACACTGGTTTCCATATATTCATTAGTAATGATAGCTCCATTATTGAGCATATCAACCTGCCCAGCAAACAATTGTGTATTAGGCAAAAATCCAATACCTAAAACAGCAATATCGGCCTCATAACTACCTTTATCCGTATTGACCCGAATACCCCCATCAGGCAAATCCTCGAATGAGGTCACCTTCTGGTTTAGTGCCAACTTCACACCATGTTTTTGAAATGATTGCGCCAACCGATCTGAAATTGCCGGGCTAAAGTTTTTCGGCAACACCCGATCAAATCCGTCAATTAAAGTCACCTTTTTGTCTGTCACCGAAAACTGCTCGGCAATTTCAGCACCAATGTAGCCAGCACCAATCACAACCGCACGTTTCACTTCACCAGCAACAACTTTCATTTTTTGAGCATCTTCCCATGACTTAACCATATAGATACGATCACTGTTGATGCCGCTAATATTAGGAATTAACGATTTTGATCCGGTCGTGATAACAATTTTGTCAAATGTTTCTGAAAACAGTTCTCCAGTTAACAGATTTTTAGCCTGCACAGATTTTTCAGCTAAATTCACTGCAACCACTTCATGTTGCATCTTCATAATGATACCTTTATCTGTCATCGTCGCTGGTGTTTCATAGAACATACGTTGTTCGTCAGAAACATGGTCACCTAACCACAGTGCGATACCACATGATAAAAACGAGACGGTTGTATGTTGCTCGAATACCGTTACTTCGGCATCTGGATGTTGTTGTTTAACTTGAATCGCTGAAAATGTACCTGCATGAGTGCTACCAATAATTGCAACTTTCATTATACCTTCACCAAAAATCCTCTCATAGACGGCTTACTACAAAATTAACATCTTATTCACAAATTAAAAATACTGCTAAATTAACATTTATTAGCTAAAAAATCTTCTAGTAGCATTTGTAAGTTACTTATTTCACAATTAATATTGTAACTTATTTCACAATAAAGTCAATAAAAATTCAAATTTAGACCACAAAAAAACCATGGCAATTATAAAGGCTCTATACTTTCTAGCGTGAAACTAAAAATTTCACGCTTTTTATTTCGCCTTTTTCACAAACAAAAAGACACCAATAAGATACCGGCGTAAAATGTAATCGACGAAAAAAAAACAGATACGAGGTATTTATTGATGTCCATTAATGATTCTATCCTAAATTCAGTTGGTTTAACAGACAAAAATATTAAATTTATAATTTCTGAAGATGGTAATTTCAATGAGTTAGTCCCT
>NZ_JAMXDB010000066.1 GCF_024718545.1 Weissella fangxianensis
TAAACTTCATGAACTTATTAACACAAAAAACGACCATGAATCTGACATAATCTGTCAGATTCACAGTCGCTTTTCACAAACCTAATTAATCGATTTTACTGTTTTTCACGCTATTTGACACAGAGCCTAAAATCAAAGCAATTAAGCGCACGGCATACGGCTTCCGTAGTTTCAAAAACTTCCGTCTACGTATTCTTATCTCATTCAAGAATAATTTCTACTCAATGAACTATAAGCAAAAGGTAGCTGATCTCAACAATGTGAAGTCAGCTGCCTAAGCAAGGTTCAAAATATTAAATTTTACCGGTCATCAGTACCATTTGACTTTGAACCGCTTAAGATCAAAGGAATTGAAACATGTCAATAATTGGCACACTTTTCATTTAAACTCAATTAATCATTATCATTTCGGGGTATACTTAATTTTTTAACTAAAAAACAATTATAAAAATCACCCCTATATTTTACACTGGACATGAAACTTAGTGTTGGCGTCTCGGATCCCCATCACGCTTAATTAGTCGCACTTCAGGAACAATTCTTAGATTGTAATTCTCGTATACCTTATTTTGCATAAAATCTACCAAAGCAAAAAAATCTTCCCCCGTCATACCACCAACATTAACGATAAACCCTGGCGATTTTGGCGATATTTGTGCGCCCCCAATTTGATGACCTACTAAATTTAGTTCTCGCATCATTCCACCGACGTGCCACGGCATTGGAGGAACAAATACCGTACCCGCAGAAGGAAGCTCTAGAGGTTGATTTTTGGACCTGCGTACGTGATATCTGTTCATCTGTGTTTTTAGCTTATATTTACCAAGTGGTAGCTTCCAGTCACACTTTAATGGATAAACCATGAACGTCCCTTGCAAAACAATTGCGTTCATATCGTGAAATTTGGAATATCGATATCTAAAGTCTAAGTCTTGATTTTGAACAGTTTTAACTTGTAAGTCATCCAAATCTAAGTACTCGGCACTGACCAAATACGTTTCCATATCTTGACCAACCAAGAACCCTGCATTCATGAATATTCCAGCTCCGACCGTACCTGGGATTCCTTCCATCCATGCTAATCCTTTGATGTTTGAATTCAATGCCCAGATTGCAAGTTGCTTCATTTTCATACTGGCGGACACCGTTAAAAACCGATTTCCATCCCACATAGTCTCTGATTCATTCTCATAGCGCATCATGTTAACAATCACAAAATCAAGATCATCTTCACTAACCGCAATATTGGTCATTTCACCAAGAACTTCAAAATACACATTGTCTGATTTTAAAGTTGTGACCACTTTCTTCAATTCATCTAAATTACGTGGATAAAAAATATACGGAATTTTACCACCTGTTTTTGTATGAGTCCGATCTCGCAGCCAGACATCTGCTTCGACATCCGGTATCAATTTACTATAATTTTCCATTTGTTAGACCTTATTTCTTGATATATTCCTTTAAAAACATTTTTTCATTAGCATCTGCGGACCAAAGGTACCAAATTAAATAAAATATGCCTGCATAAATTAACCCAACAAGACTAAACGAAAAAACGTTGTCTACCTTTATAAACATTTGCAATACTAATCCCAAAACTATAGAAATTGCACTCCCAACAACTAATTTGATAGTCGACTTCCAAAATTTCACCATATCTAATCCAACAACAAAATGATTATACAAATTAATTAACAGCCCGTTCCCGATTGCCAAACTAAATACATAACCAAATACAGATCCAGTAAGACCGAAAATTTTCAATGAGTAGTAAGTAATAATAATATTAACCAGCGCCAAAACCCCGAGTGCTAGGGATCGGAACTTATGCATATTTTTTGCTCGTTGTATCTCTATTCCCAAATTCTGAGAAAGTGGAACTAATGCTGGAAACAATGTAACGACCAGCATCCAATACGCGTCTTGAAAACCACTCCCCGCCCACATATTGATAAAAAACTTGCCAACAACAATAAATCCACCGTAGACAAATAACAAAATTGAAAGTTGCACACGGCCAACTTTCACCATTACATCAGAAAACTCATCATTTGATGCCGATTCTGAAAACATCTTGTTTATCTTCGGAATAAACACATTTGATAAAGCTAACGATAATTGAAAAAATATGTTTCTAATCTGCACGACAATTGCATACACAGCAACACTCGCTGGACCTAACAACGAACCAACTATCATGCCTGGTAGATTATTATTAATCAAATCCACAATATCATTTATAAGTAAAAAACCCGAAAACGTAAAAATAAGTTTAGCTGTTGGCCCTATTTTTTCCTTCAAGGCGAACTCCATATTCAACTTTACAATTGCAAAGCGGCCATTTAAAAGTAATAACATTATAGACGTTATCAATTGAACCATTGCCACTGTTACAACAGAAAATCCAATCATCAATAGTGGTATAACAATTAATGGCTGAATAATGGTTGTTGCTAAAATTCTAGACTGTTGAAATACAAACCTTTGATTGGCTGAAATAAACGAATCAAAAATAGTTGAAATAAATGTAACAGCCATATTCAAAGACATAAGTCCTAACATAATTTTTGCAATTTTTAATTCAGACGAATTGAAAGTGTTGCCAAAAAAGAGTGGACTAAATATCGTTACCAACGCCCCAATTACTATAGATAGAATTGCAATTGTGGTAAACATTTTTAGATACGTACCATTTAATCTTCGAACAAATTCCTCACCTTTTTTCTTTTCCATCCAAAAAAAATGAATATATGCACCTGAAAAACCCATAGAAAGAATTGACAAGGTTGCAATTGTTTGAGCCGTCAATTGATATATACCAAAATTATTTTGCCCCGCAAGATGAATCAATAACGGAGTGTAAAAAATATTGACTAAATTTTTAAGAATAATATTAACATATGACAGAATCGCTCCTGTTTTAATCTGCTTCATCACTACTAATCTCCAAGAGCGGATAGCAACCAATTCAATGAACGATTTCGTTCATTTTCAAGAATATTACGGATGTCTCTGAAATCAACAACATCCAGCTCCTCGTTAACCTCTCCGGAATGTAATCTACTTTCTAGATTAAATACCTCAAACAGCGTTTTCATTCGTGTATTCATATCTCGAACAATTAAATTATCTTGTCGGTTAAAGAGCTCAAAGTTTTTTTCAAATATTATAGAAAAGACAGCCGCGTGAAACGAATCAGCGAAAACTGTTTCGGAATCTCGTATTATCTTTATAAACTCTAACGGTCCAATACTTGAAAACAACTTAGAATTAACATCATTCAGGTTCACCACATTCAAATTACGTTTAGTTGCGTATTTATAAATATAATCAAGCTGCTTTGAAGAAGGTGTCCCCAAAAAATAAGTTACAACATATCCGTCATTAATTGTTATCGTGCTTAAATCCGCTACCTGCGTCCAAATCTGTTTTTCTAGTAGCATGGTCGGATCTAGTACAACTTCCACATTTTTGTTTGAAAGGTTATTTAGATACTTCTTGGCTGAATTTTCACGAACTGATACCGCTTGTAATTTTTCGATGCCCAATTTGAAAATTTCGTCATATTTTTCATCAATATCACTAATCCCAATGCTAGCCGCGTAACTAAATTTTTCAACCGGTAAGTCTGGCAAACTAATATCTTCAACCAAATTGTTTCTAAAGTAAGGGTTCCAAATTTGGTCGCTACCAATCACGACCTTTCTTATTTTTTTCGAATCAACTAGACCATTAGCAAATTTCGGTACGTATTTTTTTGTGAAGCTTCGAAATAAGGATTGCCTTTTCTTCTTCAATAATTCATTACGGAAAGAGCTATCCTGATTCGAGATCAATCCCTTCAGTGCTCGCAAATGGACCAAACCAGGTAAATACCGTATTTCAGCCCACATACCATAGTATTTACTTTTTTGCCCCATCGAATCTTGTAGCGTCTTCACAGGAATACCATGGTCACTTATAACTTTTTGCAAGGCAAAATTTTGCAGTCGGTTACCAAAGTTGGTGTCGTCGTTTATTGTGTGTATTGCGACATATTTCTGATCCATTTCAACACCTCATATTTTAAATGTTTTCACCTAATTGGTAGCAAGCTAGTAACTAAAATAAAAATTCTTTTTAATTTAGTAGCAGTTGTTGTTTTAGCAACGCTCTTTTTTATTAGTTTATAGATTTATTATGCCACACACATACATGCATGTATATGTACACGTGTACATGGTTTTCCGGGTAGCGTCAAGAATCTTGTGTAAATGAAATGCCTTCGTACATATAATATGTATCTAACTTAAATAAATGATGCTTCCAAGGTGTCCTGGATTCCTTTGAACCCTCGGTGGATCCGCTTTAGAGACTTCTCGTTATAAACATTAAACTGAGAAACCAGGAAGCGATCCAGTGAATCTTCCGTTGGAAATTGTTCTTTGTGATGGGTGGTGCGCTTGAGATGCTTATTAAAGTTCTCAATCAGGTTAGTGGAGTATAGTGATTGCCGGATAGCTGGTGGAAAGTCCATGAAAGTGAGTAAATTCGGCATTTTAAGCAGATCTTTGATTAATTTGGGATAGGTCTGATGCCAGTTGTTGGCGAACTCATTCAGTTTCAGTTCGGCTGCTTCACGGTTGGCGGCCCGATGAACTTG
>NZ_JAMXDB010000067.1 GCF_024718545.1 Weissella fangxianensis
CCGTATTTTATAAGGCGGAATACCTTGTAGATACATTGTGACAGCTTCAATTTGTACTTCTTTTGAAAACATAGTAAAACCCCGTAAGTTTTGGAAATTACTCCAACTTACGGGGTTCAGTTCACCCAATCCTTTTTAATTACTATTAATTCTTTTATTTATTAGTCAATCCTTGTTGCACAACTGGTAATAGTTCTTGCCAAGTTGTTTCGAAAATCGTCCGAAACAAATTATCGTCCCAGCGTCCCGCAAAAAATGGGTGGTAAAAATACGTAAACGTCTGCATAACAGTTTGTCCACGTTGTTGACGGAATGTATCCCAAGCCATAATTTTTTCTACAGCTATCGCAAATTCCTTTAAACGTGGTTCAATCAAGTTTTCACACCGTCCCAATTCAAATTGATAAAATGCTAGCATTTCTGGTGCAGCTGCAAAGCTTTCTTGACGACGCGTTGAGAGTAACCACAGCCAATCATGTAGCGCTTGTACACGGTTATCCGCAGGTACACGCTCACTAGCTTCTATAATAGGTGCATCCACCTCTTCTAGCCAATCTTTATCCATTTCTGTAAATAAAGCATCGCGGTTGGCAAAATGTTTATATAACGCTGCCGGCGTAATTGCTAATTTACGTGCAACATCAGCAAGGCGTGCCTTTTCATAACCTTTTTCTTTCAAGACCGCTTGCGTTGCTTCAAAAATTGCTGTTTTTGTAACTTTTGACATCTTGCTTCCTCTCCCAATTTATTAATCTCTACCATTATACCCATCTCGTCAATGAATACAAACTATCTAATTTAGTTTATTAATATTTTTTGTTATACTGAACGAATAGATAGTCAACAAAAATGACTGAATTTTATTGAACACGGGGTGTAAATATATGACTATTTCATCATTAACAGATACATTTACCTTGGCAAATGGTATCAAAATCCCAGTAATTGGGTTTGGAACTTGGCAAACACCTGATGGGGACGTTGCTTACCAAAGCGTTTTAGATGCCTTAAAAGCTGGTTATCATCATATAGATACAGCTGCCGCTTATGGTAACGAAGCTTCAGTGGGACGTGCCATCAAAGACTCAGGTATCCCACGTGAAGAACTGTTTGTGACGTCAAAACTCTGGAACGACAGCCATAGTTATGAGGCTGCTAAAATAGCGTTAGATAAATCATTAGACTTACTTGGTTTAGATTATTTGGACTTATATTTGATTCACTGGCCAAATCCATTAATCAATCGACGTGATTGGGATAAAGCCAATGCAGAAGCTTGGCGTTATATGGAAGATGCCTATACTGAAGGAAAAATTCGAGCAATCGGTGTTTCTAATTTCCAGATTGAACACCTAGAAGCCTTGGTTAAAACTGCAACCATTAGACCAATGGTCAACCAACTATTTATCAACCCATCTGACTTAGAACAAGATGTTGTTGATTATAACAAGGCTCACGATATTCTAACTGAAGCTTATTCACCGCTTGGAACTGGTTCATTACTTGCAGTACCTCAAATCAATGACATTGCCGCTAAATATGATAAATCAGCTGCCCAAGTCCTTGTTCGCTGGTCGCTACAACACGGTTTCTTACCTTTGCCTAAATCAACACATGCCGAACGCATTAACCAAAATGCAGCTGTCTTCGACTTTGAATTAACAGATGCAGAAATTGCAACGTTAGATCAATTAGAAGGTGTTGCTGGTACACATCAAGACGCCTCACAAGTTGAGTTTTAAAATTTAATCGCTTATCAAAAAGCTGGAACGAAAGAAATTGTTCCAGCTTTTTTTGAGCTAAATTTTTCTAAAAATGAATAAATATTAAAAACATTTGTTTTATAAGTATAAAAAGCGTTACAATGAATTTGTGAAAGCGCTTCCGTTGAATGTTACTGTTTGGTTTATTTATACTGGGGAGGTATAACTATGTCTAAGAAAGTTGCTGTTGTTACCGGATCAGCTGGAGGATTAGGTAAGGGTATCGCTGAGCGTTTACTTAAAGATGGTTTTAATGTCATGATCCATGATATTAACCAAGATGCCTTAACTAAGACAGCGGAAGAATTGAAATCACTAGGTGATGTAGCCACTTTCGTTGGGGATGTTTCTAAGAAGGAAGATCAAGAAGCATTAGTAGCCGCAACGGTTGAAAAGTTTGGTCAGTTAAACGTCTTTGTTAACAATGCTGGCGTTGAAGCCGTGACACCATTCCTAAAGATTGACGCATCTGAATTAGAACGCACCTTTAAGATCAATGTCTTTGGAACAGTTTATGGTACACAAGCTGCTGCTGAACAATTTATCAAGCAAGGTACACCAGGTAAAATTATTAACGCCTGCTCAATTGCTGGTCATGAAGCTTATGAAGTCTTGGGTACATACTCAGCTTCAAAGCATGCTGTCAAAGCCTTTACCCATGTTGCAGCTAAGGAACTTGCATCAAAGCACATCACCGTCAATGCTTACTGCCCTGGTGTTGCTAAGACTAAGATGTGGGATCGTATTGATGCTGAAATGGTCAAGGCCGACCCTTCATTGAAGCCAGGTGAGCCATTCGCTAAGTTCTCTGGTGAAATTGCTTTGGGACGTTACGAAACACCTACTGATGTTGCCAACTTAGTCCACTTCTTAGCTTCTGAAGATTCAGACTATATCACAGGTCAAGCAATCTTAGTTGATGGTGGTTTGGTTTATAACTAAGCTATAGTTAATTAAATATTTTAATCAAAAATAGAGCAAGTCAGAAAGAATCCTAGATTCCTCTGACTTGCTCTTTGTTTTTATACAATTAGAGATTAATCCCTAGTTCACCATATTATAGTTCTTTGGCTGCATAATTAATTTCATACAACATTGAACCATCAATAACCTCTGTCTTACCGTCACGAGTTATCTTTAGCTCTGTTGATGCTAGATAACGTGTATAAGTTGGTTGCAATCCCATGGCATCAAACTGCTTCTTTTGCTCATCTGAAGCCATACCATAAATGTTGATTAAGTTAATTTCCTTAGGATCAAAAATCTTATACTCAACTGCCATATCATCCTGCGTAAAGGTATAATGAATTGTTTTGGGCGTTACCTTGCCAGTCTCTTCTTGGACGTACGTATCTAAAATTTCTACCTTAGCGTTATCGACACTGGTGTTTTCAAAGACACGATTACCTTGACTGTCATCAATCGTAAATAATGGAATTTCCGGTTGACCAAAGCGATCACCACCAACCATATCATAAATTAAGACGTTGTAATCACCAACATTTTGGCGACCCCAAACCCAGTGATGGAAGGCAACTGATGGATGAATATTGAACCATTGGTGGTTATAGTAAGCAGTTCCATTAACATGCTTCTTCTCACCATTAATAGTTACTTCACCACTAGCTGTCAAACTTGTGACACAGATAAAGTTATAATAATATTCTTCATTCTCACCAAAAGCAATATATCCTGATCCAGGACGGAATGGTTCTACCTGAGATTCAAAGTGTAGATCAACTGCCGTTTTATGCTCAACTGACTTCTTACCTTCCATTACCAATTCTTGATCGGCCTCTGGCTCAATATGAATATCATAATTACGCCAGTTATCACCAACTAATGTACTAGGCCCCCACTTCAAGTCTAATTGATCCTTGCTTGAATAGGTATCTTTAACATCATAAAGACGGTAATCATAAAATGGTTGGCCATCTGCTGACGTATAGTTAATAGCCACATTAGGGTTATCACCCTTGGTTTCCACTTGATCTGTTGACTTTGGACGGAATCCTAAGATCAATGTTGACCCATCATCCAAACTACAATCTAGGTACCAAACTTCGGCATGTCCCGCTTCATCATTATCGCGGCGTCCATCTTCCCAATTTTCAACCTTATCAGGATTAATACCTAACTTTTGGTAATCTGCTGGACGATTCATAATTCTTCCTTGTGCCATAAAAAAGCCCCCTTATATTATTGACAGTGCTGAACTGAACCCCGTAAGTTGGAGTAATTTCCAAAACTTACGGGGTTTTACTATGTTTTCAAAAGAAGTACAAATTGAAGCTGTCACAATGTATCTACAAGGTATTCCGCCTTATAAAATACGGA
>NZ_JAMXDB010000068.1 GCF_024718545.1 Weissella fangxianensis
TATATCTATTACTACAATAATAAACGGATTAAAACAAAACTGGCCGGAAAAACTCCGGTTCAATACCGAAATCTTTCCGACCAGCTAGTTGCTTAAACTTCTCTCCAATTTTTGGGGTTCAGTTCAAAGTTCCACATGGAACTTCCGCTTTTTTACTATCCAACAATTCTTAATAACCAATCTGCCCCGTACAACATCCCCAGGCTATAAAGGAAAATCGATAATGGCTTACCAGCCAATAAAATAATGGTAAATTCACGCCAGGTCATTTTCGTCAAACTTGTTAGCAGTACCAAGGCATCGTCTGGTGCAACTGGCGAAAAAATCAACAAAGCAAATGTCCAATGCCATCCCTTGGAATCCAAACGATTAATATACTTATTTAGCGTATCTTCACTAACAAAGATATCAATCACTCGTCTACCATAACGTCGGCCCAACCAGAAGAGAATCATTGACCCGATGACAATGCCAATATAATTATACAAAAACCCTAACCAAGGGCCGAACATCACAACACCAGCTGCTAATGACACACCTCCTGGTAATATCGGAATAACGACCTGGACAATTTGGACGAAAACAAATAAGATTGGTGCCCAAATACCATATTTTTTCAGTAGTTTAATTAACGAATCAGTATCATTGAAAACACCAATGCGATATAAATGGACGACTAACCAACCAAGCAGTACGAGCATAATAATTGATAATATTTTTATTGATAAACGTATGTATCGTACCTTCATGTCATCCCCCAAGATTGACGCAAACTAATTTAATTGTACAGCTTATGCTTACGATATTAATTTAACCTTTAATTGTAAATAAGATAACCCATCACTTCACATTTAGAAAAATATTGTACCTAAAAATTTTACAAAAAGCTATAATCATTTTCCTACTTGTTATACCACCCATGCAATAGAAACTTGTTGCAGCCATGTTCGGCTTGTGAATTATTTACCACCCTCATGTTATACTAAGTTATATGAGAGAGACCATCATGTATGGAGGTATAGCCTATGCTAGCAGTTTTAAACTTCAAGAATTTAGTTGATTTTGAACAACAAAAACAATTTTTAGCTGATCTCAGTCAAACAACTGTAGACGTTGATTTAAAGATTGCGCCAACACTACCAGTACCAAATACTTACGATAATTTTGAAGTCGTTAGTCAAAATTTAACGATCAAACAACGTACAGTTGGTGAAATATCACCCAGTGTTTTACAATCACTCGGCATAACAACAAGCTTTATTGGTCATTTAGAACGTCGTAAATCACTTAATGAAGGATTATTGATTGTTCGTAAGCGGCTCGAAAATGCTTTAGAAAATGATATTACACCAATCTTATCAGTTGGGCAGTACAGTAATATTGAGATGGTCGTTGAAGAACTAGGTATCTTATTAAAAGATGAGCCCATCAACAAACCAATTATTATTGCCTATGAATCGTTAGCTTCAACTGAAATGGGTCGGGCACTCTATTCTATCGATGAAATTCGTGATATTCACGATGCCATTCGCAAATTTATGAAAAACAATTATCCTGAAATTTCATACCAACTCATTCTAGGTGGTCACATGGACGAAGCCGGTTCACCAATCGCTAATGCCATCGGCTACGACGGCGTCCTAATTGGTGATCGTTACCATACCCTAAACGATTTCCAACCTGTACTGGATGTGCTGAATAAACTTAGTAGGTAAAAGCAGAGTGTGACAAGCAATGCTTTGAATCCGATTGTAACGATATGCCACTTTTTTGTACGTAGCGTAGCGAAGGGCAAAAATAGTGGCATATCGTTACATTAAGGATTCAGTTGCTTGGAGCACGTTTATGCAGAGTGTGACAAGCAACTATTTGAATCCACCCTAATATTTACTTCTGACAGCTAATCTAGCTGTCTTTTATTTTGAAAACTCTTCTTAAACTTTCATAGTTATAACGACCTAATTGAATTTTAAACGTATTCGCGAGATAATGAAAGCGGTATCAAAAGAAAAGGAGATAATCATGAGTAAGGTATATCTGTCAGCAGAATTACCCGCACTGGCTACGCAAACATTAACCGACAACGGGTTCGATGTTTCAATTTATGACGGTGACGGTTTAGTTTCACATGAAACATTGCTTAAAAACGTCCGTGATGCGGATTTTTTAATCACACCCCTATCAACTAAGGTCGATCGTGAAATTATCGACGCCGCCCCAAAACTAAAACTAATTGCTAACTTTGGCGCTGGTTTTAACAACATTGATACTGCTTATGCTAAAGAAAAAGGCATTCCAGTCACAAACACCCCTGCCGTTTCAACTAATGCGGTTGCTGAGGTGACGATTGGCCTAATGCTTGCGTTGAGCCATCGCATTGTTGAAGGAAATTACAAAATGCACCGTGATGGTTTCCCTGGCTGGGCACCATTATTCTTCTTAGGCCATGAAATCGCTGGTAAAACATTAGGAATCGTCGGGCTCGGCAACATCGGTAGCGACGTGGCCCGTAAAGCCAATGCTTTGGGAATGCACGTACAATACTACAAGCGTACCCCTTTGTCTGACCCTGAAGAGCGTTCAATGAAGGTCACTTATCGTCCATTTGATGAATTAATTGCAACAAGTGATTTTATCTCAATTAATGCACCCCAAACAGACGAAAACTATCATCAATTCAATGACGCTGCTTTCAAGGCAATGAAGCCCACGGCAAACATTATTAATGTTGGTCGTGGTCCAATCATTGATGAAACTGCGCTATTGCAAGCCCTTAAAGATGGTGAAATTGCAGGTGCTGCGCTAGATGTCTATGAACGAGAACCTGAAGTTGACGATGGTTTTAAGATTCTTAAAAACGTCATTCTAACACCGCACGTTGGTAATGCAACTATTGAAGCTCGTGATGCCATGGCTAAAATTGTCGCTGATAACGTTGTTCTCGTAGATAATGACCAGTCGGCAAATTTTATTGTTAATCCTTAAAAATCATCAATTTAAAACTACAAAAAGGTTGGCTGAACTGAACCCCAAAAATTGGAGAGAAGTTTAAGCAACTAGCTGGTCGGAAAGATTTCGGTATTGAACCGGAGTTTTTCCGGCCAGTTTTGTTTTAATCCGTTTATTATTGTAGTAATAGATATA
>NZ_JAMXDB010000069.1 GCF_024718545.1 Weissella fangxianensis
ATATCTATTACTACAATAATAAACGGATTAAAACAAAACTGGCCGGAAAAACTCCGGTTCAATACCGAAATCTTTCCGACCAGCTAGTTGCTTAAACTTCTCTCCAATTTTTGGGGTTCAGTTCAGCACGTTCTTTTTGTCATTAAAAAAATTGTGGTGTCGTCGTCTGATGATTCATTTCAGCAATCAATAACATATCAATCATCTGTGGTGGTACAAAATTATTGCCTGCTAATAATGCCTGCCCAACATTTTGGTGAGCAATTTGTTGACCATAATCTTGTAATGCCGGTAACTGTGCCAGTTCGCTACTCGTATTTAATTGATGAACTAAGTAGTGACCGAACTGACCTAATAGCGATGCTGGTAAATCAAGCGGGCTTTGCGTTGTTAACATTAAAAACAATCCCGACTTGCGACCTTCACGAGCAATTCTAAAAATACCATTACTTGTCAAATCGTCAGCCATCACATAACGATGAGCTTCATCAATCAACAAAGTAACCGGGACACTATGTTTTAGTTGTTGCTTTTCGCGCAACAATGACGTCGTTAGTAATGAAACAATGACTTTCCCCATTGCCAGATTATCCGCAAACAATGAACAATCAATCACCAAAATCTTATGATCACTGCGATGACCAGCAAACAATCGCAATAAATACATGACATCCGTTTGCATATTGGCTGGCGCTGGTTCATCTTCCGGTAAAGGCATATGGTAGAGCTGCTGAAAACGCTGCTGGCTAGTTAAACGCTTAATACGTCGAATTAATGGCAGACATTTTGTAAAGCCACTTTCATCAATCTTCTGACCGATGACGTCAAAGTTATCAACTGGCACAGCATATTCTTGCCGAAGTTGTTCTGGCAACAATCCTAGGTCAACTGGTTGTGGGTAGTGATACAGTTGGTGCATATCTTTTTCAAAATCATCCCATGTACGATTAATTTTCGTATAGACCCCTGGTTGTTTCACAATGTTTTTTTGAATTTTTAAACTGTCGAGTGCATCTGATAATTTTTCCTGTATTTCAGGATCGTCCACCCCAAACAGTAAGTTTAAATCCTGACCGGTTAACTTCTCATAATCAATGTAAGCATTGTAACCTAACTTGGCGACAACGGCATTTGGTAGATGCGTATATTCGCCAGTTGGATCAATAATCATGGTTGTCTGATTTTGAGCCATTAAGTCATGCAAAATCGTCATGGCGCTTGTCGATTTACCACTGCCAGTCGCACCCACAATCAATAAATGTTGTTGCAACAGTTTATCTGCTGATACCGTTAGTTCTTCTGATAATGGTATTGAAATCATATTTTTCACCCCCTTTTTCAACTTAAAATAAACGAATTAAGTCCCAACTAACATTGATCAACCAAATGACTGCTGTCGCAAAATACAGCCATCTTTCCTTTGTTCGACTAGTAAACCCGATAATGAGAAATAAAATAAGTACCGCCAAATGATACCAAATGACCTGATCGATAAACACATCAAATAATGAATAGATACCCAGGAGTAGCATCATAATGGCAAATACAATTAATACCCACTTACCAAAGTGAAATCCTTTTTTCACAATCTTTGTTCCTCCAATAAAATCACTAATACTATGTTACCGTTAGTTATGGAATAATGCGATAGCAACTACTTGCAAATTATCATTTTAAATGCGAAAGTAAACTTAGATTAATAAGGAGGCTTTTTATGTCAATTCCAAGTATTACATTGAATGATGGTCATCAATTACCTAGTTTGGGTCTTGGTACCTATCAACTTAAAGGTGGCGCAGGATTCCAACAAATTCTGGCAGCAATTAAAAGTGGTTATCGTCTCATTGATTCAGCTACTAATTACGACAATGAAGGAATTGTTGGTAAAGCAATCCGTTATTCTGGCGTGCCACGTTCAGAATTTTTCATTACCTCAAAGTTACCAGGTAAATACCATGACTATGAAAGCGCTCGAGATGCTATCCAAGAGTCATTAGCCCGCATGGGAATCGATTACTTTGATTTGTATATCATCCACTGGCCATTACCTAAGCGTGGTTTATATGTTGAAGCTTGGCAAGCTTTAGTTGATGCACAAAAGCAAGGTTTGATTCGCTCTATTGGTGTGTCTAACTTCGAGCCTGAACATCTAGATCGTATTATTGAAGAAACTGGTGTTAAGCCAGCAGTTAACCAAATTGAAATTCACCCATATTGGGTCCAAGAAGACAATGTCTTAGAAAATCTACGCCGTGGTATCAAGGTTGAAGCTTGGAGCCCACTTGGCCGTGGTAGTTCAGCATTAAAGGAACCAGTTGTCAAAAAGATTGCCGACAAATATGGTAAGTCAACAAGTCAAATTATTACACGTTGGCATATTGACCGCGGTATTATTCCAGTTCTACGTTCAGCTAATCCAGCTCACCAACGCGAAAATCTGGATGTCTTCGATTTTGCATTAGAAAACAGCGAAATCGCAGCAATCAACGAACTAAATCAAGAAGACGGTCGTATCGATGGTCAAGATCCAAATGAATACGAAGAGTTTGAGTAAATAAGAGAGTGTGATAACAAGCGTTTAGCATTCCGGTATAAGGCCTGTTTTGTGCCTTGACGCTGCAAAGCGGCTGGGTCAAAATTGGACTTATATAAGGAATGCTGCTTGTAGGAGCACGTTTAAAGAGAGCTGATAAGTTACCGTTTTGAAATCCAAAATAAGTGATAAATTTGGCGCACCGTCGGAGCGACTGCGTAGGTGTGTGACATATTTATCGCTTATTTTTGATGGACTGGTAACTTATCGCGTTTATGAAGAGTGTGATAACAAGTGTTTTACACTCTAAAACCAACAAAAGCACAGATTGAACTGAACCCCAAAAATTGGAGAGAAGTTTAAGCAACTAACTGGTCGGAAAGATTTCGGTATTGAACCGGAGTTTTTCCGGCCAGTTTTGTTTTAATCCGTTTATTATTGTAGTAATAGATATA
>NZ_JAMXDB010000006.1 GCF_024718545.1 Weissella fangxianensis
TTTATTTTTTAATAATAGGTAAAAAAATATTTAATCGTCACAAAATTAAATTAAACTTCATTAACTTATTAACAAAAAACACGACCATGAATCTGACATAATCTGTCAGATTCACAGTCGCTTTTCACAAACCTAATTAATCGATTTTACTGTTTTTCACGCTATTTGACACAGAGCCTCTAAAATGACTAAAAAAAAGATGGCCAATTTCGCCATCTTTTTTGCAACAGAATTAATTAAAATTATGGCTTTTATTTGCTAGGTGCAGTGTTTCCATCACTAATTCTAATTCTTTATCATTTGTTTGATACGCATCAAGAAATTCTTGATGGTATAGTATGCCCGCTAATGCACCCACAAGTGGCATAATGCGCTCTGACTCGCCTGGTAAAGTTTTTGTAAGTGATATTGCACTTTCAAAGCTTGTACTATTTAGTATAACCCAAATAGTCGCTTCTAGTGTATCAACAACATAACCTGATGTGCGCAATGAATTGGCAGACTCGCTCTTTAAGTCAGGTTTATTAAGAGCTTGGAATGCTGGTAAAAATTGAGCAAAGATTTGATGCTGTGAGTAATATTCATATGAACTACTGACAGCTAGATCCACTGCTTCAATAAGTGGCATATTTTGTAACAAATTATTGACAAGCATCGCATATAAGCCACTGGCAATTAGTGACTGGGGATGATTATGGGTCAAACCAGTGATTTGGTGTAACATTAACATCGCTGGTGCATGAGAGGCAAAGTCTTCACCGTACTGTGCCCGTAAGTATAGTACGACGGGGGTAATGTGCATTAATGCACCGTTACCATTGTCTGACATTTCACGTCCCCCTGAATTAAAGGGGTCACTTGTCCGTTCATACTTATCTAACGCAAATGTTGTTGTACTACCGACTGCGATTGGTTTTTCAGCGTGATTAGTGTATTCACCAGACTGATACCAACTCAGATACCGATCCATCATGTCAGTTAGATTATATCCATATGATAAACTGCTGATTGTTGCTAAAGTTAAAGCGGAGTCTCCACTCCATGATGTTCGCTTACCATCAACTTGCCGTTGTGCTATTAAATCACCAGTAACTAAACCTAGTGTACTGTTATTTAGTGGACTATACGGTAAAACCATGTAAAACTCCATCCTTTCAAGAACATAATTGTAACACTCATGTAAACTGTTGGCAAATTAAGCTGGAATACACTATAATTAGTTTTGTACGTTAAAAGGAGTAAAAAATGACAGAATCACGACAAGTCCAGGAATTTGACATCTTTTCACTAGTATTATTACGCGATCATCTATTACCTGAATTATTACAAGAGGACCAATCTGAGATTACATATTGGGCCGGCAAATCAATTGCAAGCGAGTTTCAACTCGCAGGAATTAATGAAATTCAAAATTTCTTCATGTCAGCGGGATTTGGTTATCTTACCAATACTGATCAAAAATCGTCTGAGCAAAAATGGTTACTAAATGGTCCTGTTATTGATGAAAGATTGCGTAAGCATCCTAATGCAATTTTTGCACTAGAGGCTGGGTTTTTGGCACAAGCAATTCAGCAATTAACGAATACTGGTGCAGAAGCCCAATGGGATGCTGGTAAAGATTCAGTTACGATTACCGTTATGACAGAGGAACCTGTCGATATGCCAAATTAATAAATAAAATTAAAAGACCCATGATTAACATAGATTTTTAAACATCGAGTTAGTCGTAGGTCTTTTTATCATGACATTATTTAAATGAACCAACAAATTTGTAAATTGGGTACCCTTGAGATGCAAATTTATGTTCATATTCGGTTTCGACATTGTCAGCCATCTTATCGTCATCTTCATGTAAGTTTAAAGATATACTGGTTGGCTCAAAACGAATACCAAAGTTAGCGAAGGAATAAAGTGAATATTCAAAAAGTCCTCGATTGTCGGTCTTGAATTCAACTTCACCGCCTTCAGGGAGTACAGCTTGATAGCTTTTTAGGAATGATTTATACGTGAGACGTCGCGATTCGTGACGTTTTTTTGGCCAAGGATCAGAAAAATTCAAAAATAGCTTGCTGACTTCACCCTTAGTAAAGTAAGTATCTACTCCCGCACCATCACCATAGATAAATTTTAAGTTTGGCAATAATGCTTCATCTTCATCCGCTTTTCGACCAGCAACGGCTATTGCAGCTTCCTGAATTTCCATACCAATGAAATTAATTTCTGGGTATTTTTTGGCCATACCGATAATGAATTGCCCCTTACCAGTACCAATTTCAATTTGCAAAGGCTGTTCTTTTTCAAAAACGCTTTGCCAATTACCCTTTAATGAGACAGCTCGGTCTTGATTGATCACGAGATCTGTATGACTTTCTAACCATGGTTGTGCCCATTTTTTATTTCTTAAACGCACGAGTAATTCTCCTTTGTGTGCTTTTATTTATTTTTTGTTTCGTATACAAGAATACCAAAACGCCCCCTATGACGACAAGGCAAATTAGGTTTTGTAACAACAAATTAATGCTAGTAGTAGCCACAAATGCAATGATTAGCCAGATTAACTGGGTTATCACTAGCCATGGTAAGATGGCGTACTGAAATGCTTGTATGCGTTGGCGGCTTGTGATTGGATATAGAAAGTTAAAGACGATATGTTGGTGCAGATTGCTTAGTGGCATTAACTGTAACACTAGTAAATAAAACAATATTATCAATAGAATTGTTTGTAGCCACCCCGTAGTGAACCAGGCAGCCAGGCTACCGAAAATAGTCAGACGGAACCATAGTTTAACATATTGTGTTCGGCGGATAAATGCTGTGACATAGAGAGTAGTCAGTGGATTACGACTATGTCTGCCCCAAACTTTAATGAATGAATCAGCCCAAGATTGCCGCTTAATTTTTGGTGTAATTCCTGGTACATCAATAAATAGATTATAAAATGATAAGACGATGAACTGATGATTTTCTTCTGTCGTAACCAGATGACGCCAATTGATTAATTTTGAACCCTTTGCATCTGGAAATAGACGCTGCTTACTTGCAATAATATAGGTAAGCAATATTTTTAATGCAATTAAAATCACAGTTGAAATTAAAATTAACGTTAGTGAATTTGTGAGTAAGTGAAACATCATCGGCCACAATGCGACTAACAAAATCCCTTCAACGATACCATTAACAATCATACTATATATTGTTGCTTGTTTTAGTAGCGTACGTAGAACCGTTTCGTCTCCTAGTAAGGCCGTTGGATCTGCCTGTTTGATGAAATTGGTTGGGTTTTTGAAAAAAATGAAGGTCACTAAAATAACAATAAGCAGTATGCTTTTGGTCCACATATTGATAGGTGCATTTTGCCATAGTGATTGATACGCTAGACCGCCTGCTCCTGCTAAAATAAACAATGCTAATACAGCATGGTCATTAAAAACATATCTGAGGTATTTGAGATACTGTTGCCACCTCTTCGCAATGCGATCTTTAAATAGATGAGTTAATTTCATTGACATTATTCCTTACTTACGGCTAATTCTGGTACGAGTTTCGTAAATTCACTTGCTGCACCTGCAGCAGCTACTTCGCCATCCTTAAGATAGACAAATTGATCAGCATGACCTGCGATCGTGTCTAAAACATGTGTCGTAAGTAAAAAACTAGTCCCTTCTTTTTTTCGACTATCAATTAATTTTAATAAATCATTGACGGCAATGACATCCAAACCTAAAAATGGTTCATCAATGATGAATAATTTTGCATCTGTAATAAAAGCCATGACAATCATTACTTTTTGACGCATACCTTTTGAGAAATGCGTTGGGAACCATGTTAATTTATCGTTCAGTCGAAAGGTGTTTAACAGCTCTTCGGCCCTTTGCCAAGCAATTTTTTCATCTAAATGATAAGCAGCAATTGTTAATTCAAGATGTTCTTTTAAGGTGAGTTCTTCATATACGACTGGTTGCTCAGGGATGTATGCAAGTTGTGATTTATAGGTAACAGGCTCTTGGTTCAATAGCAAATTATTGAGGATAATACTACCCTGCTTCGGTTGTAGTAGCCCAATAATATGATTGATCGTTGTTGATTTTCCAGAGCCATTTAGACCGACTAAGGCAGTCAATGTACCATCGGGAACGGTAAATGAAATGTCCTTCAAAACGGTTAGTTTGCCATATCCGCCAGATAAGTTTTTAATTTCTAAGCTCATGATATATACCTGTATTTCTATTGTTTATTCTATTTTACCAAAAAACATATCATTATTTATACCAGACAGAAATTATAATTAACTGTATAATGTAGGTAAAGTTAGAGGAGGGATATAAGATGTCAGATGTATTTGATAAGATAATTAATGGTGAGATTCCTTCATATAAGGTATATGAAGATGATGATGTATTAGCATTTTTAGATTTGACGCAAGCAACCCCTGGTCATACGCTAGTTGTTCCTAAGAAACATGTTGCTGATATTTATGAATATGATGAAGAACTAGCTACGCGTGTATTAGGTGTTCTTCCTAAAATTGCGCGTGCAATTAAAGCAAGTGATGATAGAATTATTGGATTAAATATCATTAATAATAATGGTGAAGCTGCTGGTCAATCAGTCTTCCATTCACATTTTCATTTATTACCACGTTATGTTGATGATGGTTATGATATCCCTGTACTAGATAATAGTGATAAGATGACAGAAGAAATCTATCAAGAAAGAGCACAAAAGATTGCTGAACAATTTGAAAGGGATTAATTTATGTTTGAAAAAGCAAAAATACGATTTCACGATTTGAAAAATGCAGTTAAAGGTGAAAAAGATGCTGTTAATTCGATAAAAAAGTCAGTGTCAGATATCCAAGATTCTGTTAGTGATATTAATGAATTGGCGAGCGATTTACAAGTTCAACTTAAAAAATTAGATTTTAAAAATAAACCACATCTTGATCGCATTAACGAGGCACAGACACGAATTACAGACACTCTGGCTGCTTTTCCAAAAAATAAAAAATAAATATGTTGAACAGGCTGGGACAAAAAATGTCTCAGCTTTTTTTAATTCTTAGTCAAGGATTTGTTAGCGATATAAACATATTTTGATCGTTTAAATCTTAAAGTAGTGATGTAGTTCACCTCCTCTTCACGTGGTTAATTATGCAATTGATTTTCATTTTGAATGAGCGTAAAATTACAAACGTTCGTTTTTTAGAATAAATATGCACATTTTTTAATGTGAAGTGAGGTTTTTTTGATGAATCAGAAAGATAGCGCCTCATTTTTCGGTCAACCACGAGGCTTAATGACTTTGTTCTTTACTGAAATGTGGGAGCGCTTTTCATATTACGGTATGCGAGCCATACTGTTATTTTATATGATATACGCTGCTGATAAAGGTGGCCTAGGATTTAACGCGGTAACTGGTGCAGCAATTATGTCCATTTATGGATCGATGGTTTACCTATCAGGTATAATTGGTGGCTATTTGGCAGATCGTATCTTAGGCTCTTGGCGGACAGTATTTTACGGTGGTGTGCTCATTATGTTTGGTCACATTGCTTTATCAATGCCACTTGGAGCACCAGGCCTCTTTGGTTCTATTGTCCTAATTACCTTAGGAACAGGATTATTGAAGCCTAATGTTGCTACGATGGTTGGAAATCTTTATGATAAGGATGATGAACGTCGAGACGCAGGATTTCTATTTATGTTTTTGGTATTAATTTAGGATCCTTTGTCTCACCTATTTTGGTAGGCTGGTTCCAAGTTAACGTTAACTTTCATGTTGCCTTTTCATTAGCAGCCATTGGTATGTTTATTGGTTTAGTTCAATATACGGTTGATGGACGTAAGCATTTAAGTAATGTGTCAAGAAAAGCGCCATCACCATTACAAACTGAAGAAATGAAATCATTAGGTTGGAAACTTGGCCTGATACTTATTGCAATTATTTTAATCTTATTTACTTTAAAGGTTTCAGATGCATTAAATATTGACTCGATTATTAATGTGTTAACTGCTGTGGCTATTTTGGTACCGGTTGTTTACTTTGTCGTCATGCTGACGTCAAGTAAGACAACAAAATTTGAACGTCGTAAAGTCATTGCTTATATTCCATTGTTTATTGCTGCTATGTTGTTCTGGATTATTGAAGAACAAGGATCAGTTGTTCTGGCACTATTTGCAGCAAATCAAACGGCTCTACATGGTATCCCAGCTTCTTGGTTTCAGTCACTAAATCCATTGTTTATTATGCTTTTCACGCCTTTCTTCGTTTGGCTTTGGTCAAAAAAATTACGTGATAAACAACCAGCAACTGGCGTAAAATTTGCCTTGGGTCTAGTATTTGCAGGATTATCATACGTATGGATGGCATTCCCAGGAATGCTATTTGGTGTAAACAATCATTTCAATCCACTGTGGTTAGTTGCCTCTTGGGCATTAGTTGAAGTTGGAGAGATGCTGATTTCGCCAGTTGGTTTATCAGCATCAGCGAAAATGGCACCAGTTGCATTCCAAGCGCAAATGTTAACAGTTTGGAATTTATCAGATGCTACTGCACAAGCTGCTAATGCACAATTAGTAAAGCTTTATTCACCTGATACAGAAGTTGCCTACTTTTTGATCATTGGTTTTATTACTGTGTTGGCTGGTCTTTTGTTATGGGTTGCAACTAAGAAAATAAAAATTTTGAATGATAGTTTAAGTGCAACTAATTAAATAAAAAATACACATTTATACAAAACGCCCCATAAGTATTAGCGATAAAAGCTTAATACTTATGGGGCGTTTTAATTAGTTTAAATATATTATTTGCCTATTTGTAATTTTAATTCCATGACAGCATCACGTAGATTAGCAGCATCTTCGAAGTCAAGGCGCTTGGCAGCAGCGCGCATTTGGTCTTCAAGATTGGCAATCATGGCATTTTGATCATCACGTGCCATGTCTTTAAAGGCAACATCAGTAAAGCTACCCTCTTCTTTCGAATCATTATCCACGTCATGGCTAACAGAAATCAAGTCTCGAATATCTTTTTTAATGGTATGTGGCGTAATGTTATGTTCTTCGTTATATTGCATTTGAATACGACGACGGCGAGATGTCTCATCCATAGCCGATTGCATTGAAGCGGTAACAGAATCTGCATACATAATTACATGACCATTTTCATTACGTGCTGCTCGACCAATTGTTTGAATCAACGACCGGGTATTACGTAAGAAGCCTTCTTTATCCGCATCTAGAATGGCGATCAATGATACTTCAGGAACGTCAATTCCTTCACGTAATAGATTAATTCCAACTAACACATCAAATTTACCGATTCGTAAATCACGAATAATTTCCGTACGTTCTAAAGTTTTAATGTCTGAATGTAGATACTTGACCTTAATACCAACGTCTTCTAGATAGTCAGTTAAGTCTTCAGCCATTTTCTTGGTTAAGGTGGTTACAAAAACACGTTCTTCGTTAGCAACGCGTTTGTTGATTTCACCAATTAAATCATCGATCTGTCCCATAACCGGCCGGACTTCAATTTCAGGATCAAGTAGCCCAGTTGGACGGATGATTTGTTGGGCGACGTTCTCTTCTGGTACACGTTCATTTTCATAGTCACCTGGTGTAGCAGACATGTAAATAATTTGGTTAACATGGTTTTCAAACTCTTCGAGGCGCAATGGTCGGTTATCAAGGGCTGATGGTAGTCGAAAACCATAATTAATTAAGGTTTCTTTTCTAGCACGGTCACCTTTATACATACCACGAACTTGTGGCATCGTAACGTGGGACTCATCGACGATAATGATGAAATCATCTGGGAAGAAGTCTAACAATGTGAATGGTGGTTCACCAGGTTTACGACCATCCATATGACGTGAGTAATTCTCAATACCGGTGGTGAACCCCATTTCTCGAATCATTTCAATATCATATTCAGTTCGTTGCTTAAGGCGTTGTGCCTCAAGTAATTTGCCATCTTTTTCAAGACTTTGCAACTGGTCATCTAATTCGGCTTGAATTGTTTTTAAAGCACGCTCACGAATTGCATCATTTGTCATAAAGTGCGTTGCTGGGAAAATTGTTGCCAAATCTAGTTCAGCAGTTATTTCTCCGGTAAGCGCATCAATTTCGCGAATACGATCTACCTCGTCCCCAAAAAATTCAATTCGCAGTGCTTTAGCATCAGATGATGCCGGGAATACTTCTAAAACATCACCTCTAACACGAAAGCGTCCACGTTGAAAATCAATATCATTACGTTGGAATTGAATATCTATTAACCGATGCATGAGATCATTTCTTTCTAAAATATCTCCAACACGGACATTAATAACATGGTCATAATATTGTTCTGGGCTACCTAAACCAAAGATTGACGAAACTGATGAAACCACAATTGTGTCGTTCCGTGCTAGTAGCGATGCAGTTGCGGAATTTCGGAGCTTATCAATCTCATCATTAATGGATGAATCTTTTTCAATATAAGTATCTGATGAAGGAACATAAGCCTCAGGTTGATAGTAATCATAGTAAGAAACAAAGTACTCAACAGCATTATTTGGGAAAAATTCTTTAAATTCACCGTATAATTGTCCCGCCAAGGTTTTGTTGTGTGATAATACTAAAACTGGTTTATTTGCTTGTGCAATGACATTTGAAATAGTAAATGTCTTCCCCGTTCCGGTAGCACCTAGTAAGACTTGTTCTTTGATACCATTTTTTAAACCGTTGACTAATTTTTTAATCGCCTCAGGTTGATCACCGGTGGGTTGATATTTCGAAACTAAATCGTATTCATTATCAGTATCACGATTAAACATTTATGCTATCCTACTTTCTTGCTAAAAATAAAAGAGCAGCTGATTTAGTTCATATCCTGCAGCTGCTCTTATTAATTCTAATTTGCAAACTACTAACACTATTATAACAAACTAATCAGCATTAAAAATACCGATATAAATACGTTGTAATTTTTCAGAACCGGGAAAATGTTCGTTGAGTAATTCAGGTAATACTTCTTTGATGAAGTAAGCGACACTTGGCATATCACGGAAAGCGAAAATTGTTTCAAGACTTTCTTTATAGATTTCTGTAAATACAGGTTCGGGGTTCCCCTTCTGTAATTCACCAAATGCTTCATATAGCAAATCAACTTTATCTGCAACTGAAAGAATGCGACCTTCTAGAGTATCGTCTTTACCTTCATGTAACCGACGGGTATAGACATCTTGTAACTCTTCAGGTATTTCAGTATTAATGAAATTATCAGACAAAGTGTCTTCAACATCGGCAAGCATATGTCTCAAAGTAGATGATGCATATTTAACGGGTGTTCTGATATCACCGATAAAACGTTCTGTAATATCGTGATTCAATGCCTTTTCATATAACATACGCCAATCAACGTCTTTGCCATGTGCCTCTTCAATATCTCCAAGAAATTGAGCTGCCTCAGTTACTTTCCAAGAATGAGCTGCAACCGAATGTGGTTGGTATTTAAAATATCCTGGCGCACGAGTAATCATCTCTAACTCATTCAATCCTGATAAATATTGATGCATTCCCATTAGTATATGCCTCCTCATAAAATATACATTTGTATCATATTACTGTTAAGTGTATAGAAAAGCAAGAAAAAAAGCCACATCACTGTGGCTCTTTCACTGTATTAATATGAGTTTAGGATAGTAACCTTGTATTTACTATCATCTGATCCCTGAATTAAGTATGCTTGCATACCAGTTGAAGCTTCGATCTTAATCTTTACAGGTACACCTGTTGGTAGATAATTAGGTGCACTCTGTGCGATATAATTAGCAAAACTTTCTATTTCAGTTGCTGAATAGAATTGTGTTGAAACGTCAACCACCAATCCCTTTAAGTTATTACCTTCGTATGATGCCTGTCCGGTAACTGAAGATAGATTAGGGAAGAAACTTTGAATATTTTCTGAGAAGCTAGTGAAACTTTTATTTAACTTTGTTGCGACAGACTTCTCATTGTCAGTGCCAGTTTGCATAGGTAATACAACGGTTTGATCCTTAATATCTGTCCAACTACCAAGGTTGTTACCTGACTTTGAAACATTCCAACTGTAGAAGCTACCACCGGCTAGTGAATCATCCTTTGATTGCGAATACATGGCAACATAAATCGGAATATCATTGCTGATGCCATTCATTTTACGGTACCGTTTAACAACTTCATGGGCCATTTGCTTACCTTGTTGAATACGATCAGAATTGCTGATGTCCTGCGTATAATTAGAACCATATTGCTCTTTTTGGTAAGTGTCTTGTGTATTCATAGCAAGTCCAAGAACAATTCCGTTTAACTTCAAATTATTACCATCTTTAGTCATAAAGTCTTGCTCTTCAATCGTTTGTAAGTAGATTGGATTACGACTATTATCGGTTTTACCATTATCTGCAGGATTTAAACCAGTTGGGTTATCGTTTGATTTACGGTCTAACCAATTATTCGCCGTATCAGTTGTTAAATACTGTCCTTCTTGGAAAATATACTTAGAAGTACTAAAATGTTCCTTTGCAAAGTCTTGTAGCCCGTTTTCAAAACTAACTTGGTTATAGGTGTTGTTTTGTTGGGTTGCAGAAACACCTCTGGCTTTACTCGTTAAATAACGACCATTTTTAATCACTGTTTGATAAGATGAGTTGTTATTTTTTTCAGTTATCTGAATTCCCTTTTTTGAACTACTTGATTTTGTTGCCGTGGTTGTTGTCTTGCCACTATTATTAGAATTTGAAACTGAGGAAGAATTCTTAGAGAAGAAGTTTCCAAAGAAGACTAGTGCTGCAATCAACACCGCAACAACACCAATGGTAGAAAGCCATTTTACTGCACGCATACGTGTTCTCCTTTAATCTAAACCGCGTTTCGCTTAGAAATTTATTGATTACTATCCATAGTATCACGCAATTGTTTTTCTGACCAAATTTCAATGCCTAAATCTTGGGCTTTTGTAAGTTTAGAGCCGGCATTCTCACCCACAATCAACAAGTCTGTTTTTTTAGAAACTGAGCTTGCTACCGTAGCACCTTGTGACTCTAGCCATGCTGACGCATCACGTCTTGAAAATAGAGATAATGCACCAGTTAATACAATTTTTTTACCTGAGAACAATGGATTATCGATAGTTGCTGTTTGAGAAGTAAATTCTAGGTTAACATTAAGATTTACAAAATCATTTAATAATTGTTTTGCTTGTTCTGTTGCAAAATATTGCGCAATGCTGTCGCCAATTGTTAATCCCATACCGGGTAGTTGGGCAATATCGTCAGCTGTTGCTTCCGATATTGTAGTTAAATTACCAAATTTTGCCGCAATTATTTTAGCAGCCTTTGCACCCACGTTTCGAATACCTAAACCAAATAATAAACGTTCTACAGAATTGCTTTTGGATGAATTGATGGCATTTAATAAGTTATTTGCGGCCGTGTCACCGAATTTATCTAAATTGATCAAGTCATCATAGCGTAAGCGATATAAATCGGTTATTTTCGTAATCAATCCATTTACTAATAATTGTGAAATGATTTTTGGACCTAATCCATCGATATTCATAGCGTTTCGCGAAGCAAAATGAGTCAATGATTCTTGTACTTGTGCAGGACAAGCTGGATTAATACACCTTAGGGCAACTTCACCATCAACATGCACAAGTGATTGATGACAAGCTGGGCAATCATTCGGTAATTCATAGACGACACTTGTATCTGGTCGTTGGTTGATGATAACCTTCCCGACTTCGGGAATAATATCACCTGCTTTATGGAGCGTTACGGTATCACCAATACGAATATCTTTTAATTGCAAATAATCAGCATTGTGTAGCGAGGCTCGAGAAACTGTTGTTCCTGCTAATTGGACTGGGTCCATGACTGCAGTCGGCGTAACCGCACCTGTACGTCCAACGGTCCATTCGATATTACGAACAACTGTTTCTGCCTCTTCAGGTGGAAATTTGTATGCAATTGCCCATTTTGGCACTTTAACTGTGTTCCCCAACTCTTCGTGATAATCTAAATGATTAACCTTAATCACAATGCCATCGATACCATATGATAGTGAGTCACGGTTATCGGTTTGCGACACGATATAATTTTCAACATCTTCTATATTAGTCACGACAGCATTTGTAGTATTTGTCGGTAGTCCTAAATCACGTAGTCGCTCTAGTAATTCAGATTGCGAGGTAACATTTAAAATTTGTGTTGCATCAATTGCCTGATAAAGAAATGCTGACAATTTACGTTGCTTCGTGATGAGTGGATCCAATTGGCGCAGTGAACCAGCTGCTGCATTACGTGGATTTGCAAAGGTTGGCAAACCTTCACGTTCACGACTTTCATTTAAGCTAACAAAGGCCTGTTTAGGCATGTATATTTCACCACGAACTTCAATGGACAATGGTTCGTTTAACTGTTTAGGTATGTCATTGACGTATTGAATATTGTTGGTGACATCTTCTCCAATGTTTCCATCACCACGTGTGGAAGCTTGTACCAGCTTACCATTGTCATATACCAAACTTATTGCCAAACCATCAATTTTTAACTCTGCATTGTAGCTTAGCTTTTCGATAAATGATTTTTGAGTGGTTACCATCCAGTTAGTCAATTCATCAAATGAAAAGACATCACCCAAGGAGAGCATTGGTACTTCATGTACAACTTTGGGTAGTTCTGACTTTGTTTTATGTCCACCAACTTGTTGTGTTATAGAATCCGGACTGACTAATCCTGGAAAGGCTGTCTCAAGCTCTTGTAAATTTTTATAAGCTTGGTCATACTCAGAATCTTCAACAGTTGGTGCATCATTTTCATAATATTCTTTCGCCCATTGTTGTAACTGCTTTTGTAATTTTTCTATTTGCTCAGCAGCTTCAGTTGAGTCCATTTGTGCAACCTCTGTCATGATCGATCTCCTGTCTATTTTTCAACTTTACTGATTGGCGCGAAGGCAGCTAATAGACGCTTAATACCCTGATCTGGAAAAGCGATATCTAATTCTTTATCTTCACCCTCACCTGTAATTTTGATAACGTGACCGATACCCCACTTTTTGTGTTGCACTGCATCACCGATTACCCAATCTTTTTTCTCAGCGCCAGTATTTGTAACGTTTGGCTTTGATTGACTGGTACGTTGCAGTGGTTGTTGTCGTTTACGACCACTAAAAGTGACGCCTTGTGCAGGTACAGAACGTTTGTTAAATGGCAAATCCTTTTCACGATTTGTAGGTTGGAAACCAGTACCATCGTATTTTTCATTGATTAATTGTGCATCAATTTCATCAATGAATCTAGAAGCTGGGTTACTTGTTGTTCGACCATACAGTAATCTTGAATAAGCATTTGTTAAAAATAGTTTTTCTTTGGCACGTGTAATTCCAACGTAAGCCAATCGACGTTCTTCTTCAAGTTGTTCATCATCTGCAGCTGCTCTTGATAATGGGAAAATGTTTTCTTCCATACCAACAAGAAAGACGACAGGGAATTCCAATCCTTTTGCCGCATGCAGTGTCATCAACGTGATTTGATTATTACTATTTTCATCAACATTGTCTAAATCAGAAACTAAGGCTAATTCACCTAAGAAATCAACATATTTTGAGATGCTTTCGTCAGTTGGTTCATAATTTTTATCAAATTCTTCAGTAACTGACAAAAATTCAGACAAGTTCTCTAGACGTCCCTCATTTTCTGGCGTCGGTGACTTCTTAAGTTGTGCCTCATAGCCTGATTTCTCTAAAATAGATTTTGTCAAATCAGTCAAGCTCAAATCAAACGACATTTGTTCAATAAATGTTGCCATCATTGTCGCAAAATCGGTTAATTTATTGGCTGCTCTTGCAGAAAGACTAGGAATTAGAGCTGCGTTAGCTGCACTATCTAATAACGTCCAACCTTTTTCCAAAGAAAAGCGGCGTAGCTTCTCTAGAGAAGTTTGCCCAATACCACGTTTAGGTTCATTAACAATACGCAAGAAATTTTCGTTATCTGCGGGATTTGTGGCTAATGACAAATAGGCCAAAATATCGCGAATTTCTTTACGATCATAGAACTTAGAACCACCAATAACAGTATAAGGCATATTTGCCTTAACTAGTGCCTCTTCGACACCACGTGATTGTGCATTAGTTCGATATAGGATGGCAAAATCTTTGTAGTCATATTTTTGCGAATTAACCGCATCACGAATTTCTTTGATAACAAAAAGTGCTTCTGATCGATCGGATTGACCACGATAATAGGTGATTTTTTCACCTTCACCATTATCTGTCCAAAGCTTTTTGGCAATTCGTTCATTATTATGACGAATCACCGCATTAGCAGCATCCAGAATTGTTTGCGTTGATCGATAATTTTGTTCCAGCATAACTGTTTTGGCATCAGGATATTCTTTACTGAAATTCAAAATAATTTGCATGTTCGCACCACGCCAACCATAAATTGATTGATCAGAATCACCAACAACTGCCAAATTACGGTGCTTAGCAGCAAGTAATGTCACTAGTTCATATTGCGCATCGTTAGTATCCTGGTACTCATCGACATGCACATAAAGAAATTTTTCTTGATAGTAGCTAAGTACCTCTTGGTCTTTGTGTAGTAACTCAATTGTTAGCATAATCAAGTCATCAAAGTCTAATGACTGGGCTAAAGCTAAACGATGCTGATATTCTTTGTATGTTTTTCCAACAATTTCTTCAAATGGACCGGATGCTTTTTTAGCATACTCTTCAGGTGTTTCCATGACATTTTTAGCATTAGAAATAGCCCCCAGAACTGAACGTGGCGTATATTTTTCAATATCTACGTTAAGATCTTTTAGAGTACGCTTGATTAAAGTACGCTGGGCACTAGCATCAATAATAGAAAAGTCTTTTTTATATCCTAATTTATCAATGTCTCGACGCAAGATACGTACCGCCAGGGCGTGAAAAGTTGACACCCAAACAGCATTAGCATCATTTTCATCAACTAGTTGCCCAATACGCTCTTTCATTTCGCGGGCAGCTTTATTGGTAAATGTAATTGCTAAAATACGCCATGGCAAAACATCTAAATCCTTTATCAGGTGAGCTACGCGATGGGTTAACACACGTGTTTTTCCAGAACCCGCACCAGCCATAATTAATAATGGCCCTTCTGTTGTTTTAACAGCTTCAGCTTGCTTATCATTCATACCCGCAAGTAACGGATTCATAGTCTGTCTCCTCTCGAATTGCAAATGTCGCTTGATTAATTACGAATTTTTTTACCCCAATATTGGTATAAGTCAACTTTTAAGGCACCATTGTACAACTTACGCTTTTTAGTTGCTTTTTTACCAAAGGCAGTTTCAAATTCTTCATCTGATGTCAAAATATATTTAGACCATGTTGGCATCTTGTTATAAATATGGCCCATTTGGCTATAAAGTTGACGGGCAGCATCTTCATCACCAAGTCGTTCTCCATAAGGTGGATTAGCAACTAAGACACCATTGATTTTGTCAGTTGACCAGTCTGCTGCAGCTAATTGCTTGAATGTTACATCCTCGCCGACACCAGCAGCTTCAGCGTTAGCTTTTGCAATCTCAATCATATTTTCGTCGATATCATAGCCGGTTATATCTAAGGGTTCATCAAAATTAATCATACTGCGTGCTTGTGCCTTTAGCGTTTGACCAATATTTTTATCAAACCAGTCCCAATCAGTAATATCAAACTCACGGTTTAAACCAGGAGCGATATTACGACCTATCAAAGCAGCTTCAATGGCAATCGTACCTGATCCAGCTGTTGGGTCAACAAATGGATTATCAGTGAACCAATGGGCTAATTTGACCAACGCGGCTGCCATGGTTTCTTTTAATGGGGCCCCACCCTTTTCGGTACGATAACCACGCTTAAACAGTGAGTCACCAGTCGTATCTAGGGTAATCATGACATGATTTTTATCGATTGCCGTTTCCAAAACATAGCGTTGACCAGTTTCTGGTAGATAACTGTGAGCGTGATAAGCCTCAGATAAGCGTTTAACAATTGCTTTTTTAGTAATTGCTTGCACAGTTGGTACAGAATGTAGGATAGAGTGCTTTGAACGACCATTTACTGGGAAATTGGCATCATAAGGTAATAAATCTTCCCATGGGAAAGCTTTTGTCTTCTCGAATAATTGGTCAAAAGTTTTGGCATCAAATTCTTGCACAACTATTTTAATACGATCAGCCACACGTAACCATAAGTTTGTGCGATAAATGTCTTCAACTGTGCCATCAAATAAAACACGTCCGTTTTCTGTTTCGGTAGCATAGCCCATTTCTTTTAGCTCACGGGCTACTACTGATTCCATACCAGCACCCATTGTTGCCATTAATTTAAAGTTTTTCATATTCAGTTCTCTTTTCAAGTTGATACTTTTTATTATAAATGAGATTAAAAATTTGGGCAAAAAGAAAACCGACGCCACAAGGACGCCGGCTGCCTGATGTATTAGCTGTAAGCCATGTTTTGTTCCAAATAAAAATTGGCAATCTTTATTTGGTGGTAATCATCTATCTCAAACATTTCTGTTTCCCCGACCATCACTTCTTTTCGCTAGGTCAAGCGCCCCTACCAAAGTTTGGGTTGCCCGCTCGTGGGGTTTACCGCGTTCCATCCATCGCATTTCTTTGATGGTTCGTCACTGTGGCACCTTAGCAGCTTACTAAATCATAGATAAAATCCTTAGATCTTTGGCTGGCCATCATTCAAATCATTGAATGCCTAGCCTTATTTTTTCAGCTAGCGCGAACACTACTAACATCACAGTTAGTGCGAGCATGGACTTTCCTCATGCAGCATAAGCCACACGCAATCACCCACTAACACATCACGAATAACCATTATACACTTATTCAGCAGATTGTGTACTATTTTCTTTAACAATCACATCTTCCACTTCTTCTGCTTTATCATCATCTGCGTTATCTGCTTCTTTATTTTTCTTAAATTGTTCAGATGAAGCACCAAATACGCGGCGTTCCAAATTCGAAAGACGCTTTAAGATGTCCATATTTGTATTAACAGCAGGAGCTGGCGAAGCTTTTGGTGTTGATGATGTCGTCGTTGGAGCTGCTGAAACTTGCTTTGTTAATTCAGCAACTTGATCCTTTAGTTTTTGGTTTTGATTATTTAATTCACTAATATTAGTTTGAAAAGCTTGATAGTCAGAGATAATCTCATCTAAATAAGCATCTACATCCGTTATATCGTAACCGGTACCAATACGTGTTTTCTTAAAATCCTTGTTTAGAATTTCTTCACGAGTATGTTGCACGTTTTCCATCACTTGCACTCCTTAGTTTTCTTCTTACCTTAGTTTACCAGCTTTCTTTATAGATGACAAAGTTAGTTATGCAAAAAATAATATTTCTTATTCTAAATAATCAGAATTTTGCATTTGATATTCATCAGCATAATCTTGTAATCGATCTAAATCAATTAACATAACCGGATAGTTGTGTTCTGAAGCATATTTTTTCATCGCTTGATAGTCAAAGCGAGCTCGCGTATTCTCAGCCTCTCGATCATAGAAAATAATTGCCCTGTCTGTGTGATCTAGCATAAATTGCTGGTACGCTTTTAGTTGTCTTGGCCCCTCATAAGGGGTGTTAAATACAGAACTACTAAAATCGACAGATTGCTTTAATTTAGTTAGTTTTTCTTGCTTATCTGTTTTCCAATTTTTTCCAAAATCGACAAATGGTGTCATTAAAGCAATTTGAAAGTCTGGAAACTTTGTTTGCTTTAAATCTAAGGCTTCTTCAATTGCCCACTGCTCAATACCAAGCTGACCACCAGTGATTAGCCAATTACAATCGTCATAAATGGCATTTGTCAAAAGTTTGTTTATTGCAAAATTTATAATGGTTAATTTTGGATCCTTATTGTTAAAAATACCTAATTCATAATTTCGGAAACCAGTTATCCAAATACGATCCATTAAATCGTGCACCTCTTTCTGTATTTATATTTTTAGTCAGTTTACGGAAACTGTTACTATTGCGCTACTTTTGTTATAATGACAAAGATAAAGTTTAATTATAGGAGTGTGTCATGGCTTTTAATTATCCCAACGGACATTCCTTTAACGGCAAATCTTTCAAACAACCAAGGGTAAGCCAAGGTGTTTCGCAAAGTAAGCGAGGAATGTCATTAGAGACTGATATAAATGCTGCGAATAGTTACTACTTAGCAACTGGGCAAGCGGTTATCCATAAGAAACCAACGCCTATTCGAATTGTTAATGTAAATTATCCGGCTCGTTCTGCAGCCAAAATTACAGAAGCATATTTTAGTCAAGCTTCAACAACAGATTACAATGGCATCTACAAAGGATATTATATTGATTTTGATGCTAAGGAAACAAGTCATAAACGTTCGTTTCCGTTAAATAATATCCATGACCATCAAGTCAAACATTTGAAAGCCATTGCTGCACAACATGGATTGGCATTTATGATAATTAGATTTTCAGTTTTAAAAGAAACTTATGTTGTGTGGGCAGACCTCATTTTCCAATACTGGGACAATCAGGCTACTGGTAGAAAGTCTATTCCATATGAAGCGGTTGTTAAATCAGGTGAGTTGATTGAGCAAAGAATCAGTCCGACTACCCCCTATTTAGTGGCAGTGGATAAACTTCTTGCACGACGTGAACAAAAAGGAGATAACTTAGTATGACAGAAGAGATGTCACGTGTTGAACGGGGACGTAACAGCACGAAAAATAATAAACGGCCATCTCAGCCAAAGCCTAAAAAGTCTGGTTCCAAATGGAAGCGTATTTTAAAGTATACATTTTGGACGATAGTTATTTTAATTGTAGTTGGTGGTTTTGTGGGTGCCGGACTATTTGCATATTATGCTTCTTCGGCTCCTAAAGTTACTAATTCTGCGCTAGTTGGTACATCACAAACTAAATTCTTAGATAAAGATGGTGATGTCTTCTACTCAACGGGATCAAAACGAGAAACGGCAAAGCAAAATGAGATTCCCAAAAAGATGCGTATGGCAGTTGTCTCAATTGAGGATCGTCGCTTTTACAAACATCATGGTGTAGACCCTCGTCGTATTTTGGGGGCTGCCTTTGCTAACGTGACAGGTTCTTCCTTAGGTCTTCAAGGTGGATCAACGTTAACGCAACAATTAATTAAGTTAACAGTATTTTCAACTAATTCTAGTGATCAAACGTTTAAGCGTAAAGCACAAGAAGCTTGGTTGGCTACTAAATTAGAGAAACAATATTCGAAAAATCAGATACTAACCCTCTATATGAATAAGGTATATATGGGTAACGGTGTATACGGTATGAAAACCGCTGCACAATATTACTTTAATAAGGACATTTCTGAATTAACGGTACCACAGATGGCATTGCTTGCGGGATTACCTCAATCACCATCTGGTTATGATCCCTACTCTAATCCTAAGGGTGCCACATCTCGCCGTAACGATGTATTAAAAGCTATGGCAAATAATGATGTGATTTCTCAGTCAGATGCCACGAAATATAGTCAGACATCAATCAAAACTGGTTTGACTTCTGATCATGATGCAGTTGATTCAGAAAGTGAAGATGCTAAGGTCGATGATGCGTATATTACATCTGTACGAAACAAGTTGACTAGCTTAGGTTACGACTTAAATAAAGATGGCTTAGTCGTACAAACTAATCTAGATTCTGATGTGCAACAACGGGCCTATGATGTTGCTAATACAGATGATTATGTGTCATGGAAAGACGATTTGATGCAGGTAGGTTTGACTGTTACCAATCCAAGCAATGGACAAGTAATGGCCCAAATTGGTGGTCGTAAGCAAAATGGTCTCCAGGGTTCAAACCGTGCAACGAATACAAATCGTTCATCAGGATCAACAGCTAAGCCATTGGTTGATTACGGACCAGCAGTTGAAAACTTAAGTTGGTCAACTAATCATTCTGTTGATGACTCAGCATATACGTACCCTGGCACTAATACACCAGTCTATGATGCAGACCGTTCTTATCTAGGTAAGATAACCATGCGTAAAGCACTTGCCCAATCGCGAAACATACCAGCTATCAAGACATTGCAAGAAGTTGGCTATGATAATTCTTCAGCATTTCTAAAGAAATTAGGCATTCCGATTAATAGTGATAAGCTAGTTGCCTCAAGTGCTATTGGTATTGATGTATCCAGTGAGCAGGAAGCTGCTGCCTTCTCTGCATTTGCGAACGGTGGTAAGTATTACAAGCCACAGTATATCTCAAAGATTACCGATCAAAGTGGTGCTGTGAAAGAATTTAAAAATTCAAGCGACACGGCAATGAAGTCATCAACCGCATTTATGTTGACGAACATGATGAAGTCAGTAATTACGGATTCATATGCTAAGATTATTAACACGTCGGATTATGCGCAAGCTGGTAAAACTGGTGTTACAGCCTATGATGACTCATTGAACATGCCAGACAAATCTGCTTCAGACGCTTGGTTTACTGGCTTTACGAAGACGGCCGCAATTTCCGTTTGGACAGGTTATGATGAACCAAACGAAGAAGGACATTCATTGGCATCTGGTGAGCAACAGTTTACCCCTCTTCGTGTATACAAAGCGTTGATGGATTACATTATGTCTGGCGCTGGTGCAGATGGTTCTGATTGGGACATGCCAAATACTGTAAAGAGTTCAACCGTTAATGGTGTCAAAGAATACTCAGTTGTTGGTGCAGATACTTCTTCGGAAAAGACAATTAGTCAAGCGGTTAAAAAGTCCTCATCAAGGTCTACACCATCAAGAAGTTCATCTAGTGCGCAACCAAGCAGTAGCTCAGAGTCATCAGAAACATCTAGTTCCGAAGAACCAAGTAGTAGCTCAGAGTCATCAGAGGAATCAGAAACAACGGAGTCTTCTGAGCAAACTTCTTCTTCTGAAGAGTCAGAAAGCAGTAGTACTTCTGAAGAACCAAGTCAGCCAAGTGAATCAAGCCAACCATCCACAGACAATGGTGGCGGAGATAACGTGCAATAAGCATAATTTAAAAATATGAACTTACGTTAGTAGACTGACGTAAAGTTTGAACGACTAACTGGTCGGAAAAGTTTCAGTATTAAACTGAAATATTTCCGACCAGTTTTTCTTTTGTAACCAAACAAAAAGTCCCGTAATTTACGTAAATTACGGGATCAAGTTTAATGTTTGTGTTTATAAACACTTTTTATTTAAATTTATTCCAATCAACATTTAAAATATCAACATTTGTCGGGATATCAACAACTTCATCATCTTGTAATTGTTGGTACTGTCGGTGTTGTTGTCTTTCATTTTTAATATCATTGAGAGAATGATAATTCTTTTTTTGCCACGAAACAAGAATAGTTTCGATATATCTCAAGTTGAGTGCTGCATTCAAAACCGCTTCTTGGACAGCAGCTTTAATAAACTTTGGCTCAAAATGGTCAATATCAAACCATTGCTTAATTGTTTCCATTTCAATTTGGCTTAAAGGCCGTCCAAATTCTTGCTCAATCAAATTATAAATATCTGCCCGTTCTGTTTGTTCCTTTTCTGAATTAGGCATACCTTGATTAGCAACCCGTTCATTGGCACTATTACCACTTGATTGTATATTTAATAAGGCAATATAAAGCGGATTAAAGTCTAATTCAGTCGTCACTTTCCCATCACTGGCATGGCGACTCTTGAAGTTTACTAACCCTTTTTTACGCATCGAATCTAAATATGAAAAAACCTTTTTAGCTGGCCAACCGATCGCTTGACTAATTAACTCAGTACTAGGTTCGCGATTACCTTGATCAATACCCACCTTGGTTTGGATATATACAAGCAATTCTTCATTGTTCATACCGATTTCTCGGTAATGTAAGAGTAGAAAATTATCTAATGTCGTATGACCATTATTTAAAAATGCTAATACGTTATCTTGATCAACTGTCATTTTTGTCGGCCACCTTTTCATAAATATCAATTATAAGCATAACATAGTCAAAAGTCACAATGAATACTGAGTTTAATAGTGTATTGATTATTTTTTTAAAATATTAGAACAAACAAAAACCGCCACAAACATTGATTTAACAATATCTATAGCAGTTTAATAGTATTTGTATTTAGTTTATGGCCATAAGCGGTTCATAGTTCTTGGGAACGGAATTGCCTCACGAATATGCTCTTCACCAGTAATCCAAGTGACTGCACGTTCGAGACCTAGCCCGAATCCTGAATGTGGTACTGAACCATACTTACGTAAGTCTAGATACCAAGAGTACTCTTCAACATCGAGTCCTTGTTCTTTAACTCGCTTCTCCAGGTAATCAAAGTCAGTATCACGCTCTGATCCACCAATGATTTCACCGTAGCCCTCCGGTGCTAGTAAATCAGCTGAAATAACAACGTCATCACGATCAGGGTGTCGTTTCATGTAGAATGCCTTGATTTCCTTTGGGAAGTTCGTGATAAAGACTGGCTTAGCAAAGTGGTTAGCTAAGAAAGTTTCTTCAGGAGAACCAAAATCAACACCCCATTTTACATCGAAGCCATTTTCTTGCAATAGTTCAACGGCATCATCGTAAGATACACGTGGATAAGGTAATTGTGTGTATGACTTTAGTAAGTCTTTATCACGACCAAGTAAGTCCAATTCATATTCATTTCGATCCAATACTGATTGGATTAGGTATGAAATATAACGTTCTTGTATCTTAAGTGAATCTTCTTGGTCCATCCAAGCCATTTCCGGCTCAATCATCCAGAATTCAGTTAAATGACGTCGTGTTTTAGACTTTTCAGCTCTAAACGTTGGCCCAAAAGTGAATACACGACCGAAAGCCATCGCACCTGCTTCTGCGTACAATTGACCTGTTTGAGATAGATAGGCATCTTCATCAAAATATTCAGTATGGAATAATTCTGTTGTTCCTTCAGGAGCTGAACCAGTCAAAAGTGGTGAATCAATTTTAATGAACCCTTCTTTATTAAAGAACTCATAAGTTGCAGCAATCAAGGTATTACGAATGCGTAGTACTGCAAACGGTTGAATATGGCGCAAATAAAGATGACGGTGATCCATCAAGAAATCTGTCCCATGTTCCTTAGGTGTGATTGGATAATTTTCTGAAGCGCCAACGACTGTAAGGTCCTTAACCTGTAACTCATAGCCAAATGGTGAGCGTTCATCAGCAACAATTGTTCCGATCAAGTACATGCTTGTTTCCTGTGAAAGTGCTTTTGCCTTAGCAAAAATCTCCTCACCAACTACTGATTTTACAACAACTCCTTGAAAAAAAGCCGTTCCGTCACGTAATTGCAAAAATTGCATTTTACCTGATCCACGTTTGTTTCTTAACCAGGCACCTAGACGTACCTCTTGGCCAACATAATTTTTCGCGTCTTCAATGCGAATTGTCTCCATCGTTTTGAGCTCCCTTATTATTTATTTTTATAAATGACGAATTGACTGAACTTGTTTACCATCTGAGAACTGATAAGTAATGAAGTTTAAATTATCGTCCTTATCAACAAAAGTTAATTGCCAAACTGGCACTTTTTTATAAAGCGCTAAGCCAATGCTTGTTATCTTTTTTGGATGCAGTTGTTTATTTAGTAAGTTTCTAACTTGCTTTTCAGATAAACCATCCGTCATATTAATAGTTGTTAGTTTATCCGACTTTCCCTGAACAATAACACCGATTTTCTGGTTCTTTTTATTTTCTCCAACAGCACTGTAGTAAACTTTCTGTCTAGAGATACGATAAAATTTTGATACTGTAGTCAATTTGCCTGACTGCTTTGCAATTTTTGTGACACGGTCTTTTGCTGTATCAACAGGCTTTTGTGCTTCACCTAATACTGATACACCGATCAAAATAATGACTAAAAATATCAGAATACCAAGTAACCAGCGTCGAAGCCGCTTACCACGGCGTCCGTGTACCGTTGAGCGCATCTCCATATTACTAAGCTCCTTTGCTGTGAATAGTTCCTGCCCACTGTAAAAATAAACCACTTATTACTTTACCAAAATTCGCCACCTTATTAAAGATATTTATGATGTGTATCAAAGAAATCTTTGAGTTCTTGCCCTACTTCAGAATCTTTTAATTCTTTTTGTGGCAAGTTTGATGGCAGCATTTTTCGTAATGTTTTCCCATATGATTTAGTCAAAATACGTGCATCATATATAATGACCGCTCCATAGTCCGTAGGTGTTCGAATTAACCTACCGATACCCTGGCGCAATCTCAAAACTGCTTTAGGTAAAGTGCTTTGGTAGAACGGATGTTTACCTTCTGAACTTATGACTGCCTCCTCTGCTTTTTGCAGCACTGTATTGGGACGATCAAATGGTAACCGTGCAATAACAAGTAGTCTTAGCTGATCACCAGGTAAATCGATACCCTCCCAAAAGCTTGCAGCACCCAGTACAACAAGTCCATCTTCAGACTGCATTCGCTTTTTTATTTTACCACGGGTACCAGTAATTCCTTGGGCTAATAATGTCAGTGAACTACTTTGAAATTTTTGGTTTGATAGTATTTGTGTATAGACTTGCTGGATAGTGTCTAATGAATTAAACAAAACAAGTGTGTTTTCATTAACAGAAGTTGTGATATCTACTAATTGTCTTGCTAGATAGTTTGAAAAATCTTTACTGGTTGGCAAGGGTGCATTTTTCACCATAATTAAATCAGCTTGATTTTTAAAATCCAAAATATCAGGATAATGGCGTACTGTGGCCGTTTCTTTATCTAAATTCAGACGATCATATAAATATCCAGATTTTGTTGATGTGAATAACGTTGCGCCAATAATTGTGGGTGACATAAAATGTGGATAAACTTGTTCTTCGAAATAATTCAAAGTGTGTAACAATCCCCCACTCAACTTCAGGTTACTACTGTCGTGACTTTGTGTTTCTGTTATCCAAAAAATGCTAGCATCTGGAAAATCGACTAAATCCTGCTGGAAGGTGGTTAATTGTTTTTCATACTGACTAATGCTATCTAACAACCGTCGAAAATCAGCTAGTTGTTGCCGCTCTCCTAATGAGAACACCCCTTTTGCATCACTGAATTGGGTCAATAATGATTGCAATGAGTCTTCAAGATTAAAAACAGCTTTGTGAATACTTTTGACATGGTTAGCTTGATCGACCCAAAATTGTGCAAAATCATTATTCGACAAGGCTATTTCATAACTACCTTGTGTTGCAGGTGCTTTTTTGTTTAGTAAAAAACGACGGTATAGAGAGACTTGTAGTTGTGGTATCTTAGCTGACAGTGTTTCTAAAGAACGTAGTAGACGGTTTTTTAGTTGATCACCGCCAATGATGTGTCGCAAAATATCACCAATAGCAGGTTTAGCATCTTGCAGGATTAAATTAATAGCAGTTTGTACTCGTGCAAGCCAAGTCTGGATTGGTAATTGATGACGACTTTGATTTAAAACAGCGTCCGGCAAGTTTTGTGCTTCATCAATAACAAGATAAGGCTTGTTTTGCGAGGTACCCAATTCGTTGGCATACTCCGCTAAATAATTGTGATTAACAATTAAAAACTGCGCATTTTCCGCAAGTACATACTGTCGCTCAAAAAATTCATAACCATAGAAGGGTGAACCTGTTGGATTATTGGCATTCTGAGATAACTTTGCAATAAATTTATCTTGCGCATTCATTAAATGCAATTCATCAAAGTCGCCTCTAACTGTTTCCGTTAACCAAACTAAAATTTGTGCTTTGATAAATTGTAATGAAGTTGTTCCTTCATCAATTTGTAGTGAACGTTTAAAGCTCTGTAAATTCAAATATTGTCGACGCCCTTTAAGACTAACAGCGCGGATTTCAAATGGTAGAATGTCATGCAATGTTGAATTGACTGTTTCTGTCACTTGCGTTTGAAGTGTGATAGTTGGTTCTGTAACAATTACTTTCTTTTGAGTTTGATTAGCAAGATAAGCGTATGGTAGTAAGAAGCCTATCGTCTTTCCCATACCGGTTGGTGCTTCAGCTATAAAGGCTGATTCACCAGGCTTTTCTGATAATGAATCACTGGTATAGTGCTTATTAATAGCATTCATTAATTTTGCTTGTTGCTCTCGATAGACCAACTTTTTACCATATAACTGTTGTTTAGCTGATCGTTTTGCCGGATAAACCATATTTGACTTACTAACCAGTGGCTCCGGATTGCTAAAACGACGAATTGCTAAACCATCAATGACTTGTAATTGTTTTGGTAGTGGTTCCCGCAATATTTTTGCTTTAGCAAGCACCTTTTCGAATACAATTTTTGTGTTCTGAGGTAATACTAACGGTAAATCGACCAGTGACTGTAGCGTGACCATTGGTAATTTTTCGAGGCGCGCAAAAATTTCAACCAATAGCGCTCCTGTAGCTAATGCGTCACTATCTGCTTGATGTGGTCTTCCGTGTGTTAATGATAAGTAAGACGTCAGGTCGACCAATCGAAATCCTGGTGCAGTTGGCCAAACAATTTGGCTCAGCGTAACAGTATCGATGGCTATAACGTCTAAAGTCGGCATACCCACGCGCTGAAATTCTGCGTTCAAAAATGGTAAATCAAAATTAACATTATGGGCAACAAAGATAGTACCAGATAACATCGTATGAATTGATTCAGCCATATCTTCAAATGCAGGCGCCCCCGTTACCATTTCTGAATCAATACCTGTTAGTTGGACAACATTACGAGGAATAGACTCACGAGGATTTATTAGCGTTGAAAATTGATTAATTATTTTGTTGTTTTGTACGAACGCAATCGCAATTTGAATAATGCGACCTGATTCGCTCGTTGTACGGGTTGTTTCTAGATCGACAACCGCATAGATGTCCTTATTTAGCATCGAGACGTACCACGACTTTCTCTTAGTAATCTTATGTTGATTATAGCATATTAATCTAATGAAATTTAGATAGACTGTCACTATGTGATTTTCTAAACATATAAAACATATCAAAGATTAACTGTTAAGAATATTTTAAAACTAATGATTATAATAATTTTTGAGTTTGGAATCGTAATATCTAGGGTGTAATTAATCACTGAATTTGGTATGATTAAGAAAGCTAAAATAAAGAATAGAATGGATTGGTAATTTCAAAGTGAAAAAACCAGGAATTGGCGTCAGCCATGCCAAAGTTATTTTACTTGGCGAACATGCGGTCGTATACGGCCAGCCAGCTATTGCACTTCCTTTAACGGATTTGGCAATGACTGTGAAAATCGAATCACGTGAAGCCGGACAAGTTGTATTGTCAAAGGCCTATCAGGGACCATTAGTAGCAATGGCCGAAGTCTATGAAGGTATTCGCCAACTTATTAATCGGTTATTGAAGCATTTTAGAGCAGATGATATGCCCTTTACAATGACAATTACCTCAAATATTCCTCAGGAACGTGGAATGGGCTCATCAGCGGCAACGGCAATTGCCATTGTTCGAGCATTTTTTAATTTTTTTGATGAACCATTACCCAAGCAGGATTTGCAACGTTGGGCAAGTATTGAAGAGTCTATTACACATGGCTCACCTTCTGGCTTAGATACAGCTACGGCAGCACATGATGAAGCGGTTTGGTTTATTAAAGGGCAACAACCTGAAAAGATTGATATGTCACTAGATGGTACGCTAATTTTAGCTGATACTGGAATTCAAGGACAAACTGGATTAGCTATTTCAGTTGTTCGTGAAAATTTGACAAATGATCCTGAGACTGGACAATACCATATTAATCAAATTGGTGAAATCGCTAAAAACACTCGAACAGCAATTGCTGAAGATAACCTAGTTAAAATAGGTAATTATATGAATGACGCACAAAGTCATTTATCTGCCCTAGGTATTTCTCATCCAAAATTAGATGAACTTATTAATGCGGCACGTCATGCTGGTGCTCTCGGAGCAAAATTAACCGGTGGTGGTGTTGGCGGTACTATGATTGCGCTTACAACGAATGAAGAGCAAACCACTCGCGTTATTAAAGCGTTAGAAGATGCTGGTGCACAAGAAGTTTGGACACAAAATTATACCAATAACAAATAGTTTGAGGAGCATTTATCATGCATTACACTGCTCGGGCGCACACAAATATTGCATTATTAAAGTATTGGGGCAAAGTAGATGAAGAAATTATTACACCGACAACAACTTCAATTTCATTAACTCTAGATGAATTTTATACAGATACAACTGTCTGGTTTGATAAAACGTTAGCAAGTGATCAATTAGTTCTTGACGGTGAAACAATTTCTGGTACTGCAACCCAAAAAGTTAGTCGATTTTTAAATATCGTCCGATATATGGCTGGCTTTAACGACAAAGCGTATATTATTTCAACTAATAATGTCCCCACCGCCGCTGGACTAGCTTCATCTGCTTCTGCCTTCGCCGCTTTAGCGGGTGCGGCTAGTAAAGCTGCGGGATTAGATTTAAGTGTTACAGAATTATCGAGATTAGCGCGTCATGGTTCTGGTTCGGCAACAAGATCAATATTTGGTGGTTTTGCAAAATGGGTGCCTGGTGATGATCGAACCTCGTTCGCAACACCAATATTTGAGAAAGTCGACTGGCCGATTCAATTAATGACGGTGATAATTAACGATCAACCTAAAAAAGTTGGGTCACGTTTAGGGATGCAACATGCCAAAAATACTGCTCCTTTTTACGAGAAATGGGTAAAACTGGCAAATAGTCAGGTAGATGACATGATTGCAGCAATTCAGCAACATGATTTAGTAAAATTGGGTGAGCTTGCCGAAGCAAATGCTTTGCAGATGCACGCTATGAACGCAACATCTGTTCCCCCTTTCAATTACTTAACTGATAAAAGTTGGGAAGTTATTATGATTGCTCAAGAATTAAGAAATCAAGGCATACCTGTCTATGCAACCATGGATGCAGGACCTAATGTAAAATTAATTTCTCGACCTGAAGATACCTCAATTATAAAGAAAGCACTCACCGACGTCGTGACAAGTGCACAAATTATTATTGCTAGTCCCGGTCCGGGAATCAAAGTTACTTCAGGAGATAAAATATGATAGCAACTGCCCAAGCGCCAGGTAAATTATACCTTGCTGGTGAATACGCAATTACTCTACCAAATCAAAGTGCAATTGTTTTTGCCGTTGATAAGTACGTTACAGCCACGGTTGAATTCCTTGATATTCAGGAAATTCAATTAAATAGTGATCAGTTAGGAAAATTTACTGTTTCAGTAGACCAATTCGACCAAGTATCTTGTCCAAAAGACTGGCATTTGGTTGTACGGACAATTCAAGTACTGTATAAATACTATATGACTGATGTCGAGAACTTATCCGGTATTAAAGTAACCCTCACAAGTGATCTTACTTTTGAGGGCAAAAAACTAGGACTAGGTTCTTCGGCTGCCGTCGTCATGTCAATTATTAAAGCATTTCATAAGTTGTTCGACATTAGTGTGACTAAGGAACAACAATTTAAACTTGGTGCGATAATTATGTTAACTCTCCCCCACTTTGATAAGGGTTCAATGGGAGATATAGCTGTCGCAACTTACGGTGGGATGATTGTCTATCGTAAGTTTGATGATCATTTTGTTAAGCAGTTGCTGCAACAACATACTGATTATCAGACAATAATAAATGCGTCTTGGCCATATTTAGAGGTTAAACAATTAACTTGGCCATCAGAATGGCAACTTTTGGTTGGCTGGACTGGAGAGGTTGCCGATACTCAGGAATTACTTAATGCAGTATCGGCAGAAGAACAGGCAAAAGCTAAAGAAATGTTAGCGTTAAATACAAAAGACGTTATTTCGGAAATTAGCTTGGGTATCAGTAATAAAGATTATTCGTTAATTGATACCAACATTTTTTATAATCTAACGTTCTTAATGGATTATACGCAACGTGTGGGTATTAACTATTTAACGGAGAATTTATCAAACGCTATTTTCACTGCCACACTTGTTGGTATCCCAGCAAAGGTTTCAGGAGCTGGTGGTGGCGATAATGTTATTGCTGTCACAGACGACGCTGAAAAAGCTGACCAGCTTCGTCAAAACTGGCGCGATGAAGGAATCATTCCATTGCCATTAAAAATTGCATCATTAGGAGAATAAAGTATTATGGAATCAGCGCACGCACATCGTAAAGATGAACATCTGGCATTAGCTGAAGCAGAATATCGCAGGCAGCAACCGGCGTCATCATTAGAACAAGTTCGCCTGATTCACCAAAGCTTACCAGAAATAAAAATTAGTGATGTTTCAACAACGATTAGGGATGCAAAATTTAATTTTGCTACCCCTTTTTACATTGAAGCAATGACTGGTGGTAGTACTCGTACCGGTCGAATTAATCAACAACTGGCTGAAGCAGCTAAGGAAACAGGTATCGCAATGGCCGTTGGTTCTCAGAGCGTGGCTTTAAAAGATCCTCATGCTATTGAAACCTTCACTATCGCTCGTAAAGTAAATCCCGATGGTTTTATTATAGCCAATATCGGTGCGGGTCATACAGCACAGTCAGCGCAACAAGTTGTTGAGATGATCGGTGCTAATGCACTTGAAGTTCATGTTAACGTGGCACAAGAAGTTGTTATGCCCGAGGGTGACCAAAATTTTTTATGGCTTGATAATATTGTTGATATTATTCAAAAAGTTTCAGTGCCCGTTATTATTAAAGAAGTTGGCTTTGGTATGGACAAGGCGACTATTAAAAAATTGTATGATTGTGGCGCAAAATATGTTAATCTCGGCGGTCGCTCAGGTACCAATTTTGCGGTTATTGAAAATCGTCGGTATCGAGATAAAGACTTCAACTATGATTTCCTATATGACTGGGGCCAAACGACGGCCGAAAGTTTATTGGAAGCACAGTCTCTAGAACAAAAACCAACTATTTTTGCAACTGGTGGGATTCAAAATCCTTTGGATGTACTTAAAGCGCAAGTATTAGGTGCAAAAGCTGTTGGAATTGCGGGACACTTTCTTCACACAACACTTCAAGATGGTACAGCTGGTTTAGTCAATGAAATTACCCATTGGCAACAGCAATTGACTGAATTGTATGCGCTTGTTGGTGCTCGTTCTGCAGATGATTTGGTCAATGTCCCCTATGTTCTCTCAACCGAATTGCAAAATTATAAAAATCAACGAAACTTATAAATTTAATGTTTTGGTAGTGTTTGCAAAGGTTTTCTTAAACCTTTAAAATGAATCTTCAATTTATCTAATCTGTCACCTAATTTACATGCAAAGGCGTAGAATTAAGATATGAAAAATATGTTAACAGAAAGCATTCGTCAAAAAACTGACGAACAAATCATTGACGCGACGCTGACATTGTTGCAAAGTCAATCCTATGACCAACTTGCGGTTACCGAGATCACCCGTAAGGCAGGCGTGTCACGGATGGCTTTCTATCGCCACTTTGGTACAAAAGAAGCAGTCATTAAAGCTATTGTTGTTCAACTAACACAAGATTTTGAAACAGAGGCAGCCTCATTACCCCTAGACACTAATGAAATTTCACGAGCATTCTTTGGCTTTGTCAAAGCGAATGGTATTGCTATCGCTGTTTTGCTTAATGCTGGTTTACGTGAACAATTCTACCCACCATTACGTGATATTCTACACGGATTATATGCTGAATTATTGCAAAGTAAGGTCTCGTTTAATCGTTCAATTGATTACGTTTCCGACTTTACTGCATCTGGTATGCTTGCATTAGCTATTCGCTGGATTGCAACTGGTGCCCATGAATCTATTGATCAAATGGTAGAAATTGCTAATGAAATGACAACTGCGCAACATGCAAATATTTAACCATAATAAAAAGACTTGATGGCATACATTCATCAAGTCTTTTTATTATGTTATTTTCGTTGTTGTTTACCAGCGTTACGACCGCCCTTTGAGTTACTCTGACGTTCTTGCGTTGATTTAGTAATATCTTTACGATCGGCAGCTTGTTGTTGCTGTTGTTGCTGCTCTTGAGCAGCTTGCATGGCTTCAGCAAACTTTCCTGTGGGCTTTGACTTAATCTTACCAGCTAAAGCATCATCAGCGACATCTTTAACTTCAAATGTCTCAGCAACTTGTGCTTTTAGCTTTGGACGCCAAACAATGATAATCAATGTTTGCAAGATCATAACTAATGCACCAGCAAAGAAGTATAGCGCAATACCAGCGTTAGTTACCCAAGTCATGAACAACATCATAATTGGCATAACATACATCATCATTTGCATCTGCTTCTTTTGCTCTGCAGGAATACCAATCATCGATAGATATGCTTGGACACCATATGCGATAGCCGTAGCAATTGCTAGGACAGGTGCATGTGATGAAAGGCTAATGCCAAAGAATGATGCATTAGCAATGTCATTAGAAGTTCTAATGGCTGCATACAGCCCCATAAATACAGGCCATTGAATAATTAATGTTGCAAAGTTCATACCACCTAGCAAAGAGACATTATTTTCACGATAGATTGTCATCATTGCTTGTGAAGCTAACATTTGTTCTTCTTGTGTTTGCGCATTTTTTTGTGCATCTTGCACTTTTTTTAGTTGTGGTTGTAGTAAACGCATCTTTTCTTGCTGAATTGTGGCATTACGTTGTTGATGTACCATCATTGGTAACAAAATCAATCGTACTACCAAAGTCAAAATAATAATTGACCAGCCAACTGCATTTACTCCCCCAATTGTTGATTCTGACCAGCTCATAAAGTCAGCTAAGGGTCCCTTCAGGAAATCTGCGTGCCCCGTAACGAACAAAACGACTAGCACAATTAATAATATTGGTGTTAAACCTTTAATTTTCATGGAGTATGTCATCCTACCTATTTCATTTTTTCAAGTAATAATTATATCACGAAACATAATATATGTTGTAATTCTTTAATTAGTCCTAAAATTTAGGATAAAATTATGAGCTAAATTTATTAATAACCGATTCAATGTCTTTAATAACCAGTGACATCGTACCATCTGGCTTGTTAATAAATTCAACTTTGTTTTTGTCTTGATAAATATCCATCGGAATAGATATTTCAATACCTGAATCAAGTTTAAAACGTTGCAATCGGTATTTCTTTTCAATTTTCTCAGTGTTTGGCACACTAATATCCGTGTTCAAATGTTTATTATCGATAATCTCCTGATATGCTTGCTGTGCTGAAGTATTACCGTTAAAGACTGATTCAGCAATCGCAGCAGTATTGATTTCACCATCATCTTGAACAGTATCAAAAATTGAGTTTTGTGTATCTGCTAAGACTTCATGTTCAGGTAGATCAAACTTACCAGCGACTGATTTAACTGCTTGTTTAATCACTTGGATATTATCTTTGGTTGAGTTTTCTGGTGAAAGTTGCAAAAAATTTTCTGAAAAATAATTAACACGATGGCCGTCAATCAAGTAACGCTTTTCGATTAATTTGTAAGCGCCAGACATTAAATTAATGATAACACCCTCATCGACTGTCTGAGTAGCAGCCGGTAACACTGCTTGATTTAATACCAAATTATTGATTAATTTATCATCTTGATACTCAACAGCATGCGTGTACCTTGGCGTGAAATTTAATTTCAAGATACAGAAAAAGTCATTTTCTCCCTCCGAAAATTCGACAACTAGTAAATCACCAGCTGGGATTGATTCACTTGGAGCAATAATATCAAACAATTGTTCAGCTAAGAATGTTGCTTTTTCAGAAAACGAACGCGTGTCATTATCTGATACAATCGCACCAATTGCATCATTGTCAGTCAATTGTCCGACTTTGTAATCACTATTTTCAAATTTTTCAATTAACTTTTCAATGTATTCATGTAAATTGGGCTGATTTAAATCCAATTCATTTTGAGAAGCAATCAAATTACCGCTATTTTTATCTAAAACGTGTAAAATGACGTGTTTTATAATCATATTAGTATCCTTCACAATAAAAAAGTAAGGTTAAATAGAGATAAGAAAACTTGCTCCTGTCACTATCCTGCCCTACTTTCTTCTTTAATTTTGATCTTTTTGCTTAATCGGTAACGTGATTCTGAAAATTGAACCTTGTCCAATTGCTGATTCAAGTTGAATATGACCGCCATATCCTTCAACCAGTTTTTGAGCAATACTCAATCCCAGACCATTACCACCTTGTTTACGAGATCGTGCTTTATCAACACGATAAAATCTGTCAAAGACATGGCTGGCATCTTCAGGGTTGATGCCTTCACCAAAGTCCTGCACAGCTAGCTCAACAACATTTCCTGAACGAGATGCAGCAAAATGAATTTCTTTACGATCCTGACTATATTTCACAGCATTATCCGATAAAATAATCAATATTTGTTCAAGATGATCGCGATTCATATTAACAATTGTGGGCCCTTTTAAGTCATCGTCAATTAGAAATGTGAAATCTGGATGAATCATCTTAAAGTTTGTATAAATACCATTTATCAATTCTTGTGCATCGGTATCACCATCGCGGAAAGTTAATTCTACTTGGTCAGCACGAGTTAAGTCTAGCATTTCAGATACGAGAACTTCCATTCTACTAATCTCTTTCAACGATGCAGTGATTGACTCATCTAATACCTTTGGATCATCTTTTCCCCAACGGTTTAATAGCTCCATATGACCTTTTACAATGGCAACAGGTGTTCGCAATTCATGAGAAACATCTTCCACGAATTGATGCTGTTGTAAGATAAATCGTTGCATGCGATCTAGCATCGTATTTAACAAATTTGATAGATCGGTTAGTTCGTCAGGTGTACGTTCTTCATTTACCACACGCACCTGAGCCTGTGGATCACGATTGATTGTGTCGACGGTCTTTTTGATATTGTCAATTGGTCGTAAGAAGAAACCAGATAACCAGTAGCCCCATAATGCTATGAGAAATAGCCCTAATACAATTAGAATGGCAATTATTGCATAGACACGGTTAAAGGTTTTATGGTAGCTAGTCAAATGATTTTCAACAGTAATGTGACCGATAATCTGATGATTATCATCACGCAATTCTTCACGACCGACTAACATCTTTACACCTTGAACACGCTCTGTTTTAATAACCCGTTTCTTTGTTTCATGAAATGCTATTTTGGCCTCTTTTTCTGGATATATTTGGGCACCATTTTCATTGTACACACGGACTGTATAATCTTTTCGAGCAATTTGCTGAAGAACAGGATCGTTGACTACCTGATCAAAATTAGTACTGTCTGGACGTAACAATTTATCAATTTCAGCAGGCAGCATCTGAGATTCATTAATATGTTCTAGCCGATTAGTTACAGCATTTAGTGAACTCGAGACTTGTTCTTTTTCAGAGTCCATCATTTGTGTAGCGAATGCCTGCATCACAAACCATGTAAATATAATAAATATTAAAAAAACACCAGCAACAGATCCGAGCGCCCACTTCCACTTTAAAGAAAGGCCTCTACGTTGTGGTGTTTTTTTAATAACGGATGATTGCCTATCCATTAAAGTGCCTCCAAATTACTGGCGCATAACGTATCCAGTACCACGAACTGTTTGGATATATGATGCTCTTGAATCAGGTTGATCAATTTTGTTACGAAGATAACGGATATAAACATCGACAACGTTAGTCTCGATTTCTGAATCATATCCCCAAACCTTCTTAAGTAACTCTTCACGTGATTGAACAACGTTAATGTTTTCCATTAGTATCAACAATAGTTCATATTCACGTTTCGTCAAGTTAATGATGTCATTGCCTCGACGAGCAATACGGTTTTCTTTTTCAACTGTTAAGTCACGATAACGAACAACACTTTGATGTGTGCTGTGCTCTTCAGTTTCAATATCGATACGGCGAAGTAATGCGCGAACACGTGCTAATAGTTCTTCTATTGCAAATGGCTTAACAACATAATCATCTGCACCATAATCCAATCCTGATACACGATCAATAACAGAATCACGCGCAGTCATCATGATAATTGGTGTATTTTTTTCTTCACGTAAACGACGAGCAACTTCTAAACCACTTAATTCTGGCAACATTAAATCAAGCAAAATCAAGTCAAAATCATTTGCTAAGGCGATGTCTAACCCACTACGTCCATTATCTTCAACATGGGTATCATATCCCTCATGTTGTAGCTCTAGCTCGACAAAACGAGCCAAGTTTTCTTCATCTTCAATCACAAGCACACTACTCATACGTTATACCTCTGGTTACTTTCTTACAGGCTATCATGTCATTTGTTACGCTGACATATTTAACCTAATCATACCATGATTTTCTAATAAATCATAGCTCTTCCCTATTATAATCGACTTTTTGGTGTTTTTGATACAGTAAAAAGATACCTATTGTAATTGGGAGTGTGATGATGACACCTAATAACGCGTACAAAAGTGACAACATTGATGATGTAAATAATTTCGAATTGATGACTTCAACAAAACTGTATTTTAGTTTGTTAAACAACACCGCTAAACTGAGAAAATCTGCTAGAAACCCAAAAAGTACGGTATTAACAGCAGTACCGATTATTTGCTTACCAAGTACCTGTCCGACATCAATTAAGTCTTTATTTTTAAGTGATGGTTTACTATTTAGTAATTCACCAATACCCGTTGCGATGGCAACCGATGCCTCAGCAATTGCGCCTAAGGTAGCTAATAGTGCAGCGACTATCCCTAACGTACCAAAGTCAATATTAATTGCTAGTGATAGACCTTCTAAATCCTCAGAGTTTTCTTCTGAAAAGCCTTGTGCAATTGTGATTTGCTCAGTAGGTAAAATGACAGCTAATAAGATGAACATCACGATAAGGCTGGCAATTAGCGCAATTGCGGTCGTTCGTTCATCAGCACTTGCACTTAAAACAGTTACTGTCAATAAGCTGGCGCCGCCAATAAGTAGAACCCAGAAAGCATTAAACTGGAAACTAATCAATACGATCATCACGACCATAATGGCAAAACTAATCCATAAGCTAATGAAGGCACCAATTCCCTTAATACCACCGATAGCTAACATTAAGACAAATAAAATAACTGATAACATCATTAAAACACTCATGATTGGATACCTGCCTTCTTTTGTTGTCGTTTATGGAGAATCCAGACCCAAAAAATACCGGCTGGTACTGTTAGGACAATCCCAATGGCACTAATTAATGTTTGAATCATCCCCAACGAAAGGTTCATCGTGTAAGTGAATCCCCAGTTATTACCATTTCTAAGATATAAAACGGCCATCGGGATTTGCTCGGCGATAAAGATTAAGAACAATGTATTACTTAGAGCACCAAAAATTTCTTGACCAACATGACGGCCAGTAACTAGTAATTCCTTTAGTCCGATATTGGGATGTTCACGCTCTACACTGAATAAAGTTGCAATCATGTCTGTTGCTTCATCCATGACAGCACCAAGCACACCAACAAGTGTCATTGATAAGAACATCGGCTGCGGCAATTGGGTAATAAAGGACATCAGTTCAAAATGAAGCCCTTTACCATTTGTAACATTAAATACCAACACACCGATTAACATCGCGATTGTAGTTGATGTCATTACAGTCAATAGCACAGTCCAAGTTAGTCGATTCTTGGCTCCCATAACAAACATCAGGGTGACTGCCGATGCAATGAGACTAAACAAGATAAATAGCCAAAAAATATTTGCATCCTTTGTTATGAGATTTAAGTATATCGTGAAAATGAAAAACGTGACGTTTACAAAAAGTGAGATGGTCATCATCATACCAGCTTTTCCTGTCGTAATGAGTAGCACACCAATCACTAGAATTAAAATAGGTACCCAAAAAGTATCTCGCTTAAAGTTTTTTAGTCCCCAAGAGCTTTCTGACTTGGATAGGAATACCTGATCATGTCGATGTAACGGTTGTGTAATAGCCATTGCATCGTCATAAGTATTTTTAAATGAAATACTTTGGTCCTTTTTCTCAGTATTTAATATTTTGACTCGCACACGTTCATCATGCTGCTTAATTTTATTACCATATTGGTCTTGTAGTGTTTGAGACGACAATTGCTTAACACTCGTAACTTCTCCGATGGGCTCTTGATACCAGCTTGCATTGTTCCTTAATAGGAAAAAGCTGGCAACCATTAAAACGAACACAACGAGAAATTTCAAAATAATATGACTTGTGTTCTTTTGTTGCATTAATCAAACTCCCGCCGATTTTTGCCTGCCATTTGCACTTCCTTTGATAGAAACTTAACTCGTTGCATTAACCGTTCGGCTTTGACCGGTTCGGCCCCATCCTTTGTGACAGTAAAATGCTCATGTTCAAGTTGTTGCATAGAGAAATTGGAAGTAAAGAAAGTCGTTAACTCATTCTGCATACGATACTCTAAAATAACACCTAAGATATCATCTCGAACCCAGGCTGTTAACGATTCAGCGCCAATATCATCTAGTACAAGAATAGGCACTTGTTTAATCGTATTGATCATTTCTTGCGGTTGTTGGTTCGTACCGATTGCCCCACGAATTTCGACAACAAAGCTTGGTAAATGTACCAGCGTAACCGGAATACCCTCTAGTGCTAACTCATTTGCCATAGCACCCATGAGATGTGTCTTACCAACACCATATGAGCCATGTATATAAAGGCCTCGATGATAATCATCAGGTGTTTGTGTGTAATGGTTGATAAAATTTAGCACACCAGTGAGTGCTGCAAGCCGTTCCTCATCATTATCAGAAAAATCATCTAGACGTGCCTTTTTAATTAACTTTGGCATACCGATTGATTTAACTAGATGCGCTTGCATACTCATACGTTGGGCTAGGAGTGTTTCTTCATCTGGCTCATAAATAATGACAATTCGGCCTTCTGCAACCGTTAATGCAGGGGTATATCCTTTGTGCACCACGGGTTTACCATGTTTAGCATTATTTCGTTGCGAGTAGTACTCATAAAGAACTGCAAAATCACGCGAGATTATTTGACGTGATAGTTTCTCCTTATACTCATTAAAAAATCGGCGAATCTCCGGATCTTTAAAAACCTCATGTTGTAAAGCTTCATATCGGCTATTTAATTGCTTTCGGTCCATAAAGTCGCGTAATGCATCTCCCACATTCATTGGAGATGCGTCTGACGTTTCCTTTTCAAAGTCTTTTTCACCCATCGTTTAGTTCTCCTCTGAATTATTTTGTTTACGACGAGCCCTCATTGCTGCTAGCGCTTCTCGTGCCGAAGCAGCATCCGCTTTGGATATTGAAGTACCGTGCTGATTTTCCCAATCGGGTCGTGTTTCTTGCTTACTTGCATTATTTTGACGTGACCACTTTTTAGATGATTGCTTTGTCTGTCGAGATTGTTGCTTTTGCGATCGACGTTGTAGATATTGTAACGCGCTAAGGGCATCAGTGACATGATTTTGTGACCAATCATTCACAAGCGTTTGTAAAATCGTTTTATTTAACGTTGTTTTCTTTTCAATAACTGTTAATTCGTATAATACAATGTTGAGTACCTCGGATGTCACAATATTCATTTTTGCAATATCTGAAATAGCTTTCACCTCATTATCAGCCACAAAACCGTTATCTTTTTGGCGCAAATTCTTTAGAAATTGTAGTGGTGCTACAGTTTGCGCAGTATGAATCAAACGCGTAGCTGGATCATCATCATTATTTTGTGGTCGTTCTGTTGTGACTTGCTGAGGTTTTGTCTCAACATGCTTGGCTCTGACCTGAGACTGTTTGAAATTACCTTCTAATGCCTTTTTTATAGCAGCTAAATCAATTTGTTTATTTGGTGATGTTGTTGCTTGGATAACTCTCACTAATTCCAGGTCAGACAGTCCATACAACGTTTTTTGAATCATTAAATCAACTTCATTATCACGTAATGTTCTTTGTTTAATACCATAAGATTGCAACATATCGGCCATCAGCCCTAAATTCAAAGGCTGCGCAGCCTCCCGAATATCATGTGGCAATTTTTTATCATGGTCAGACATTGTTAGCGGTGCATGATTGCGATGTATGAAATTTTCCTGCCCGACTAAGTCAAAGAATGTCTTTGACACATTTTCACCAGAAATTTGGCGTGAATCTGGTAATTCGTCCGCTACTAAGTCATTGAACAACTCATCACCTAGGTAATGTGCTAATAGACTAGAAAGCAAAGCATCAGACAGGAAGGTTCGTATCGCCATTGGTGGAAAAAGCTGGTAAACCCATTGTGTGCCAAAATTAGTTGTCTGTTTATATGATCGAACTAATCCCATCCCCTCTAACTTACTACGAGCAATCATAAAGGATTGTTGACTCATTGCTAGCTGATCTAAAAGATCGACGTGTCTATTCTTGGCTTCTGCTGTTTCGCCAACAGTTCCCCATGCTAAATAAAGAGTGTATGCGTCACGACCAATAATTGGTAAGTAGACCTTAGTTAATGACCGTACAGCTGTCATATCAATTGATTCATCATATATTAATCGATAACGCTGCTGTATAGAAAACTCTGCCATGATTCACTGCCTCCTTTACTAAAATGACTGTCTAATTTTTTGAATGACCTGCTCCACTTGTTTTTGCGTACTCGAAATCGATCCTGAATTATCAATGACAAAATCAGCTAATTTTTCCTTTTCAACGAGTGGCATCTGAGCTGAAATTCTACTTTGAGCTTCTTTTTCAGTTAGATTATTCCGTTGCATTAATCGCGTTAATTGTAATGATTCCGGTACTGTCACCACCATCACAGCATCTGCGCCCGCAACATTCTTATTTTCTAACAAGAGTGGGATGTCCAGAATAACTAATGGTGTTTGATGTTCCGCTAAGCGATACAGTTCGTCCGCCATCATCTGTTGGATACGAGGATGGGTGATATCGTTTAATTTTTGACGTGCTGATGCATCATTAAATACAATTTGTCCTAAAAGCTTTCGATTTAAAGAGCCATCTGGCTGTAAGACTTGCTCCCCAAAAGTATTAGTAATTTCAGCTAATCCGGGAGTACCTGGTTCGACAACCTGTCTAGCATACTCATCAGCATCTAATACTGGAATGCCAGTTGACTTCAAATAATTTGAAATCGTTGTTTTGCCGGTCGCAATACCACCTGTAAGACCTAATTTAAACATTATTTTGTCCTTTCAACCTGACAAGTTGGGCAATAGGTCGTCCCTCGTTGCGCAACCTTAGTTTTGATTAATGGTGTCCCACAACGTAGGCAAGGTTCGCCGACACGACCATATACCTGTAATTCATTTTGGAATTCACCAGCATTACCAAACACATTTGTAAAACTATGTACGGTCGTGCCGTGATGTTCAGTTGCTCTGGCTAGTTCAGCAATGATATTTTTACGTAAAATAGTTAATTCTTCTACGGTTAATTGGTTAGCTGCTGTCAGGGGATGGATTTTTGACTGCCAAAGCGTCTCATCTACATATATATTCCCAAGTCCAGCAATATGATTTTGATTTAATAGAAAAGGCTTCACGTGCATTTTTGACTTGCCAAATTCAGAAATCATATAATCTATCGTCAAATCTGATTCTGTTGGCTCAGGCCCGATTGTCGCTAATCCTGCAACGCTCATGACCTGGTCATTTGGTACAACGTTCATTCGGCCAAACTTACGGGTGTCTCTGTAGAATAAATCAACACCTTGATCTAAGTGAAAAGTCACTAAGTCGTGCTTACCTGGCTCTGTCCCAGCTGGTACGGTGTAATATGACCCTTCCATCCTAAGATGTGACACCATCGTGATATCACCAGTAAATCTAAACAATAAATACTTCCCACGACGATCAATTTTTAGAATTGTTTGGTTATGTAGCGCTTGGTCAAATTCCTCCGTTGTCAAACCGCCAACAATTTTCTCCCATCTAACTTCTGTACTTTCAACTGTGCGACCTGCAACTAAATTGGTCAATCCACGGCGAACAGTTTCTACTTCTGGTAGCTCCGGCATATCTCTTGTAAACCCCTTTGTGTCAATGTTTTTATTTATTCATGTGTTATTTCATGTGTACTAGCACATTAGAGACACTAAACGTATTAAGTTTATCCTTATTATTTTAATCCTATATAGTATTATACTATCTTATCCGATACATGAAAAAAAGCCCACCAAGTTATGCAAGTTAGCATAGTTCAGTGGGTTTGAATAGCACCAGCCATGGCAGCACTAAACACTAAAGAAAACACCGACCATTCAACTTTGACGAATTTAATTAGATCAATCGATAAGATAGCAAGTATCTTGTCAAACGACTACCAGAACGCATTCACAGACTTTTTATTGTCAAACAATTTATGGGACATTCCTTTATTGTTGCTGTAGTCAGTGGCTTGTCAGCCATTTCATTAACTATTTCTTTTTTATTTTAGCGTTCACAACTTTCATGTTCGTGTTGCTAAAATAGTCATTATCATTTTCCTTGTTACTCATTGCCATATCCACAGCACCAATCTAATAACTTTCTCAAATGCTCAATAGATGCATAGAACTCAACCAGTGGTACATTAGTAAATAGGTTTTCGGTTACTTCGTCCTACCGAATATTTCGTTTATAGCGTGCCACTGATCGCTTCATTGCGTTGTCGTTGCATGTAATACACGGCATATTCAATGGGCGCACCGATTTGTGTGCCATAAACCGCAAAGGCATTTCGTGGGTCAAGCGGTGTCACTCTCGTATTGCTATCTCAATGTATATGGTCAACCAAATATATCAACCTGCTTGGCTAACTCAGCAATCATGTCTGTTAAATCATTAATTGCCACAAAATTATCAATCCTCTGGTAAAGTTCATTATTTTTTTGACCATTATCATCATAGTCAAACTTTACTGGTGTTCCAGCAAAGAACCCAACTAACTCTTTAGCAAAGTTAATGACTAATCGGTTATCAGGCTTTCCCTTTGCTTTAGCTAATTTACGGCTGATACTATGCTTACCCAAATAATAATTCATCAAACGATTGTAACGATTATTCAGTCGATTAGTATGAACATTAATCAACTCATTTTCATCACTTTCAACTAGCAAGTCATCCCCAATTCTTTCAGAATAAAAGACATGGTTTTCGTCAGACGACAACCTATCACTATTAAAATTTATCGTCATTAGAAAATACACTCCAAACTCTCAACTTCATTATGATTGCTGATATGGTTATGTATTGCGTAACGTGTTATCCATTGCATGATGATTTTTCTTAACAGACACACCTTTTTTCTCATCCCACACATAATCAAAAATTTCACTCTCAAACTCTTTAGCTACTGCTAGAACCACAAATAAGCGATTAGCTTTAATCATCTTGGCGACATCTTCTACACCTTTCATGATTTTTTTCAGCATTATGTGCATATAAATCCTCGTTAATGAATCTAGTGACATGTTCAGGTACCGCTAAATCACACCAAAAGGGGATGTCGCCAAAGCGTTTCTTAACATCTAAGGCAATATAGACCCAATAATCAATTTCTTCATGTTATGCTGCATGTTCTTCAACTAAGTAATATTTATGATTATCGATTTCAAACTATACTTGTACTTGGAATAACGCCTTAATGTTCATATCCCCAATCGATACCAGCAAATTAATTGGTTAATGGTGGCACTTCGTCTTTGGAACTCATTAATCACTTAGCACGATCACTTAGCACGTCTTTTGAGATGTTGCAACACTTTTTGTCGCAATTTTAACCACTTTATCTGAAACATCATCCCATTTGTAACGTAATTTGCATGAACGAATTGTCGAGGTAAATTTATCAATCTTTTGCGCAATATCTTTAATCTTCATACCAGCTAAGTAATCTTGATTAGTCTGTTTTTTAGATTCTTAGATTCATTACATATCACCACTTCGTTTCTTTTTAACTGACTTATGTTGTTTAATCTGGGGTTGTCTCTTTAATTTTTTATTCTTGTTCATCCAATTTGCCAAAATGGATGCTTCAACCTTTCGATACCATGGGGCTATTTCTCGTTCACTCCTGATTTTGTGCAAAATAAAAAGGCAACAATTAAATGATTGTCACCTTCTATGTTTTGTGAATTTCTTTATAATTAATAATTTCGTAATTCACTTTTTATCTTCATCTTCAATAAATTCATTAATTTTAGTTTGTGCTTTCTCTGAAACATCTTGCAAGTGTGCATATAGTAGCTGCCAAAGGCTTAAAATTCCTCCTACAACAAAAACCAATTCAGTGAATTTTACCCAGTAAAAATCTAAATTAAAGGCAAAATCTAGTAAGGCAATAATTGATGTAGTAACCCAAAGTAAACTTGAAAGTAAATAAGGAGCAATTAAATCATAATATTCTTGACCTAACTTTACGTCATTAACACGATCTTCATATAAAAAGATTGCCGCCAAATCGTCATAATCAAAAATTCTAGTTGTTGCTGCTATTAAAGCAAGAGTGAATGAAAGCCCTGTAATTCCAGGTGTTAAAAAAACAGATACATGGAAATTTTTTTGTATACCTATACGATTCATTCCAACATATATGCCTAAAGATAATAAAATCCAAATCCAAAATAAAATGTTTTTACATAAACTAGAAAAAGATTTAACAAAAACTTGGAATATGTTAATTTTAATTTCATATTTACTTTCCATAAATCAATCCTCTTAATTTTTTATATATCAATATCAATTATTTTAATTGAATTATTTATAATATTTTTCCCCTTTGAAGTAACTTTTAAATACCCTGAACTCGCATCACTTTGTAATTCATCATCAATAATTTCCGAAGTATTTATTGACTCATTCTTTTCTGCCTGATAACTTTTAGTAATTTTCTTTGCATTGGCACGGCGGTACTTACTAATTGCATCACTACGATGTTTTGCAGAACCATTGGGAAACACAGTCTCAACTTCAACAATGTTATATTTACCAGGTTTAATAGAAATTGTCTGACCATATATTGGACGAATATTTATTTCTCCAATCCCTGTCGTAACAATATTAGCATTTATAATTTTTTCAATGGAATATATAACTTCCATTGCATTTTCAGTGCCCATTTGTGCATCAATATAAATGTTTTCCGTATTTTTATCATAGACAAATTCAAATGAAAGGCCTTCATTTTTACCTAAATCTTCAACTTCATTCTGTATTTTAAATGCCTTATTAATGTATGCAAGGTTCATTTTAACCTCGCTGTAACTGGTCATTAAAGGAATGTTCTTACGTTTAAATGCTACTTCTAACATTGGATAATCTTCTGTTAGCTTGAAAATCACATCTTTTAATTTTGATCGATTATCCATATAGTCTGAACTATAACTAATGGATCCGGTACTTTGATATTTTTCTAAAACCTGTTTATATAGGTTTTGTGATTTTTCGTTTAATTCTATTAACGCCTTATAATCAGTAGATGCCACTATTTCAGAATATTTATTTTTAGATTTTAAGACTAAATATTCTTCTCCATCATCTATCTCATTCATCTATCTCATTAAATACCTTTTTTAATGCTTCTGGAATAATTACTTTAACTGCCTTATCCATATCATCTCTATAAGTATTTAAAGCTTCTGGTCCCAGATTAAACTTGAAAACAAACATTGTAGTCATAATAATCCCTCATTAAATCAATTGATTTAATAATTATACCATTTATATTAATTTATTTATGTTTAGCAAATTAGGAATATTTATATTTCTGCAAAATAAAAAGGCTACCGATTGGATAACCTTAAGTAATATGTATGTGGAACAGAAATGGGATTTGTTGAGTAATCACCAAAATAAGAGGAAACTATACAACTATTTTTCATCTGTTCTACAATACTAATTATGCCTGTATTTTTTCTGTTTTTGGTATTCAATCGGGTCTAAACTGGGGCGTAAACAGTTCTAAAACGAGTGGCTACTACTTCGAAGGTCGTATAAAGATAACCTTTAATGCCGTCTTTAAAATTACCTCGCCACTCTCTGGCGGTGCCTTTATCTATATGATTATCTATGCCAATCGTCACCCAACATTTTTTATTACCATAATTGTCAATCAATACATCTTGGTGGCTTTTAATTAGACAATCAAACATCATCTTTATAATGAACTTTTGATAACGCAGACGTTTTAATTCAGGATCGTTTTGTTCATGAATCATTCGTGATTCCATAACGTTGTTGTAATCATTTTGTTTCCGGCCACCGCCAATATTCTCATATTGTTCCATGTCTATAAGTTAATTACATTTGGCGTAACTGGATAGCTACGTCTAATTTATATGCATATGCACATCTACAAGCACTTTGTTATTCCATAAATATAGCTAAAATAAAACCGCTACACAATATGTAGCGGCTAAATATTTATACTAAGTTTCGAATTTTTTCTTTAAACAATCTGGTACCAATCTTTATTTCAAAGCTTATTTTTTAAATTATTGATTGTTTGAGATGTATTCCTTCATCGTTGCAATATCGTCACTACCAAGATTAAACCATTTCATAACAAATGTATCAGCTAAACTAAGTAAAGTTCCATTGTTAATCGCATTGTTTATTTGAGTTATATCGTTTTCATCTATCGAAACTATGTCAGGTATTGGAACAGTACGAAGCACCTCAGGATATAACTCCAAAGTTTTCCCCTTTTTTCGTCCCAATTTTACCAGCCAAAAATGAGTCAAAGTTGAATTTAAAATTGTTAAAATTGCCAAAACATATTTTGGCTTTGTTGTATATTCATTGTTCAAAGTTATACAGTAGGCATCATCCTTAATTTAATATCCATGATTGTTAAGGGTAAATCTTGGAGTTTTAGAACGTTTTTGGAAATAAATTGTTAATTCATTTTCAAATCTCCACTGCTCTCTTGACCTCATCAAGTCTATATCCCGAATATTTCCACCTGCCCTGGATTTTAAAAGTTTAGGATACAGTGGATTATTCCTAATCCACTTAACAACTCCTGGTATATCTGACTCCACTATTCTTTTATTAATATATAGAACATAGCTGTCAGGGTCCGATGGTTCGATTACGTCTGTTAATGAACTACCATTCACCAAAGGTTTAAATAAATTTTGTTCTTTTTCACTAAATTTCTGTTCATTAATTTGCTTTTTTGACCAAATAAAAACTTTATTGTTACCAGTTGTAATTCCCAAACTAATTTCGGCATAGTTAGTAAGTGATTTTTGATTATTTATTTTATTAACTAGGTTGTTAATAAATACATTACGCGAAGCTGTATCTAATATGAAGTATCCAGTACTACTATCCTGGATATCATCTTGAGAAACATGGCCATAATCAGTACTTGAATTACTTCCACTAACAATTTCTTCAAATTTCTCACTGTTTGCTGATCCAGTTTCATTGGTTACCAATGTGTTGATATCATTATTGTATGGCGCTTTACTTGCAAAAGTAATAACGTTATGTTGGCCAAGTGCTGAGCTAAAAATTTTAAATTCTTTAAAGTTCAATATATCTGTTAACTGCATTCGATTGATCAAATCATTCCGTAGTCCTGCAGCATCTGTTGCAGTTAACCAATAATTCGTGGTAATAAATGCCAGTGAACCATTCTTATTTAACAAATCCATTGCCAAGTGAATAAAATAATAGAAAAAATCAATCCTACCATGTGCCCATTGAGCACCAAAATCAGTTTTCGCAACAGCATCAAAGATTTCTTTATGCCCTTGTATTCCAATATATGGCGGATTTGCCACGACTAAATCAAATCCTGTATACATACCTTTGTTATTTAGAACTTCAGGAAATTCAAATCGCCATTCAAATGAGTTTGCAAATATTGGTGCATCATTTACTTCTTTTAAACGAGCTTCTTTTACAGCAATCTGCTTGTTTAATTTTTGAATTTTCTGTTTACGCTTCGCACGTTGATCTTTTGTTTCAAATAACGGAATAGCATCTTGTAATTCATTTCTTTGTTGATATAGATTACGGATTTTGGTGTACTCACCACTATCCAAAATTCGATTGATAATTTGATCCTTAAATTCTTTGATTGCAAATTCTATATTTTTCTTTGCTTCTTTATTATCTGTATTTCGATATTTTTGGACTAACTCTTTAAATTCGGAAACTGTTAAGTCAGTGTGAGCTGTCACATCTCCAAGATTTCTATCTAGACCATATTTAAAAACTACTGAATTTCCTGCTTTAATATTCATTTCAAGATTAGGCATAGTTCGAAGGTTTCCGTCAACCTCATAGTAAGAATTCTTTAATAATTCAATCCACAAACGTAGCCGAGTTATATTAACCGAGTTTTGATTAATATCCACTCCAAATAGGTTATGCTCAATAATATCCAATTTAGTTTTGAACAGTGCCTCTTGAATTGACTGCCTTGTTTTAGAACCACGTATGTAAGAAAAATAAGTTTCCTCATCACGCATGATTGCAACAAGTTCATCATTTTCAACTTCAATGTTAACATCCATTCGTATTTCTGCAGGTAGCAATCGTAACGTAGAACGTAGTTTCACTAAATAATTTAAAGCAGAAACCAAGAAATGTCCTGATCCAACAGCTGGATCAACCAGCTTAAAGTCTCTCAACACGCTTAAAACCGCTTCTTTATGTTCCGGCGTGATTTCAGCAATGTCATCGATAGAATTCACTTTAAATCCTTCAGATTGAAACTTGTTGATAATGGCACTATCTATTGCCTTTTTAGTCATGAAAGACGTTACAAAACCAGGTGTATAAAATGATCCATCTTTATAACCATTTATCTTTTCAAAAATTAATCCTAATACAGATGCATTGATTAATCGAGCATTATCAGTTGATTTTCCGTCTGTATTAAACGCATATGAATCTAAAAATGTAAGTATATATTTAAGTGTTGGTAAGGATTTTGTCCCTTTTGATACACGCTTATTTAAGATGGACCTATCCCTAATTTTTAACTCTTCATCATCAGATAAATCTGAAGGTTTAATACCTAATTTAGATTCAGTAACTGATTTTTCAAAAAGAGATGAGTTTAGATAAGGAACATGTTTGTAACGTTCTGTTAAACTACCTCGCTGATTGACAGGTTTTGCAAGGACACCAAAAAACAATTCATTAACTCTGTTAAAATTACTTAGGTTTTCATCAGACATAAATTTATAGTCTTTATCGTCATTATTAAATTTAATTAATTGACCTTCAAGTAATTTCAAGAATAAGATTCTATTGACCCATGTAGATACAATATTAATCGCATAATCAAATTTTTGTTCGTCATTATTAAAACGATAATCCGTTGAATCAAAGGCCTCATAAACTAGTTCAATTAATGAAGCAGATTGACGTTCCGATTTTGGAACTCTCTCAATTCCTTTTTCATCTGCACGTTCTTGAAGCCCCATAATATACAACAATTCATCATAAAATGTTGTATCTAAAATATTTGAATCAGCAACAAATGATCGTTTCATTAATGTTTCAGGAGCAAGCATTTTTATGAAGTCCCTTACTTTTGATTCATTTATTTCTTTGTTTTTTTGAAATATATCTTTGACATTCAGATGAACATATTCTAATTCTTTTTCATGTTTAGCCACGAAGGGAGCAGCAATATTTTGATAGAAATCTGCTGTTGTTACATCTAATGTTGCTTGTTCAACTTGTGAGTCAATATAATCTTTGGCAAATTGTTTATCTTTAGCAAAAAGATTATTAAATAAAACTGCATCAAATACAAACCAATCAATACCATCTGTAATAATGAGATATGTCATCTTGGTATTGTTTCCGGTAATCAGTTCTCTTATAAAATAGAGAATTAATTCATGCCAAGCTTTATGATTCAGATTACTCTCTGATACCATGTCAGAAGAACCTAGTTTTTTAGTCTCTAGCAATACATAATTTACATTTGCTTTGGAAATTGATAGATCAATGCGCCCCTCTGCATTTACCTTGTAGCCTTCTCGTTGAAATCCAATCCCTCTCAAAAAATCTCTAATATAGCCCTTATTAGTTTCTTCAGTATTTTCAATCTTAATATCTGTTATTAAATTTTTTAGTAAATTAGCGTTTTCCGCTTTTTGTCTTTCACTCAATGAAAGACGATAAAACATTTTATTAATAACATTCTCAGGTTTCAAAGTTGCCATGCCTAAACTCCTTTTCCAATTAAACATACTCAATAAGTATATCATTATATATTTTTTTATTATGTATTAAAAAAAGTAATATGTAAACTCTTCTCAGCATATGAATATAGTTTTAGTTATTTCTAAAATAGGAATAGATGTTAACCTAAGTAGTCACAAAACAATTAAGAAATTTATTATTGATGAAATTTTGAGAGGCTAACAAAAGCAACTATACTTGTAGTGTATATACTTTTATGTGTAGAAAGGATTAATATGCAAAAAAAATTAAGAAGTTCTTCAGAAAAGTTAGATAAAGCTAAAACTAAAACAACAATAACAAAAGACACACGCGTACAAACTTTAGATTATGAAAATCACCTAATAATCAAATAAATACTTATTATGCAAAATATTCTGGTATTAAAACACGACTGAAAATATTGTGGGAACATTCGCATAGAACAAAACGCTTTATCGGTATAACGATAATTTCACTTATAATTTTGATAGCTATTATAATTTATAATGTCTACTCAAATATTTATAGTAAAAACTATAATAACCTTAATATTTATAATAGTGTACTTCTGAACCATGTAAATTCAATAACATTTGTAGCCCCTATATTTATTTTTATTGAATTAGCTTTTTTTGAAGGGCATTATTTAATAGATTATATAGATAAAAAAAAGAATTCAAAAGAATTAACAAAAATATTAGTAGTAGTAGTCAATTTATTCCTAGCCGTTTGTTTCTCAGTAGAACTGATGGCACAACCATGGAAAACCATAGAACCAATTATAACTGTATGTACAGCGATATTTATTCCGTACATTGCCTGGTTGCTTAAAAAATATGGATCTGAAAAAAATAAAACAAATCAGTCTCCCGCCGATGAACTATTAAAATATAAGGAACTTCTCGATAGAGGTGCGTTAACTCAGAAAGAGTTTGATGATCAAAAAGCTAAATTATTACCAAAATAAAAACTAACCTACCGATAACGCTCATCAACGCGCAGGAAGTAGTCACGTTAAAAGCAATCTAGGAGTAATGATATGGGTTCAGAAAGGAAGTTTGGTCGATCATCATTTTTTGATGGCGGATTATTACCCCTAATCGGCTGGACAATTTTAGGATTTTTAGTCACGGTTTTATCAGATAGTATTTTGTATCCTTGGTCACTAGTTATGGTCTACGGATGGAAAATTAATCATACCGTGATTGATGGTCATCGGATGCAATTCAATGGTTCAGCTGTTGGACTATTTGGTAATTGGATTAAGTGGTTATTTCTAATTATCATCACATTGGGTATTTATAGTTTTTGGGTCGGTATAAAGCTAGAAGATTGGAAGGCTAAGAATACCCGTTTCATTAACTAGCTCATTTTATCTTTATTAAATATTACTTTTCACGTACTACTCGTAAGAATGCAAAATATTCATAGGCAGCTAACATAACAAATAGTAGCAAGCCAATATATATAGATGCATATACTGAAACGACAGACACTATGGTCAAGCCAATAGCTGACGTTGTCACAATTAGTGAAACCTTTTGCCATTTCGTTAATTTGTCAGTGTCTCCCTGAAAAGAAACGGCAGACATCACTGCACCTACAACAATCATTACTCCAAAAAATACATGTAATCCAATCATATTAAAATACCCCCTCATTTTTAAACACTACCATTATACGATAGAACAGGTATTAATGATATGGAGAATAGTAATTAATGTATATACACCATAAAAATTTTGCTACAACAAAATAAAAAGAGACAACTCAAATTCATTTTAGGCAAAATGACTTACGTTGTCCCCTAATTTCCTAGATGTTTATTTATATCATTGAATCCCAAATACACATCATAAAATGATTAACAACAAGCTAATCATCGTAAATTTTATCTTGTAATTTGTCACCAGCACGGTCTATTTTCTTTACGATAAAAATAGTCGCCAGAGCGGTAATACCACCTGCAATGAAAATAGTTGATAATATAACTTTCAAAAATTTTCCCATTATGTTCTCCTAAATATCAAGATTACTTGTTACGTTTACGTTGTGAATGCCTTTTAAACTTTCCATACAGATTTGAAATAAATTGAAATACAGTAATTGCTAGCATGATCTTTTCCAAAAGGCTTGATTTTGATTTTTCTTTACTTTTTTTCATAGATATACCTCCACTATATTATTTAATAAGCTCATCATCTGCTTATAAATACATTGTAACATGGTTTATATGAAACTACCTGACGATAGCATTACCCATTTATTATTTATCGAAACTAATAACTATTATCATCATGTTTCAAATCAACTCTTTGTTATTTAGTATTGAAAACCAGAAGTCCTGATGTTAATATTATGGGTGTAATAGAGTCCCAATTCTAATTACGTAAACGTCTACCCACAGCCAAGGAGTAGGCGTTTTTTTGTAAAAAAATATACCTATCTCCGCCACTGAAGCTAAGATAGGTACACTTGTAGTAAAAATATAGGCAGTATCTCACTACCTACAATAATTAATTTTAATACGCAAAAGTTAAAGTTGCCTAAAATTAATTAGTCTTAGGCTTACTCCAAATCGACCAGAAACGGCCATACAATGCTGTTGCTAGATAGAAGGACATTGTCAACAACATTGGTAAAGAGCTGGCTGAATAGCCTGCAAATAGGGCTGTGATCCAAAGCAAAATGTTTACTGCATCAGATAATAGCCAAAGTGTATATGAGTCACCATAGCCAACGAACACATATAATGAGGCAGTGCCACCAATAATTAAGACAAGCGCATCCCAAACTGGATTAGTATCGCCTAATTGTGTATAAATCCAAAAGACTGGCCACCATAGTAATAGCATACAAATAATCGTTAATACCCATCCCCGCAAGCGCAAGAATTTGACACCACCAACAATACGGTGTCCCCATGATTTCCATGTGACGATCAAAGGAATATCAATCAATAAGATGAACACAAATTGGTCAAGAACAGATGCATAATGTCCGGCTTGCCAATTAATGTAAATATATCCTAGCGCACTAATCAATCCTAATAAACCATTTATTGGTTTACCAATCATCATATAAACCGTGCAAGCTGAGCCGATTAAAGTCGCTAATAACGTAATCGCAGATAGTAGTGTGATTGGGCTACTCAAAAACAATGCTAATTGCACACCAAAAATAAATGCCAGCATGACACTACCAGCCGTATTGATTGATGTAATTTCTCTATAAAGCCATTTAAAATATGCCAATCTTTTATACCTCTTTCTTTTTTGAACACAAAGATATATTTTATCAGAATTTTGGTACAATTGTTAGAAATTTCGAGAAATTAAAAACCTCATGCCAAATTTAAGCGGCATGAAGTTTATTAATTTTATTTATTATTTTGTTGGTTGAATCGTAAAATCAAATGTGTGATCAGTTTCTGCTGAGATATGATATGGCGGTTGTACATCTGTCCCCCAACTATCAATACCACCAACACCACGAACCTCACCATATATGGTAACAACTGTTCTTCTTGAAACTGGTAGTTCTTCGATATGAGTGGCATTTTCTATTTCAATTGCCGTATATGGCAACGCAGAGAATGCAAAAGGTTCGTTTAATTGTTTAAAGGTTAGTAAGCCCACCTCTGTCGACGTATCAGCATTATTCAAGCTCGTTGAACGACTAACCGTTAAACTTGAGGTTTGCATATGCATCCCCATTTCTTGAGGCACGATATAAGGCGTTAATGGCAAGCCCGATACCTCATAAGTACCAATTTGACCGCCAGTCATTCGATCGGGATATGTTTCACCAGATAATCCGGCATAGCTATAACCATCCGCAACTGTTGGCATCACAAATCGTAATCCTAATGTCGGTAATTCTGGTAATCCGGCCTTTCCAGTATAATCAACTTGGATATTGAGTTGTCCATTGGCGACAACTGTGTAAATAACCTTAACTGTCGTTTCCGGCGTTGTCGCTGTTAAAAATGTATATGTCAATGAAACTGAATCAGCATGTTCATTCGCTGAAAAGCGATTGTTTTCTGGTGCAATTGGCAGGCCAAGTTCTTTACCATCAACGTTCACTGTTACTGAAGTTGCTTCAGTAAACATATCAGCACCAAACCAGGCTGCTGATTTGGTTGAAAAATGACTACCGCGATCATTATCAGTTGTTGCTCGCCAGAAAGTTAATTTGGGTACACGATATAACCATTCTTTACCGTTAACATTTAATGATTCAAGACCACCCTTTTCATAACTGAATAAATAATGGAAATTTTCGCCTTGTACACCTAGGGATCCGTCACCATATACAATTTGTAACTGATTAGTTATCGTAGCGTCCATAATAATAGCTTACCTCCTGTATTGCTGGCTTAGGTTGGCGATTGGCAAAGACAATCCCATCCCCTGAAAATTCATAGTCTGAATGGCGCTCATCAAAGTCACCACCATAACGAAGCACCTGCTTACCAGTTACTTCATCGGTTACATACAAAGCTTGGTCAATGTAATCCCAAATAAAGCCACCCAAATAGGTATCAAATTCATCATATAGTTGGACATATTCGTCAAAGCCACCCACTGAATTTCCCATACTATGCATGTATTCACAGTTTAGGTATGGCTTTTTCGGATTATTTGATAAATAGTCTTTAATATCCGCAGGTGATGCATACATACGACTTTCAACATCTGACATACGGTCCTCGTCGACACGATTTTGGAAGATACCCTCATAATGTGTCAAACGTGAATCATCAACAGACTTAAAATATTGATCCATGGCAACAGTATTATCACCTGTATATGATTCATTTCCTAATGACCAGAACAAAATAGATGGATGATTCTTAAACTGTTCAAAGTTTGATTTTGCACGATCCAAAACAACATCTAACCACTCTGGTATTGAACCAGGAATGTTATAAGATGGTTCAACCGCCCCCATTTTTTGCCAACTACCATGTGATTCTAAATTAGTTTCAGCCATCATATAGATACCGGCTTCGTCACACATACCATACCAAGGGATTTGATTAGGATAATGTGACGTTCGGACAGCGTTGATATTGTTTTCTTTAAATATTTCAATATCAGTTTCCATCTCATCAAGCGTAACGTTGCGCCCGCCAACAGGACTCCATTCATGGCGATTGACACCATTTAGGTGCAAAAGCACCCCGTTGATTGTCACACGATTATCATCGTCTTTAACCAAACGCCGGAAACCGAAATTATATGGTACCACCGCAACAATCTGCTTATCTGAATCAAAAATAGTAATCATTAATTCATATAAATCAGGTTGTCGGTGCGACCAAAGTGCAACATCATCAAAAGCCTCGCTAAGCTGAATGTGCTGCTCTGCTGTTACTGTGCGATCGAGGACGGTCTCTCCGCGCGGATTGTTAACAGTAATTTGGGCTGTTGTATCAGTTAAATCACCCGCTAATGTTAAACCAATTGATAAGTCTCCTGAATGTAAGTCAGCAGCCACAACCGGCTTCAGATGGACATCTACCACGTTAACTTGTGGGATAGCAATTAAATTAACACTGCGGAAAATACCTGAAAAACGGAACATATCCTGATCTTCAATAAAAGCAGCTGTACTATACTTAAACACTTCAACTGCTAGTTTATTTTCACCAGCTACTAAGTATGGTGTTAAATCAAACTCTGCACGCGAGAAACTATCTTCAGAATAACCGATAAACTGACCGTTTAACCAAATATACATGGCTTCTTCGACACCATCGAATTGAATATGCACATCATGCCCACTAAAGTTTTCTGGGAGAGTGAATGTTTTGACATATTGACCAACTGTATTATCACTGGCCTCACTAAAAATACCTGGATATGTCTTATCGGGACCTAATGCATAAGGTGGTCGACGATAAATTTTTCCTTCCCACGGATACAAGGTATTAATATATTGGATTTGACCAAAGTTTTGCAATTCAATATGCCCTGGCACTTGAATATCATCAAAATTTTCGGTATTAAAATTTACATCTTCAAAATTAAGCAATCGTTCGGCAGGTGTCTTTGCAAAATGGAACCGCCACGTACCATCCAAGCTACTAATCAAACTTGATTCACCTTGCGTTATTTCAGCTGCTGAGCGATAGACTGTGTGATCACTATGCGCAGGCAATTTACCTACTCTAAACACAGTTGGATCATCTAACCATTCTAACTTTGCTGTCATAGTATCCCCCTAAAATAAATACAACGTTCTTGGAAACGTTTTCAATTATCTATTGTAACTTAAATTTGATGCAATGTCTTTTAATTCCCCTAAATTGTATCATAAGACATTATCAATAAAAAAAGATGCTACTCACTTGAAAAGCAAATGAATAACATCTATAAATCCTAATTTATTTCGCGTCATACCATGAGGCACCCACATGAGAAGAAACCAACAAAGGTACGTCTAATGTTACGGCACTGTCCATAACGTTTCGCACGAGCTCTTCCAAGTCGGCCATTTCACTTTCAGGTGCTTCAAAAATCAATTCATCATGAACTTGTAATAACATATGAGCTTGCAGCCCTGCTTTTGCAATAGCGTCCTGAACTTCAATCATCGCAATCTTAATAATGTCAGCAGCTGAACCCTGAATTGGTGAATTCATCGCTGTACGCTCTGCAAATGACCTAGCATTGAATCTTTTTGCCTTGATATCTGGCAGATAACGACGACGATGAGCAATCGTCTCAACATAACCCTTGTCACGAGCAGAAGCAATAATGTCATCTGACCACTTTTTAACATCGGGATATTGGTCAAAATAGGTTTCAATGATGGCTTTGGCTTCTTTACGTGATACACCGATATTTTTTGAAAGTCCGAAATCAGAAATACCATACACGATTCCAAAATTAACGGCTTTCGCTTGGCGGCGAATGTTACCTTCTACTGGTTCGTCATCTTTAATACCAAAAATACGACGTGCCGTCGCTGCGTGGATATCTTCACCATTTATAAATGCAGCTTGTAGGTTTTTATCACCCGTAATATGCGCCAAAACACGTAATTCGATTTGTGAATAATCAGCACTAAGAATTTGCCAATCGTCTTGACTTGGCACAAAGGCTTTACGGATCTGTCGTCCCTCTTCAATTCGTACGGGAATATTCTGCAAATTAGGATCAACTGAAGATAAACGACCAGTCTGAGTTAAGGTTTGTAAGTATCGAGTATGCACCTTTGAATCAGAACCATGAATCACACGCAACAATCCTTCGACATAAGTTGATTGAATCTTAGCCACTTGTCGATAAGCCAAAATAGAAGCAACAATTGGGACATCTCCCATTTTTTCTAGAACCTCGACACTCGTCGAATAGCCAGTTTTTGTTTTCTTAATGGGTGTGTATTTCATTTCTTCAAACAAAACGACCCCAAGTTGCTTAGGGGATTGCACATTAAATTCATGGCCAGCTTGTTGATAAATTTTCTGCTCAAGTTCACTCAACCGCTCAGTTAGCTTACTGCGCATTTGCAATAGTTGTTCTGAATCAACAGTGATACCCGTTGACTCCATATCTGCTAAGATTTTGGTTAATGGTAACTCGATTTCCTCATACAACTTAGTTTGCTCATGCTTTGACAACCGTTCTAATAATGGCTTCCGCAATAAATTAATCGCCATGGCTTTGCGACCAAGGTGTTCAAATAAGTCTGCGTCAGCTTCGGGGATGGCAAACTTTGCACCCTTGCCATAAACCTCTTCATCAGTCATGACAGCATAATAATCATTATCATGTGCTAATGCCCCTAAGTCATTATTATTATCATTCGTATCTAATAAGTACGAAACGAGTAATAAGTCGAAACTAACACCCTTCAGGTTAACATCTAGTCGTTTTAAGCTAACATATAGTTCTTTTGCATTAAACACGTTTTTCAAAATCGTCTGGTCTTCAAGAATTTTTTTTACTGGCGAATTTTGTGTTAGTAGTTCCATATCACGACTAGCAAAATAACCATTCTCTTGATTACCAATAACAAAGCCAACTGGATTAGCTGTATGATAATTTTCATCATCTAATTCAAGATAAAAGCTCACAGTTCCTTGCAATTGAGAAACATGGGTTAAGCTAGCAGGTGTAATTTCAGATACTGCTAAGTCTGTATTATTCAAATCGAATTCTACATCTTCGTTATGCCCACTCGTTGGCACTGTGTAACCTTGATTGGCAAGCTTAACTAATTGTGCTTTAAAGTCTAGATGTTGATAGAATGGAATAATATTTTCGTAATCAGGACCCTGATACTTTAAATCGGATAATGAAATTGTCACAGGCGCATCCGTCAAAATCTCAGCCAAGTCACGTGACAGCAAGGCATCTTGCTTACCGTTAACTAACTTTTCCTTTTGCTTAGATGCTTTCATGTCATCAATTTGATCGTACATTTCAGGAATTGAATGATACTTTTTAATTAGCTTTAAGGCTGTTTTAGGACCAATTCCTGCAATACCAGGGTAGTTATCACTGGTATCCCCCTGCAGTCCTTTAATGTCCACAATTTGCTTTGGTTCTAGGCCGTCGTAAAGCTCTGCAATCAGTGCCGGTGTATAGTGATCAATTTCTGAAATTCCCTTCTTGGTCACCCAAACAGTTATATCATCAGATACTAATTGTGTCAGATCGCGATCACCAGTAACAATGGTCACTGAATAACCATTTTCTTCACCAAGGCGGGCCATTGTCCCAATAATATCGTCCGCTTCATAGTCAGCTAATTCATATGATTTGATACCATGCAGTGAAACCATTTGTCGTAATGGTTCAAATTGTTCGACCAATTCTTGTGGTGTGTTATCACGGTTCCCCTTATAGTTATCAAATTTTCCTGTACGGAAAGTGGTTTTGCCCGCATCCCATGCTACTAGCGCTAAATCAGGATTAAAAGGCTCAATAATACCGTCTAGCAGATTATTAAACCCGACTAGCGCATTTGTGTGTAGACCTTCGTGGTTAACAAAACGATCGACTTGGTTAATCAACGCATAAAACGCACGAAAAGCCAAAGAATTACCATCAATTAAAAGTAAAGTTGGTTTTGCCATATTTATCTCGTTTCTGGGTACAATACCCCTTTTTATCTATTAATAGTTTATCAGAGTTCAAAGAGGGATAACAAGCTCAACAAAAAAGCATTACCTCGTTATAACGAGATAATGCTATTAAATGATTAATCACGTGAACCGAAGGCCGTAAATAATTGAAGAATGTAAATGAACATGTTAATGAAGTCCATGTACAAGTTTAAAGCACCTGATACGGCGATTCCTTGGGTGAGTTGCGCATTCGTCTCACCATGTTCATAGTACAATGCCTTTAAGCGATTCATATCATAAGCTGTCATAACAGCAAAAACAAGTACTCCTAGGATTGATAAGAAGAAGTATACAACACTGTTAAAGAAGAATAGATTAATAATTCCTCCAATAATCAGAGCAATCAATGAACCAAATAAAATTGATGACAATGAAGCTAATGATTTTTTAGTGAAGTATCCATATGCTGCCATACCCGCAAATAGAAAAGCTGTCGTTAAGAATGCTAGTGCAATCATCCCCATGTTTACTGTGAGGCTAATCACCGTAAATGTGAAACCATTAAGGACTGCAAATCCCATTAACATCCCAAATGCTTGGGCCGGATTTTTGTATACCCGACTTGAAAATAACCAAACAAAACCCATCATGATACCAAAAATAATCAATGATGAAATTGGGCTACTAAAAATTCGAACAATTGGGCCAGCAAAGAATGTCGTACCCAAATATGCCGTCACTGCTGTGACAAGCAATGCCAATGCCATGTATGAATAAACTTTTTTGAAAAAGTTATTTAAGCCACTAGCATCCGGATTGACGATCCGTGGTTCTTGATTTTGAAAATTATCCATTTGTACCTCCTACGTTGTCAATGGTGACAAGGGTTCGGTGAACCGTCCCACTAACCTAAGTATAACAGAAAGTTCATCCAAAAAATTAACTTTTAGCAAAAAAATTAACTTTTTTACTGTAAATTCGTTTGTGTGTTCGCTAATAGTGTTTCAAAGGCAAATTCAGTCATTTGTAAATCACCAGCGCCCATAAAGATGAACACCCCTTCTTCATCTTCCAAAAGAGGTGCCACATCATTTGGTGAAACAATCCCTTCAAATTTAGAAATCTTCTTACCTAAGTCAGCAGAACAGATTTCACCAGCTTGCTCACGGGCAGAAGCGAAAATTTCTGTTAAGAAAACATTATCTGCTAAATCCAACGCTGTTGCAAAATCATCTTGATAAGCAATCGTACGTGAAAATGTATGTGGCTGGAAGACAGCAATCAATTTACGATCTGGATATTTTTGACGGGCCGCGTCAATCGTCGCCGTTATTTCTGATGGATGATGTGCATAATCATCAATGATTGTCACCGGCCCGATATGTTTTTCCGTAAAGCGTCTTTTTACCCCTTGAAATGTTAACAATTCTTCTTGAATCAGAGCGGTTTCTATCTCTTCAAAGTATGATACGGCAACAACAGCTAAAGTATTCAAGACACCATGTTGACCAAACAAAGGGACTTTAAAATTACCTAGGAATTTTTCATGATAATAAGCATCAAAACTTGATCCTTTGGTTGAACGCTTAATATTAGTTGCATAGAAATCATCAGTCTCAGGATTATTACCATAATAATAGACCGGTACAGAGACATTGATCTTGCGTAGCTGTTCATCATCACCCCAAGCAAAAATACCCTTTTTAACATTATTACCAAAGTCTTCAAAGGCGCTCCGCACGTTGTCGATACCCGTGTAATAATCTGGATGATCAAAATCGATATTCGTCATAATTGCATAATCGGGTGTGTAATCCTCAAAATGGCGACGATATTCATCAGCTTCGAAAATAAAGAAACGTGCGTTAGGCACACCTTTACCAGTACCATCACCAATTAAGTATGATGTTGGCGCAATTCCTGATAGCACGTGTGAAAGCAAACCAGTCGTAGAAGTTTTTCCGTGCGCACCAGCAACCCCAATTGAGGTGTACTGTGTAATTAATTGTTCGACCATATCAGGATAAGTTAAAATCGTTAATTCATCCGCCATTGCCAAAGCCGCAGCAACTTCAACGTGGTCATCTTCAAAAGAATTACCACGAATAACCGTCATGCCTGGCTTAATATTTGTGGCATCGAACGAATAAATTTCAACTTCTGCTTCCTCAAGTGGCTTTTGAGTAAATGTATATTCATCAATATCTGATCCCGAAACTTGGTAGCCCTGATCATGTAAGATCAATGCTAATGCACTCATTCCTGAGCCTTTAATACCAATAAAGTAATAATTAGGATTTTTGTCCATATCTCTCATCCATTCCAACGTAAATATTATTCGTTAAATTTTATTAAATCTATCTTATCAGAAAAAAACATCTGCCGACATAGTTTCAGCAAATGTTTTCAAAGAGTTAGTGCTCCTTAAAGTAACCATTGTCATCTCGAGCAGCTGAACTTTCCTCTTCCGAAAGGATGTCATCCAAGCTAAGTCCTAATCCGGTTTTTATAGATTTAGGCTTGTTTACCTTTGACACTTTATCGACAACTTTTTTGGTCTTTGGTGTGATACTCTTCTTTGTGTTCCTTGATCGCTGAGGCTTTAAAATCTCAACGGTCACATGTTGTTTTGTTGTCTTTTTAGGAAAGTCTCCATCATCTGTTGCCAAGAAAATATACTCTGTCTTGGCAGCTAACAATTCTGCAACCTGTTGATCATAGGTATGCATAAGATTTTCATAAAAAACAATTGGTCGCTGCAAAGCCATTAAATCACCACCTTTTTATTCAAACAGTGATTGGGCAGCGGCAGAGTTGGCATCAAATGGTGTCCCAACTGGTGCAAAGTCATCTGGCAAAATTAATGCACCTGGCACTTGTGGCGCATTTGGTAGGCGTAATTCACGTCCGGAAGAAATCATACCATTAGATGTAACCCCACGTAGCTCACCTGGCCAAATAATAAGTCCTGATGGCATCATTGCCCCAACCTTTGCAACCACGACCTTAATACCTTGCTTCATGTTAGGTGATCCTGAAACAATTTGAACTCGTTGGTCATTATCAATCACTGTTGTTGTCACTTGAAGATGATCTGAATCTGGATGTGGTTCTGCCGTTTCAACATATCCCACCACAAACTTTGGCTCTTCATCAACAACTAGTTTTTCTGCGAAACCTGCTTTCTCAATCATCTTATTTAATTCAGCAACTTGTTCTTTAGACAAGAATACTTGGCCTGAAATATTTGATAAGTCTAACGTTTCACTAATATTGATAAAATTGTAGCCAATTAATTCACTATTATCTGTTATAAACTGAACCACATTTCCCTGGTGGTTAATATGAAAACTTTCTGTTTGATTATTAGTTAATACGATTAGGTTATCACCCATTCCTGCCGGATTATAGCTGGCAATTAGCATACTGTCAGTGCTCCTTTTAATTAATTTAGTTTTTTAAATGTTTAGTCGCCATAGATAATATCATTTACGGTTGTGGCGTCTAGTTTTTGTGCTAGTGTTTCCACCAACGCTTGGGCAGCTTCAAAATCAGCCACTGACCAAACTGTTTGATGGGTATGTATATAACGAGATGCGACACCTAATGCAACAGATGGAATACCTTGATTCTGTGACTGTGCACCATGAGCATCAGTACCACCTTTAGCAACAAAGTATTGTAACGGAATACCGGCATCATGTGCTGTGTCTAATACAAATTCTTTCAGTCGTAATGGCATAATAACACCGGGATCAAAGACTCGTAATAATGCCCCTTGATCCATTTGTCCTTGACCCTCAGCAGAACGGGTATCATCTGCGGTTGATGAGTCTAAAGCAAAGAAGATGTCAGGTTTTAGTTGATTAACAGCGGGACCAACACCTCTTAGCCCAACTTCTTCTTGCGTATTGGCACCCATAATTAGCGTATTTGGCAAAGTTTTATTTTTCAGGTTTTCCAAAGCGTTTAAAATGGTGACTAATCCAAAACGATTATCCCAACTTTTTGAAACCACATGCTTACCATTAGCCAACATTTTTGTTGTCACATCTGGCACGATAAAGTCACCTGGATGTATATCATAAGCTGCGACTTCATCAGCAGATGTAAAACCACCATCAAACAAAATGTCTTGAATTTGAGGTGTGCCATCCACATTTCCTTGACGTAACAAATGCGGTGCAACTGAAGACGAAACAACTGGATAGGCATTATTCCGGGTAAAAAGTGTAAAACGCTCAGCTGATACTGTATATGGATTCCAGCCACCCACTGGGGCAACGACTAACATACCGCGAGACGTGACCTGAGTGACTACAAAACCAACTTCATCCATATGGGCACCAAACATAATCCGCGGTGCCGTAGCATCTTGGTTATGTCGAATACCATACAGTCCGCCCAAACCATTTTGAACGACCTCATCAACCAGTGGTGACAAATCTTTTCTAAATGCTTGTCTAACGAAATGTTCCTGACCAGAGGTCCCTTGTAATTCCGTGTATTTTACAATACGATTCCAAATTCGTTCTTCCAATATTTTCACGCTTTCTTTAGGAATTTATTTATGCCTTGTTTCGACTTAAAATAGCTCGAATTTGAGCTTCTAACATCCCGATACCAACCGCATTTGCGCCACCTTCTGGCAGAATAATATCAGCATAACGCTTGGTAGGCTCCACAAACTGGTGGTACATCGGTTTAACGGTTTCCATGTATTGATTAACTACAGAATCAACAGTTCGACCACGTTCAACAATATCACGCTGCATACGTCGTATAAAGCGTAAATCATCATCAGTATCAACGTAAACCTTAATGTCTAGCAAATCGCGCAACTTTTGATCTGTAAATAATAGGACACCTTCCAAAATAATCACATCAGCTGGTGCTACCGTGATTGTTTCACTAGACCGGGTGTGTTTAGTATAGTCATACGTTGGTTGTTCGATTGGCTCACGATTTAATAGCTGCTTTAATTGTGAAATCAATAGTTCATTATCCAATGAATCGGGATGATCATAATTGGTCATACGTCGTTCAGCCATACTTTTTTCACTTTGATCCTGATAGTATGCATCTTGCGGCACCATCACAACTGACTCACCAGCCAAGCGTTTGATAATATCCTGGCTAACCGTTGTTTTACCGGATCCAGATCCTCCTGTAACACCGATTACCATAGGGCGTGATGTAGACATGCTAAACCTCTTTCTTTTTTTATTAAATAATTTTTATTGTAATGGTAGTGTGACTGTAATTGTTGTCCCAACACCAACTTGACTGGTTAATTCAATTTTACCCTGGGCTTGTTCAACTAGATCATTTACAATTGCCAAACCTAGGCCAGTTCCTGGAATTGATTTTGTGCGCGACTTATCAACGCGATAAAACCGTTCAAAAATACGGTTCTGTTCGTCACTTGGAATGCCCAGTCCAGTATCCTTAACGGCAAATGCTAATTCACTCGCAGTAACCATCGCTGAAACTTTGACTGCCCCATCTTGACGATTATATTTCATAGCGTTCCCAATCAAGTTTGTCAAAATTTGTTCAAAATTACTCTTATTTTGATGAACGACCAGTGTGTCATTAACTTCATTTTTTAGTGTTAAATTCAGGTTATCTTTCAAATCAGCTTTCGCTTTAAAAATTTTTTCAACCATCTCAGACATGTTGAATTGCTGTAGTGAACTTGCTCGTTCAGGTACTTTTGCCAATGTCAAAATATCATCGGTCAAGTCCAACAAGCGCTTTGTTTCAGACTGAATAATTTCCAAAAATTGTTGTCGATCTGCTGGGTCTTCTTGTGCACCATTTAATAGTGTTTCCGTGAAACCAGCAATTGATGTCAAAGGTGTGCGCAACTCATGAGAAGCATTAGCAACAAACGCTGTTTGCATATCCTTCATTTGAATAACTTCTGTCATATCGTACATTAGAACGAGTAACTCAAAATGACGTTCACGTGTTTCATAATAAACGACAGAAACATCCACTGTTTTATCATCTATTTTGACTAACTCACGTAATTTCTTTTTTTGTTTAAGCGCTTGCTCAAATAGCTCCATCAGACGATGGTACTTAATGACATTATCGTAGTGTTGACCATTTAAATTTTGCTGTGCATCAAGCAGTTGACTTGCTTGATCATTTGCTTGAATTATTTTACGTTCAGTAGTAATTTGTAACACACCTAAAGGCATATTATCCATCAATGTTTCCATCGTACTGCTCTGTTCTTGCATGATTTTAATGCGTCGACTATTCAGATGTTGGACGTTATTGATGGCGGCCGCCAATGGTGCCAATGTATCATCCGGATGCATTAACACATGAGCCGTATGCGTATGCGTTGTTTCTAAGTCTTGTAGTTTCTCAATAAACAATGTCAGGTGTGCATCGCGCCGTTGTCTCTGTATTTCTAAAGCCAACGTTGTTGCACCAGCTAAAATCATTGAAAGCAAAATCAAAACGTGCCATTTCAAAGTGACATTCTGATCCCCTGTTAGAGAAGTTAACCACAAGATGAGCCAAATAATGGCTGCATAGAGAAACCAGAAAAGGACAAATCGCTTTGCAGATTGGATTAATTCATCAATATTCATCATTCACCCCCTGAATCTTGTTCATTACGTGAACTGTCGAAACGATAACCAAAGCCACGCACTGTTTTTAAATAAATTGGATGTTTCGGGTCTAACTCAATTTTATCCCGCAAATGCGATAAGTGCATATCGACCATCCGTGTATCCGGCCCCGAAAATTCATATCCCCAAACGCCATCTAAAATCGTTTCACGACTGAGAACGCGACCTTCACGTTCAGCCATGTATGCCAATAACTCATACTCTTTTGGTGTTAATTTGACGATCTCATCGTCAAATTGCACAACCATTTTATTAAAATCAATCGTTAAGCGACCATATGATTGGTTGTGTTTCACACTCTCTTCTTTTGGCGCTTGTGTTTTTTGGCCAAAGCGTCGCAATACTGCGTGAACACGGGCAATAACTTCCCTTGGACTAAAGGGCTTTGTCACGTAATCATCAGCACCAATCTCTAAGCCAACGACCTTATCAATTTCATCATCTAAGGCTGTTAGCATAATAATTGGAATTTGATTTTTTTCAGCACGTAATTCACGAGTGACATCAACACCACTTTTTGCAGGCAACATAATATCTAATAAAACAATATCAATTTTTTGTTCGTGAATAATGTCGAGTGCTTGCTGACCATCTTCGGCTGAGACCACATCCAAGCCAGATTTTTTTAAGTTATATGTTAGTAGAGTTTGTAATGATGGTTCGTCATCAACGACCAAAACTTTTGTCATAACTGAAAACTCCTATTTATATATATTAACTACAAGTTTACCACGAAAAATAGGTTAATTGCTTACCTACGTTAAGTATTAAGCCTTACTTTTAAATAACTGAATGCTCATTCATTTAAAAGTGATTTCTGTTTGTGTTGCTTACTTATAACTTTAATAACTAACATACCCATAATCAGTAATGTGCCTAATAAGAAAAGCGTCCACTCACCCAAGATAGCAACACCATAGCCTAGCGATATTGTAATAATTGGTGAGAATAAATCAGTTGCAAAGAAAGATATACCAAATACACGACCTAAGTATTCCGGCGCACTAGCCTCTTGACGAACGGTATTAATCTTAATGACAAAAGCTGAACGGGCAAATCCATATAAAATTACCAAGACAATAAATACCCAGAGATATTTAAAGAACGTTGCCAGCAGAAAGGCCCCACCTAATAGGTAAAAATCTCGGTACATGGAATTCATCGTATTATATTGTGGTAATTTTCCTAAAAGCAGACTGACAAAGATTCCTGCAATTGCTGCCAACGTTAGCGCCGTTGAATAACTAGTTGCAGTGCCATGATAGTTGTGTTGAATAAGATATGGCATGGCTAAAATGAAACCTTCGAAAAAGAAGTTCGTCCAAATAGTCAATAACATAGATTCAAATAACCTTGGCGATTGTTGGACATACTTGAAGCCCGCCGTTAAGCTTTGTAAAAATGGCTCAATAATTTGTGTTTCTTTCCGAGGTGCTGGTTGATACTTAATGGCTAGGTTAAACATAACCGTCACAAATGCATCATACCCAGTATTTGCAGAAATGTTCGTAAGTCAATCCAATCAAAGTGTAGTAATAAGCCACCAACTAACGGACCTAGCGCTTGTCCAGTTGAAAAGGAGGCACTAGCCCACGCATTAAATCCTGCTAGTGATTTTTTCTTGATTACATCCGGTAAGATAGAGCGTGTTGCTGGATATGAATACGAGACATCCACGTTTAAAATAAACGTCAGCACAAATAAAATCCATATTTGTGGTTTATCTGGATTAATCAAGAAAGATAATCCCAAAGCACCTAAGGCTCCTAATAAATCGGCTGCAAGCAAAACTCTTTTTCGATTAAAACGGTCTAAAATCGAACCGACAAAAATATCGTTAATAACATAGACAACGAAACCAAAGCCAGTCAACATGCCAAGAATTTCAGCATTACCATAGCTTGCCACCAAGAACCAGTTCAACCCGAAACGATAAACGCCGTCACCAAAAACTGAGGCAAAGTTTGATACCAATAATGGCAAACTGAAATTAGCTAATTTAGATTGATGTTCTTCCATACACCATACCCCTTTTTAACTATAGAAATTTAATAATTACAACACCGACTGCCATAATAATAACGCCAAGAATTTGTACGAAGCTGATTGATGACTTAACCGAGCGCCACCAACCAAATTGTTGTACTAACATTGAGCCGGTAATTGAGCCGATTAAGCTCATTGTGATCGTCAGTCCGGCACCTATTTGGGGAACGGTGAGGACTGTTGCTAATACAAACGACCCACCAAGTATGCCACCGAACCAGTTCCAAACTTTTGTTGTTTTTAACTCAGAAATCTTCGGCAAGCGGCGTTCTACAATTAGTGAGAAAACCATAATTAATAAAAAGCCCGTGAAAAATGAAATAAATGCTGCTTGTTCAGAATTATTTAGTATCGTGCCCAAATGACCATTAATAGCCTGTTGGATAGCTGAGACAGCTCCAGCAATGATTGCCCATATTTGCCAAAATAATTTGGCATTATTTTTTCTAGTATTGTCTAATATAACTTCACTATTGTTTAACTTACTAGGTAGGACAACTGCGCAGATAACCCCTAGTGTAAGAATAATTAAACCAATGAAACGTAATCCTGTCAGTGGGATTAGGTCTGCTTGGAACCATCCAAATGTATCAATGATCGTACCCATAAGAATTTGTCCAAGAATTGGTAGAATCACTGTCTGCATCGCACCCAGCTTGGGGAACAATACAACATTAGATGTTAAATATATACCACCTAATAAGCCACCTAACCATATCCACATTGGTTGATTACTAATGAATTGTTTACTGGGCCACAAGTCTCCTGTCATCCCCCAACTTAGTAAACCTAAAAATAAAGTCCCTACCAAAAAGGAGATGGACGCTGCTAAAAAAGGTGATCGCACAATTTTACTTAAGTCAGAATTGATTGGATTTTGGTTAGCTAATAAAAATCCAGCTAAAAATGCTACTCCTAAGTAGATTAATACCATCAGCCTACTCCCTTCAGATGAATAACTGTTCTTGTGTAAAAAAAAGTGGCTTTAACTACTATTTGATAGTTAAACCACTCTATAATTGTTGGTTTTGTACCTTAGTCCATGAAATCACGTAGTTGCTTTGAACGTGATGGATGGCGTAATTTACGCAACGCTTTTGCTTCAATTTGGCGAATTCGTTCACGAGTTACCCCGAATACTTTACCGACTTCCTCTAATGTGCGTGTACGTCCGTCTTCAAGACCAAATCGTAGTCGTAACACATTCTCTTCACGATCAGTTAGCGTATCAAGCACTGATTCTAGTTGTTCTTTCAACATTTGGTAAGCTGCTGAATCAGCTGGTGAAACGGCTTCATTATCTTCAATGAAATCTCCTAAGTGAGAATCATCCTCTTCACCGATTGGCGTCTCCAAAGAAACAGGCTCTTGCGCAATTTTTAGGATATCACGAACTTTGTCAGTAGCAACATCCATTTCTGCACCAATCTCTTCAGGTGTTGGTTCACGTCCTAAGTCTTGTAGCAAATTACGTTGAATACGAATCAACTTGTTAATTGTCTCGACCATGTGCACTGGAATACGAATTGTACGTGCTTGATCAGCGATGGCACGAGTAATTGCTTGACGAATCCACCAAGTAGCGTATGTTGAGAACTTAAATCCTTTACGGTAATCAAACTTCTCAACAGCCTTCATCAATCCCATATTTCCTTCTTGGATCAAATCAAGGAATTGCATCCCACGACCAACATATCGCTTAGCAATCGAAACAACCAAACGTAAGTTAGCTTCTGCTAATTCTTGCTTAGCAGTCTCATCACCAGATTCGATTCTCTCGGCTAATGCAACTTCTTCTTTTCCAGTTAGCAAAGAAACACGACCGATTTCCTTTAGATACATACGAACCGGATCGTTGATTTTCATACCAGTTGGTGCGTCAGCAGCCTGCTTCAATTCTTTTTCAGACAACTTGGTCTTTTTGTTTTCTAGTGCACGAGCAGTTGGCTCACCGTTTTCATCAACAACAGAAATACCTGCTGATTCAATTTGATCATACAAATCATCAATTTGATCAGCATTCAAAGACATTGGCTTAACAACTGCCTTTTGCAAATCAGTTTCCTTAATTTGCTTGTCCTTTTTAAATTCTTTGATGATACCCTTAACCGCTTTATCAAAGTCAGTTTTACTAAACTTAGTAGCGTTTCCCTCGGTTTTCTTTGCAGCCATAGTAAACTCCTTAATTATTTAAATTCTTTGTTTGCTTTTGTTTTAAAACAGTCATATATTCAACACTCAATTGTGCAATTCGTGCATGGTCATGCAACTGATTAGCTTCTTTAATATCACGTGATAATTGACGGATTTTTTCCTCTAAAGGCGCTTCATCACTAATTACACGAATGTATGCTGATACTTGTTCGCGATCTTCAAATAACTGTGAATCAATACCTTCTAATGAAGCTAATATTCTAGTTAATTCAGGTTTTTGAACATAATCCATAAATGCTGCCATATCCGTTATAGGTTGTTGCTGATGTTCTTCACGATAGGCCATTGCAATCATATATAATGTTTCATATGGTACATCCTGAAAAGAAAAGTCAGCCTGATTGGTAACTTGCAACCAAACATCATTATCACGTAACATCCAGGCCAACAGTATTTGTTCGGCTTTTTCAACGCGCGTTAGATTACTTTTAACAATCTGATTACCATTAAAAGATGGCTGATGAGACGGTTGTCGAGCACCTTGATGCGAATTAGTAGATGGCTTCTGTGCTTGCTTTTGTAGCAAAAGTGGCCGAATTTGATCTTGCAAAGCGTCATAGCTCAAGTCAAATTCATTAGCAAGTTGACGTAAAAATTGTTCACGTATTACTGGTTCCTTGACTGTCGCAATTACTGTAAGCGCATCACTAATGTAAGCGAACATCTCAGTTTGATTATTTAAATTACGATCAATCTGTAGATATCGCAAATTAAAAGTAACCGGATCCTCAACATTATGCACTAATACTTGATTAAATGCTGTTGCGTCATTTGAACGTAGATATTCGTCAGGGTCTTGGTTATCAGGAATATGAATAATCTGAGCAGATAAACGTCCTTGTTGGGTAATTAAATCCAACGCCCGTTTTGTTGCTTTTTGCCCTGCCATATCGGAATCATAGCTAATACTAATGCCATCAGCCATGCGAGACAAACGTTGCACTTGTTCAGTCGTTAATGACGTTCCCATCGAGGCAACACCATTTTGAACGCCCGCTTGGAATGCTGCAATAACATCCATAAACCCTTCAAATAGAATCACATGTTTTTGCTTTTTAATCGTATCCTTGGCTAAATCTAAGTTAAATAGCTCTGCAGATTTATTAAATAGCAGACTTTCAGGGGAATTGATATACTTCGGTTCATCATCATTCTGAGTTAACTTTCTCCCAGAAAAAGCGATAGGATGACCGGTGCTATCCCTGATAGTAAATAAGACACGATTGGCAAAACGATCATGGAGACTACCATCAGACCACTCAACAAATAATTCAGATTTACGTAACAACTGATAATCAACTTTTTGCGTCTGGAAGTAATCATATAAAATATTACCTTCAGGTGCATACCCTAACATAAACGCATCAATCGTCTTCTCATCCAACCCACGAGAAGTTAGATAAGTCAGCGCCTCTTCACCTGAAGCAGTATTAACTAATAGATGATGATAAAGTTTGGTTGCCTCTGCATATAATTCACGCAGTGCCTTTACTTCTGGATCAACTTGTACGTCTTGGTCATTCTCCAGATACGATTCATCTAAATCAACACCAGATTGTGGCGCAATTTTGGCAACAGCCTGAGGAAATGAAAGGTTTTCAATCTCCATTAGGAAACTAAAAGCATTTCCTCCCCGGCCACATGAAAAACAATGGAAAATTTGTTTCTCTTCATTAACGGAAAATGAAGGCGTCCGTTCTTCATGAAATGGACATTTTCCAAACAAATTACGTCCTTGTTTTTTTAACTGTACATATGGTGAAACAACATCAACAATATTAACGTGTTCACGAATTTCTTCAACAAGATTCTGCGGAATTCGTGCCATAATATTTCACCTCCGTTCCAATCAAAATGAACTTTTCCAGCTCCTATAATTATACGCTTGAATATTTAATATGCAAGTATCTTGTCAACCCCTATGAAAACTCATAAGTCTTGTTATGACAACGTTCTTATTTTAACTTAGGCATATTATGTAAACTAGGCTTTTGTGGGAATTGTCAAGTTATTAGCTATCAATTTTCCCAAAAAATTTTTAACGACTAGCCGTGCACGCCTTGCCAGCAACCTTTAACCGCTTTATTACATTTTTGTATCTTTTTTTGGTTTGCTTGCTCTGGTTGTCTGCCCATGTTGTGGTTGTCACAATAATTTTTAAAATATAATTATTTACTCACACACTAAAACGACTTGTATTGATTACTATAAAATACAAGTTCAAATAGTAAAAATTAGAATTTTAATTAAGCTAATTGTGACCGATGTTGGCGTTTCTTCTGACGTGCCCGTTGACTTTGCAAGAATTGGCGATAACACTGTTGTGGCGTTTGCCAATTTAAGACAGCTTTTGGATAATGGTTAATAATGTCTTGCACCGCTCTTAGTGCCACTAACGTGGTTTTAGTCAGACTTTGCCCTTTGGGAAAGAAACGCCGAATGTCACGATTAATACGTTCAATTCCCCCTTTTTCGGCCGGACTATACGCATGCGTAAAATAAACAGTTACTTGCCATTTTTCAAATAGCATCATGACATCAAGGTTGGTAAACTCATGACCACGGTCCGTAGTGACTGACTGCACTTGATTTGGATGCCGGGTTAAAAATTGTTCAATGGCATCATGCATGGCACTCACGCGTTTACTATCCAATTTCATTAGCTCCATGTAGCGACTTTTACGTTCATAAAATACCAATAAACTGGCCTTCACCCCTTGAGGTGAATCAATACAATCCATTTCCCAGTGACCAAAATTACGGCGTTGATTAATCGCCTGGGGACGTTGGTCAATACTATGCGCTTGCATAAAATCACTTTCATGATGTGAACGCATCGCTTCGCGCATAGAAACAGGCCGTATATGGTACTTACGTTTTTTATAATTCAAAAGAGCCGGTACTCTTTTTTTTAAATAGCGATATAAAGTGGTTGCTGAAGGCACATTTTTCAAACTGTGCGCAATCATCGGAATGGTCCAGTGTTTTTCTTCAACAGCTTTTTGAACCCGTTTTAAAGCCCCATTTGATGCGTGAAGTTTACCATAATTGCGATTAATGCGATTCTGGACAGCTAACCAATCAGCATATTCCGGATCATACGGAATTTTATCTAATGAAACATCAGGTCGCCGCCGATTGTGATGCACTTCATCATAAATTGTTTTGGGCGTTCGCTGCAAACGTAAGGCAATTTGGCGTAAACTAATCTTTTGTTCATAATACCATACATAAATGTAATAACGTTCAGAGCGACTTAAGCGTTTATAAGATTTCATCCGTTTATCTCCTTAACAGGTCAGCTATTTACCCAAATAACAAAAATATTTTAATTTTATTGATATGAATGTATCACAATTATTTAATTAATGCATAATTGGTAACGTTATTAAAAAAACGGCCATAGAATGCGTTTCTCAACATTGAAAGGATACTAAATCAATAAAAAAAGCCGACAAATGTCGACTCTTTATTCTTAAACCTTCAAGAATAATCATGTAGTAAAAATACTGGTGTCGATTACTATAACTTTAGTAACTCCACAAATATAAGTCTATAAAATTTTGATGAATTTTTCAAATAATTTGATTTATAAATTTTTGCGTCGCAAATGAGAATGATTTTTTTATTCAATATACAAAATATCAGTCACCACACACAGTCATGCGCCAAGCACAATGACTGTTCACCTACAATAAAACTACCTTTCATTATTTACCACAGCATATTGCTTTTGACGATTTTAAATCTGGAAATTTTGCTAAAATCAGTGGCATGAGCATGATTTTAATGGATTGGATGTAAGCTGATTCCTGAGACAACTTTTAAGAGAGCGTATAATGAATAAATCGCCTCTCAAAAGGAAGGAATTTTTACATGCCAACTCGTTACGACAAAGAATTCAAACAAAACATCATCAACC
>NZ_JAMXDB010000070.1 GCF_024718545.1 Weissella fangxianensis
GTTCCCATACCGAACACAGTAGTTAAGCTCAGTAGCGCCAAAAGTAGTTGGAGGATCGCCTCCTGCGAGGATAGGACGTCGCGATGCAATTGAAAGCAGTTCACAGTAAAATGTGAGCTGCTTTTTTCTTTGCAGAGTGTAGAGTATTGATAAATTACATGTGATGTTTTTAAAGATAAAAATCAATCTAACATATTTTTTCATTTATTTTGATGTTCTATTTTTATCGAAAAAAGCCAACTGAGTTTTTAGTAATTAATAACGGAGGTAAACTTATGGATTTAAAACTCAAGAATAAGGTTGCTTTAGTAACCGCCTCAAGTCAGGGGTTAGGATTAGCAACAGCTAAGAAGTTTTTAGAAGAAGGTACCAAAGTGATGATTACCAGTCATAACTTAGAAAATTTACGTTTGGCATATCAAAAATTACAGCCAATGACATCAGCGGGGCAGTTATCATACGTCGTGGCGGATTTAACTAGTACATCGGATATTGAGAATTTACTAGCTATAACACATAGAAAGTTTGGCATGATTGATATTGTTGTTAATAACACCGGAGGACCTAAAAGTGCTAGTTTTGAGCAATTACATGAAGATGATTGGACAGATGCCTATGAACTTATTTTAAGAAGTGCTATACAGATCATAAGATTAGCATTACCCGATTTGAAAAAGACGCAGGGAGTAATTATTAATAGTGTATCAGCATCAACAAAACAACCATTATCTGGACTGATATTATCAAATACTTTTAGAATGGCTATATTAGGATTATCCAAAAGTTTAGCAAACGAATTTGGTAAGTATGGCATTCGGGTGAATACAATTTCTCCGGGTCAAATATTAACAAATCGTGTTCAAACATTAGATGAGATTAAGGCAGAGATAGATAACACTTCAACCGAGCAAGTTCGTCAACAATCTGAAAAAATAATTCCTTTAGGGCGTTATGGAGAACCAGAGGAGTTTGCTAATGTTGTTGTGCTCTTAGCTTCTAGCGTCAGTCATTATGTTAACGGTAGCAATGTTGTGGTAGATGGTGGTCAAGTCCAAAGTTATTAAATGTTGTTAGATGAATTTATGTATAATGATATTGTGTGGATAATATTGATTAAATAAACAGGGGTTAAAAATGAGTAACATCGATTTACAAAATGGCATAGACTATCGTAATTTGGGTACCGATTTTAAAGGCATGACAAATGAACAAATTATGCAAGCATTGGATCAGCGTCGTGGAGATATGATAACGGTTCTGCAAAATTTAACGCATGACTTTAATAAGGCTACAGCAGTTCGCAATCATAATGCCTTTTCAGGGCGAGAAATTGTCTTTTTAAACCCGGACAACCCGATGGATAGTAATAATCCAGAAGGTGCTAAAAAATGGAATAAAACTGGTGCTGTGGGCGCGCAACATTATGAACATATTAGTCATCATCGTATATTGGATTATCAAGAACTATTTGACCAATGGCATGAAGAAGGATATGTTATTTACGCTGTTGATAATACACCCGGTTACGAATTGCATAATGTCTTTCAGGTTGAGTTTCCGAAAAAAAGTGTCTTCCTTTTTGGTGAGGAACAGATTGGATTGGCTGATGAGCTAATTCAGGCGGCTGATCAGATGATTTATATTCCGCAGACTGGGTCAGTTCGTTCATTGAATGTATCAGTAGCTCATGGCGTGATTGCCGCTTTGTACACAGCCCAACATCCAGTGCCTACCGATATATAAAAAAGTGCGAAACTTTCTCATATAAGATCGTTTCGCACTTTTTTATAAGTAGGGGACTTCTACAGAAGAAGTTCAAATTCTAAGTTGTTGTACTGGTCACGCTCGCGTATCTGATGGTAACCAAATTCTTGTTGTGTTCGTTCGAGTAGTTCTGTATGCCAAGTAATTTTCTTAGCAAAATTTGCAAACATGTCTTCCTTTAGATGGTTTATCAAAGAAAGGAACTTTGTTGCTTCTTCAGCGGTCATTGATACATAAAAACGTTCATCATTGCCAAACTTTTTTGAAATCCGTTTTAGCTTAATGTTCATAACTTGCCGTGTATATGCGGGATTTCTATTAAGTCGAACGCTGACATTAATATGATTGTAGTGTGAATCTCGGCTATATTGTAACAACATAGCTAGAAATCTTTCTGGATCTATTTTACTTTTGTTAGTTGCCATATTCATATCCTTAATCTTTAGAAGTTCTTTTCAATAGTATAACACGTAATAATTTTTAGAAATAACAAAAAACTATTGCGTTATATTTCATATGGGGGTATTATATAAAAGTTGTCTTTTACGGATAGCAGATTACAAGTAGTAGTTTAATTTGTTTTAATATTGACTGGATAAGAAGGTTAATGTTTTTATAGCAAATGATATTCAATTGTTAATAATTTTATTTAAAAGAAAGTGTTGACAAATCGAATTAGCTTCTGTAATATAGATTAAGTTGTCAGCGAGACAGCAACTGTTGATCATTGAAAACTGAATATCGTTTCGATGAAACAAATGTGTAGGGTCATCAAGTAATTTACTTGATACAAAACATTTGTGAAGTCAATTCACTAATAAATTCGTTTAACTTCTGTTAA
>NZ_JAMXDB010000071.1 GCF_024718545.1 Weissella fangxianensis
TCCTGCGAGGATAGGACATCGCGATGCATTAATGGACGTTTAGCTCAGCTGGGAGAGCACCTGCCTTACAAGCAGGGGGTCACAGGTTCGATCCCTGTAACGTCCATTGGGTCGTTAGCTCAGTTGGCAGAGCAGTGGACTTTTAATCCATGGGTCCTGGGTTCGAGCCCCAGACGACCCACTTTAATAATATGTATCTATTTCGTCAAACTGGTAACTATTCATTTGTTGCCGACTTAGCTCAGTTGGTAGAGCATCGCTCTTGTAAAGCGGAGGTCGAAGGTTCGAACCCTTTAGTCGGCATCATGCGAACATAGTTCAGCTGGTAGAACGCTACCTTGCCATGGTAGAGGTCGCGGGTCCGAATCCCGTTGTTCGCTTTGCCGGCTTGGCGGAATAGGCAGACGCACAGGACTTAAAATCCTGCGATGGAGACATCGTACCGGTTCGATCCCGGTAGCCGGCATATTATTTGCACCTATAGCGCAACTGGATAGAGTGTCTGACTACGAATCAGAAGGTTGAAGGTTCGAATCCTTCTAGGTGCATTACAAACGTTAGTTTGTTTATTATTGCTAGTTAGCATGTTCGGGACGTAGCTCAGTTTGGTAGAGCACCTGGTTTGGGACCAGGGGGTCGCAGGTTCGAATCCTGTCGTCCCGATTATGACACTAAGTGTTATGTTTCGCGGTGTAGCTCAGCTGGCTAGAGCGTCCGGTTCATACCCGGGAGGTCGAGGGTTCGATTCCCCCCGCCGCGATTGGCTCATAGAAATTGGACCTTTAGCTCAGTTGGTTAGAGCAGACGGCTCATAACCGTCCGGTCGTTGGTTCGAGTCCAACAAGGTCCATTTAGGCCTTAGGTATTTATGGAGAATTACCCAAGTCTGGCTGAAGGGAACGGTCTTGAAAACCGTCAGGTCGGGAAACCGGCGCGTGGGTTCGAATCCCACATTCTCCTTCATCATCATTTGATGATTATTATTTATTATAGCGGGTTGGAGCAGTCTGGTAGCTCGTCGGGCCCATAACCCGAAGGTCGTAGGTTCAAATCCTACACCCGCAATTAAATCAGATTTTTTTATCTGTTGGTCGCATGGTCTAGTTGGTTATGACGTTCGCCTGTCACGCGAAAGATCACGGGTTCGAATCCCGTTGTGACCGTTTTATTTTGGCGCGGTAGCTCAGTTGGTAGAGCATACGATTGAAGCTCGTAGTGTCGACGGTTCGATTCCGCCCCGCGCCATAACATTATGTTAATAGTGTCATGCGGATGTAGTACAACGGCTAGTGCTCCAGCCTTCCAAGCTGGGAATGCGGGTTCGATTCCCGTCGTCCGCTTTGTAGTATGGGACTGTAGCTCAGCTGGTTTAGAGCGCACCCCTGATAAGGGTGAGGTCGGAGGTTCGAGTCCTCTCAGTCCCATTTTGTTAAAAGTTTACTTTTGACATGGGGACATACTCAAGAGGCTGAAGAGGCGCCCCTGCTAAGGGTGTAGGTCGGGAAACCGGCGCGAGGGTTCGAATCCCTCTGTCTCCGTACTTAATAACATTAATTGATAACTAAAATTGTTCTCCTTTGGGAGAGCAATTTTTTTGTTTCTAAAACAAAAAATGAATTAATTGAATAAAGATCGTTTGGATACATTACCATTGTTTAGAGTAGGGATGGTCATCTAGATAAGACAGTTCTTGTAAGTACGTAATTGTTGCTTAGTGACATTATTGATTACCTTTTTACTGTGTAGGTTATGCGAAAAATAGTGCATATGGATTATTAATTAACTTTTTATTTTTATAAACAAGAAAAATAAGTGATTAAATTAAGCTTTTATATAAGATAGACAAAAAGGAAGCATATGGTTTTTGCCAGTGTATTTAGATTTAAATAGTAACACATTTTCAAAGACTAAAAGTTTAATGCAGTGATGAATGCATTTTTTTGCTTATTTGCAAGTTAAAATAAGGTAATCATTATGGTAGTGGATTTGGAAATATCCTTTGACCGATTTCCCTATCCTGAAATATACAAAAAAGGGACTGTGAACTGAACCCCAAAAATTGGAGAGAAGTTTAAGCAACTAACTGGTCGGAAAGATTTCGGTATTGAACCGGAGTTTTTCCGGCCAGTTTTGTTTTAATCCGTTTATTATTGTAGTAATAGATAT
>NZ_JAMXDB010000072.1 GCF_024718545.1 Weissella fangxianensis
CCGTATTTTATAAGGCGGAATACCTTGTAGATACATTGTGACAGCTTCAATTTGTACTTCTTTTGAAAACATAGTAAAACCCCGTAAGTTTTGGAAATTACTCCAACTTACGGGGTTCAGTTCACTAGCCTATGTTGTGCTAGTGCCTTTTTTGATTAATTTCATAATTGATCGACAGTTAAATCCATTAATGATTGTAGCCACTGTTGCAATGACTGATCATTTGTCTCAACTGTAAACGGTGTTGTGGAATAAACAACAGCAACATTTTGCCAGTTAACTCCGTCTTGACCGATAAACGATTTTGCCAGTTCTTGAATATTATCATTCGTTACAGTCGCCAACTGGCTAGTTTCTGAAAAACGAGTGAGGTACCAATTGACAGCTAATTGTCGTCCAATGGCACTGGTAATATCCACGTCTTGGTTCATCAAACGAACCGCCTGTTTAGTTGGTAAAGCGGGAACTTCCTTTTTTATAAAGCGAGAAAACCTTGACCACTGGCCAATAATAATTGCATAAAACTGCCAAGGCACTTTAATGGCAATTTGCGCCAACGTTTGAATCGTGATCTTATCCATATCCCACAATCCATCCTCAGAAATCTCAACTCCCTGTTCAGCCCACTCTGCTAAAAAACGTTGCATGGTTTCGTTAACTAGCGCAGATGTTGCTCGTTGTGTTAAAACATAACGACCTTGCAAAAAGTCAGCAACTGTTGACCTGTCAATCATGGCGTTGGCTTGACGTTGAGCATGCTGTTTCAGCTGACGACTTTTCTTACTAGTGCTGACACCTGCATAATGCCCTTGTTTAACCACAATACACCTCTCTCATTACCTATTTTGCTCGACTAAGCAACCAAGAAACTAAAATAACCACAATAACTGCACCAATAATCGATGGAATAATCGCCATACCAGCAACATTTGGTCCCCATGATCCTAGTACCAACTCACCTAGCCATGAACCAACTAAACCAGCGACAATATTAGCAATCCAACCCATAGAACCACCATTTTTCGTTACAGCTCCTGCAATTGCACCAATAACTGCACCAATAATAAGTACCCAAATTAAATGAAACATCATGATCTCCTTCCTAATTGTTAACTATCATCTCAACCTGTGCTACAATGAGCAGAAATGAGGAGGGACAATAACATGTATTTAACATTTTCTGACACCGCACAAAAGCGGATTAAACCCTTAGTAACGACAGATACGCGTATCGCACTTGACTTAGACGATGGTGTTGGTCCATTTTCAGATGCTGCCACATGCACTTTTGATGTGGCCTTCAACTTAGTCCTGTGCCAAGATAGCGATTTATCAGATGACTTCAATGTTACGATTGATAGTGATCTGGGTCCTGTCTACATCAAAGATTATACAACAGAACAGTTAGACTCTGCACTTAATTTGGACGTTGACCGTTATCTACGCTACAAACTGACAGGTCCATCTGGCATTTTAGATCCTAATGTCACATTACGTAACTTACAACCTGTTGGTTAACGATTATGTAGCATAAATCATCGTTAGTTAGTTTTAAACACAAATAAGTCGAGACACTTTATCTGTCCCGACTTATTTTTTATCTATTTGCTAAGATTTGTTCTAACTGTTGTATTTTATTAATCAGTGCATCTTCGATAATCTCATGATGCGCCAATTCTTGCCTAGAAACTTCAGGTTTTTGTGCAGGTTTTAATACAACTGATTTGCCTTGACCGCCTGTGGCCTGATGTAATTGTTCGTTTTCCTGACGTAAACGCTCATTTTCTTCCGCCATTAGCTGCATGGTTTCTTGTAACTCCGTCGCTTGTGATTGATAAATTTCTGCACCTGTACGCCATTTGTCAGCTTCTTTTTGTGCTTCATGTAAGGCATCTACTAATTGTTGTATTTCTTCTTCACTTCTTATTTTCAATTTGTTTGCCACCTCGAAATAATTGTATAAAAAAAGCCATCCATGAACTGAACCCCAAAAATTGGAGAGAAGTTTAAGCAACTAGCTGGTCGGAAAGATTTCGGTATTGAACCGGAGTTTTTCCGGCCAGTTTTGTTTTAATCCGTTTATTATTGTAGTAATAGATA
>NZ_JAMXDB010000073.1 GCF_024718545.1 Weissella fangxianensis
GGCGCTGATGTCAAGATTATGGACAGGTTTTTTCGGCACCGAGAGTTGCCGGACTACGAAAATTTTTCAAAACCCGGATTTCAGCTTAAAACGGCGTGATTTCTGGGTGTTTTTGTAGGTGGAACAGGGCCGAGCCCTGCCCGTGAGAGAAAACGGGTGGTATAGATTGTGAATCAGCCGGATTTCACAAGTTGTATCGTGCAACAAATAAGCCTTCACAAGGTGAACTTTTGAAATTCACAAGTGACGGCTTATAAACGGCGTCGTACCAGCTAGTGCCGAAAACCGAGATTAAGTAAACCAAACATTGGTCTAGGAGGTTTGAAACCATTCAATGCGTGAATTAATACGTTCGTTGTTGTACCAGTTCACATACCATTCGACAGATGCCCTGACATCATCAATGGTTCTGTATTCTTCGTGATAAATCAGCTCACGCTTAATGAGCGAATGAAAGCTCTCGATACGTACATTGTCGTAAGGATGACCCTTACGCGAGTAGGAATGATCTATCCCAGCGTTTTGCAACGTTCCTTCGAACAGACTTGAAGTGTACTGGCTTCCCATGTCGCTGTGAATCATCTTTGGTTTACTGTTGGCTCTTAGAGCCTGCACGACAACAGATGTTGCGAATTCTTTGGTCATCTCTGAACTCAGTCCATATGAGACAACACGGCGTTTTTCTGGGTCATAGACCGTCGCCAGGTAAACCCAGTCTCTATTCATCAGCTGGATGTACGTGATGTCAGTCGTTAGGACCCCACTCAAATTATCCAAATTCTTCATGAGATTGGGCTTTTGTGGTGTGTCAGTGGTCGTCGTCGGCTTCTTATATGACTTCCTGACCATGCGAGATTTAAGGCTCATCTCATTCATGAGCTCCCAAACCAAACGATCACCAACTTCAGTGTTCAAAATGAACCGTAAAAATGCGGCGATGCGTCGGTAGCCATAGATCCCACGATTGGTGTTGTAGACGGCTTTGATTGCCGTTTTTAGAGCGTTGCAGCGCGTCTCTTGTTGGCTGGGATGCCAATTTTTCCATTGATAATAAAATAAGTGCTTCGAGCTACATTCAAAGCTGATAAAACGCTTGTTATGCGGTGTCCCATTGCGAGTGACCGGTCAATGATTTCCAGTCCTAACTCGCGATTTTGCGTTAATTGTACTTCGAAAGCAACACCGCGGCTCGTTTTAAAATCTCAAGTTCTTCGCGAAGTTTGGCGTTTTCCTTTTGTAATACGTTTACATCAGCTTGCATCCATTTTTCGCCGTCCACTTCGTGGACCGCGTACAACTTGACCCAGTTACGGATTGAGTCGACCGAAGGTCCGTATTCAGCGGATAGATCAGTATATGAGCGGCCTTGATTGTGCATCTCAACAAGAGACTGCTTAAATTCTTTTTTGTATTGAATCATATTAAAAAATGCTCCTATGCTATTAGTTTACAGGGCAGAAGAAAATCTGTCCGTAAATCTAGCATAAGAGCAA
>NZ_JAMXDB010000074.1 GCF_024718545.1 Weissella fangxianensis
AAAAAAAACAGATACGAGGTATTTATTGATGTCCATTAATGATTCTATCCTAAATTCAGTTGGTTTAACAGACAAAAATATTAAATTTATAATTTCTGAAGATGGTAATTTCAATGAGTTAGTCCCTTACGGGCATTATCATCATTTAGTTTTACTATATAAAGCCAGTCTAGCTACTCCTCCTGAATACTGCCCACAATGCGGTTTTAGTTTAACTGATCATTTATACTTATCGGGTACTGATAGCGCTAAGTATAAATTACCTACCACTAATGGTTATCAACAAATTTTATATTTAACGAAACAACGTTACCAATGTCGTCGTTGCCGGAGTACCTTTGTTGCACAATCACCAGATTTTATGGAAAGGTCATCAATCTCACGACCCTTACTACACCAAATCATTGATTTGGCTAAACGTGATATTTCCGAAAAAAATATTGCCTATATTTTACATTTATCAACAAGTAAAGTGAATCAGTTAATGCATCACGCAGCCAAGGCCTACCAAACAAATTACACTAAAAAATTACCAACGGTTATTTGTGTTGATGAATTTCATTACGCTAAGTATCAATATAGTTTTGAAATGATCGATGGTCGTACTAGTGAACTAATTGAGCTTTTCCCAAATAGAACAAGCACAAATATCCGAAAGTACTTGTCGAATTATGCTTTAACTAATCGACAACGAGTAGAGTACGTTGTCACAGACATGAACGCTAACTATAGTACTCCTCTAAGACAGATGTTTCCCAATGCTCAAATAATTATTGATCGTTTCCACATTATTCAACTGGCAATGAAAGCTGTGCAATCTACAAGAATCACTATCCAACGAGCCATTAACAATAAACACAGTCGTGTTTACAAATTACTGAAATCAAATTGGCAGTTCTTCATTACCAACCTTACCAAACTGGATTTAAACCAAACTCGTTGGTTCAAAGGCATTAATGAATACATGTACCCTCAGGATGCTTTACAACTAGTGTTTGGTTTATCGCATCACTTTAAGCAAGCTTATGAAGTTTATCAAGCAATATTAACATCCCAGCAGAATCATTCCTTTGATGACTTCTCCGCAATTATAGCTCAGTATAAACCAAACCATTCTGCAATGGATCAGGTTATTTTAAGCTACAAGAAAAACTATAAAGGTATTAAGAATGCCTTTTCAAATCCTGCTTCCAATGGACGTATTGAAGGAACAAATCGTCGTATTAAACAGATTGGCCGGACGGCCTACGGCTATGGTAACCCACATAATTACTTTTTCAGAATTCGTCTACAACTATTTAATCGTCACCAAATTAAAGTAAACTTCATGAACTTATTAACACAAAAAACGACCATGAATCTGACATAATCTGTCAGATTCACAGTCGCTTTTCACAAACCTAATTAATCGATTTTACTGTTTTTCACGCTATTTGACACAGAGCC
>NZ_JAMXDB010000075.1 GCF_024718545.1 Weissella fangxianensis
TGAACTGAACCCCGTAAGTTGGAGTAATTTCCAAAACTTACGGGGTTTTACTATGTTTTCAAAAGAAGTACAAATTGAAGCAGTCACGATGTACCTACAAGGTATTCCGCCTTATAAAATACGGAAAAAGTTTGGTATTAAAGGAACAGACACCATTCGTAACTGGGTTACTAATATCAAGGAACTTGGTGTCTATGGATTAAACAACGCTAGTCAAAGTAAGACAAATTATCAATATTCCTTTAAAATCAAGGTAATTCAATGGCGACTTGAGCACAAAGCTTCGCTTCCGGTAACTGCTAAGAAATTTCATATTCGTACCCCATCTACCATTTGGCAATGGGAAAGAGCACTGGAATCTGGGCGCCTGAAATCTAATAAGCAAAGGCGGAAGAAAATTATGACTAAGCAAGAAGATAATAAAATTAAGAAACTTGAAGAAGAGAATGAATTACTGCGTATTAAGGTAGCCTATCTGGAAAAACTCGAGGCCTTAGCACAGGAGAAAAAGAAATTACAAACCAAGACAAGGCGGTAGTAATTACTGTGTTAAGGCAAGAATTGAAATGTAAATTGAAGTTAATTCTTCAAGTAGCTGAAATGTCTAGTAGTAGCTATCATGATGCTTGTAAGCGAGCATATAAAAAATATCCTCGTGATTTGATTAATGCCATTACTGCAATTCGTAACGAAAATCCCGATTATGGTTACCGTCGTGTCACTCAGGAATTGCATAACCAAGGATTTAATACCAACCATAAGGTTGTATTGAAAATCATGAAAATGAACGGCATTCTTTGTACTGCATTTAACCGAATAACTCGTAAGTACAATTCATATGTTGGCACAGTTGGTCGTATTGCACCCAATCGTGTTAATCGTCGATTTATAACAGACCGCCCTTATCAGAAAGTGCTCACAGATGTTACTGAAATGCGTTGGGGTTCTGGAACAGTAGATGAACGAGCATATTTTACGGCCTATATTGATGTTTATAGTGGTGAGATTCTCACTTGGAATATTGATCTTCATCCAACCGTTGATTTCGTTACGAAACCACTAGATGAACTATTAAATACTAGACCCAAATTAAATTACCGTTTAACAATCCACTCTGACCAGGGATTCCAGTATCAAAATTATGAATATGTCTCACGTTTGCAGAACAACCATGTGTTTCAAAGTATGAGTCGCAAAGCGACCTGTCTAGATAATGCTATGGCGGAGAGCTTCTTTCATCTCTTGAAGGTAGGAACTGTCCATAATAACCATTATCAAAACTATGACGAGCTGAAGTCTGCCGTCAATAATTATATCTATTACTACAACAATAAACGGATTAAAACAAAGCTGGCCGGAAAAACTCCGGTTCAATACCGAAGTCTTTCCGACCAGCTAGTTGCTTAAACTTCTCTCCAATTTTTGGGGTTCAGTTCA
>NZ_JAMXDB010000076.1 GCF_024718545.1 Weissella fangxianensis
TCCGTATTTTATAAGGCGGAATACCTTGTAGATACATTGTGACAGCTTCAATTTGTACTTCTTTTGAAAACATAGTAAAACCCCGTAAGTTTTGGAAATTACTCCAACTTACGGGGTTCAGTTCAGTTGCTGGCTTTTTTTGTGCGTATTTGAGTGTTGAGAAACGCATTCTACGACCATTTTTATTGTATTAAGTGGTACCTTGTCCAGTAACGACAATTCAAATTCATCTAATAACAGTGTAATTGGAGTAATATTGCTTATTATAATTGAAATTAACCATGAAAATAGTTTAAAGAAATATGATTTAAAAGGTAGGTCAAATGTTATGAGTCAATCCATTTCGTATGAAGAACGAATAAAAATTGAACTATTGATTAAGGAAGGTTATTCATTAATTAGAATAGCTGAACGATTAAACAGAAACCGTTCATCAATCACGCGAGAAATTCGACGAGGTACTGCAGATAACAAGAAAGATAATTTACGTTACCCAACGAAATTACTGAAATCTATGTACCGTGCTCGCGATGCGCAATTTCGCGCTCAAAATCGGCGACATCATGCTGGCAGGCCTTCGTCATTGACTAATTATAAAAAACAAGTTTTACAAACAGAAATACAGCAGCATCATTTTACACCTGGTCAAGTGGTTGCAAAGCATCGGCGTTTATTTTCAAATACGACGGTGATTTATACCTGGATCAATCAGAATAAAATTCCAGGGCTATCAAACCAGGATTTGCCAATGCAAGGGAAACGGTATCGTCGTAATATAAACCGGGCATTGAATAAATACAGACGGCCTTTAGCAAAAAAATATCAACGTCGTTATCGGTCTTTTCGACCGCTTGTCACACCGGAAGAAGTTGGTCAGTATATTGGACAACGACGCAGTATCAATGAGCGGTCGGCATCAATTAATCAGCGTCGTTCTTTTGGTCATTGGGAAATGGATGGGGTTGAAAGCAAAAATCATCAGGGCTCCTTATTAATTACCTTTGTTGAACGTAAAACCCGTTATCAAGTAGCTATTAAAGCAAAATCCAAGAGTGCTTTGGAAATTGTGAGGGTGCTTAGTCAATTTAAACACCAGTATGGTCGTTATGTGAAATCAATCACATGCGATAATGGGCACGAATTTGTGAATAGTCGTGTGGTGAAGTTTATTTTATGTTATTTAGGAGATTTATACATCGCCAATAGTTATGCGCCTTATGAACGTGGTACCAACGAACGCACTAATCGTAATCTCCGTGCCAAGTGGTACTTTCCCAAAGGCACACGTTTTAGTGATATTAGTCAACAGCGTGTAG
>NZ_JAMXDB010000077.1 GCF_024718545.1 Weissella fangxianensis
CCGTATTTTATAAGGCGGAATACCTTGTAGATACATTGTGACAGCTTCAATTTGTACTTCTTTTGAAAACATAGTAAAACCCCGTAAGTTTTGGAAATTACTCCAACTTACGGGGTTCAGTTCACCTGAGCCACCATTCAGGAATCCTTTTTATATACACTTAATTTTTAAGACTACATTTTATAATTCTTCAGAATTAAACCATTCTGCAATACTAATCCACTGATCACTTTTCTTACTCTTAATTGCATAATCAGTAATATCATACAACGTTTTACGATCACCATTTAAAGGTGACCAATAAGTCTCATCTGCACGATGGATGACATCCCATTGCGTATAATTTTGTTCTCCCCCCGATGCATCACGCACATCAAAGCCTTCTTTTAATGTGATGTTTTTTTCACCTACTTGTGGTCCACCGACACTAAAATCTGCCATTAATTGTTGATGCGTGTCACTGGTAATCGGATCATTTGCCATGTTTATGTCTCCTTCACATGAAATTCATACTACCCTAGTATTACACTTATTATCTTCTATATAAACAATTTATAAAACAAAAATAAAACCCTAAGAATTCTTGAATAAAGAACCCCTAGGGTATGTTATGCCGTCGATGGGGGTCGAACCCATACTCCCTTGCGAGAACTGGATTTTGAGTCCAGCGCGTCTGCCAATTCCGCCACAACGGCATCATATTAAATATTACATCAAGCTAGGGCGGTAGATGGGGATCGAACCCACGCGTGCCGGAACCACAAACCGGTGTGTTAACCACTTCACCACTACCGCCATGGCAGGGGTAGAGGGAATCGAACCCCCGCCGACGGTTTTGGAGACCGTTGTTCTACCGCTAAACTATACCCCTATAATAATGATGTAATACCTAATTTGAAACGGTCACAACGGGATTCGAACCCGTGATCTTTCGCGTGACAGGCGAACGTCATAACCAACTAGACCATGCGACCAATGGACGTTACAGGGATCGAACCTGTGACCCCCTGCTTGTAAGGCAGGT
>NZ_JAMXDB010000007.1 GCF_024718545.1 Weissella fangxianensis
TCAATAATTATATCTATTACTACAATAATAAACGGATTAAAACAAAACTGGCCGGAAAAACTCCGGTTCAATACCGAAATCTTTCCGACCAGCTAGTTGCTTAAACTTCTCTCCAATTTTTGGGGTTAAGTTCATCCAGTCTTTTTTAGCTTAAAATGTATGATTTTTAAAATTAAACAGTGTAATATTTTTTTCCAGGCTGGCGTACTTTATCGACAATGAGAAAGTTCCCAACTTGTTGTCGAATACGTACTGTATCCCCTAAGCTCAAATCTATCCCCCGATACTGAAAATGCTGACCATTGATTAAAATACGATCCAACGTAAAATTGCTTGGTGTTAAATGAACAGTCATGCCAGTTGTGTTTACATTGCGCTTTTCTTGCATTTTTCGTCCCCCCAGACTAGTCTTGCCCTTAGTATATACTAGCAATGATAACACGACAATCATTTCTTTCTCAGTTTGTGCATTTTTACACAAATAAAATAATTTCTTAAAATAATAGTCGTTTTAAGCCACCTAACTAACCAATAAGCCCTGTTTCATCAATATACTAATATCAGATGAGACAGGGCTTATTGGTTATTATTTTATAGTCATTATGTTGAATGGACTAGGTTTTATATAAAAAACTGCACAAAAAAACCTCACACGTTATAGGCGCGACATAGATGCCTTTCAACCTAGACTTGGCTATTGCCATCATCTTAACAGTTTATACCTTATAACATGAGAGATCTCATTGTTTTTATTAATTAACCAATGAAATTAGTCAACCAATTCCAAGATAACCATTGGAGCAGCGTCACCACGACGTTGAGTAGTCTTCAAAATGCGAGTGTAACCACCGGCACGACCCTCAAAGCGAGGTGCAACATCGTTAAATAAGTGTTGCAAAGCTGTTTCAACTTGAACTTTGTTATCATCAGTTGTATTTACGTCTGCAATAACGTTACGCAAGAAAGCAGCTGCCTTACGGCGTGATGATAAATCACCATGCTTACCCAACGTAATCATCTTATCAGCAGTACGACGAACTTCCTTAGCGCGAGCTTCAGTAGTCGTGATGCGACCGTTGATCAATAGATCAGTAGTCAAATCACTTAACAAAGCCTTACGTTGTGCACTGTTACGTCCCAACTTACGGTATCCCATGAGTGTGTCCTCCTTTTCTTGGTATTCTATCGTTTAATCTAATCTTCCTTGCGGAACCCTAAACCGAGCAATTTAAGCTTGTCCTGGATTTCGTCAAGTGATTTCCGACCGAGGTTACGGACAGACATCATTTGAGTCTCCGTACGCTCAGTTAACTCTTGTACAGAGTTAATCCCGGCCCTTTTGAGACAATTATAAGAACGAACAGACAAATCCAATTCTTCAATTGGTGTATCTGCATGTTTCGTTGTTGGCTCTTCTTCCTTGTCTGCCATCACTTGTGCAGTAATTGCCCGTTCAGACATATCAATAAAAGCGTTCAAATGATCAGACATAATACGTGCAGCTAATGAAACAGCTTCAGTAGCTGACAATGAGCCATCAGTCCAAACATCTAAAGTCAACTTATCAAAGTCGTCACGTTGACCAACACGAGTGTTTTCAACTTGATAGTTTACGCGTTCGATTGGGGTAAAGATTGAATCAATTGCTAGAACGCCAATAGGCATTTCGTCATGCAATTCCTTATTCTGGTCCCCTGAAATATAACCACGACCACGAACAGCCGTCAAAGTCATATGCAAGGTAGCCCCAGCCGCAACAGTAGCGATGTGAAGATCGTTATTCAAGATCTCAACATCACTATCACCAGCTATGTCACCGGCCGTCACATCAGCGGGACCGGTTACGTTAACTTCGAGTGTTTTTTCATCATCACTATCGATGCTCATTGAAACCTTTTTAAGGTTCAAAATGATTTGCGTAACATCTTCAACGACACCTTCGACCGTTGAAAATTCATGCAAAACGCCATCAATCTGTACTGAATTGATTGCCGCACCGGGCAATGAAGACAACAATACACGGCGTAGTGAGTTACCCAAAGTAGTTCCGTAACCACGTTCAAGCGGCTCAACCACAAACTTACCGTAATTGCTATCCTCTTCAACCAACATAATCTTAGGATTTTCGAATTCAAGCATACTGTTTGTTACCCCTTTCAAAGCATGTTGTGCACTATTTGCAACCGGCAATTAGACACGACGACGCTTTGGTGGACGTGAACCGTTGTGAGGCACTGGAGTAACATCCTTAATTGATGAAACATCCAAGCCAGCAGCGGCTAACGCACGGATAGCAGACTCACGACCTGAACCAGGTCCCTTAACAGTTACCTCAACAGTCTTCATGCCGTCTTCCATTGCACTCTTTGCAGCAGCTTCAGCAGCCATTTGCGCAGCAAATGGTGTAGACTTACGGCTACCCTTGAAACCAAGTGCCCCAGCTGATGACCAAGAAACGGCGTTTCCTTGAACGTCGGTGATCATTACGATCGTGTTGTTAAATGTTGCGTGGATGTGTGCTACACCAGATTCAACATTTTTACGTACACGACGCTTACGATTAGTACGACCTGCCATAATCAAGTTATCTCCTTTCCAATTAGTTTAAAATTACTTCTTCTTACCAGCAATTGAAACAGCTGGGCCCTTACGCGTACGAGCATTGTTCTTCGTGTGTTGTCCACGAACTGGCAATCCCTTACGGTGACGGATACCACGGTATGAATTGATTTCTTGCAATCCCTTAATGCTCATTGTAACTTCACGACGCAAGTCACCTTCTACCTTAATACCATCAACGACGGCACGGATAGCGTCTTCTTGGTCTGGAGTTAAGTCACGAACACGGACATCTTCAGAAACCTTTGCTTCTGCCAAAACTTTTTGTGCAGTAGAATTACCGATTCCATATACATATGTTAATGCGATCACGATACGCTTATCGCGAGGCAAATCAACACCAGCAATACGAGCCATTACGATTACCTCCTTTTTCTATATAATAAATAAATTTAAAACGTCAGTAAGAATTACTTACCTTGACGTTGCTTGTGCTTTGGGTTTGCAGAGCAAATCACCATTACACGACCATTACGCTTGACAACCTTGCAGCTGTCGCACATACGCTTAACTGATGGACGAACCTTCATGATATTTACCTCCTTGAATTTTTTATATAATTTGCTTACTTAAACCGGTATGTAATACGGCCCTTCGTCAAATCATATGGCGACATCTCAACTGCTACACGATCTCCAGGCAAAATACGAATAAAATTCTTTCGAATCTTACCAGAAACGTGTGCTAAGATGTCTGCGCCGTTTTCCAGTTCAACGGTAAACATGGCATTAGGCAAAGTTTCCTTTACCACACCAGAAATTTCAATAACATCACTGGCCACGTTGCTGCCTCCTTAGTTGTGACATTGGAGAACGTAACAAGTTATTATAACACAGTAGTTTTACCTTGAACAGCAAAATATGCACTATAATTAGTTGTTCTCCAAACTATCAAGTAACTTTTTTACATCTGCGAACACGGTGTCCAACTCATGAGCACCATCAATCTTATGCAAAATACCTTTTTCAGCATAGAAATCTGCGATTGGCTCAGTAAGCTTTCCATTCACGTCCAAGCGATTCTTGATCACTTCAGGCGTGTCATCCGCACGTCCACGTGCCATCATACGATCAACTAACACTTGCGTATCAGCAGTAAAGTAAAGGACGGCGTCCAATGAACGACCTTCTTTGCTTAACATATCTTCCAATGCATGCGCTTGGTCTAAGTTACGAGGGAATCCATCTAGGATGAATCCTGGCTTCGTATCTTCTTCATCTAAGCGCTCTGCAACGATACCGTTAGTAACTTCGTCAGGGACTAGGTCACCAGCATCCATGAAAGACTTTGCCTTCATACCAAGTTCAGTTTCGTTGGCCATTGCCGCACGGAACATATCACCCGTACTGATGTGTGGCAAGTTGTACTTCTCTACGATCTTTGCAGCCTGGGTTCCTTTACCAACACCTGGCAAACCCAACAACATGATATTCAAACTCATTTTGCTTCGACTCCTTCTCGAATAAATCCAACATACTGCCGCTTCATCATCAATCCTTCAAGTTGGCGAATCAAGTCAATTGCCACTCCGATGACAATCAAGATTGACGTTCCTGACATAGCAAGGTTACTATCCAACCCAAAGACATGCGTCGCTAGGATTGGTGCTAAAGCGACAAATCCTAGGAACAAAGCGCCGACCACTGACAAACGCATCAGTAGACCTGACATCCACTTTTCAGTTGATGGCCCAGGCCAGACGCCCACAATATAACTACCTTGCTTTTGCAAATTCTCTTGCACCTTTTCAGGATTAACCTGAACAAACGCATAGAAGAATGTAAACAAGATAATTAGTAATGTGTAAACAATACCACCTTGCATCGTTTCGATTGAAAGGTATTGCATAACTGTATTATACCAACTTGCATCCGCAAACTTACTTGCAAAAGCTTGCAAAATTGTTTGTGGCGTCACCAATAGAGATGACGCAAAGATAACTGGGATCACACCCGCAATATTAATACGCAATGGTAGGTAAGAAGAACTTCCCGACCCTACTGAACGACGTGTATATTGCATTGGCACTTTTCGAATAGCTTGGTTAAACCAAGTAACGAAAGCGATGACTACCACAAAGATAATCATAAGACCAACCAAGAATGCCCATCCACGCGCTGGATCGTCACCTTGTAGAATGTGTTCCTTAAACAATTGGTAAATACCTGCTGGCAAACGCGCAATTATACCAGCAAAAATCAACATTGAAACACCTTGTCCAAGACCACGTTCAGTAATCATCTCACCTAACCAAACTGATAACATTGTACCAGCAGTTAAGATGAATCCGATCAACAAATATGTCTCTGTATTTGGTGTTTTCACCAGATTAACCTGGCTAAGTTGATTAAATCCAGCCGTTATTCCAATAGATTGGACAAAAGCTAGACCAATAGTCAACCACCGAGTGACTTGGTTCAACTTACGCCGTCCAACTTCACCTTGCTTCGACCATTCAACAAATCGTGGCACAATATCCATTTGTAGGAGCTGTACCACGATTTGTGCAGTAACGTATGGTGAAACCCCCATTGCAAACAATGAGTAATTTGTTAGTCCACCACCGCTAAACATATTCAAAATGCTGCCGAGCCCAGAATTTGCTACCTCTGTCAGTGCTGCCGTGTTAATTCCCGGCACAGTAATGTAGGCACCTAATCGGTAAACAATTAAAATCCATAAAGTGAAAAATAATTTCTTACGAATGTCTTTTTCTTTTAATGAATTGAGCACGGTTTTCAGCATTAGATCACCTCAGCTTTACCACCAGCAGCTTCGATTGCTGCGGTTGCTGATGCTGAGAACTTGTTAGCCTTAACAGTCAATGACTTTTCTAATTGACCATTAGCCAAGATCTTAACGCCGTTCAACTCGCTTTTAACGATACCAGCTTCAACCAACATTGCTGGTGAAACTTCAGTACCATTATCGAAGCGGTTTAACACATCAAGGTTGACAACAGCATACTCTTTACGGTTAATGTTCGTGAATCCACGCTTTGGCATACGACGGAACAAAGGCATTTGTCCACCTTCGAATCCTAGACGTGTCTTACCACGAGCCTTTTGACCTTTTTGACCACGTCCCGCAGTCTTACCATTACCTGATGATTCACCACGTCCAACACGGTTGCGAACGTTACGTGAGCCTTCAGGCATTTGAAGTTCATTTAGCTTCATTAGGGTTTTACCTCCTTCAATGCAATCTAATTATTGAGCTCTTACTTAACTACTTCAACCGTAACCAAGTGAGCAATCTTGAACACTGCACCACGCGTTGCTGCGTTGTCAGGCAATACAACTGATGAACGCACCTTGTTCAATCCAAGGGCCTCCACAATTGCACGTTGCTTTGGCAAACGGTGGGCAGCACTCTTTACAAGAGTAATTTTAACTTGTTCAGCCATGTTCTGCCTCCTTAATCTGCCAAGTGCTCTAATGAGACCTGACGCAAATCAGCAACTTCTTCAGCGTTCTTCAATGAGTTGATTGCATCGAAAGTTGCGCGTACAACGTTGATTGGCGTAGCTGAACCTAATGACTTTGCAGTCACATCAGCAACTCCGGCCAATTCCAAAACGGCACGAGCAGCACCACCTGCTGCTACCCCAGATCCTTCAACGGCGGGCTTCAATAAGATACGGCCACCCGAGTGGACACCCAAAATAGAGTGAGGAAGGGTTGTACCAACAATAGGTACGCTAATAATGTTGCGCTTTGCATCTTCAGCAGCCTTACGGATTGCTTCAGGAACTTCTTGCGCCTTACCAGTACCAAAACCAACATGTCCGTCACGGTCACCAACTACGACCAAAGCAGCGAAACGCAAACGGCGTCCACCTTTAACAACCTTGGTAACACGGTTGATGGCTACAACGTTTTCTTCAAGCTCACCGAGCTTATTTGCATCGATAAATGCCATGTTTTCTTTCCTCCTTCCCTTAGAACTTCAAGCCAGCTTCGCGAGCAGCTTCTGCCAAAGCTTGTACACGACCGTGGTATAAGTAACCACCACGATCAAATACAACAACTTCAACGTTAGCGGCCTTTGCGCGCTCTGCGATTAAAGCACCAACTTTAGCTGCCTGTTCTGTCTTTGGAGCAGCTTCGATTGACTTGTCCAATGTTGAGGCACTAGCAAGCGTCACACCCGCTACGTCATCAATTAATTGCGCGTAGATGTTCTTGTTAGAACGGTAAACGTTCAAGCGTGGGCGCTCAGCAGTACCAGAAATCTTGCCACGAACGCGAGTGTGTCGGTGTTGACGCACTTTGTTCTTGTCTGACTTCGTAATCATGTTCGTAACCTCTTTTTTATTATTTGAAAGATATACTCATAAGTAAATCGTAACGTTGCGTACGACTTTAAGCACAGGGCTTAAGCTTACTTACCAGTCTTACCTTCCTTACGTACAACGTGTTCATTTTCGTAACGAATACCCTTACCCTTGTATGGTTCAGGTGAACGTACGGCACGGATTTCAGCTGCGAAATCACCAACAAATTGCTTGCTGATTCCTTCAACTGTAATCGTAGTTGCGTCAGGAACTTCAACAGTTAAGCCTTCACGAGCTTCAAATTCTACTGGGTGTGAGTAACCGACATTCAAAACAAGCTTGTCGCCTTGCTTTGCTGCACGGTATCCAACACCGACTAGCTTCAAGGTCTTCTTGAAACCATTTGAAACACCCTCGACCATGTTGTTAACAATGGCACGAGTAGTTCCGTGAAGTGCCTTCATACGAACATCATCTGATGGACGTGTGAATGAAACCTGAGTTCCATCAACAGTCAAATTGATCTCATGAGCAAGTGAACGTGATAATTCACCTTTAGGACCCTTGACAGTAACAACATCACCGTCGCTTGTTACTTCAACATTTGCGGGTAATGTGATGGTCTTATTACCAATACGACTCATTGGTTGACACCTCCTTGTTTAAATTTTATTTTTACCAGACGTAAGCCAATACCTCGCCACCAATTTTCTTGGCGCGAGCTTCTTTATCGGTGATAACACCTTCAGAAGTTGAGATGATTGCAACACCCAAACCGTTCAATACCTTAGGTACATCATCTGACTTAACGTACGTACGCAAACCAGGCTTTGAAATACGCTTCAAACCTGAGATTACACGAGTTTTGTCAGCAGAATACTTAAGGAAAACACGGATGACACCTTGCTTGTCATCTTCAATGTATTCAACGTCACGAACAAAGCCTTCACTCTTTAAGATCTCGGCGATGTCCTTCTTGATCTTTGATGCAGGTACTTCAACTGAGTCGTGGCGAACCATGTTCGCATTACGAATGCGAGTCAAGAAATCTGCAATTGGGTCAGTCATTGACATTGATATTTGCCTCCTATTATTAATTACTGTAAATCAGTGTTGATTACTTTGAGAAAGGCATACCCATTTGAGTAAGCAATTCACGAGCTTCTTCGTCGGTGTTTGAAGTCGTTACAAGCACGATATCCAAACCACGAACACGATTAACCTTATCATAATCGATTTCTGGGAAAATAAGTTGCTCACGTACTCCCAATGTGTAGTTTCCACGGCCATCAAAAGCCTTTGGTGAAACTCCACGGAAGTCACGAACACGTGGCAATGAAACGTTGATCAACTTATCTAAGAAGTCGTACATACGCTCACCACGCAAAGTAACCTTTGTACCGATTGCCATACCCTCACGCAAACGGAAGCCAGCGATTGACTTCTTTGCACGAGTGATAACTGGCTTTTGACCAGCAATCAATTCCAATTCAGCAACAGCTTCATCCAAGTTCTTTGAGTTTGAAACAGCGTCACCAACACCCATGTTAAGCACGATCTTTTCGATCTTAGGTGCTTGCATGATTGATGAATACTCAAACTTCTCAACCAATGAAGGTGTAACTTCATTGACGTACTTTTCTTTCAAGCGATTTGCCATGATAATGATTTCCTCCTTTCACCTAGAAAATTATGCCAAAGTCTTTCCAGACTTCTTAGCGAAACGTACCTTCTTACCATCTTCAACTTTGTAACCAACTTTGGTTGGTTCGTTAGTAGAAGGGTCAAGCAATTGTACGTTTGAAACGTGGATTGGAGCTTCAAGCTCAACAATACCACCTTGTGGGTATTGGTTATTAGGCTTTTGGTGCTTCTTAACCTTATTGACACCTTCAACAACGACACGGTCTTGTGATGAAATAGTCTTTACAACTACGCCTTCCTTACCCTTGTCCTTGCCGGCGATAACCTTAACCTTGTCACCAGTCTTCACAAACATGCGAGGCTTCCTCCTTGATTTAATGATGGTAATTACAATACTTCAGGTGCCAATGACACAATACGCATGTAATCATTGCCACGCAATTCACGCGCAACAGGTCCGAAGATACGAGTACCTACAGGGCTCTTGTCATCTTTAACGATAACAGCGGCGTTTTCATCGAAACTGATGTATGAACCATCAGCACGGTGAGTACTAGCAGCAGTACGAACGATAACGGCTTTAACAACGTCACCCTTCTTAACATTTCCACCAGGAATAGCTTGCTTAACAGTTGCAACAACCATGTCACCGATTCCAGCGAACTTACGACCAGATCCACCTAATACCTTGATAGTCAAGATTTCGCGTGCACCTGAGTTATCAGCAACCTTTAAACGACTTTCTTGTTGAATCACGATTTTGTCCTCCTTCCGTTATTGGTAATATTCGAGATTAAACGATTAGATAATAACGGCCTTCTCGACGATTTCTACCAAACGGAAGCGCTTTGTAGCTGACGTTGGGCGCGTCTCCATGATGCGTACCAAATCACCTGTCTTAGCTTCGTTGTTCTCATCGTGAGCCTTAAACTTTTTCGTGTACTTAACACGCTTACCGTAAACTGGGTGGTTCTTGTAAGTGTTGATTGCAACAGTCACTGTCTTATCCATCTTATCTGAAACCACGCGACCTTGGTAAGTCTTACGTGTGTTACGAGCTTCAGTCATAACGAACGGTCTCCTCTCTTAGTCTACTTGTTCAATTCTTGTTGACGAATGACCGTCTTGATACGGGCAATTTGCTTACGTACTTCTGACAATCGCGCCGTGTTCTCAAGTTGACCTGTAGCTAATTGGAAACGCAAATTAAATAACTCTTCCTTGTAGCTCTTTTCTTGGGCAACCAGCTCAGCTTGGCTGAGACCCTTGATTTCATTTTTTTGATCCTTGATCTTCATTATTCACCCTCCACTTGACGAGCTAAGATTTTAGTCTTAACTGGCAACTTGTTAGATGCAAGACGCAAGGCTTCACGGGCAACCTCTTCAGGAACACCACCGACTTCAAACATAACCTTGCCGCGCTTTACAGGTGCTACCCAGCCTTCTGGGGTACCTTTTCCGTTACCCATACGAACACCAACACCCTTTGAAGTGTATGACAAGTGTGGAAAAATCTTAATCCATACTTTACCACCACGCTTCATGTAACGCGTCATAGTAATACGAGCAGCCTCGATTTGACGGTTTGTAATCCAGTGTGACTCAGTAGCTTGTAAACCGAAATCTCCGAAAGCTACTGTCTTACCACCTTTAGCCTCACCACGCATCTTGCCGCGGTGTGGTCGACGGTACTTTACACGCTTTGGAACTAGCATGTTACTCGCCTCCTTGCTTCTTTTCTGACTTTATCTCTGGCAAAATATCACCACGGTAAATCCAAGTCTTAACTCCGATTTGACCGTAAGTAGTCTCTGCCTCATTCCATGAGTAGTCAATGTCTGCACGCAATGTGTGCAAAGGCACTGTACCCTCTGTATATTGCTCAACACGAGACATATCTGCACCATTCAAACGTCCAGAAACTTGTGTCTTAATACCCTTGGCACCAGCACGAGTTGCACGTTGGATAGCACTACGCATTGCACGACGGAAAGCCACACGGCGAACCAAGTCTGCTGCAATTTGTGAACCTACCAATTGGGCATCCAAATCAGGCTTCTTGATCTCAATAATGTTGATGTGAACACGTTCACCCTTGGCAACAAGCTTTGCAAGCTCATTACGCAATGCATCAACTTCAGATCCACCTTTACCAATAACCATACCTGGCTTAGCAGTGTGGATTGAGATATTTACACGGTTAGCAGTACGTTCAATTTCAACACGTGAAATTGATGCTTCAGCCAACTTAGCTTCGATGTACTCACGCAACTTTAAATCTTCGTGCAAAGTTGTTGCGAAGTCTTTCTTATTTGCGTACCATTTGGCATCCCAGTCGCGGATGATACCGACACGCATACCAGCTGGGTTAATTTTGTGACCCATGACTCAACCCTCCTTACTTTTCTTTTACCACAATAGTAATGTGGCTTGTACGCTTGTTGATTGGTGAAGCTGATCCCTTAGCACGTGGACGGAAACGCTTTAGCGTTGGTCCTTCGTTTGCAAAGGCTTCAGCCACTACCAAATCTTCGCGATCTAATGAGAAGTTGTTCTCAGCGTTTGCTACTGCTGAGTTCAACACTTTGTATACATTTTCTGAGCTGTGGTTTGGCAAGAATTGCAAAATTGCAAATGCCTCAGCCACAGACTTACCACGAACTTGGTCAAGCACTTGGCGGACCTTACGTGGAGCGACACGAACGAGTTTGGCCGTGGCGCGTGCTGACGTGATTTGTTCAGCCATTGTATTGTCCTCCTAATTACTTACGAATAGTTGCTTTATCGTCTGCTGCGTGTCCGCGGAACGTACGCGTAGGAACGAACTCTCCAAGTTTGTGACCAACCATGTCTTCTTGTACCAAAACTGGCATGTGCTTACGACCATCGTAAACTGCAAAAGTTAATCCGATGAAACTTGGGAAAATCGTTGAGCGACGTGACCATGTCTTGATGACAGTATGCTTATCTGAAGCATTTGCCTCTTCGACCTTCTTTAACAAAGAAGCATCAGCAAATGGCCCCTTCTTTAGGCTACGACCCATTTTGAGGTCCTCCTCTCGTTTTTTAAAAACTTATAATAGCTGGAATCTATTTTTACTTGTTCTTACGGCTACGAACGATAAACTTTGATGAACGAGCCTTTTCGTTACGTGTCTTCTTACCAGCTGTCTTCTTACCCCATGGTGACAATGGTGATGGCATTCCAACAGGAGCCTTTCCTTCACCACCTCCATGAGGGTGATCGTTAGGATTCATTACAGATCCACGAACGTGTGGACGTTGACCCTTCCAACGACGGCGACCAGCCTTACCCCAGCTGATCAATGAGTGTTGTTCGTTTCCAACAACTCCAACTGTGGCACGGTTTACTGCCAAGATCATACGAACTTCACCTGATTGTAGGCGAACTAGAACGTACTTTCCTTCTTTACCTAGCACTTGAGCTGATGCTCCAGCTGAACGGACAAGTTGTCCACCATGACCAGGCTTTAATTCGATATTGTGAATTTGAGTTCCATCAGGAATCTTTGATAATGGTAATGAGTTACCTAACTTAATATCAGCATCTTCTCCTGATTGAACTGTCATACCAACTTCCAAGCCCTTAGGTGCCAAGATATATGACTTAGTACCATCAGTGTATTGTAGCAAAGCGATGTTTGCAGTACGGTTTGGATCATATTCGATCGCAACAACCTTAGCTGGTACATCATCCTTAGTACGCTTGAAGTCGATAATACGGTATTGGCGCTTGTGTCCACCACCACGATGGCGTACAGTCATGTGACCGTATGAGTTACGAGCACCAGTGTTTGACTTTGATTCCAACAAGCTCTTTTCAGGCGTCGTCTTAGTGATTTCAGAAAAATCTGAAGACGTCATATTACGACGACCGTTAGAGGTTGGCTTGTACTTTTTGATAGCCACGCTAATTTCCTCCTAATTAGTTTTCGTTGAACAATTGAATGTCCTTTGAAGCTTCAGACAACGTAACAGTTGCCTTCTTACGCTTCTTAGTGTAACCAGCAAAGCGTCCTTGACGCTTCAACTTACCACGTACGTTAGCCGTGTTGATCTTTTCAACTTTAACATCGAAAATTTCTTCAACAGCACGCTTAACTTGTGGCTTAGTGGCGCGAACATCAACTTCAAACGTGTAACGCTTTTCATCCAAAACGCTCATCGTTTGTTCAGTGATGACCGGGCGCAAAATGATATCGCGTGCGTCCATTATGCCAAAACCTCCTCAACTTGTGCCAAAGCTGATTGAACTACAACCAACTTATCGTTGTTGATTACGTCAAGCACGTTAACACCCTTAGCAGTCATAACAGTCACGTTTTCTAAGTTACGTGCTGCTAGTGCTGCATTAGCATTATCATCGTCCAAGACAACCAACGTCTTTTCATTTACGTTTAAGTTGTTCAAAACTGCCTTAAATTCCTTAGTCTTTGGTGCGTCGAATGACAATGCATCAACAACAACCAATGAAGAATCCAAAACCTTTTGTGACAACACTGACTTCAATGCCAAACGGTAAGCCTTCTTAGGCATCTTGTAGGCATATGAACGTGGTGTAGGTCCGAAGACAATTCCACCGCCACGCCATTGTGGTGAACGGATTGAACCTTGACGGGCACGACCTGTACCCTTTTGACGCCAAGGCTTCTTTCCACCACCAGAAACCGCTGAACGGTTCTTTACAGCATGTGTACCTTGACGCATTGAAGCGCGTTGCATCAATACGGCATCCGTAATGACATTGTTGTTTGGCTCTACACCAAATACTGAATCGTTTAATTCAATATCACCGGCATTTGAACCATCTTGCTTAAACAAAGCAACCTTAGTCATGTTAATTTCCTCCCTTCGTCCTTATTACTTAGCTTTTTTTGAGTACTTAACAGTAACAAGTGACTTGTTGGCACCAGGAACATTACCCTTAACCAAGATCACGTTGTTTTCTACATCAACGCGAACAACTTGCAAGTTTTGTACAGTACGCTTACGGTTACCCATGCGTCCAGGCAACTTCTTACCCTTGAAGACGCGATTAATAATGGCACCCAATGAACCAGGACGACGGTGGTAACGAGAACCGTGAGCCATAGGTCCACGAGCTTGGCCATCCTTCTTGATGTTACCTTGGTAACCATGACCCTTCGTAATTCCAGTTACGTCAACAGCTTCACCAGCGGCGAAGATATCAACCTTAACTTCATCCCCAACATTGAATTCTCCCTCAGCATCGCGGATTTCACGAATGTAGCGCTTAGGGGTCGTGTTTGCTTTGGCAACGTGACCTTGCTCAGGTTTGTTGCTCAAAACTTGGCGCTTATCTTGGTAACCCAATTGAAGTGCGTTGTAACCATCATTTTCCAAAGTCTTAACTTGAAGAACAACGTTTGGCGTAGCTTCAACAACTGTTACAGGGATAAGTTCACCAGCCTCAGTGAATACCTGAGTCATGCCGACTTTGCGGCCTAAGATACCCTTAGTAGTCATGACTATCTCCTTTTCAATAGTAAATCTAATATTTTTGGTTAGTTAAATGCATAACCAGGCAAATTGATTATCTATAATCTAAGCTATAAGAATTACAACTTAATTTCGATATCAACACCACTTGGCAATTCCAACTTTGACAATGCATCGACTGTCTTAGCAGTTGGATTCATGATGTCGATCAAACGCTTGTGTGTACGCAATTCGAATTGCTCACGTGCATCCTTGTGCTTGTGAGGTGAACTCAAAACTGTGTAGACCGTGCGTTCCGTTGGCAATGGAATAGGACCTGAAATTTCAGCACCTGTACGCTTTGCCGTTTCAACGATCTTTTCAGCTGATGAATCCAAGATCTTGTGCTCGTAAGCCTTTAAACGGATACGAATTTTCTTATTTGCCATGATATAAATTCTCCCTTCGTCCATATTGGAATATGAAACTAACTCCGTGGAAACTACCGACACGCCCCACAAGGCTCCATGGCAATGGGCCTCGTGGCAATGCTGCCGGGTGTGTCGCAACCTCCCACATCATTGCTCGTCAATGGCACACTAATATGCGAGACACATTTACGTTGTCCCTCATTTCGCGTACTTGATTATGATACAGCAGTCATGCTTGATACGCAAGCATTTTGTTTATTTTTTTCAAACAATTTTTTATCTGTTTTTCGCATCACAACGATAATTATCATACACAATTTAAAAACCAAATACCAATATAAACTCTCAAGATTGTTAATTATTTTTTACAGATTGAAATTCGTCTGTCGATTCGCTTTTTTTCATATATAATAGATGATAGTTTAAAAGACGTTATGCCAATTGATGTTACACAATATAGTAGATTTAAGGAATTCCAAATTAATGAAACAATCACTTACGCAAATCCACAAAATGTGGGAAAGATTTCCATCAGTTCAAAAAGAACTCCAGGATGTGTTATTTATTATCCAAGACTCATTAAAGGCAAATGATAAAGAAGTTGAGAAAGCATTATTGGATATGTTCCGTGCTGGCGGCAAAATGTTGCGACCAGCGTTCGTAATTATTATTGGGCAGTTCTACCCCGGTGATGCTTCAAAACTAAAACATATTGCTGCCTCAATTGAGATGCTTCACACGGCAACTCTTGTGCACGATGATATTATTGATGATTCACCAGAACGTCGCCATGCACCAAGTATACAAGCAAGATTTGGCAAAGACATCGCAGCATATGCTGGTGACTACCTATTTGCTGCGACCTTCAAAACACTAGCCTTTCACACTGACAACATGACAGTTGTTCGTCAATCAACGAAATTACTAGAAGACATTTTAACTGGCGAACTTACCCAGCGTACTAATCATTATGATCGTCATATGACATTATCCGATTATAAAGAACAAATCGCTGGTAAGACAGCTGCTTTATTTGTACTTTCTGCGCAATTAGGTGCGACAAATGGTGACGCTCCAGAAGCGTTTGTTAACTTAGTGACTGACTTTGCCTACAATGTTGGCATGGCTTTTCAAATCTTAGATGACATTTTAGATTACCAATCAACCAAAACCGACTTGGGCAAACCGACCCTACAAGATGTTCGCGAAGGAGTCTATTCTGCCCCATTGATCATTGCTATGCAAAATAAGCCTGAAATTCAAAAGCTTTTGGCAAAGAAGGAAAGCATCACCAATGAAGAGGCCATCCAATTACGTGATATGGTCATTGCTTCTGGTGCGGTTGATGAAGCAAGCGACCTAGCCAGCGAATATACTGAAAAAGCATTAGATTACTTATCGCAATTACCCGAGGGCGAATCAAAGGATACGTTAGTGGCTATTAGCGAAGCGCTATTAGAACGTGCAAATTAAATGCACTTATATGGTAGAAAAAAGTAATTATTTAAACAAAAACGACATTCAGTCACGTGACTGAACGTCGTTTTTTTATTGTTTATTCATCTTCATATTCAAACTCAAGCGCAGGATTAGCATTTAACGTCCAATCGCCACGTTTACCATGACGGTAAGCAATATCGACAGCTGCACCAATCATCGCTGCATTATCACCCGCTAATTTAATAGGTACCGGAATAAACGCAATCTGTGGTCGTTGCGTCATCATGTCGGTCAACGCATCTCGTAAACCACGGTTAGCGGCTACCCCACCAGCAACAATAAATGACTTCACCTGATAATGGTCTAATGCCTGCGATGTTTTACTTACTAGCACCTCGACCACTGCTTCCTGGAAAGAAGCTGCTAAATCATCATGATTGACAGTTTCGCCACGCTGGTCAGCATTATGCATCAAATTAATGACCGCACTTTTCAACCCTGAGAAAGAAAAGTCGTAAGCACCATCGTCAATCAAGGCACGTGGTAACTTATAGTTAGGTTCACCCCGATGAGCCATGTTATCCAAAGTCTTACCAGCTGGGTATTTTAATCCCATTGTCCGGCCAACTTTGTCATAGCTTTCACCAGCGGCATCATCACGCGTATCGCCAATGACGACGTAATCGTACTCTTCGCGCATCAAAACCAACTCTGTATGCCCACCGGATACCATCAACGCAAGTGCAGGATATTGAATAGGTGCCACGAAATTAGCTGCACTAATATGACCAGCCAGGTGTAACACGGGCACTAGCGGTAATTGATGTGCCCAAGCAATTGTTTTTGCGGCTGTGACCCCAATCAACAAAGCACCAACTAATCCAGGCCCCTGCGTTACACCAATAGCAGTTAAGTCACTGTAGGTTAACTGAGCATCTTCAAGTGCTGCATCAGCCAAAATAGTCACCTGTTCGATATGATGACGACTCGCAACTTCAGGGACAATCCCACCAAACCTTTGATGACTCTTGATTTGTGTTGCTGTCTCTAAACTAACGATTTCATCACCATTTTTTATTATTGCCACACTCGTTTCATCAGCACTTGACTCAAATGCCATGATATAACGTGTTTCTGTCATGCTCTACTCCTTTACCTGTATCGGTAGCTCTAACATCATCAGATTAGCATCCTCCACAGGGTGATTATAATATGCTTTTCGTTGACGATAAGTCTTAAAACCTAAACGCTGATACAACTGCTGCGCTGCTTGATTACTTGCCCGAACCTCTAACAGTATCTTCGTACCATCAAAAAATTCATCAAACCAAGTACGCAATAAAATTTCTCCCAGATGTTTGCCTTGTTGCTCTTTTAAGATGGCAACATTGCTAATATCCAAAACATCATCTAAATAAATGCCCCCGGCAAAGCCAATCAACTGATCATGCGCAATCATCCCCACATAATGTGAATACTCGTTCTCTAGGTCTTGCTGAAAGGTTTTTAATTGCCATGGTGAACCAGCTGGGTATGCTGCTTCAGCGAGCTGGTATAACTGCTCGGCGGTCATGTCATGTTTATATAAGAAGTTCATTATCGATTTGATTTCCTAGTATTTGTGCCATATCAAATGCATCCCCACCATCTTCGCCATAGTAATGCGCTTTTCGCCGGACAATTTGGAATCCTAACCGTTCATACAGCTGCTGTGCCCGCTTGTTAGATACACGCACTTCTAAAGAAATACGGTGAAAATTAATTTGTTGTGCGATTGTCATCATGTACATCACCAGAAAGGTACCGACACCGCGGCTTTGCCAATGTGGCGCAACCATAATATTGGTAATGTGGACCTCATGGATGCCTGGGCGAAAAGCCGCCCCAATCAACGCCACCATTGAACCTGTTTCAGGCTGACGTACAATCACATATAACCGATCACGTGTTCGCCGTAATTCTTCAGTAAATGCCGACATTGGCCATAAAACTGTATCATTATAGGCAGCTTTCTCAAGCGCCATAATATCTTCTAAATCTGAATGCTTGGCTGGCATTAAATCAAATTCAAAATCTTTAATAACAATTTTTTGTCGAAATTCCCGCATCTCCTCTGATACAGGTTTATCCCACCAATGAACTAATTGATTAAACTTTTTCCACATAGGCGTGCCCACCTTGATCCTCTGGATGTGCCTTCGCCCAATCGGCCTCTGCTTGTGATAGGCGATGATAATTTGGCACAAATTGATGAATATCATTCATGTCGGTTAACTTCGTACTGTCCTGTGCTAAGCTCACCATGTTAGCTGCATGTGGCAAGTTATCTTGCGCAAACGTTGCTGCTGGGAATAATTCACGTAATTGGTCTTCAAAACGTTGCCACTCACCAACAAAAATAAGTGGTTGTTGCATCGTTTCTAATGCGGTATGCAGTTTATCAATATTCATATGTTTATCAGGCTGACGTACAACTAGACGGCCTAACTCCCATTGATACTGCGCAGCATAGATGTTTTGATTGCGAGCATCCATAATAGGTACAATGATGGCATTCGTATCTGTCACGTTAGCTGCTAATAATGCCAAGCTTGAAATACCTGTTAATGAGATATTTAGTGTGAAGGCAAGTGTCTTAGCTGTTGTCACTGCAATACGTAACCCAGTATATGAACCTGGGCCTTGACTAACAATGACATTGTCTAAATCCTGTGGTGTCCAATTGGCTTGCTTTACCAACTCATCAATAAAAGGTAATAGTTGGGTTGAGTGGTTACGGCGTACATTAGTTTCACGTTGATCAATTAATTTATCATCCTCAAATAATGCAACGCTCAAAGGTTGATTGCTTGTATCAAAAGCAATGGTTTTCATATCAACTAGCTCCTCTACTTGTGAAATACTAATACCTATTTTACCGCAATTTTAACAGAACAACACTGCTAATCAAGCAAGAGTGTGAACAAAAATGGGTTGAAGCCGGTGTGTAACGTTGTTTACGTCATTTTTGGCCATAGCGAAGCGTCGGCCGGGAATGGCGTAAATTGCGTTACATTGAGGCTTCAGTTTTTGTGAGCACGTTTAAGAGTGTGAACAAATGCGGGTTGAATTCGGGTGTAAGGCTGTTTAGGATAATTTTGTTCGTAGCAACGCGAAGACCAGGATTATTCTAAATTGACTTACATTGAGAATTCAGCTTTTGTGAGCACGTTTAAGAAGAGTGTGACAAAAGGCGTTTTGAAACCGGCCGTGAGCCAATCTATATCACTTGCGTCGCCACTGTCGTACAAATAACCAAATTCCTAAGATAATAGCCAAACAAACCAGGACAATATCCATGACCTTTCTTAAATAAAAAAGACCAATGTCTCCGTACTTGAACGATTATTCAAGATACTTCATACATTGATCTATTGTTTACTGCTTACCGATCACCATAACCATTTGGATGGGTTTGATGCCAGTTCCAAGCGGTACTAATAATTTCTTTCACATCATCATAATTAGGTTCCCAGCCAAGGACTTCGCGTGCCTTGTCTGATGAAGCAACCAATGAATCAGGGTCACCAGCGCGACGAGGAGCAACTTCAGCAGGAATTGGTTGACCAGTTGCTTCACGCGCAGCTTCTACCATTTGCTTAACTGAGAAACCATTAGCTGATCCCAAGTTAAACTGATTTGACTCATTACCCTTAGCTAGATAATCCAAAGCCAACACATGTGCATCGGCCAAGTCCATCACATGTACATAATCACGGACGTTAAAACCATCTGGCGTATTATAATCATCACCAAACATCATGATCTTCTCACGTTGACCCAAAGCTGTTTGCAAAATAATTGGTACCAAATGCGTCTCAGTTGGGTGGTCTTCACCAATTGAGCCATCAGCCTTAGCTCCTGCGACGTTAAAGTAACGCAAAGCAACCCACTTTAATCCATAAGCTTGATCAGCCCACTTCATAATGTGCTCCATTTGTAACTTTGATTCACCATAAGGATTGATTGGATTTTGTGGCGTTGTTTCCTTAATAGGATTTTCCTTAGCCACACCATATGTTGCAGCTGTTGATGAGAAGACAATTTGCTTCACATCAAAGTCCAACATCACTTCCAACAAGTTAATCATACCGTAAACGTTGTTATCGAAGTACTTTAATGGCTTTTCAACAGATTCCGGTACGATTGAAGAAGCTGCAAAGTGAACAACTTGATCAATATTTTCCTTTTCAAACACTTCAGTCAATGCTGCCTTATCACGAATATCAACTTCGTAAAATGGCACCCCCTCAGGTACTGAAGCACGATGTCCCGTCAACAAATTGTCAACAACAACAACGTCACGATGGTCAGCTAGTAACGTAGCTACCATATGAGAACCAATGTAGCCAGCTCCCCCTAATACTAATACAGACATATCAACTCTCCTTATTGTCTTAATTACTTTTAGTTTAGCCTAATTATTTGTTGCCGTCCACTCGATTGTGGCTTCAGCTGAAAGCACATCCCCAAACCAAATACGGTGTTTTGTGACATTATCAACAAGTTGCACTTCTGATTTAATTTTATTACCAGGCAAAACTTCGTGCTCATACTTAATGTTCATAGATGTTGGCTCATGACTTGTCAAAAATTCGACCGGTAGGACATCGCTCATCCATTCAGCATATTTAGAATTATTCACATGATGATTAGAATCAATGTCTAAGTACCGGACCACATATTCTTGCACATAATCAGCATCACGCGTTTCATCAAATGGTGTTACTTCAGGATCACGCGGGATTTTACGAACATGTTCTGGCTGATAAGCTTCTGCCATATCTTTGGGAATACGGGCTAACTTTCGTTTATTCATATCAATCATTGAAAATAAACCGTTCATAATCACAAGATCATTACCGTCGGCATCAATTAATCGATACTCACGTTTAGCAAAGAAAGGATTAAATTGCTTGGCTTTAGTCATTAGCGTAATGGTTTCACCGTCTTTTGGCCGCCGATTAATTGTGACTAGTTGTTGTAATACGATCCATCCCAGTCCCTTGGCATGGGTATATTCCGGCCCAATTTCCAAATCAATCGCTTGTTGCGTTGAACTTAAAATTGCCAAATTATAAATCATTGGTAAACTCAATTTACCGGTGACATCTGCTTCATAGTAAACCACATCATGTGGCATACGGAATTCTACAGCCATTATTTATTCTCTCCTTGATATTTTAAATAAAGTGCCTGGCGATCAAGCGACCGTTGTTTCGCAATTTTTTTAATCGCCGCAGTTGGTTTCAAACCACCTGCTACTAATTCTTTAACCGCATCAACCGCTGACAGTTCAGCTAATGGATCTTCGTCTGAATTTTCGGTTACGTCATCATTCCCAGCAACAAGAACCACGAATTCACCACGGACCTCATTGCTGGTTGTCCAAGCAACCAATTCTGCGACCGTTCCGCGCAAAAACTCTTCATAACGTTTCGTAAGTTCGCGTGCTAATACAACTTGACGCTCAGCACCAAATGCTTTTTCAATAGACTGTAATGTCTTACCTAGACGGTGAGGAGCCTCATAAAAAATCATTGTTTCCTGATGGGCTTTGAGCGTTTCAAGTTCACGTAATTGTTCTTTTGGTTTCCGTGGTAAAAAGCCATAGAACATGAATGGCTGTGGTGCCAAACCAGACGCAATCAATGCTGTGATTCCCGCACTAGCACCAGGAATAGGCACGACTGGTACATCAGCTAAAATGGCGGCTTTCACCAATTCATGTCCCGGATCTGATATTGACGGCATCCCCGCATCTGACACCTGCGCGATACTCTCTCCTGCTTGAAGACGCGCGACTAATTCCGGAATACGTGTTTCCTTATTGTGTTCGTGAAAAGAGATTTGCTTCGTTGTAATTTCAAACTGATTCAGCAATTGTTGTGTATGCCGCGTATCTTCAGCAGCAATCACATCCACCGCTTGCATAACTTGAATTGAACGGTTGGTCATATCTCCAAGATTTCCAATGGGTGTTGGTACTAGATATAAAGTACCGACCGTCTGTTTGCCAAAACTCTTTTGTTGTTTCATGATAAACCTGCTAACTTAAATTGACTTTCCAGTATCGTTGCTTCTAATGTTGTTTGAAAATTAATGTTTTTTTCTAAGCGCTGTGGAGCTGCTAATACGATGCTAATGACAGCCAATAACGTTTCTGTTTTAAAGTGCTGGGCAGTATTTGCCCACGTATCTGTAAAACGGCTATCCTGTACCCCTGCTTTTAACAATAGAATATCGCGCCAAGCTTGTGCCAACATCATCAATAAGGTTTTACTGTGTGCTGTATCCAATGCCAATGGCACATAAACCGTTTGTACTAAAGTAAAAGCTTGATCGGAATTTTTTAATATCGTTGATACCAAATCAATCGTTGCCTGTGTAGCCTGTTCAAACCAATCGTCAGTTAACCATTCTTCAGCAACAACTGTACTATCCGTTAATGCTTGTACCAAGGGGACCTGTTTTGCCGTATAACCCATCGCCAACAATTCTTCTTTAAACTGTTCATCGCTCACTGCTGAAAAATTAATTACTTGTGTTCGTGAAATAATTGTCGGTAAGATTTGCGACCGATTTTCAGCAATCAAAATAGCCGTTTGCCCTTGGGCTGGCTCCTCAATGAACTTCAATAATCCATTGGCAGCACTAGTCGTCATCGTATCAGCGCCCCCAACAATGAAAATTTTTTGTTGACCTTCTACAGCAGTTTTCGTAAATTCATCCTTCAAAAAGCGCACTTGATCGACCTTAATACTTTTACCATCGGGCTGTACCTCAATGACATCGGGGTGTTCATGTTGCATAATCCGCTGACATTGATCACATGTACCATCAGGTTGTCCATCAGGCGTGACATGCTGACACATCAAGCGCATAGCTAGCCAATCCGCAACTAATTCTTGTCCCCGACCAGCTGGTCCAGTAAATAAAAAAGCGTGAGCAAGCTGTTGACTTGCTAACGCCTTTTGTAGTTGCGCAATCAATTGGGGCTGTAACGCCATAACACGCGTAATTAATTCTTTGGCGTTCATGAGCACCTCTTAGAAGCGGTGGAATTGTTCAACATCTTGAACAAATACCGTCGCACCACCAACCTGAACTTCCATCGGTGTGGCAGCTGTTGATTCCATTGACACATCAAGACTAACTGCTGGTGTCATAAATTGCTTACGTGTATGTGATGTATCATGGATCAAGTCCAACACCTCTTGTACACGATCATCTTCAATACCGATCATAAAAGTCGTGTTTCCAGAGCGAAGGAACCCACCAGATGTTGCTAGTCGTGTTGCGCGAACATTCGCCTTCACAAACTTGCCACCTAATTTATTAGCATCCTTGTCTTGTACAATTGCGATAATCATCTTCATAATGTGGAAACCTCCTAGTCGTGCATACCAAGTATTGGCATTAATGCTGTCCATGTATCTGTTATAACATCAGCCAAGTCTTGCTCGGCATTAATAATTAGAAACCGTTCTGGATATTGCGCAGCCAACTGATGATAAGCATCAGTTACCCGTTGATGAAATGAAAGTGCTTCAACATCTAAACGATTAATCTCATCTTGACGGTTTTCCTGAATTCGTTGTAACCCAACTTCAGGACGAATATCTAAGTAAACAGTTGCTGTTGGCATGACGCCTTTGGTAGCAAATTGATTAATCGTTGTCACTGACTCAATCCCCAAATCACGACCACCACCTTGATAGGCAATGGAACTATCGACGTAACGATCACTTACAACAACCTTATCCGCTGCTAATGCTGGTAAGACTGTATCCACTAAATGTTGTCGACGTGAGGCTGCATAGAGTAAAGCTTCTGTCCAAGCATCCATACTGGGTAAATTAGGATCTAAAACCAGGTCACGAATCGCTTCAGCAACTTGACTATCTTTGCCGCCTGGTTCTCTTGTTAAAACTAATTTGTCACCTAGTAACGGCGTCAACCTTTGCACGATTGCTCGTAGCACCGATGTTTTCCCCGCGCCATCAGGACCCTCAAATGTGATAAATGTCCCTGACATGTATTCACCGCTTTCTAATTATTCTATATTTTTTATTATACCAAAAAGAAGCCGATACAAAATAGTTTCGACCCCTTATTTAGTAAATTACCCAAAAAATGGTAATTTTATATACCTTTTGCTATCTTTTACATTACTCGGGATGAACAAATGCAGTTGACCAATGGCCCTTCATACCCCTTTGTCGGGCAGCACGTAGTAAAAAGAAATATTTTTGCTTGGCTTTGGCCGTCTCTGCCTTAATCATCCGTGGGGCAATATCACTTTCAAACATGGCTGTCTCAGAATTACGTGCTTTTTCATACTCGTATTTCGCATGTTCGATAGCGTCTGACAAACGTTTATCATACGCTTGTTGGTCAAATTTTGGACGCTTACTATGTAACTTAAATATCACAGCTGTGTCCTCCCTTCAACTGCCTTAATCAACGTAATTTGATCAGCATAATCAATATCACTACCAACTGATAGTCCCGTTGCTAATCGCGACACCTTGATGCCTGCTGGTTTTAGTAACCGTGACAGATACATGGCGGTTGCTTCTCCCTCAGCATTGGCATTGGTTGCAACAATCACTTCTTGAATCGTTTCGTCTTTTTGCAAACGGTTAACCAGCGTCTCAATGTTGATGTCATCCGGTCCCTTACCCTCAAGCGGTGATAATACGCCATGTAAGACATGGTACAAGCCACGATATTCGCCTGTATTTTCAATCGCCATCAAATCTTTCACTTCGGCAACCACTAGTACTTGGCTCTGATCACGACTGTCATCCGAACAAATCACACAGGGATCCGTTTCGGTTAAGTTACCACATACTGAGCAGAATTGAAGATCACGTTTTGCAGAAATCAACGATTGCGCAAAACTAGTGACGTCTTCTTCTGGCATATCGATTGTATAAAACGCTAGCCGTGTTGCAGTTTTTATGCCAATACCTGGTAATTTTGTATAACTATCAATTAATTTTGCAATCGGCTCTGGATACTGCATACATCTGCCTTCTTTCTACAGCCTTTTAGAACATACCCTTTGGCGCAAATTGTCCCAAACGCTTTTGTGAATCTTGATCAATTTGCTTCAATGCATCATTTACGGCAACAATAACCATATCTGATAAGCTATCTACATCTTCTGGATCAACAATATCTTCATTGATTTGTAGGTCCTTTAGTTCACGATCACCATTGAATGTGGCTAAAACGACATCTGATGGTGCATGACCGATATAATCAGTCTTAGCAATAGCAGCTTGCTCATCTTCCATTTGCTTTTGCATCTTCTTAGCTTGCTTCATCATTTGTTGCATATTTTGTCCACCGAACATTTATCATTTCCTCATTTCTTATATTTAATCATCAATTTCTTCGACGATTGACTCATCAAAAATTGTTTTTGCTTCTGTTACTAAATTATCTTCTGTTGTATCTGCTTTTTCTTCAATATCAGGATTAACTGCTGGTGCTTGTTGTTTGTGCTTTGGTAACTGGGCAACAAACTTTGAACGCAATACCGGCCAACTTTCCGTCGTAATAAAGACCAGCTGGCGCTCATGCTGCGCTTGCGTTAATTCACGAATTTGCGTGACCATTGTCTGCAATAAATCAGGTTTGCGCATCGCATTGGCCCGAATAACATCAAAATCAAAGGCAACGACTAGACCATTACTAGATGCCGCAATTGGGCGCGCAACATTCAGCATCGCCTGCTCAGGCACTGGCAGCATATTAATCATGTCACCCCAAATTGCTGTTACCCGATCCAAATCACCACGAGTGGCTTCAGACAATACACCAAACACTGCTGCTTGATCTTCACTAACGTGTGGTGCAACCCGCGAGTTTTCGCTAGTCACTGGCTTTGGTTCTGACACTGGCTGAGACCGTTTCTCTTCGTGAGACACTGACTGTGCTGGTTCAGATGCTGGACTAGGAGTTGGCTGTTGCTCCGATGACTGACGATCTGTTTGCACAGCCGTAGCAACTGGATCAACTGCTGACGAAACTGATGAAACAACTTGGCCTTGACCAACCGGTTGACTCAGCTTAACAGTCAACACTTCAAGATAAATAGCAGGTCGGTTCGTAAATCGTAATTGTTGCTGTGTATTATTTAGTGTATCAATCATGTTGTACCAAATATTTGCCGATTGCGTTTTTGCTAACTGCGTAAACGTCTCATCCGGTACCAACGTTACCAACTCAGGCGCTTCAGTATACAGCAATAAATCGCGCGCGTAACTAATCAAATCTTCCACAAAACGGTTAGCATCTTTACCTTCATCCAAAACTTCAGACAATTTTGCTAACCCTTGCTTAGTATTTTGGTTAACGACTGCTTCAACGTATTTACCAAGTAATGTCTGGGTAACTGATCCGGTAACTAACAATGCGTTTTCCAACGTGACATGACCGTCACCAAACGATAGTGCCTGATCTAAAATACTTAATGCATCACGCATTCCCCCGTCAGCCGCATTGGCAATCACTTTTAGCGCAGCTTCATCATACGTATTGCCACGTTGATCTAAGATATAAATCATCCGTTCATATGCTGATTGCGCATTGATTCGCTTAAAATCAAAACGTTGCGTACGTGAAATAATAGTTGCCGGAATTTTCTGTGGCTCAGTTGTTGCCAAAATAAAAATAACGTTAGCAGGTGGCTCTTCCAGCGTTTTTAGTAAGGCATTAAAAGCACCTGTTGAGAGCATATGCACCTCATCGATGATATATACTTTATATTTTGCCTGCGTTGGTGCATAAGTCACATCTTCACGAATTTCACGAATCTCATCGACCCCATTATTTGATGCCGCATCCAGTTCAACAATGTCGCCAAGTGTACCATTATCAGCCGCCTGGCAAATCTCACAAGTACCGTCTGGTTCACCATCCACGGGATGTAAACAATTAATCGCCTTCGCAAAAATCTTGGCCGCTGAGGTTTTACCCGTTCCCCTAGGGCCATTGAACAAATAAGCATGGGTTATTTGCCCAGTAATAATGGCATTTTTTAAAGTCTTGGTCACGATTTCTTGACCAATCATATCGCTAAATTTTTGTGGACGCCATGTCCGATATAACGCCTGATATGCCATGACTTGTGACCCCTTTCTCATCAGCTATTTTTCACTGACCTATTTGTAACTATCATTAATAATAATATCAGAAAAAGCCTTGTGATAACAGCTGACTTTCAGACTTTTGACCAGCGTTTAGGCTAAACATTTTTGGAAAATAAATAAAAAAATTCCAGACAAAAAGAGACCAGAACATTTCTTATGTTCCAGTCTCTACTAAATTGCTTAAGAAGTGAAGCACAATACACGGTCCCCTTAGTGCTGCTGCCTTCCGACCCTGACACAATTCGAAGTGCGTATTTGCCCCACGAACTATATTATAGCAAGAGATTTCATTTTTGACCAGTATTTTCTGCAGCTAAACGCCGTGCCCGCTTCTCAGCCTTTTTACGCTTTCTAACGGCCTTAAAGAATTGTTTTAGTAAGGCACTCGCTTCATCGGCACGTACGCCCGCATGAACACTTACTTGATGGTTTAGGCGCGTGTCACTCAACAATTCATACATTGATGTGACACCACCAGCTTTAGGATCAGCTGCGCCATAATATACATCTGTAATTCTAGTTTGCTGAATCAGGCCTGCGCACATAATACAAGGTTCTAATGTCACAAATAATTGTGCCTCCGGTAATCGCCATGAGTGTAGCTGCCGGTTAGCTTCTATGACTGCTTGGTACTCAGCATGTTGACTACCATCCTGCATATGCTCGCGCAAATTAAAGGCACGACTAACGACTTGCCCATTTTGGACAACGATTGCACCAATCGGGACTTCGCCAATAACAGCGGCCTTACGTGCCTCAGCTAATGCAAGACCCATAAAATAGTTAACTTGATCAGTTGTTAACGGTGCCGACATAGCTACTCTCCAAAATATAATATCCTTTATCTTTGGCGATTGTTTTCACATTCCCAAACAATTCAGCCATTAGCTTTTTGGCAGATGGTGCGCCCTGTTTCTTTTGTAAGACAACCGTCAATGTACCGCCAGTAACCAAGTGGTCCACTGCACCACTAATCATGTCCGTTACAATTTGCTTACCAGCTCGAACTGGTGGATTAGTCAAAATCGCAGCAAATTTTCCTGAGACATGTTCATAGCGATCAGATTGCAGAGCGGTAATTTGTTGGCCCACCTGATTCTGTTCAGCATTACGTGCCACTAACTCCACGGCACGCTCATTAATTTCAGCAGCTACAAATTCACGATTGGGCATGCGCTTAGCCAAACTAACTGCCACCGGTCCATAGCCGGCACCCAGATCCAAAATTTTTCCTGCTGGAATATTTTGATTAAATGCTGTCAACATTATCCGTGTCCCATAGTCGACTGTTCCTTTTGAAAAAACACCTGCATCAGTCGTAAATGTTAGCGGCTCGTCAAACAACGTAAATGTCCAAGTATGTTCATCATGTGCTGTTGTTGGATTTGCTGTGTAATAGTGTTCAGCCATAATATTCCTTTCTTATTTAATTTTTCTCTATTTAAAGTGCTTATTCAAAAACTTCTGCACAGTTGCCTCATACTTTGCTGGATCGGTGCGATACGATTCCACATGCGCAGCGCCTGGTACCAAATATTTTTCTTTTGGCCCATTACTTGCCTCATAAACAGGTTTCATAAACTTCGTTGGTACAAACTTATCATTATCACCATGAATAAAAAGCATTGGCCGCTTGTTTTGTGCCAATAATTTTTCGGCATCGGCTTCACCATAACTATAACCAGCTAATACTTTTGAATATCCTGAAACAACCGGGATAAGGATATTTGCTAGCCAATCTGGCAGTCCATACATGTTTCCAGCTTCATAATGTAACTCATCGGTCACAGATGTGTACCCAGAGTCCTCAACATAAGCCTGAACCTGTTTTGGTGGGTTCATACCAGACAACATCATGGTCGTTGCGCCACCCATTGATGCACCCATCACAGTAATTTGACTTTGTTTACCGTTCTTGGCGATTACTTGTTTGATCCAACCTTTGTAATCTTTCGCATCGAGATACCCATAACCAATATACTTACCTTCAGACTTACCAGCCGCACGGTTATCAGGCATCAACACATTATAACCCATGCGATGGAACATCTCACCATATGGTGCCATGGCTTTATGATCGACACCAAATCCATGAATCACAATCACGGTTTTGTTCGTTGCTTGTGTCGCTGGTAAGTATGAGCCAACTAATTTTGTGCCATCTTTAGCTTTTAAATGCCATGTTTTTGTATCAGCAGCTAACCATTTCTGTTGTTGCGGATACAACGGATTCTTCTTGCTAACCAAACCACTACCAACAAAATCCTTTTCTGCTCTGACTTCAGCCACATGAAAGAAATAGCCACCAGCGCCCAGGACAGCTGCACCAACAATCACTACTAATGTTGTTGCGACTGTCCATATTTTTCTTTTGCGAGACCATTTTTTATGTTGTTTTATCATTTTTAAATCCTTATCTTATACCTACTAAACTCACTCAGAGTATTATATCACAAGGATTTAGCTGCTTTCTGCATCACTATAAAATTTACAATTTATAATTATTTTCCACGGAGTTTTATCACTTGTGTTGCGACGTTATTTAGAAAACTTTCATTATGCAAAGTCAAAATATAACCCCGTACCAACACAATCAGCAACTCTTTATCTTTCATATACGCCTTCCCCTATTTATGCTAAAATAATTAAAATAATATGAGATTAACGGAGAGATAAAATGACATAGTCATTAAACTGGGATTTAGATCCTATCTACCCTGGTGGTATCGAATCACCTGAATTTGCAGATAAAATATTACTACTAGCACATCAAATTACTGATTTAAAAAATAATGTTGCTGCTTATGAGATCAAAGAAGATAATGATTTTTCAGGTTTTTCGAAGCTAGTTGATGACAACCAAGTTATCTTTTCTGGCCTACGCACAGCGGCTTTGTTTGTTAACGCCTTATCAGCAGCCGACTATACAAACACTGCTTATCGTCCCTACCAAACAAAAGTATCTGAATTAGATGTTGCCTATCAAGCTGCCTTAAATGCATTTGCCAAGTTACTAACAACATTCTCAGATGCAGAATTTAAACAAGCTGTAGCTGAAAAAAGTGTCGCTCCAGTCGCTTTTTATCTGAATGAATTACGTTCACAAGCTGACCGTTTGTTAGATGATCAAACCGAAGAATTGTTGAATACTTTGAAGCTTGATGGTCTTAAGGCTTGGTCAGAACACTACGACACCATCAGTGCTAGCTTGACCATGACTTATACGGATGAAAATGGTGAACAACAAGAATTGTCTGCTGGTCAAGCCTTGAACAGAATTGATGATTATCCTGACGATGACACCCGTGCCGAAATCATGCACCAATATGAGCAAATGTGGGGCAGTGCTGAAAACTTAGCTGCCGATACCCTCAACCATTTGGCAGGTGCTCGTTTAACAGAACAAAAAGCACATGGTTACAAGGATTTTCTTGAGGAGCCACTTGAATTAAATCGTATGTCTCGTGAAACATTGGCGACGATGTGGCAAGTTGTCGATGATAACAAAGATATGTTTAAAGCTTACTTTGAACGTAAAGCAAAATTGCTTGGCTTAGAAAAAATTGGTTGGCAAGACCAATCAGCCCCCATTACAAAGTTAGGTGACTACGAGCCAACTACAATGACTTACGACGAAGCCGCTGACTTTATCATTAAAAACTTCGGTAAGTACTCTCCTAAGATGGCCGCTTTTGCACAACATGCGTTTGAAAACCAATGGATTGAAGCTGAAAACCGTCAAGGTAAAACACCTGGGGCTTGGATGGAAAGTGTGCCTGATATTCGTGAGTCACGTATCATTACGACCTTTACTGGTTCTGTTAATGATTCGGCAACCATTGCTCACGAAGTCGGTCACGGTTTCCACACCTCCGTATTAACTGATTTACCTGTTTGGCGCGATTCTTATGCAATGAATGTTGCTGAAACCGCCTCAACATTTGCTGAAATGTTGATCGCTGATGCTAATGTGCAAAATGCCAAATCAGATGCCGAAAAGGTTGTATTGCTTAATGCAAAGATGGATAATCCTATTGCGATGTTCTTAAACATCCGTACGCGTTTCTTGTTCGAAAAGAGTTTCTACGAAGAACGTGAAGGTGGGTTTGTTCCGGCATCACGATTAAACGAATTAATGGATGATGCACAAAAACAAGCCTTCGGTGGTATTTTGGATGAACGTCACCCACACTTCTGGGCATCTAAGTTACACTTCTATATTGATGATGTCCCATTCTATAACTTCCCCTACACCTTTGGTTACCTATTCAGCCAAGGAATTTATGCCTGGGCACAAACACAAGATAATTTTGAAGAAGCTTATATCTCACTATTACGCGATACAGCAAATATGACGACCGAAGAATTAGCTAAAAAGCACCTCGGCGTTGACCTAACAAAACCAGACTTCTGGCAAGCCGGTGCGGATTTAGTGAAAAAGGATATCGACGAATTCCTGCGCCTGTCAGAACAATTTGTTTAGACAGAGTGTGAAGAAAAGGCGCTTTGAATTCGATTGTAAGGCTGTTTAGGATAATTTTGTTCGTAGCAACGCGAAGAACAGGATTATTCTAAATTGCCTTACATTGAGAATTCAGCTTTTGTGAGCACATTTAATCAGAGTGTGAAGAAAAGCGCTTTGAATTCGGTTGTAAGGCTGTTCCAATAACAAATTTGCAAAACTGTTAATAGTTAACTAGCCGAAGAGACTTAGGTATTTTTACCCAAATCTTTTCGCCTTTTTTATTGATACTTTCATATCAGCACCACATGTTTTTAATTTTCATTTAAGTTTCGTATTATTACACTAATAAATAGAAATTGTTAACTTCTGACAAGTATTGTCATACTTTCATCACTTGTTTAATACTTCATAACAACGGTTTATGTAATTATTTATTGAATGAATTTTTGAAAGGAAGTGTTTTAATTTTGCATAAAGAGAAATCTGGTCCGAAAAAGAATAATCCGTTTTTGAGTTATACCTCATATGTGATTGCTTTGGGTGGTTTTCTATTTGGTTACGATACTGGGGTGATTAATGGCGCATTAACCTTCATTAATCGACCCGATCAATTGGGGGCATCCCCAACTCTGCAAGGATTAATTTCTAGTGCTCTCGTACTTGGTTGTATGTTTGGTGCATTAGCAAATACAACACTAGCCGATAAACTCGGACGTAAACGATTATTACAGTGGGTAGCCGCCATCTTTACGGTAGCAACCCTAGCTTGCGCTTTATCCATTAATGCATGGATGCTAATTATTTCGCGATTTATTCTTGGCTTATCTGTCGGTTGTGCATCCAGTTTATCGCCATTATATCTAAATGAAATTTCTCCAGAAACGTTAGAAGCTCAGAATGTTAACAAAAATGCCATCGGTATTGTTCTCGGGCAATTAACTGCCTTTACCGTCAATGCCATTCTTGGAACTATCTGGCCGGATTGGCATCCAATTTGGCGAATCATGATGTTAGCAGCCGCCATCCCCGCAATTTTGCTCTGGATAGCGTCGTCAAAAATACCAAACAGTCCATTTTGGTATTTATTACAACAAAAGCGTGACCATGCTCATCGTATTTTCAAAGAACTTGGGTTCTCAAAGACCGATATTCATGAAAATATCATTGAGGCAAAAGAATCAGTAAAACAGGGTGATAAAGATGATTGGCATCTGATTTTTTCATCAAAATCTGCCATTTATTTACTAGGTGCTGGTATTACGATTGGTTTTATTCAACAAGCGTCTGGTATTAATACCGTCATGTACTACGGTTCTGTCATTCTTGAAAAAGTTGGTCTAGGATCTGGTGGCTCATTGTACGGAAACGTGCTAATTGGTGTCGTTTCTTCATTAGCCATTTTCGTTGGTAAACCAGTTATAGAGCGTTTATCACCCTACCGTTTATTAACTATTGGCTTAATTGCCAACGTATTTAGTTTAGGACTATTGAGCTGGGTCATGAAAACATCACCACTGGCAGCATCAATGAATAATATATTAGTATTAATTATATTGTCATTCTTTTTGGCTACTCAACAAGGTTTAGTCAGTCCAACCACTTGGTTGCTACTATCTGAAATGTTCCCACAGCAATTAAAAACAACTTTCAATGCCATTGGTACAGCCATGACTTGGTTGACAAACTTCGTCATCAGCTTAATTTTCCCAATGCTGATTGCGGCACAAGGAACAGCTGGCGTCTTTATCATATTCACATTTGCAAATCTAGGTTGCATCTTCTTAGCAACGTTATTCGCAAATTCACGACTAGTTAAACGTGCTGCTGCAAAATTTTAAAATGAACATGACTTAATCGAATCTAGTAAAAAAAATATAAGTAAGACTAAAATCACCCTATTTCTATCATATTACGTTATACTTAGGGAAAGGTTTCACAAGGAGGAGATACAAATGAACCTATATCGTTCAAAAAATCATCGTATGTTTGCTGGTGTTATTGGCGGAATAGCTGAACGTTTCGGTTGGAGCGTTGCTTTACTTCGTTTGATTTGGGTTCTATTAACCCTTACACCGGTACCTGGTCTGATTATTTATTTGGTTCTTTGGATGGTTCTACCTGAAAGAGAAAACTAGTTAGTTAATTAAATTTATAATACTTAAAAAGTGGTTGCGACAGAACAAACGTCGCAACCACTTTTTTACTAACAATCTATACTATTTTAAAATCCATTTTGATGAAGCACTAGCCAGAGCAACTGAAAGCCCCATTGGCAACAGTGCTGAATAATCTAAGTGACAAACTTCAAATAACATAAATAATGCCATTAGTGGCGCTTGCTGTGATGCTGCTAAGAAGCCTCCTGCGCCAATGACACCTGCTTGGACAAGTGATGCGCCGGGTACAAGCAATACATAGACAAAACCAATCAACACACCAAGTGAACTACCAATAGCAATCGATGGTGTTAATGTACCACCGGATGCCCCACCTTTTATCGTCATGATGGTCACAACTGCTTTCAATAATGCACCCATCAATAAGAAAAGTGCTAAATGATAATCTGTATTCACAAATGCAAACTCAGCTAACCCGCGACCATTTCCCATAATTTCGGGCATAAACACCGCAACTAAACCTGTAATTAAAGCTGCTAATGGTAATTGCCACAAAATTTGTGAGCTCAGCGCACTATGCTTACCTGCCCATTGGAATCCTCGCCGGAAGTAGGCGCCTAATACTCCCATTAATAAACCAACGACCAACACAAACGGTAACATATTCAGGGTAAAGTCTTTTTTGGCAATTAAATAATAAGGAACAAAGCCCTTTGAAATCGAACCAATCAACATTGCAATGACTGACATACTCAAACTAACGGCGACACTTTTCATATCTACCTTTTTTAATAATATCTCAACTGCAAATAACATCCCCGTGATTGGGGCAATATAAATTCCTGCAAAACCTGCCCCAGCAGCAGCAGCAATCAATAAACGTTGATCATCTGTTGATAACTTTGCTAGACCAACTCGTTTCATAATCATTTGCCATTGCTGAGCTAACATGGCTCCTGCTTCTCGTGGCGCTAATTCACGACCAATTGAACCACCCGTTCCAACATAAAAGATTTGCGTCATCACATGAACTACTGTGGCTGCAAATGGCATTTTTTCGCCCTGCAACGCTTGCTTAATGCTAACCGTTGACTGTGCATATCGCTTTAAATTGTACCAAATAATTGCCACAATTAGACCACCCAGTGTGACAGACACTAACCGATTAACGGCTGTTGTTCCTGTCGCAACTGGGACTGCGGCATTTTCTTCAAAGTGTAAAAATAATCGCTCAACGATATCTAATAATTGACCAAGTAATAATGAACTAAGACCTACAACTAAGCCCAATACGATGGTCGAAATGACTAATGTCACCGTCTGCTGTTTTGTTTCGCTTGCTAACATACATATCCCTTTATTTATTCTACTTCAAAAACACGTTCATCAATCAAATCAAACGACTGATGATGGGTATTTAACAGTGGTTTTAATTTAGCTTCTGACCAGAAAGCTTTAGAATTCGTTGCGCCACTTTTTTCACCAATTACAATAAACTGCTTATCCGAATATTGCTCGCGGATAACTTGCAATACCCGCGCATCATCTGCTGACGTATCAGGTGCCCAACTCATCAGAATAACAGCCACGTCATCACCATACTTCTTTAACGCTGATAATGCTGACATCTTGTATACCGTTGTAACTGGTTGACGCAGATTCACATCTGGTTGATCGCGCCATGCTTGGTTATCCGTAGCAATGATTGTTTGTTCCGGCTGACAAGCTCGTAGACCTGCCGATAAATAACCATGACCTGCCATTAATTCAAGAACTGGCTCACCAGCAATATAATCAGATAAATCTTTGACAAATGGCGTGGAAACAAAACCATACATACTGAAATATTCAATTAAAGCATCTCTTAAATGACGCACTAAAAAATCAACGTTTTCTAATGCCTCTGCCAGTTTTGCCCACAAAATATTTCCTTTACTGGATTGCTTAGGATATTTATTTAAAACAAAACGTTGCACATCTGCAATCATTGCATCCGTTACTTTTAATACTGGTAATTGTTCAGGCAGTAATCCAGCATTGATTGCCAAAACTGCTTGCTGAACTTGATGTATTAAATTAGTAACTGAATGAATTCCTTCAAATAATGATTGATACGACAACAGCTCACTAAGATAATCAATCTCAGTGAGCTGTCGACCTGTACCAAAACGAATAAGCTCTTCTTGGTTCATATTGGTTCCTTTTAAAATAGATTTTCTTGATGATTACTGCGCTCATCATTCTCAGCAGTATAAGAAACTGGGTTTAGGTATGAATTGACATATTGGAATATATCAAAACGCTGTTGATCCGTTAATGGCTTACCGTTAAAATCAATTTCCTTACCAGACAAAAATAGAAGTGACAAGTCAGTCTTTTCAGACATCGCCCGACCTACTAAGAAATCCATTGATACATTAAAAAAGTCGGCTAATTTACGGACTTCAATGTAAGATGGTGAACGGTCGCCACGCTCCCAGTTTCCAATTTGAGCAGCCGTATTTGGCTTTTGGCCTGGCTCAAGATGTTTATTCATTTCTTCAGCAAGGTTCTCCAATGTGATATTACGACCTTTTCGTAATTCACGTAAGCGATCTGGAAACATACGCGCAAGACTCCGTTCATTAAATATCGTTGTGAGCTCTCACCCTAGTATATTCATTTTACCGAACTTTCACACATTTTTCCACAATTATTTGTGGAAAAGGTGTTATTTTATCCACATTATGCACAATTAGTTCTGAACTGTCATAATAACAACGTTCACAGTCACTTTGGATAGTGGTGTTTTTTCGGCCATCGCTTGAGTCTCTGGTCGAGCTCCCCAATGCAGTGGTGTCATATGTAACAAATCAACATATAGCTCGGTAGGGATTGTCCAATCATAAGAAATTTCACGTTGTGTGGCTGTTGGATAATTTTCCATAAAACGTTGTACAACTTTATCATTTTGATAAGTATGTTTAGGAGAATCAACGGGATATAGCAATTCACGTAATTGATGTAAATAACCCGAAGCTGGTACAACCTTAACTAAAGTCCCACCAGGTTTTAAAATACGTTTAAATTCTTCATAGGCGCTCGGTGAAAAGAATTCAACAATACTATCAAAACTACTATTTGCAAAAGGTAAATTGGCCAAGTCAGCTACAGCAAAGAAAGCATCAGTATCCAATTGCGTTGCTAAATTCACACCCGCCTTTGAAATATCAAAACCAATCGCCGTATCGTTCTGTTGACGTAAATCCAATAAGCGCTTTAAGGGGGTTCCTTCTCCTGTACCGACATCTAAGATATGTTGGTTAGCAGTTGGTAGCTCTGCATTCACCGCTTGCACAATACCATCAAACAGACCAGCTGTTAAAACCTTACGTCTTGAGGCTAACATGCTATCATCGTATTCTGTATTGGCTGTTTTATTTAAAAAATTTATGGCACCTTTTTTATTTAAATCTAACTGATGACCTTGTGGACATACTAAACTATGCCCATCCACATGATCATATGGCTCATTGTCAACCAAACAACGAAACATTGAGACATTTTGCTTAATAAATGCGATACCTTTGTCGATTTTTTTCATTTTTAAATATAATCTTCCCTTTTATTTCCAATTGATAGCATATCACATCTAGCATAAAATCGCAGTACGAGAGAGCGTGAACAAAGACATCGTTTGCAACAATAGTGGCGCTATTTGGACTCATAGCGTGGCATGATAAAAAAGAGGTTGGGACAAAACAACGTTCCCAACCTCCTTTGTGCTAAAAATGTATTAATTATAAGGCTATAAATTTTATAGCATAAACGCGTTCCAAAAGTCTGAAGCCTCAATGTAACGCAATTTACGACATTCTTGTCCTTCGCTTTGCTTCGGCCAAAAATGACGCAAATAACGTTACACACCAACTTCAAAGCGACTTTTTCCTCGCTCCCTTTCTCAACTACCAATAATTATTTTATTCAAAACCATCTGTAGTCAATGAAGCTCGATATAGATCAACAACGTCATCAACTGTCAAATTAACATAACCACCTGCTTGGTCCAAACCACCAATCCGAACAGCCTCTTGTGCCATTTCAACAAAATTTTCATCCGTATTGATATCAACGTCACCAAGTGTCATCGGAATATCAAGTGACTTTATCCAATCGTAAGTTGCCTGAATTGCTTTTTCAGCAATCTCACGGTTATTTTCTCCGGTTAAATGCCAAACTTCACGGCCAAACCGAGCAAACTTAGCTTCAGTTTCATCCGATAGCACCCGTTTCATCCAACGCGGTGTTAAAATTCCTAATCCAACACCGTGGGTAATATCATAATAAGCTGATAATTCATGTTCGATTGGATGAACGGTCCAGCCATTAACATTACCCGAACGCGCAATACCATTCAAAGCCATGGTTGCACCCCACATTAGGTTAGCACGAGCGTCATAATTATCCGGTTCTTTCAGCGCAACTGGGGCCCATTTAATAACCGATCGCATCATACCTTCAATGATACCGGCCTTCACATCATTGGCTGTTGAACGATCAAAATATTGCTCAGTCAGATGTGAGAAAATATCAAACGATCCAGCTGCTGTTTGCCACTTTGATACTGAATAAGTTAACTGCGGATCCAAAAATGACACTGCTGGCGTGTTTGGACCATTTGTTCCAAGTTTAATATTCAAATCCGGATTTGAAATAACAGATCCTGAATTCATTTCTGAACCCGTGGCTGACAGCGTTAAAATATCGACAACAGGCAACTGGCCAATATTAGCACGTGACTTTGCACCACGATCGGCAACTAAGTCCCAGGCATCGCCATCATAGTATTTGGCTGATGCGATCACCTTTGAAGCATCAAGCACTGAGCCACCACCAACTGATAAAATAACGTCAATATCATGATTCTTCGCCAACTGCTGTCCTTCACGAACAGATGCAATCTTAGGATTAGGTGCAATGCCAGATAATTCAACAACATGCAAGCCAGCTAATGCTTTCATTACACGATCATACAAACCTGACTTTTTTATTGACCCACCACCATAAGTTAGTAAGACATTTTGACCAAATTGGGCAACAGCATCATGCAATTCCTCATCAATATGATGCTTGCCAAATCGAATATCTGTACTATTTTGAAAACGAAAATCTTCCATTTGAACCTCCTGTCATTTACGACGGTTGTTATTTTCTTCACTATTTTATAAAAGGCTACAAAGTTATATTAACAAAAAAATCTCATAGACAACAACCGAATGTCATCTATGAGATTTTTAGTTAACTACAGGATAACTACCATAACGGTACTTATCTTCTGTTAAATTTTATTTTGTTAAATGCATGGCATTCTCAATATCAGCAATTGAAGTTGGAGTATCATCCTCTTCAGTTATTGGCTCAGCAACAACCTTGTCTTCAATTTCTTGGTATTGCTTCATTCCAGTACCAGCTGGAATCAACTTACCAATAATAACATTTTCCTTCAAACCAACAAGTGGGTCATTCTTACCGCGAATAGCAGCATCAGTCAAGACACGTGTTGTCTCTTGGAATGATGCGGCAGACAAGAACGAGTTCGTCTCCAATGATGCCTTGGTAATACCAAGCAATACTGGACGACCAGTTGCAGGCAAACCACCCTTAAGCAATGTACCTTCGTTGGCATCACGGAATTGCGCAATATCCATCAAAGTACCTGGCAAAAGATCAGTCTCACCTGGATCCATGACACGAATCTTACGTAGCATTTGACGTGCCATAACCTCAATGTGCTTGTCAGAAATCTCAACACCTTGCATACGGTAAACCTTTTGCACTTCATGCACAATGTAGTTTTCAGTTGCAAGTGTATCACGTACTTGGATAATCTCCTTAGGATCAGCTGAACCTTCATTCAACGTTTCTCCACGGTGGATACGATCACCCTCACCAACACGCATACGTGCAGTCATTGGTAATGTGTAAGAACGAGTATCTGTCTCACCTTGGATAGTAACTTCCTTGGTACGATCAGCAGGATTTTCCTCGATTGAAGTAACTTCACCAGTTACTTCAGTAATCATCGCACGACCCTTAGGGTTACGTGCTTCGAAAATTTCTTGCACACGAGGAAGTCCTTGCGTGATATCGTTTCCAGCAACACCACCCGTGTGGAACGTACGCATAGTCAATTGCGTACCTGGCTCACCGATTGATTGTGCGGCAACAGTACCGACAGCTTCACCAACTTCAACAACATCACCAGTAGCCATGTTACGACCATAGCAACGAACACAAACTCCGTGTTCAGTGTTGCAAGTAAATGCTGAACGAATAGTTACTGTTGTAATACCTGCTTCATCAATACGCTTAGCAATATCTTCAGTAATCATTTCGTTATGACCAACTAACTTCTCACCAGTTTCTGGATCAAAGACAGACTTTTGGGCATAACGACCTAGGACACGGTCATATAGTGATTCAATGACTTCGTTACCGTTCATAATAGCCGTAACATCCAAACCACGATCACTATGACAGTCTTCTTCACGGATAATAACATCTTGGGCAACATCAACCAAACGACGCGTCATATATCCTGAATCGGCAGTCTTCAAGGCCGTATCAGTCATTCCTTTACGAGCACCGTGAGTAGAGAAGAACATCTCCAAAACAGATAGTCCCTCACGGAAGTTCGCGATGATAGGTAGCTCCATGATACGACCATTAGGTGCGGCCATCAATCCACGCATACCAGCTAATTGTGAGAAGTTAGAAATGTTACCACGAGCCCCAGAATCCGACATCATAAAGATATTGTTATCTGGCTCGAAGTGCTCGATCAGCTTTTCAGTAATGTCATCTTTAGCCTTATTCCAAACAGCAATAACGCGTTCATAACGTTCTGCATCTGTGATCAAACCACGACGGAATTGCTTTGTTACCGTTGCAACTTGCTTGTGAGCATCAGCGATAAGTTCTGGCTTTTCCTTCAAGTCAGTAACATCGGAAACTCCCACTGTCAAACCAGACTTTGTTGACTCATCGTAACCCAAGTCCTTCATACGGTCCAACAACAATGATGTTTCAGTAACTTTATAAACCTTGTAGACCTCAGCAATGATGTCTGACAAGTAACCCTTCTTAAATGGTGGCAAGATTGGTGTCTCAGCATAACGTGCCTTGATGTCCTCACCTGGCTCCAAGAAGAAACGATTATCAATTTCGTGTAAGTTAGCTTCTGTAGGCTCATTCAAGTATGGGAAGTCTTTTGGCAAAATATCGTTAAAGAACAACTTTCCAACAGAAGTCATCATAATACGTGAACGTTGCTCAGCTGTAAATGGCTTTGCGGCTGGCAATGAACTTGTTTGAATACCAATACGAGTATGCAAATGTACATACTTGTTTTGGTAAGCTGTCCGGACCTCATTAAGGTCCTTAAAGATCATACCTTCACCTTCACGACCTGCTTCTTCAGTCGTTAGGTAGTAGTTACCGATAACCATGTCCTGTGATGGTGCAACGATAGGCTGTCCATCCTTAGGTGCCAAAATGTGACCAGCAGCTAACATAAGCAAACGAGCTTCAGCTTGTGCCTCATCAGACAAAGGCACGTGGACGGCCATTTGGTCCCCATCGAAGTCGGCATTGTAAGCCTCTGTTACCAATGGGTGCAAACGCATTGCTTTACCAGAAACTAGCACTGGTTCGAACGCTTGAATACCCAAACGGTGCAACGTTGGTGCACGGTTCAAAAGCACAGGGTGCTCCTTGATAACATCTTCCAAAACATCCATTACATCTTCATCACGACGATCAATCTTACGCTTTGCGGCACGAATGTTACCAGCTAATTCGCGGTTAACCAATTCCTTCATGATAAATGGACGGAACAACTCCATAGCCATTGGACGTGGTAGTCCCATTTGGTTCATCTTCAAGAAAGGACCAACATCGATAACTGAACGACCAGAGTAATCAACACGCTTACCAAGCAAGTTCTGACGGAAACGTCCCTGCTTACCCTTAAGCATGTGTGACAATGACTTCAATGGACGGTTACCTGGACCAGTAACTGGACGACCACGACGACCATTATCAACCAAAGCATCGGCTGCTTCTTGCAACATACGCTTTTCGTTTTGAACGATAATGCCAGGTGCGTTCAACTCTAACAAACGCTTCAAACGGTTGTTACGGTTAATCACACGACGGTACAAATCGTTCAAATCTGAAGTGGCAAAACGACCACCTTCAAGTTGAACCATTGGACGCAAGTCAGGAGGAATAATTGGAATAACATCCATAATCATCCACTCTGGCTTGTTACCAGACTTAACAAACGCTTCAATAATGTCCAAACGACGGACAGCACGAACACGCTTTTGTCCGGTTGCTTCACGCAACTCAGCCTTTAATTCAGTAACTTCTTCTTCCAAGTCAACTTGAGATAGCAAGGTTTGAATCGCCTCAGCTCCCATGCCGGCTTCAAAGGCATTACCATATTCGGCCTTTAATTCACGATATTCACGTTCTGAGATCAATTGCTTTTCAGTTAGTGGTGTATCACCACCCTTTGTAACCACATACGAAGCAAAGTAAATAACTTCTTCAAGTGAACGTGGTGACATATCCAAAACTAGTCCCATACGTGATGGGATACCCTTGAAGTACCAAATGTGTGATACTGGCGCAGCCAATTCAATATGACCCATGCGCTCACGACGAACCTTAGCTGACGTTACTTCAACACCACAACGATCACAAACGATTCCCTTATAACGGATTCGCTTATACTTACCGCAGGCACATTCATAATCTTTTGTAGGTCCAAAGATACGTTCATCAAAAAGACCATCTTTTTCGGGTTTAAGTGTTCGGTAGTTGATTGTCTCAGGCTTTTTTACTTCACCATAAGACCAGCTGCGAATCTTATCTGGACTAGCCAGACCGATTTGCATGCTTTCAAACTTATTGACATCGATCAATGGTTCGACCCCTTTCATAGGTTCTTTATACAAGTCCGATCCATCACGCCACTAGATTTGTTCTTAGTATTATTGTCTATGCAAACCCTAACACTAAGCACAAACCTAGCAAACGCTAGGTCGGCTAACACTTTATTTAATTCATATATTAATTAGCAGAATTATTAGTGTTTATAACACTATCTGACTTTGCTGTCTTGTCAGCATCCTCAGCATTAAATTCTTGTGCTAATTTGTCAGTTTTCTTATCTGCTGAGTCGATGTTAAGAACTGTATCATCCTCATCCATATCACGTAATTCGATTTCACGTTCATCGGCATCTAAGACCTTCATATCCAAACCAAGTGCTTGCAATTCCTTAACTAACACGCGGAATGACTCAGGCACACCTGGCTTAGGAATTTGTTCACCCTTAACGATAGCTTCGTATGTCTTAACACGTCCAACAACATCATCAGACTTGTAAGTCAAGATTTCCTGCAATGTGTGTGCAGCACCATAAGCTTCAAGGGCCCAAACTTCCATTTCACCGAAACGTTGACCACCGAATTGTGCTTTACCACCAAGTGGTTGTTGCGTAACTAATGAGTAAGGTCCGATTGAACGAGCGTGAATCTTGTCATCAACCATGTGAGCTAGCTTCATGTAGTGCATGATACCAACAGAAATTCGCTTATCGAACGCTTCACCAGTACGACCATCATACAAGATTGACTTTCCATCGGCTGGTAAGCCAGCTTCTTCGATGGCGTCCCAGATATCCGTGTCACGAGCACCGTCAAAGACAGGTGATGCAACGTGGATACCAAGCTCACGTGCAGCCATACCTAAGTGTAATTCAAGCACTTGTCCAATGTTCATACGTGAAGGCACACCCATTGGTGACAACATAATGTCAATTGGCGTTCCATCTGGCATGAATGGCATATCTTCAGAAGGAACAATCACTGAAACCGTTCCCTTGTTACCGTGACGTCCGGCCATCTTATCACCAACTTGAATCTTACGACGTTGTGCAATGTAGACACGGACCATCAAGTTAACACCTGGTGATAACTCATCCCCGTTTTCACGAGTGAAGATACGAACATCTTGAACAACACCGCCACCACCGTGAGGAACCTTCAATGAAGTATCACGTACTTCACGAGCTTTCTCACCGAAAATAGCATGTAGCAAACGCTCTTCGGCTGATAGTTCAGTCACACCCTTAGGCGTTACCTTACCAACCAAAATATCTCCGTCTTCAACTTCGGCACCAATCCGGATAATACCACGCTCATCCAAATTCTTTAACTGATCTTCACCAGTATTTGGAATTTCACGAGTAAATTCTTCAGGGCCAAGCTTTGTATCACGTGCTTCTGATTCGTATTCCTCAATATGGATCGATGTATAAACATCATCACGAATCAAACGCTCATTAATAATGATGGCATCCTCGAAGTTATATCCTTGCCAAGTCATAAAGGCAATCAATGGGTTTTGACCCAATGCCAATTCACCTTGCTCCATTGATGGACCATCGGCCAACACTTCATCGGCATCGATCTTGTCACCAACTTTAACAATTGGACGTTGATTGTAGTTCTTACCAGCGTTTGAACGACGGAACTTCATCAATGAATACTTGTCTAATGAACCATCTTCACGACGAACGCGAATCTCATTACCGTCAACATACTCAACAACACCAGGATATTGTGCAATAAGTGCAACACCCGCATCATGAGCAGCCTTATATTCGATACCAGTACCAATTAATGGTGCATGTGGATCAATCAAAGGAACTGCTTGACGTTGCATGTTCGCACCCATCAAAGCACGGTTTGAGTCATCGTTTTCCAAGAAAGGAATAGCAGCCGTAGCGACCGCAACGATTTGCTTAGGTGAAACGTCCATGTAATCAACTTGGTCAATTGGTACTTCGGTGTTCACATCACTCTTACGAGCCAGAACAGTATCCGTAGCAAATGAGCCATCATCGTTCAAGACAGAATTACCTTGTGCAACCACAAAGTTATCCTCTTCATCGGCTGTTAAGTAGTCAATTCGGTCAGTAACCTTATGCGTCGTCCAATCAACACGACGGTATGGCGTTTCAATAAATCCGTACTTATTAACACGTCCATACGTAGCCAATGAATTGATCAAACCAATGTTAGGACCTTCAGGGGTTTCGATAGGGTCCATACGTCCATAGTGAGTATAGTGAACATCTCGAACTTCATATCCGGCACGATCACGAGTCAATCCACCAGGTCCCAAGGCTGACAAACGACGCTTGTTAGTTAACTCACCCAATGGATTTGTTTGATCCATGAATTGTGACAATTGTGATGAGCCAAAGAATTCCTTAACAGCAGCAACAACTGGACGAATGTTAATCAATTGTTGTGGTGTAACAGTATCTGGATCTTGAATTGACATACGCTCACGAACAACACGTTCCATACGGCTTAAACCAATACGGAATGTATTTTGTAGCAATTCACCAACACGACGGATACGACGATTACCCAAGTGGTCAATATCGTCAGTAACGCCGACACCTAATGGCAAATTCAAGAAGTAGTTCATACCAGCAATAATATCTGCTGGCTTTACTGTACGAATAGCTGGGTCGAATTGACCATTACCAATAATTGGTAGTGTCTTTTCTGGATCTTCTGGATTCTCAATCAAGATTGTTTGCAAAACCATTGGTTCAGTAACAACTGCATCATCAGAAGGTGTGAAAGTTGTCCGCTTGAAATCTTCACGATCCAAGTAAGGAGACAATGCTGACATAACCTTCTTGTCAATGACTGTACCCTTTTCGGCAATAATTTCACCTGTATCTGGATCAGCCAAAGTTTCACCTAAAGTCCAACCCATCAAGCGTGACTTTAATGACAACTTTTTGTTGATCTTGTAACGACCAACTGGTGCTAGATCATAGCGCTTTGGATCGAAGAAACGTGCAGTCAACAAGGCACGGGCTGAATCAGCTGTCTTAGGCTCTCCCGGACGTAAACGTTCGTAGATATCCTTCAAAGACTCTTCAACTCGAGAATCCTCGATGTCCTTATGCACATCTTTATCCAAGGTTAATGAAATAGAATCATATTGATCACCTAACATTTGTAGGATTTCTGAATCTGATCCGTACCCCAATGCACGTACCAATTCTGTGATTGGTAGCTTACGAGTACGGTCAATACGAACATAGCTAAGACCCTTAGCATCTGTTTCAAATTCTAACCAAGCACCACGACTTGGAATGAATGTCGTACCGTAATTTGGGCGTCCGTTTTTATCTAATTCTTCATTGTAGTACACACCAGGAGAACGTACTAATTGTGAGACAATAACACGTTCAGCACCATTAATAATGAAGGTTCCTGCTGGTGTCATTAATGGGAAATCACCAAAGAACACGTCTTGTGATTTGATTTCACCAGTTTCCTGATTGGTTAAGCGCAACGTAACGTGCAATGGTGCTGAATAATTAGCATCATGGTTACGAGCTTCTTCTACTGTGTACTTTGGCTCCATGAGCTTATAGTCCACAAATTCTAGAGACAACTTACCTTGGAAATCCTCAATTGGCAAAATGTCCATAAACATTTCACGTAATCCTTCATCCAAGAACCAGTTGTATGAGTCCGTTTGAACTTCGATCAAGTTAGGCAAATCAAGAACTTCCTTGATTCGTGCATAACTACGACGAACACGGTGTTTACCATACTTTACAAGCGTTCCTACCAAGTTTTCCACCTCGCTTTGAATTGGCCAACTGTGCACCCAGTTATATTACAGTTTGTTAACAATTTCTGATTTTTACTGGTTTTTAAGTGCAAAAAAGACAACAGCATCCCCATACCTGAAAACGCTCTTGTCGTTAATATGCAGGCTTCCAGGGACAATATTTCCTATCAGCCATTGTCTTATACACAATTAAACTAATGATAAGTATACAAGAAAAAGTAAGCATTATCAAGAAAAACAATTCTTGTCAACGCTTACTTTTTAATTAATTATTCTGTAACGGTTTCAACGTCTTTTTTAGGTTGTTTTACCGTGATGTTTATCTCACCACTCTTAGCCCCAATCGTCACTTGATCATTAACCGTAACCTTACCAGTTAACAATTCTTCAGACAAAGCATCTTCAACCTTCGACTGCAATGCTCGTCTAATTGGACGCGCACCGTATTCTGGATCAAAGCCAGCTTTGGCAATCACATCAATTGCCGCTGGTGTAATTTTAACTTTGAATCCTTGCTCACCAATGCGCTGCAAAACTGACTTTGACATCAATTTAACAATTTGATGAAGCTCATCTTTCTTCAATGAATGGAAGACAACAACTTCGTCCAAACGGTTGATAAACTCAGGACGGAAAGTTTCCTTAACTGTCTGCATAATCGTATCACGCATTGCATTATAGTCAGACATCTTATCAACAGCACCGAATCCAACTGACTTTTCGTCACGTAGTCGAGTTGCACCAAGATTTGACGTCATGATAATAATTGTATTCCTAAAGTCGACCTTACGACCCTTAGAGTCTGTTAAGAAACCATCGTCAAAGACCTGCAGCATCAAATTATAAATATCTGGATGTGCTTTTTCGGCCTCATCAAGCAATACGACTGAGTATGGTTGCCGACGAACTTTTTCAGTCAGCTGGCCACCTTCCTCATAACCAACGTAACCAGGTGCTGAACCAACCAAACGACTAGCTGAATAGGCTTCACGATATTCTGACATATCAACACGAATCATATTATCTTCTGAACCAAACATTGCTTCAGCCAAAGCCTTCGCTAATTCAGTTTTACCTGTTCCAGTCGGTCCTAAGAACAAGAATGTACCAATTGGTCGTTTAGGATCTTTCAATCCTGAACGTGCCCGACGAATTGAACGTGCAATGGCCGAAACTGCTTCATCTTGGCCAACAACGCGATCATGCAGCACCTTTTCCAGATTGACCAAACGATCTTTCTCAGACTTTTCCATTTGTGTTACTGGCACACCAGTTTGTTCAGAAACGACCTCAGCAATATCATGCAGCGAAAGTACCAAGTCATACTTTGCTTGACTATCACCATCACTATCAGCCTGGGCATCTAGTTGTTTGTCGATACGTCGCTTTTGACTCATTTCTTTTTTACGCAATTCCGCAGCTAACTCAAAGTCTAACCGTTCAATGGCTTCATCTTTTTCTTGACGCAACGTCGCTAACTTCTCTTGCTGTTTTGCTAATGGTGTTTCATGGCCAACCCGGGCAATTCGTACCTTAGCTGCTGCTTCATCCATAATATCAATGGCCTTATCAGGTAAGTAGCGTTCCGTGACATAACGCACTGAAAGCTTAACTGCTTCGACGATCGCATCGTCAGGAATAGCCACTTGATGGTGCTTTTCGTAACGATCCTTCAATCCTTTTAGAATTGCGATAGCATCGGCCTGCGTTGGTTCATTAACACTAACCTGGGCAAAACGCCGCTCAAGAGCTGCATCTGCTTCGATATATTTTTGATACTCATTTAGTGTTGTTGCACCAATCGTTTGCAATTCACCACGAGCCAAGGCAGGTTTCAAAATATTTGACGCATCAATGGCACCTTCCGCACCACCTGCACCAATCAGTGTATGTAACTCATCAATAAACAAGATAACTTGGCCATCATGTTGAATTTCATCAATCACTTTTTTCAGACGGTCCTCAAATTCACCACGGTATTTTGTCCCCGCAACTAATGATCCCATATCTAGCATCATCAATCGCTTTTGTGTCATATCTGAAGGTACATCGCCAGCAATGATTTTTTGTGCCAGCCCTTCAGCAATCGCCGTTTTACCAACACCAGGTTCACCAATCAGGACCGGATTATTTTTCGTACGGCGTGACAATATTTGGATAACTCGTTTCACTTCAGTTTCACGGCCAACAACTGGATCCATTTTCTTGTCACGCGCCAATTGTGTTAAATCACGTGCTAAGGCATCCAAAGTTGGTGTACCTTCCGTCTGCTGAGCTTGATTGCCACGCTTACGACGAGGATCACGCCGCTTAGGCGCTTCACTAACACCTAATTTGCGTAAAATAGCCCGGCGCATTTCTTGTGGGTTCACCCCTAAATTGATCAAAATACGCGATGAAAAAATCGTTTCATCCGATAATAGAGCCAATAGCAAATGCTCGGTTCCTGTACGCTCTTGATGCAGCTTTACAGCACTTTCATTTGCTAGACGTAGTATCTCAGCCGCCTTTGGTGAATAAGGTAAATAAGATTCTTTTTCAGCACGAGATAATGTACCATAACCCGTAAATTGTTCAATTTGACTTTTAATGTCATCATCAACCACATTGAATTGTTGCATGACCTTGCTAGCAATGCCTTCTTGTTCAATTGCTAAAGCAAGTAACAAATGCTCAGTACCAACGGCTTGATGTTTAAAATATTTTGCTTGTTCCTGTGCAACGACTAAAACGTTTTTTGCACTCGGTGTATATTGATTATCCATATTAATCACGCTCACTTTCAAACCGTAAACGGTTCAATAATTGCTGTAATAACCTTGCTCGTAGTTGACCTTGTATCGCCACGTCACCAACAGCTAACGCTTCCTTTGATAACATTGTTAGAAGGAGTTCGCCTTCACGTTGCGTCAAAATCTTTTCTCGATATAAGCTAGATATCACGGCTGTTGCTGTTCTAAAGCTAACAATCTCAGGGAGACTCTGCCTCATTTCATCAATGAGATCAGGCTCTGTTCGTAATGCCATTTTCACAATACGAATATAGCCACCACCACCACGCTTTGATTCTACCAAATAACCATTTTCAGCACCAAATCGTGTTTTAATAACATAATTAATTTGTGATGGCACCACGTTAAAGCGGCGGGCAATTTCAGCCCGACGAATTTCAACTTCATTCGCCTGCTGTAAAATTTGTTTCAAGTATGCCTCGATATTATCCGACATATTTGAATCAGCCATGTCCTTCACCCCCTTGACCAATATTGACATAATTATAAAACGCATTGCAAGTCAATGCCACTAAACATTCACATCTTTTTTAAAAAATGCGGATTTGGCATAAAAAGAGGTTGAGACAAGTTTTGTCTCAACCTCTTTTAATTGATGCACCTAGAAGGATTCGAACCTTCAACCTTCTGATTCGTAGTCAGACACTCTATCCAGTTGCGCTATAGGTGCATGTAATTTAAAACCTCCCAAATTGGAAGAAAGCGAACAACGGGATTCGGACCCGCGACCTCTACCATGGCAAGGTAGCGTTCTACCAGCTGAACTATGTTCGCATGGGATGCCGACTACTGGATTCGAACCAGCGACCTCTTCATTACTAGTGAAGCGCTCTGCCAGCTGAGCTAAGTCGGCTTCTGTATCGATAATCGATATACGGATGACAGGAATCGAACCTGCACGCCCTAGGGGCACTGGAACCTAAATCCAGCGCGTCTGCCAGTTCCGCCACATCCGCAACAAACGTCTAATGAGTGAAACACTCAAGACAACTCTTATAGTATATCCAATCTACGAACAAGTGTCAATACTTTTTCAGATCTTTTACACTTTGTGATTAGTGCGCTATGACTAACAACGACTTACCACTTGATATATAATACTAGGTTTTATCACTTCTTGCAACTCTTTTTTAGTTTTAATCTATTAAAACGCGTTCGTGCTGTAAAAATTTCAGCGTGACTGCTAATTCATTTTAAACAAAAAGAGATTGGGACATTTATTCTGTCTCAATCTCTCTACGTTTAACTATTATTAATTACAAAGAATCTTCAGGCACAATCTTATCAGCACCAAAGTATGGGCGCAAAACTTCTGGAATCGTCACTGTACCATCTTGATTTTGGTAGTTTTCCAAGATTGCAGCCACTGTACGACCAACAGCCAAACCTGATCCATTTAAGGTGTGGGCGAATTGTAGCTTGCCGTTTTCATCACGATACTGAATACGTGCACGACGAGCCTGGAAGGCTTCCGTATTTGATACAGAAGAGATTTCACGATAAATATCTTGTTGTGGCATCCAAACTTCTAAATCATATGTTTTAGCTGCTGAGAAACCCATGTCTCCTGTTGATAGGGTAATGACGTGATATGGTAAGTTCAATTTTTTCAACAAGCTCTCTGCATTGAGTGTCATATCTTCTAATGCTTGATATGAATCTTCTTGCTTAGTGAATTTTACCATTTCAACTTTATTGAATTGGTGCATACGAATCAAACCACGTGTATCACGTCCAGCTGACCCAGCTTCTTGACGGAATGCTGGTGACAAGGCAGTCACACTATAAGGTAACTTATCAGCATCAATAACTTCTTCACGGAAATAGTTAGTCAAAGGAACTTCTGCCGTAGGAATCAATGTCATATCATCGTTAGTACCCACACGATAGGCATCATCCATAAACTTTGGATATTGTCCTGTACCATACATTGCTTCATCTTTAACAAGATAAGGCGTAATCATTTCCTTATAACCTTCTTTTTGATGTTCATCAAGCATAAAGTTATAAACTGCTCGCTCTAAACGAGCCCCTTGACCAACATAGTAAACAAAGCGCGCACCAGATACTTTGGCACCACGTTCAAAATCCAAAATACCTAAGTTCTCACCAATTTCAAAATGGGCTTTTGGTGTAAAGTCAAAGCTAGGAATCTCACCCCACTTACGCTCTTCACGGTTTGAATCCTCATCTGGTCCAACTGGGATCGTCTCATTTGGCAAATTTGGGAAGTGCAAGGCACGCTCTTTAATTTGTTTGTCTAATGCTGTGACTTGTTCATCAAGCTCTTTGATTGTGGCTGAAACCTGTTGCATCTCAGCAATCACGTCACTAGCATCTTCTTTTTGGCGCTTCTTAAGACCAATTTGATCTGAAACAGAATTACGACGTGCTTTTAGTTCCTCAGTTTGTACCAATAGCTCACGGCGCTTTGCATCATCGGCGACCAATACATCAACTTCTTCCGGAGCAACACCACGGGTTGCTAAACGTTCCTTCACTTGTTCCGTCTCATGACGAATTAGCTTCATATCTAACATAACATTTACTCTCCTATTCACCCTTTAAGCCCAATTCGCTAATTTTTTGGTCAATCAATGCTAAAACTTTTTTTGCTGCTGACTCGTCAGCCACAAAATCATATTGGTCACCATCAATACTTAACTTTGGAGACCGATCATAAGCATCAAACCAAGCAACATAGCGTTCATTCAAACTCTTATAATAGTCGTACAATGATGGATCATTGGCTATTTGTTCATAATCACGGCCACGCTTTTTAATACGCTCTAGCATCGTATCAAAACTAACATGAATGTAAATCAACAAATCTGGTGTTTTGACAATGGCCTCATCTGAAAAGTCAACTTGTTCCATAATATTATTTAACAAATCACCATAAATCTGTACTTCAGTTTGCGTTGCTCTATCTAAGTCTGCATTTAACTTGAATAACAACAAATCTTCAAAGATAGATCGATCAATCACGTTTAATTGACTACCTTGTGCATCTTTGATGTTATCCAAACGCTTATTCAAAAAATAATTTTGCAACAAGAATCCGTAACGTTTTGGGTCCTCATAAAACAATGGCAGAATAGGATTATCATCAACGGATTCGTATAAGGCTTCGCTTCCTAAATGTTCTGCGAGCATCGTTGTTAAGCTGGTCTTCCCAGCACCAATAGTTCCCGATAGTACGATCATCCTGTTGTCCTACTTTCTTTAATCAATATTAAGTCTATTTTATCAAATTTTACGTCGACTAACACACCTAGTTTTATTAGCGCGACATTTACACAAAAAATACGTCCGTACAGGAAAATTCCCACACGAACGTATTTTATTGATAAACGTTTATTCGTTCAACTAGTTACTTGTTACCAGTAACTGCATGAATACGATTAACCGCACGCATTAAGGCAGCTTGTGCACGCTCAGTATCAGATGTATCACTAGCAGCTAAATGCTTTTCAGCACGTTCCTTAGCTCGTTCAGCACGCTTGACGTCAATATCTTGCGTACGTTCTGCACTGTCAGAAACGATTGATAATTGATTGTCAGAAAACTCTGCAAAACCACCACTAATTGTAATGTTTTCTTTGTAGCTTTCTTCTTCGTTAATAACTTTCACTTCGCCAATGTGCAACGATGTAATAATTGGTGAATGGTTTGCCATGATTCCTTCTTCACCATTGATCGTATCTAGTACAACCAACGATGCAGTTTCATGTCCAAACACCACACCATCTGGCGTTACCACCTTAACATGTAGGGTGTGTTCACTCATGGCACCGCCCCCTTTGTTTAGTTAGCCATCTGAGCAGCTTTTTCAGCTACCATTTCAACGGCACCAACGTTACGGAAGGCATCTTCAGGATATTGGTCATACTTACCATCCAAAATTTCCTTGAAGCTGCGAACAGTTTCATTAAGTGGCACGTATTGTCCTGGCAATCCCGTAAATGTCTCAGCAACTGAGAATGGTTGTGACAAGAAGAATTGAATACGACGAGCACGATTAACAATCGTCTTCTCATCGTCTGACAACTCATCCATTCCTAAGATAGAAATGATATCTTGCAATTCACGGTAACGTTGTAGTGTGTGTTGTACTTCAGTTGCGACATCATAATGCTCTTGTCCAACAATTTCTGGGGCCAAGGCAGTTGATGTTGAAGCCAAAGGATCCACGGCTGGGTAGATTCCTTGTTGCGTCAATGAACGCTCCAAGTTAGTTGTTGCATCCAAGTGCGCGAAGGTTGTCGCAGGAGCAGGGTCAGTATAATCATCGGCAGGCACGTAAACGGCTTGGATCGATGTAACTGAACCCTTCTTCGTTGAAGTGATTCGCTCTTGTAATTGACCCATTTCAGTAGCCAAAGTTGGTTGGTAACCAACGGCTGATGGAATTCGGCCAAGCAAAGCAGAAACCTCTGAACCAGCTTGCGTGAAACGGTAAATATTATCGATGAACAATAGCACATCTTGACCGTTAACATCACGGAAATGCTCAGCAATCGTCAAACCAGTCAAGGCAACACGCATACGTGCACCAGGAGGCTCATTCATTTGACCATAGACCATGGCAGTTTGTTTCAAAACGCCAGATCCTTGCATTTCATAGTACATGTCATTACCTTCACGGGTACGCTCACCCACACCAGTAAAGACAGAAATACCATTGTGACCTTGTGCGATGTTGTGAATCAACTCTTGAATCAACACCGTCTTACCAACACCGGCACCACCGAATAGACCAATCTTACCACCACGAACATATGGTGCTAATAGATCAATAACCTTGATACCAGTTTCTAGAATTTCTGTTGATGTTGACAACTCATCGTATGCTGGTGCATCACGGTGAATTGGGTCACGTTGTACGTCGTCTCCTAATGCTTCTCCGCCATCAACTGGCTCTCCTAGCACATTAAACACACGTCCCAACGTTGCCTTACCAACAGGGACACTGATTGAACTTTCAGTGTCTGTTGCCGTCATTCCACGTCGCAAACCATCAGTTGAATCCATGGCGATCGTACGTACGACACCATCACCCAATGACAAAGAAACCTCAACTGTTAATGTGCTGTGATCATCTTTAGTGATAACCAAAGCATTGTTAATATCTGGAATCTTTGCATCTGATGGAAAGGCAATGTCAACAACGGGACCAATGACTTGAACAACTTGTCCGGTATTCATTGTCGTTTCCTTCCTTCATTTGTAATAAACCTGATGCTGGATACTTCTAATCCAAAGCGGCCATTCCACCAGTAATTTCTGTAATTTCAGTCGTAATTGCACCCTGACGCGCACGGTTGTACTGTAGTCCAAGTGAATCAATGATTTCCTTGGCGTTATCAGTCGCTGAAGACATCGCATTTGCAGATGCCGCATGTTCAGCGGTTTTCGCATCAATAATGGCACCATATACTAAGCTTTCGGCATATTGTGGTAATACAACACCCAAAATTTGTTCAGCTGACGGTTCCATTTCATAGTCTGCCGTATACTTATTATCATCTTTAGATTCTTCCAAATTTTCTGCGGAAACTGGAAGCATTTTTTCTAGATGAACTTCGTTTGAAATACGACTCACGAAATGCTGATAACCCACAATTAATTCATCAAAGACTTCGTTATCATACATTGTCGTGACGGTCTTAACGATTTCACGAACCTCCGTAAAGGTTGGTACATCAGACACACCACGATACTCGTATGCAACATCAAATCCACGCTTCTTAAAGAAGTCCGCTCCGTTTCCACCAACTGCCAGGATAACAACTTGTTCAGGTGTTAGTTGGCGTTCGTTAATTCTAGCCATTAATTCCTTTAATAGCGTTGAATTATAGCCGCCAACTAAACCACGATCAGATGATAGAACTAAAAATCCCACCTTTGATACATGCCGTTGTTCAAGCAACGTACCCGATACATTATTAATATGTGCAGTTGCTAGATGAGCCACAACATCATGAAGGGCATCGGCGTAAACCGTATATGAACCACCATGACGTTGAATTTGACTTAATTTAGCAGTCGAGACCATTTGCATGGCGCTCGTGATTTGACGCGTCTTTTTCGTTGAGGCAATTCGGCGTTGAATATCTTGTAAAGAAGCTGCCATTTATCGCCCCTCCTTTATTATTCTGCTGAGCCAGAAAATGTTGCTTTGAATTCCTTAATTGCTGCATCCATTGCATCTGTATCAGGCAAATTATTCGTCTCGACAATCGTCTTGAACAAATCATCGTGTGATGCATGAACAGCAGAAATTAATTCTGACTCAAAACGTAGAATATCATCAACCGCAACATCATCCATAAAGCCATGTGTCAAAGCATATAGTGATAACACTTGTTCTTCAACTGGTAATGGTTGGTGTAATGGTTGCTTCAATAGTTCAACGGTACGACGACCACGAGCTAGCTTAACTTGCGTTGCTTCATCCAAATCTGAACCGAATTGGGCGAATGACTCAAGCTCCTTGTATGAAGCCAAGTCCAAACGTAGTGTACCAGCAACTTTCTTCATAGCTTTGATTTGTGCATCACCACCAACACGAGAAACAGAAGTTCCGGCATCAATGGCAGGACGAACACCAGCATAGAATTGGTCGGCATCCAAGAAAATTTGACCGTCAGTGATTGAGATAACGTTGGTTGGAATATATGCAGAAACATCACCAGCCTGTGTCTCAATAATTGGCAAGGCCGTCATTGACCCACCACCTAGTTCGTCTGATAACTTAGCCGCACGCTCTAACAAACGTGAGTGCAAGTAGAAGACATCACCAGGGTAGGCTTCACGTCCAGGTGGACGACGAAGAATTAATGACAGCTCACGGTAGGCCGTTGCTTGCTTTGACAAATCATCATAAATGATTAGCACGTGCTTACCGTTGTACATGAATTCCTCACCCATTGCAGCCCCAGCATAAGGTGCTAGGTATAGCATTGGGGCTGGCTCAGAAGGGCTAGCAGTAACAACGATTGTATAATCCATCGCTCCCATACGGCGCAAAGTTTCAACTTGTGTACGAACAGTTGAAGCTTTTTGACCGATGGCAACATAGACAACAATCATGTCTTGATCTTTTTGGTTCAAAATCGTGTCGATGGCAACTGATGTCTTACCAGTCTTACGATCACCGATAATTAACTCACGTTGACCACGTCCAATTGGTACCAAAGAATCCACAGCCTTTAGACCAGTTTGTAGTGGTTCAAACACAGATTTACGCTCCATAACACCTGGAGCTTTAACTTCAATCGGACGTGTGTTCTTTGTTTCAATTGGGCCCATACCATCAACAGGTTGTCCCAAAGCGTTAACAACACGACCAATCAGCTGCTCACCAACAGGCACTTCCATGATACGACCAGTACGCTTAACGGTATCACCTTCACGAATACTGTCATAACCACCTAGAATAATGATACCAACATCATTTGATTCCAAGTTTTGTGTCATACCATAAACACCATTCTCAAATTCGACAAGCTCACCGGCAAGGGCGTTTTCCAACCCAGTTGCACGAGCGATACCATCACCAATATAGGTAACAGTTCCAGTTTCTTTAACTGTTAAGTCGTCTTGATAATTGGCTAATTGCTTTTTGATGAGTGAACTGATTTCTTCAGCTTTGATGCTCATTTCAGCAGTTCCTCTTTCTTTATAGTGTGTCTATTCATCACACACAACATCAATTTCGACTAGAATTTCGATTACTAGCGGATGATACTCTGACGAATAGCAGCTAACTTAGTTGCTAATGATCCATCCAAAATTTGGTCATTGGCTTTCACAATGACCCCACCAAGTAAGTTCTCATCAACGCTTTGCGTCAAACGCAATTCGTTAGCCTGATAACGCTGAACAAGTTTCTCTTTCAAACGTGAAACTTGTTCATCACTCAATGGCACCGCTGTTTGTACCTCTGCATTCACAATACCAGCAGCTTTATTAACAAGTTCTTCATACTTAGTAATAATCGCTGGTAAGTTTTGGATACGGCGATAGTCATAGGTCATCTGAATTAAATTAGCTACGACTTGGCTCGTTCCTTCAGATAAAGTTGCCAACATTTTTTGCTTAGCAGCTTCATCAATACGCAAAGATAACAATGCTTTCGTAAATTCTGGATTTTGTTCTAATACATCACGAAGCGCTGACAGTTCAGCCAACGTTTCTGTATCAGTACCTTGATCATGGGTTAATTCGAACAAAGCAACGGCATATCGCTTAGCAATCGTTGCTTTATCTAATGCCATTACTTGTTACCTAACCCTTCAATATAAGCGTCAATAAGCGCTTTTTGATCATCTAACTTTAGTTCTTTTTGGATAATCTTTTGTGCGATGGTTACTGATAGGTCAGCAACTTCACCCTTGACGCCAGCCATTGCTTCAGAACGTTCATGCGCAATTTGTGCACTTGCTTGTTCTTTTGTAGCTTGAGCGTCTGCCTGAGCGGCAGCAACGATTTGATCACGCTGCTTACCAGCTGCTGTCTTAGCATCTGAAACGATGCCATTGGCTTCAGTACGTGCTGATTGCAACTGCTCCGAACGCTTAGCAGCCATTTCCTCGGCCTGCTGACGCGCTTCTTCAGCAGTATCCAAATCATGGGCAACCTTTTCTGCACGTTTTTCCATCATTTTTACTACTGGACCCCAAGCATACCTCTTCAAAAGAAGCATCAATACTAGGAATGCCACTAGCACAAACAACATGTTACCCAAAGCCAACCCTTCGCTAGCACCCGCTAGAACAATTTGATTAAACATAATTAGTTGGCCTCCGCGTTTCGATTATTGTGCTAACAACATGAAGGCAATAGCGATAGCGATGATTGGCACAGCCTCGACCAAACCAACACCAATGAACATGTTTGTACGTAGCTTACCTTCTAATTCAGGTTGACGTGCCATACCAGCAATCATACTTGAAATAACAATACCGTTACCAATACCGGCACCAATAGCGGCACCAGCTGCGGCAACTCCAACACCAATGGTTGCAACATCCATTTTTAAAATCCTCCGATTAATTTAAACAGTTACTGTAGTTACTCTGTCTTTTCCGAAACATAGACAGTTGTCAAAGTGACGAAGACAAACGCTTGAATTGCCCCAATAAATAATGAAAATCCTTGCCAAATAATTGTGAGTAAGAAAGCTGGCACGAATGAAATTACACCCGCAGATTGAGCTAACTGCCACAATAGAGACAATACCATTTCACCAGCAAAAATATTACCGAATAAACGTAGCCCTAATGTTAAGAAACTCGTAAATTGCTCAATAAGATTTAAAGGGAACAAGACACTAAACGGTGACAGATATACTGACTTGAAGTAATTCTTGAAACCTTGCTTTTCAACACCTAAAAAGTGGGAAATAGTAATAGCAATTAACGCTAAAGTCATTGTCACTAATGGGTTAGCCGTTGGGGAATTCAGAAACGTATTACCGCCAACATCAACCATAAAGGCAACACCTAATTGATTTCCAACGAAGATGAACAAAAACATGGAAAATATGAAAAACTTCAAACTGTTACCAGTCTTATTTGGGAGTGATCCATCAACTATATTATTGGTAAAATCAATGACCCACTCTAGCATATTCTGCTTACTCTTTCCAGCTGGCTTCATAACCAACTTTCGAGAGGTCCAAAGCGCTAGTAGAAAAACTATTGTCATTGAAACCAATGTCGAAATAACCACGTTCCAATCAAACGTCAACCCCGCAATGCTAAAGGTCGCGGTTTTCTCCAATGAAATTCACCTCTTTCCTTTCTTGAAGTCTAATCAAGCGGCATGCATTTTAAACAGCACCGTTTAACTTTTACTCCCTAATATTACCTCTTTTTTGAGCTAATTCAATCATTAACAATCGCCCCTATTTGTCCCATTATCGAAACGCCTTTTTATAAAGCTTGTTATCATACGATTTCTGTTATTCCAAAAAAGAATAGAATAAGCGGAATATCCAAAAACGAAATATTCATCACAAAGAAATAAACATAAATAAAATAAAAACAGCTTTTTTACAAAAACTGTTCTTAATTACTATTTTTCAGAAGCTGCTTTTTCAGGCAAAATCAAATTCAACACAATGCCCAAAACTGTTGCAATAGCAACACCTGAGAACTGTACAATGTTATTGCCGTGACCAATTTGTAGGTAGGCATTCCCAATACCAATCACCAAGACTGATGAAGTGATCATCAAATTACGCTTTGAATTAAAGTCAAGTTGATTTTCAACAATGATACGTAAACCAGATGCAGCGATGACACCAAATAGCAAGAATGACACCCCTCCGGTTACTGCACCAGGGATACTTTGGATGACCGCTGACAGTTTACCAACAAATGAAAATAGAATTGCAAACGTTGCTGCGCCAATCAATACGTAAACTGAGTGGACCTTTGTAATTGCCATGACACCAATATTTTCACCATAAGACGTCACTGATGGTCCACCAACTAATCCAGCAAACAGAGAAGCAGCACCATCACCAGCTAAAGTACGGTGTAGACCAGGATTCTTGATATAATCACGTCCTGTTAAATCATCCAAAACCATCAAATGACCTAAATGCTCTGTGATCGTAACTAATGCAATTGGTGCCATGACTAATACTGCGCCCCAATGCATCACAGGTTTGTAATCAACAAATGGCATATCAAATTCTGGTAAGGCAAACCAAGCAGCATCTGCAACTGGCTTTAAATCAACCAAGCCAACCATAATTGCTAGGACATAACCAACGATAATGCCTAATAGAATTGGAATCAAACCTAGAAAGCCACGAAGATACATATTAAAGAAAATCGTAATGCCTAACGTAACCATAGCAACCAAAAATACGCGAATATCGTATTTACCATCTAACAATGTTGCTGATTCTGCTGCTGATCCGGATAATGACAATCCGATAACCATGATAATTGGACCAACAACGATTGGTGGTAATAATTTTTCAATCCAATCAGTACCAATAAAACCAACAATTGCTGCCACAATCAAATAAACAATACCAACTGATATAACTCCAGTGGCAACTCCTGGATAACCAGTCGTTTTCATCAAAGCAACCATGGGAATAATAAAGGCAAAACTTGAACCCATGTAAGCAGGAATTTGACGTTTCGTAATTAAAATATGCAATAGCGTTCCAACACCAGAACTAAACAGGGCAATCCCTGGGTTCAATCCAACCAACAATGGAACAAGAACCGTTGATCCAAACATTGAGAACATATGCTGCAACGACAGCCCTATCCATTGCCAGAAACCTGGCTTTTCATCCACATCTAATACGACATCACGTTTAACTTCCATCGTGTTATTCCTTTCATATATAAACTTATAACCTGAAATAAAAAAGTTGAGGTATAAAAATACCTCAACTTGATAGTTTTCTCTAATATGATAGTTTCGCTTACCGCCAAATCAACACGACAGCACCAAAATAATCTTATTAGCCTCACAGGACCAAGTTAAAGTTATTTTTAACGGTTATAATTATATATCAGTTAACAAAATTAGTAAACAGAACTAATTAAAGGTTAAACGTTTAAATTATTAAAATTCTGCAATCGCAGACTTAATATCGGTTTCACCATCCCCCATTGGCAATAATTTACCATAGGTATTTTCAGCATTTAAAATGCCAGCTAACACATCAGCCACATTTTCAATACTATTGGCGGTCGCTGTCTTTGGATTAAACTGCACTTTACCTGAACCGGCTTCTTCTAATAAATTACCTGGTTGCAGAATCGTATAATTTAATGTTGTATGATCCATCAACCAATTATCGGCAAAGAATTTTGCAATATAATAATCCCTTAATTCTTCACCCCAAGCTTTAGGATTAGTTGATTGCCATGCACTCAACATGATAAATCGCTTAATACCAACTTTTTCGGCCGCATTTTCTAACTTAACAGCACCGAAGGCATCGACTTGTAATGCATTACTACCTCGTGATCCGGCAACAAAATAAACAGCATCCAACTTTAAATCAGTCAATTCAGTTACTAGTTGTTCTTCATCGACTAATAGATCAATGTTAGCTAGCTCGACCTTGCCGCTATTAAATTGTTCGTCTAAATGACGAGTACCTGCAACCACTTCATGACCTGCAGCAGCTAATTTATCAACCAACAAACGACCTACTCGTCCACTTGCACCAGCTACTAAAACTCTCATAATTTCCCCTTTCCAAATAAAACAAAAAAGGTTGGTAAAAATTTACCAACCTCCCCAACATTTCAATATATAATAATGAAATTTTGCTATTAATGAGTCCCAAACAAACGGTCACCCGCGTCACCTAGACCCGGAATAATATAACCATGTTCGTTTAGCTTCTCATCCAAACCAGCTGTATAAATATCAACATCTGGATGAGTTTTTTGCACCGTCTCAACACCAATTGGTGCTGAAACAAGTGTAATCAGCTTAATTTTTGTGGCACCACGCTTCTTTAATGCATCAATCGCCATCACAGCAGATCCACCAGTTGCCAACATTGGATCAACAACCAAAACTTCACGTTGATCAATATCTTCAGGCAACTTTACAAAGTACTCCACTGGCTCAAGTGATTCTTCATCACGATACATACCAATATGTCCAATTCGAGCGGCAGGAATTAACTTCATGATACCGTCAACCATTCCCAAACCAGCACGCAAAATTGGTACAATTGCTAATTTCTTACCAGCAAGTGTTTTTTGGGTCGTCGTCGCAACGGGTGTTTCAACAACAACGTCTTCAACTGGTAGATCACGTGTTACTTCATAAGCCATCAATGAAGCAATTTCGTCAACAATTTCACGAAATTCTTTTGTACCAACATCTTTATGACGAATAATCGTTAATTTATGTTGAATTAGTGGGTGATCAAAAACCGTTAGCTTACTCATTTCAAAGCTCCATTTCATTTTTCTCTATTATACGCTTTTTTAATTTGCGTGTTCAATCCCCGATAATGGGAATCTGTTTGTTAAATCTAATACTGACTGTGCAACTGACGCCAGAGTAGCTTCATCTTCTGGATTAGCCAACACCCGTAAAATCAACTCAGCAACTTCTTTAGCATCCGCTTCTTTGAAGCCACGGGTAGTAATGGCGGGCGTTCCAATACGAATACCTGATGTTACAAATGGACTGCGTGGTTCATTTGGAATAGCTTCTTTATTCGTTGTAATATGAACACTATCTAAAATGTTCTGCGCCTTTTTACCAGAAATACCTGTCTTTGTCAGATCCAAGTTAAATAAGTGATTATCGGTACCACCTGAAACAACACGTACAAGATCTGATTGTGCAAAAACATCAGTCATTGCTTTGGCATTAGCAACAACTTGTTGTCCATATACCTTAAAGCTTGGTTGCATTGCTTCATAGAAAGCTGTTGCTTTACCAGCAATCACATGTTCTAATGGTCCACCTTGTGTGCCTGGGAAAATTGCTGAATTAATGGCCTTACCCAATTCTTTTTTGGCCAAAATCAAACCACCACGTGGCCCACGTAATGTTTTATGCGTTGTTGATGTCACAACATCAGCAATCCCAACTGGTGATGGATGCACTCCTGCAGCAACTAAACCAGCAATATGCGCCATATCAACCATTAAGTAAGCACCCACAGAATCAGCAATTTCACGGAATCGATCAAAATCAATAAATCGTGAGTAAGCTGAAGCGCCAGTAACAATTAATTTTGGTTGGTATTCTGCTGTCAAGGCGGCCACTTGATCATAGTCAATGCGCTCGTCATCATCTAATCCATAGGCATGGAATTGATAAGTTTTACCAGAAAAGTTAACTGCAGAACCGTGTGTTAAATGTCCTCCAGCATTAAGGTCAAGACCTAAAACATGATCACCGGGTTCTAATAAGGCAGCATAAACAGCAGCATTAGATTGTGAACCAGAATGCGGTTGCACATTTGCATACTCTGCGCCGAATAGTTCTTTTACACGATCAATTGCTAATTGTTCTACTTGATCAATATACTCCGTACCACCATAGTAACGCTTATTAGGATACCCTTCAGCGTACTTATTCGTTAGAACACTTCCTTGCGCTGCTCGTACACCTGCAGAGGCAATGTTTTCTGAAGCAATCAATTCAATATTATGTTCTTGACGATCGGCTTCACGGTCGATTGCAGCCCATAGTTCAGGATCAAAATCACGGTAATTTGTCATTGGGTTGACCTCCTTTAAGTCAAAAAAGCTTAAACATGTAACAACTCACTAATCCAGTGTCCACCTGATGCTTTACCTAAACGGTTATTATAAGCACCATTCACATCAACTTGTGGCATAGCAGCAACAAGAATCGTTTGCACATCTTTCTTATCATCAAAATGACGCAAACCGGCAAATAATTTTGCTGCAGCTGTGTCATTATTATCACCTAGTGACCAGATAAAATCCATCCCTGCTAGCTGATGCTTTTCAATTAGATCATTCGTCAACATCAGACCAACTGGCTCTAATTGTGACTGCATCCAGATAATTGCTTGTGTCCAATCTTCTGGCGCAACCATATAAACTGCCTTATCAGGAGCATAGTGGCAATATTTCATTCCTGGCGCTTTGGGCGTTTCGTCATCAGCAACATGATGAACTTCGGAATCAATAGACATCCCAATGACTGCTTCAATTTGTGCTGGCGTAATTTTTCCAGGACGCAAAACTGCTGGCATATCCGATGATAAATCTAACACTGTTGACTCCACACCAATCTTAGTTGGCCCATCATCCAAAATACCCGCAATTTTACCATGCAAATCATGATAGACATGCTTGGCTAATGTTGGTGAAGGTTTTCCAGATGTATTGGCTGAAGGACCAACAAGTGGTTTACCACTCTCACGAATCAATTGACGGGTAGCATCATTGTCAGGCAAACGAACGGCTACTGTATCTAGTCCACCAGTGACCGTCGTTGATAATGCGCCTGGCTTTACTGGTAAAATCATTGTCAATGGTCCTGGCCAGTAAGCCGACATCAATTTTTGTGCACGCTCATTAACAATTGCAAAATCAGACACTTGCTCTGGATCCGCAACGTGCACAATCAAAGGATTATCTGAAGGACGTCCTTTGGCTGCATATACTTTGCCAACCGCTTTTTCGTTATAAGCATCGGCACCAAGCCCATAAACAGTTTCTGTCGGGAAAGCGACTAACGAACCACGCTGAATCGCACGCGCCGCCGCATCCATCTCGTTAACTGTCCATATTTTTGTCTCTGTCATTTCTACATCTCCCGCAATACTTTAATCATTCGATCATGACCACTTAAATCTTGATGTAACGTTACTGTGACCTTAGGTAACGTTCCAAATAAATCAACAAGTTTGCCCCCTTGTTGATAACCGATTTCAAAGTATGCAGCCCCACCTGGCTTCAAAAAAGTCAGCAGGTCTGTTGCCATTTTCTTATACAACGCCAATCCATCATCATCCGCATAAAGGGCAACGTCTGGTTCAAACATAACCACTGATTCATCCATCACTGATTGTTCACCACGGCTAATGTAAGGTGGGTTAGCAACAATAATGTCAAAAGTGCCTGTAACATCTGTAAACAGATCACTTTGCACCAACTTTACTGCTGGTGCATATAACTGCGCATTTTCTTTCGCAACGGCCAAAGCATCTGTTGAGATATCAGTACCCGTAACATCCCAATTCGTACGTTCTGCATTTAGTGAAACAGCAATGGCACCAGAACCAGTACCAATGTCTAATACTCGTTGTTTGGCATTCGATGGATGGTCTTTGAGCACCCATTCCACTAGTTCTTCCGTTTCTTGTCGTGGAATCAATACACGACGATCAACTTGAAATTCACGTCCGTAAAACGCAGCATGGCCAAGTGCGTATTGCACTGGTTGTCCACCTTTAATAGCACGAACAGCGACCATAAATCGTAGTCGTTTTTCATCTTCTAGAACTGTGTTTAAGTTGTTTCCTAGTTGTGCGTAATTCCAATCCATCATTCCTGTTAACAAATAATCGATTTGAGCCATACGCTCTTCTTGATCATGAATGTAGGGCTCTAATTGCCAATCGCCCCATTCACGAACAGCTTGAATCGTCCATTGTTCATCAAACATACGTTTATTCTATCCTTGCTTCAAGGCTTCCAGCTTTGCTGTCTGATCAGCAATCAACAAAGCATCGATGACATCTTCTAATTCACCATTCATAATACGATCCAACTTATTCAATGACAGACCAATACGATGATCAGTCACACGATTTTGTGGATAATTGTATGTACGAATTCGTTCAGAACGATCACCAGTTCCAACAGCTGTCTTACGTTGCTCAGCATACTCAGCCTCATTCTGTGATGCGTAGTAATCATAGACACGTGTCTTCAAGATTTCCATTGCCTTCGCACGGTTTTGCTGTTGTGAACGTTGATCTTGCATGGCAACAACAATACCAGTTGGTAAGTGGGTCATACGTACCGCTGATGACGTTTTATTGATGTGTTGTCCACCAGCACCAGATGAACGATAAACATCCACACGCAAATCCTTGTCTTCAATCTCAATATCGACATCTTCATATTCTGGCATCACACCAACAGTGGCTGTCGAAGTGTGCACACGACCAGCCGATTCAGTTTCGGGTACTCGTTGCACACGATGGGCACCATTTTCAAATTTTAATTTTGAATAAACATTATCCCCAGTGATCATCAAGACAATTTCTTTGTAGCCACCAATTTCGGTCTTGTTCTCATCAATGATTTCAACTGTCCAGCCTTCTTTTTCGGCATAGCGAAGATACATGTCATAAAGGTCAGCCGCAAATAAAGCACCTTCATCGCCACCAGCTGCTCCGTGAATTTCCATGATAATGTTCTTATCATCATTTGGATCCTTAGGTAGTAGTAAAATCTTAATTTGCTCTTCTAGTGATTCTTTTTCAACACGTAAGTCTTTTAGCTCTTCCTTAGCTAACTCTTCAAGTTCAGAATCATTCGCTTCTTCACGCAAAATCTCTTCATTTTCTTCGATGCTTTCAACGACCTGTTTGTAATGCTTGAAAGTTTCGACCGTCTCTCGTAGACTACCCTCTTCTTTAGATAGCGCCAAAAAACGTTTTGTATCAGCAATAACGTCGGGATCAGAAATCATTTCGCTGACTTCATCATAGCGATCCACAACAGATTGCACTTTTTCAAAAATTTCATCCATGTGTTTTTTATTCCTTTATCTTTATTTTGTATTTAATCCAGTCCGACGAGCTAATGCTGCTAGATCAGGATGATTATAATGGTTACGGCAGACCGGCATGTAAGCCTCATCCCCACCAATTTGAACTTGTTCACCTTCGTAGACCGGTTGCCCGTTTGAAATACGCAAGTTCATCACGGCTTTACGACCACAAAATGAACAAAGTGTTTTCATTTCTTCGATTTTGTCAGCATAAATCAGTAATGCCTCTGAGCCAGGGAATAACTCGTTAAACGCATCGTTTTTCAATCCAAAAGTTAGTACCGGAATATTTAATTCATCTACTACCCTGGTTAATTGCAAAACTTGTTCTTTAGTCATAAATTGTGCTTCATCAATCAACACAGCGGCAATCGAATCACTTTCTGATATCAATTTAAACAAGTCGTCTGTTGGATGAATCGCCTGTGCTGCACGCTGCATACCTATTCGTGATGCAATTGCACCAACTCCTGATCGGTCATCGAGCGCACTTGTTAGGAGCAAAACGCGTCTTTGTTGCACTTCATAATTATGTGCAACTTTCAAAATTTCAATGCTTTTACCACTGGCCATTGCACCATAACGAAAGAATAATTGTGCCATCTTTTTCTGCCTTTCTCCTGTAAAAATCCAGTTTGCACTCCAGTCTAGTATAACAAAAATGTCAATAAAAAAAAGAGAATGGCGTTATCGTTCCATCCCCCTTGTTTGATTCTGCAAAATCGTCTAGAAAAATTCTGGCGTAATCGCTGCAATTTTATCCTGCCAATCAACATCTGGATATCGTCGCTCTAAAGCTAGTTGCAAGATGTGTAAGGCTAAATTACCATTACGCGTCAAGATAGGTCCATGAAAATATGTCCCATAAACGTTGCGATATACTAAACCTTCACCACCGTCTTCACCATTGTTACCATTACCCTTGACAACTTTGCCAAGCGGACGTTCATCATCTCCTAAGAAAGTACGTCCCTGGTGGTTTTCAAATCCATGGTATTCCAAATCATTCACTTCATCATGAATGGTTATGTTGCCAATGAAGCGATTATCCGGTTGATTTAATGTATAGTGACTTAGTGTACCGATCCCATTTACTCTAGTACCATCAGCTAGCAAGAAATACTGTCCCAATAGCTGGAAACCACCGCAAACCCCTAAAAATGGGCCGTCAGTCTCAATGTATTGTTTCAACGCAGGTGCTTTATCTGGCAAATCATCAGCCACAATCATTTGCTCGTAGTCCTGACCACCACCAAATAACACAAAATCATAAATTGTCGGATCAAAATCATCTCCTAATGAGATAATTTTTTCATCTACTTCGACCCCAATTTGATGCGCATAATATCTGAGAGCAACAATATTACCAAAATCTCCATACGTATTCATCAAATCACCGTACAAATGTGCTGTATGTAACTTATAATCAGCCATTGGATTATTCCCCCATTCCTGTATGAATATAACCTTGTTGCTTCAATTCAGCACGTAACTGCAACATTGCCGTATACGTTGCAAGTATGTAAACACGCTTTGTAGGCAATGTTTTAATTGCTGGCACAATTTGCTTTAAATCTTGATAAACTGGATGATCGCCAAAGTTGGCCATCTTTAAACGAACATACAAATCCTTATATCGTTCACCACCTGTTGCGACTGCTTGGATGCCAGTATCGTGTAATGACTCAAAATCTGCATCCCAAATCCAACTAGTATCAATACCATCGGCATAATTCGCATTGAGCAAGGCAATCATTGAGAAAGGTTGATCATCTGTCTTCATCATGTCAATAACCTGGTTTGCACCCACCGGATTTTTGATCAAGACAATCGTGACTTCTTTATCATCGACTTTAACTGCTTCTTGACGTCCAAATATTTGCGCATTAGATGAAAATGCTTGCTGAATCTGGTCAGCTGATACACCCATAAAACGACCAACAGCATATGCTGCTAACGCATTATAGATATTGTACATACCACCAATTTCAATTTGGAAAGTTTTACCGTCAATATCAAAGTTTGATGAAATCGGTGTTAGTTTATTAAGCTTCGTGACTGCATAATCTAAAGCCGGCCGTTTAAAATCATCAGTTACCGAGAAATAATCGCCTTGATTACCAAATGTCATAAAATGATAATGCAAAATTGAATGATCTGTTGGTGATAACACACCGTCAGTATTATGTGGCGCTTTCATGTCACCAGTAGCTGGTACATGATTAAAACCATAATAGACTTTTGGATTTGGTAAATTCCCACGCATAAAAATTGGCGAATCCGCATTCGCAATGACCGTTGCTTCGGGAAAGAGACGAATACCTTTTAATATCTTTTCATAGGTAGTATAAATCTCACCATAGCGATCCATCTGGTCACGGAAAATATTTGTTAATACAAAAGCTTTGGGTTTTAATTGTTTAGCAACCGCCTCCACATTGGCCTCATCTACTTCTAGTAACGCTACTGGACGTCGTTGTTTATCCGTGACCTTTGATGTCAGCATCGTTCCTGTAATACCCTGCATCATATTTGAACCCGAAGGATTAGTAATGACATCAGCATATTTTTCTCGTAAGACGCGCGTTGTTAACGTTGTTGTCAAAGTCTTACCATTCGTGCCAGTAATCAGAATAACATCATATTTTTCAGCATAGCTTTGCATGACATTGGGGTCAATTTTTGTTGCTAACTTACCAGGCAATGATGTACCACCTCGATGTAAGACATCATGCAATACAGCATAAGTTCCCTTCCCAACCAAAGTTGCTAATCCACTTTTAAGGCTCATGTTATCCTCCTAATTGTGCAAACAAATCACGCACGCCTTTATCTGCAATATCTTTTCAATAATCATCTATCAAATTTTACCATTTTAAAATAAAGAAAGACACCACCGTTTATGCAACAGTTAGCGCCTTTAACATAAATGTTACTATCCTATTTTTATAGCGACTTAGGCCCTGGCGTTGATGTAATTAATGTGGCATGTCCATGAAGTTTCCATGTCTCAACATCATTCGGCAAAATAAAACTAGTCCCTTTTGCTAATTGATAAGTCACCCCAAAGACCGTTAATTCAACATCACCATCAACCACTGTTGCCAATGTATAGGGCGCCGTTGCATCAACCGTTGCACGACCAGCAATTTGCCACTTCACCACATTAAAATATGGTGCTGTAACTAACTCTGTAAGCGTCAAATCTTCAATATGTGAAGCCCTTGGCTTTGGTTGATCAGGAACAAATGGTACGGTCGTGACATTTTTAGCATCAGCCAAATGTAAATCACGCTTAGCACCCGTCTTTGCATCAACCCGGTCAAAATCATAGACCCGATAAGTCACATCGGAAGATTGTTGTGTTTCTAACGTCAAAACGCCTTCGCCAAGGGCGTGCAACGTCCCAGCAGGCACATAAAAGAAATCGCCAGCTTTTACAGGAACCTTCTGTAACAAAGTATCCCAATCGGCATCATCAACTTCTTGGTCAAATGTTTGTTTATCTTGTGCTGTGTGACCGTAGTAAATGGTGGCTCCCGGCTCAGCAGACAAAATATACCATGATTCGGTTTTACCTAACTCACCAGCATGTTCGCCAGCATACTCATCATCAGGATGTACTTGTACCGACAAATCACGGTGAGCATCTAAAATTTTTACCAGCAGAGGGAATGGTCGATCCACATCTTGATTAGCAAACAACCCTGGCTCTTCACGCCATAGCTCCGCCACGGTTTTACCCGCATATTTACCATTGGTCACGGTAACTGGACCATTAGGATGTCCAGAAATCACCCATGCCTCACCAGTGTTTTCTGATGGAATATCAAAATCATAAACGTCTCGTAATGCGGTACCACCCCATATTTTTTCGTGTAATGCTGGTTTCAATATCAATGGTTCTGTCATAATGTCCCCCGATTAATAACGTAATTAATTACATATTTAACGACAAATAAATACTTGATAACCATCCTTGTTGCGCAACATGGTACCATGTAACACCTGAAGGATCGACGACTTGTTCCGTCACTTCTACCGAAGTACCATGCTGTATACGCCCAATTTCATGTCCGTACGGTTGTGAATAAACGGCCACTTCTTGACCAGGAATATAGTCGATTTTACCCTGGGCACTGATTGGCGTTGGCTGCCAAACCGTTGGTCGCTTCCATTCAGCAACCGGTTGATGATGTTGACCATCATTATCAGTGAGCTTCATCGTCTGCATATCATACTTGATCCATCTGGAATCAGCTAATTGATACCAAAAATCCCCTGTTCGTGTCGCCATGCGTTGCGAAACCTTAACAACAGAACCGGACCATAGTTTTTGGCCGGTTTCAGTTAGATCTTCCACATCAACAACAGGCTGTACATTAGCTAAAATACGTAAATATTTATGTGCCAACTGCTCTGTTTCAGCAACATCCTCACGTTGATAGTAAAATGTCGCTGAATACATGGTTTGTTCATCGAAGGTTCCTGTCAATGTCCCCTCTGAAGACACAAAACGATAACCTGATATTGGTTCCGGATCAATTGAGAAAGTGTCACCAATATAGCCTTCAATTAATCGTGCACGTGTCAGCGCACTTTTTGTATCAACATCTTTTGCATACACCCATACGGGCATCCCTTTTAGTTGAAAGTCAGCCATCTGCGCTGCCCCCTAATCGTCATTTATTAACTCTATCATACCAATTAAATGAATTTTTTTCTTGTTTTATTGACATCCTTTTACTTTTTATTTAATATTATCCCCCTTCCAGAATGATTATTAAATTTTATTCATTTATGTGGTTGACTTTTAATCTATCGCCGTGTATATTTAATGTATTCGCTGGTTAATTATTGCTCTGTAGTTCAGTGGTAGAATAACTCACTGTTAATGAGGAGGTCGCTGGTTCGAACCCAGCCAGAGCAGTTATATAAAAGCAATACCAAGACTATCTTGAGGCATCTCTTTTATATATCAGATAAATTAAAACATTTTCATTTATCTGGTTGACTTTTAATCATAAGCGTTGTATATTTATTACATTGCTTGATGCGATGATTGCTCTGTAGTTCAGTGGTAGAATAACTCACTGTTAATGAGGAGGTCGCTGGTTCGAACCCAGCCAGAGCAGTAATTAAAAAACCGAGACACAAAAAGTTGTCTCGGTTTCTTTTTATCTAAAATTCATTAATTTATGTATACTATATAAAAAGGTGGTTGTGAACTGAACCCCGTAAGTTGGAGTAATTTCCAAAACTTACGGGGTTTTACTATGTTTTCAAAAGAAGTACAAATTGAAGCTGTCACAATGTATCTACAAGGTATTCCGCCTTATAAAATACGGAAA
>NZ_JAMXDB010000008.1 GCF_024718545.1 Weissella fangxianensis
TCCGTATTTTATAAGGCGGAATACCTTGTAGATACATTGTGACAGCTTCAATTTGTACTTCTTTTGAAAACATAGTAAAACCCCGTAAGTTTTGGAAATTACTCCAACTTACGGGGTTCAGTTCAGGCACACAAGAAAATGTGCCAACCTTTTTTACTAATTTACGAAAAATATATTAATCTAATTTACCAGTTTCTTTTAAACCACCGTAAAATTCCATGGCCAAATGTAAAGCATGACCATCTACAATTTCATCAGGTGTATTTTCTGGCCAATAAACTGCCATCTTAGCCTCAAAACCATCTTCGGTTGGCTTAAATTGATGGAATGGAATGTTCACAGCAACTTCACCACCGGTCAAAAACGTTTCCCCAGCCATTGCAATTGGGTACTCAGGATCCTTGTCGGCTTTAATCGCATCACCTAACTCTTCGTCTGGAACCATCTTAACTTCTACTAAGGTTGGCGTACCGTACATTCCAAAAGGTTCAATCCCAACTAATTGACCGTCGTCCCAAGTCACTGAACAAATAAAGTGCTCAGGATGAACAGATAAACCAACTCGGTCATCTGTTTGCATAGAACGCATCATAGCCATGTATTCTTTCAGACTAACGCCACTAACCTTCATTTCAGTTCTAGAAACCTTCATTGGTTTATCTTGACTGAAGCCAAGTTCTTTCCAGAATTCATCAGACTTTTTGATTGAGTCTTTATAAATATTAATAATATCTTCACCAGTATGTTCCAAACGATTGTCAATTGAAACATCCCACGCCTTTTGCGTAGTTAGATAATCAATATCATCATCGCTTAAAGTCTGGTTGCCATCTTTAATATCAATGCCATGTTGCTTCATTGAATGCAAAATGTGTAAATTGCGTTCATATTCTAACCGTTCTAATTGCTTTTTATTCCATGTTTCACCATTTAATGTGAAAGAATATTGTACGTCACTCATTAAAGGTTCCTCCTTAAATTATGGCTATTACACACTATTATTGACTTTGTACAACAACACGTTGTACCTTTACACTTATAAGATAACAAGTCACACAACAAAACACTACAACACGTAAGGGGGATACTGTTGTTTTGAGTAATAAAAATGAAAAAAAGTCTGCGCAAACGCGACAATGCTTGATAACTGCCTTTTGTCTCATCTACCAAGAAAAATCATTCGAAAAAATATCTGTCCAATCTGTCACCAAAAAAGCTGGATTTGACCGCACGACCTTTTATCAATATTTCTTAGATTTAGATGATTTATTGAATCAACTGGAAGAAGAGCTTTTAACCTATATTACAAGTAAACGTCCTACCATCACAGAAGAAAACAACGAATACTACTTTATGAACGCTTTGGTTGATTTATATCAAGCACGTGCAGTAGAAGTTAACGCCTTATTGGGTCCTCATGGTCAATCTCATTTTACCGCAACGCTCAAAAACAAGTTAAACTTTGAATTATTTCACCTTGATAAGGGAAAGAAAAGCCACTATCAACCATACTTAATTGAATTTCGCTTGTTTGGCGCCCTGGATCTTTTTTCACTATGGCTAGAGCGTGGCCAAGACTTAACCGTTGCTGAACTGGTCAAAATGGTCATTAAACTTTACCAAACAAATCCTGGACTAAAAGAGTTGGCAGATCAGTAATTATCAAATCATTTTAAGTAAAAAGAGATTGGGACCTTTTTGTCCCAATCTCAAAATACATAACTAATAATCAATCTGGTAAGTAATTTCCTTCGTCTTGGCATCACCTGATTTTAGTGAAACGTCCCCAAAGCTTGGGTGATTGACCGCGTCAGGTAGCGTTTGTGGTTCTAGCGCAATTGCCGCATGCTGATGACCAGCTCCAGATTCAAACGTTAACTTCTTGTCGATCGCATTACCCGAATAAACGACCAACCCATTACGTTCTGATAAGAAGGTCACTGAACGATCTGTTTTTGGATCAGATAGCTTAGCAATTTGCTTATCTTTATCTGGATTAACCTTGAACATCGTATCAAAGCCTTGCTCCTTGGTACTCATCAACGGATCAAGATGGTCCTTCAATGGCTTAGCCTCAGAGAAGTCATAGGCTCCCTTATTATCGAGCAATTTACCAGTTGGCACCTTTTCTTTATTCAACTTCAATCGTTGCGTTGAATTCATTGTCAATTCTTGGTTTTTAATTGTCTTTTCCTGACCTAAGTTAAAGTACGCGTGAATTGTTGGATCGAAAACAGTGTCCTTATCACTTTTAGCACTCATTAACACCTTAACTTGATTATCATCAGTCACAACAGTCTTTACCAATCCGTTATTATGACTCATGACAACCACGTCCTTTCTTAAGCTTGTTTTAAATATCACTAATTTAACATTATAAGAAAGCGGTTACAATGAAAAGCCCTTCAATTAATTTAGTTATTATTACGAATAAACAATGAACTAATTATGCCCTTTCCTATGTATTAAAATACAATTTTTGTGTATATTTTCAAAAAATTCTTCGCACAAGCCACCAAAAAAATGTATAATATGATTAAAATAAAATGAGAATTTATGGGGGATTTCACATGGCACGTAGCCTTTCTAATTTATTTCAAAATCCAGCTGCCAATATCATGTCTGATATTGGTAAGAATGCAGCATTAATGACTGATGTTATCAATCTATCAATCGGTGATCCAGACATGATTACACCTGAACCAATTCTAAATGCTGCCAAAGATGCTTTAACAGTGGGAAAAACACATTACACCGCTAGCGATGGTGATCCAGAATATCTTGATGCGATTATTAATTTTTATCAAAAGAGCTTCAATCTAACCTATGCTAAAGAAAATGTCCGAGCAACTGTCGGTGCTGGTCATGCGACCTTTTTAGCTTTTGGTGCAATTCTTAATCCTGATGATGAGGTCATCATCTTCTCACCTTACTTTTCACCTTATGAAGTACAAATTGAGGCTCATCACGCAAAGGTTGTTGTTGTTAACTGCACAGCTGAAAACAACTTCCAACCAACCAAGGAAGATATCGCTGCAGCAATTACAGACAAAACGAAAGCCATCCTAGTTAACACACCTAATAATCCGACCGGTGCTGTTTATGATCAAGAAACCTTACAAGCACTGGCCGATTTGGCTAAAGAAAATGATATCTACCTACTTGCTGACGAAGTTTATTGGCCATTTGTCTATGGCGATAACGACTTCATTCCTTTGGAATCACTTACACCTGAACATACTTTGGTAGCCGGTTCTTTGTCAAAAGTGTTTGCCATGACCGGATTTAGAATTGGATACTTGATTGGTCCTGCAGATGTTATTGCCGCTGCTGGTCTGCTCAATGAAGGAATTGATTTTTCAGCTCCAAGTGTTTCACAAGCAGCTGGTGCGTATGGTCTGCAACATATTGATGAAATCACGCCCGCATTAATAGCACAATTTGGTGAGCGTCTAGAATATGTAACAACTGAACTCAATAAACTACCCTGGTTAAAGATACTACCAGTTGCTGGTAGTATTTATCTTTTCGCTGACATTTCTGCTACTGGTATGGATGATATTGAATTCAGTAATTATTTACTTGAAAAAGCTGGTGTACTAGTTATTCCTGGTCAGGCATTTGGAGAAGCTGGTAAAGGCTATATCCGCATTGCGGCCACACAAAACATGGCGACTCTTGAAAAAGCAGTAGCTGCTTTCTCAAAGCTGTCATTTTAGATTTAGTTATCATCGATAAGGGAGATATTTAATGAAAAAGGTTTTACTGTATAACATCATGGATGATGAAGAAATTGTTGTTAAAGAATGGCTAAAAACCCATCCAGATGTGGAGGTAGATTCTAATAAGGTCACGTTAAACCCTGATACAGTCGATTTAGCCAAGGGATACGATGGTATTTCTACCGAACAGGACAATCTAATTGATGATCCCGTTGTTTACCAAAAATTACATGAATTCGGCATTAAGCAAATTACATTACGTATCACTGGTTATGACACGATCGACTTAGATTTAGCTACTCAAAACAAATTAAAAGTCACGAATGTTCCTGCTTACTCACCACGTTCAGTATCGGAAATGGTCTTAGCACAAACTATGTGGCTGCTACGCCATCTGCATGTTGCACAAAGTCGCGAGCAATCATACAATTTCACCTGGGAAGGTCTAGAAGCCCGTGAAATTCACGATTTAACAGTCGGTATTATTGGTGCTGGTAAAATCGGTAGTGAAGTCGCTCGAATTTTCAAAGCATTAGGCGCAACTGTCATTGCTGCTGACCCTGTCCACCGTCCCGAACTCAATAGTATTTTAGATTATGTCGATCACGAGACTGTGTATAAAGAAGCAGATATTGTGACGACCCATACACCATTATTGGATAGCACTTACCACCTGTTTGATGAGAGCATATTCAAAAAAATGAAGCCAAGTGCTATTTTTATTAATGCTTCCCGTGGCGGTGTGGTGGATACACCTGCGCTAATTGCTGCTTTGCAAAATCATGAGATTACAGCTGCTGGGCTAGACACTATTGAAGGTGAAGCCAATATATTTAGTGATGACTTCTCAGAAAAGCCATTTGAAAATGACTATTTGAAGACGATTTTGGAATTGCCAAATGCAATTATTACACCACACATTGGTTTTTATACTGACAATGCCATTCGCAATATGGTCGATATTTCTATGGATGACATGTTGACCATTATTGCAGGTGGCGCCAGTGCTCACGAGCTCAATTAACAGGCAATAAATTTATAAAACGATTTACAATATTTTCCTATATAAAAAAGTCGGGACAAAATGTCCCGACTTTTTTTGTTTCACATGAAACAATCAACCATTTGTTTGTAAGATAATAACGAATATGATAAAAATGATGCCCAAGGCATACATAATTGGATGAACCTTCTTACCACGTCCTGTAACTAGCATCAACAATGGATAAACGATAAATCCTAATGCAATACCATCAGAAATTGAGTATGACAATGGCATACCCAAAACTGTTAGGAATGATGCAGCAGCAATTGGGAAGTCTTTCCAATCAACTTCGGCCAAATTACTTGCCATCAAAACACCAACGATAATCAATGCTGATGCTGTCACATTAGATGTCACAACAACTAGCAATGGTGAAAAGAACAATGACAATAATAAGAACAATCCAGTAAATAGTGATGTTAATCCGGTACGACCACCAATGGCAATACCCGTTGAAGATTCAACATAAGCCGTTGTTGGTGATGTTCCCAAAAGTGAACCACCCAACATACCGATGGCATCAGCCATCAATGCTTTACCTGCACGTGGCAATTCATTGTTGACCAAGTATCCACCAGAACGTGCAATTCCGATTAACGAACCAGCTGTATCAAAGAATGCCACTAGCAAAAATGTCAGAATAACCGGTATCATCTGCCAGGTAAACACATCCTGCAACCCGAAAATAGCTTGACCAAAAGTTGGTGCCAAACTTGGGACACCAGAAACGATTGATGAAGGCATCGGAATTAGTCCTGTAACCAAACCGATAATTGAGGTTGCAACCATTCCAATAAAGATAGCTCCTGGCACTTTACGAGCATATAGCGCAAAGGAAATCAACACACCAACAAGCGTTAGCATGACCTTAGGATCACTCCAATCACCCCAACCAATAATAGTTGACTTGTCAGCAGCAATCACGCCACCGTCAACTAAACCAATCATTGCGATAAAGAAGCCAATACCACCAGCGATAGCTGCTTTTAAGTCAGCCGGAATGGCATTAATGATGGTTTCACGGATTTTGAAAACCGTCAATAGCCAGAAAATCACGCCGGCAACAAAGACACCTGCCAAAGCAGTTTGCCACTTGATTCCCATACCAATAACAACACTATAAGCGAAGAAAGCATTGATACCTAGTCCGGGAGCAATCGCAAATGGGTACTTGGCAACAAGCCCCATAAAGATGGTTGCAATAGCACCAATTAGACCTGTGGCAACAAAGACAGCATTTTTATCCATACCTGTTGCACCAAGTACTGAAGGGTTAACGAATAAAATATAAGCCATTGATAGGAAAGTTGTTAAACCAGCTAATAACTCAGTTTTAACAGACGTTCCTGATTCAGATAGCTTGAAGTAACGCTCAAACATGTAAATCAGACCCCTTAATAAATAATTCAATTTTAAAACAACCAATTTATTGTATTATATATACCCGTAAAAAATCAAAGAAAATCTTATTTTTTTCGTAAAAAGGTGCTGATTAATAGCAAAAAGCGAACTTTAACACGCTTTTCCCGAACAATAATAAAATTACCTGACAATATGAGACAACTTAACCTGTTACCGGGCAACCCCTGATCACTGTTCAATTTTTCTAACACTTGCTGAACATCAGTATTCCTTCAAAACTTGTCAATCACTTCACCAAAAGTTTGTTAGAATGAAAACCAAGGTTATTTATTCTAGAGGTATTTTATGTATAACGAACACGGGCATCTTCGGCGACTATCTTCACATGAAATCGTCATCTATTTTCTAGCAGGACTACTATTTAATACATTTGGCAATGGTATTACAGTTGCGACTAACATGGGTTCAGCACCTTGGACCGCATCTGCAGCTAATCTTGCCAATGTCACGGGCACATCAATTAGTACATTTTTATTCTTTTACGGTGTTTTAGCTGCAACGTTGGTCTGCATCCTGCAACGCAGTATTGACTGGCCACACGTCATTGGTAATATTATCTTCGTGGTTGCTTTCAGTGGTATTATCGGAATTGTTTCAACGCGTCTAGCGGTTCTTGAAACTTTCCCCTTAGCTTGGCGAATCATTATTGATTTTCTTGGGATTATCAGTATTGGCTTTGGTGTATCAATCACCCAACGGTTGCAATTCATTCTTCATCCAATTGATGATTTGACAAATCTAACGCGATTTATGTTTTTTAAAGGCAATGCGGCAATTTCTCAAATTATCAACTTTTCATTTCCAATGTTGATTTCATTACTTGTTTGGGCATTTTCAGGCAAGATAACCGCCATCAACATCGGTACCCTATTTTCATTTTTCTTACAAGGTATGTTCGTCGGTTACGCTGACCACCACGTCTTCAGCCACCTCGACCATAAACTTAGTAATATTAAAATCAGCCATTAACAGAGAGCGTGACAAAAATTGTTTTGAAGCTGGTGTGTAACGTGGTTTGTGGCATTTTTGGCCGTAGCGCAGCGTAGGACAGGAATGCCACAAATTTCGTTACATTGAAGCTTCAGATTTTTGGAACGCGTTTATACAGAGCGTGACAAAAATTGTTTTGAAGCCGGTTGTAACAATTATGGTGCTGTTTTGACTCGTAGCGCAGCGCAGAGGCAGAATTGCGCCATTGTTGTTACATTAAGGCTTCAGATTTTTGGAACGCGTTTATGCAGAGCGCAACAAAAGACGTTTTGAAGTTGGTTTGTAACAAGAACTTGTGCAATTTAAAAGGTCGGGACAAAATGTTCCGACCTTTATTTTTATTATTTTGCTTCATTATGATATCTTAACAAATACCAAATTAGTCCAAGCATGATAATATCAACGATTATATCAGCGATCCAGTTATCTGGTACCCAAGAAATTGCATAACCCATGATAAAAATCATCGTAATCAATCCTAAGACTTTTACGCGTTGCTGCCACTTATCACTGACGAACCCCATCAACCAATTATTTGTAACCACTGCTAAATTAACAAACAAATAAAGGGCAATCGTCGCATCAAACGCCATACCAATTTCGGACAGCGGAATCGACGTTAAAACGCCCACAATACCCGCATGATATGAAGAATTCAAGAACCATTCGAGTCCTAAGAACGCAATAGACGTCACAAATATCGAAAATAAGCCGACTACAAAGCGCGCAACTAAATTCCAAACAACCACTTGCCAAACTTGTGCAGGCAACAAAATGTATTTTGATTTATTCCACGACTTGGCGGCCGAAATAAACATGCGCGCACCAAGCAGCAAATTAATACCAATAACTAACGTCCCCACATAAATAATTAACCGATCGGTAAACGATGTTGGTGTTATTGTGCCGGTAATTTCTGCATGCGGTACAAAAGGTAATAATTGCCAAATAAAAATAAAAATACCGACAATGGCGCCAACCCCGATAATAAATAGATTATGATTTAAGGAATCTTTCGCAAAAATTTTAAAGAGTCGTGTGTTGGTTAACATTATTCACGTCCTCCATTATCTTCGATATACAACTGTGTATAGTATTTTTCTAATGACAACCCTTCTTCTTTACGAATCTTTTCTACAGATTCATAAGCTAGCAAACGACCATCCTTCAAAATAATCGCATCATCTACCAAATTTTCAATTTCCTGGATATAATGCGTTGAAATAAGTACTGTAGCTTCCTCAGGTAACCAGTGTAACAAAGACTGCATAATTTTTTTACGTGCAATCACATCAACACCACCAAAAGGCTCATCTAATAAATAAACCGATGTGTCCCGCGAAATCGTTAAGGCAATCAGTAATTTTTCAATTGTTCCCGTTGATAGTTTAGCAATGCGGCGCGTACGGTCGATACGCATGAATTTAATCAATTCATTCATCCGTTTCTCATTGAAATCCGGATATCCCATCTTAAAATAGTCTACAATGTCACTGACACGATCATAGTTATTTGCCCAGTCTAGTGTCGAAACATATGACAAATGCGCTTTTATTTTTGCTCCCATGATACCGTCAATCATGATATCTGAATGTGGATTGGGCTCAATAATCCCTGAAATTAATCGCATTAAAGTTGTCTTACCAACACCGTTTTCTCCCAGCAAAGCCACCGTACGATGTGTTGGTATCTTAAAGCTCAAACCACGCAGAATAACGTGGCGGCTTTTTGTATAATGCAAATTGTTAACCTGTAACATTGTTCCTCCTAGCCCGTGCGCCCTCATACTCTTTCATCGCATTTGCGACTAAGTCCGGTATTTCTTGTGCCTGTGCAACATGCATAATTTCATTAATGTATTCTTGCGTGATACGCATCTTCTTATTCAATTTAATATTGTCAATCTTGGTGGCATCTTCAGTCACAAAATTGCCTTGCCCACGTTTTGTGATGATTAACCCACTCGTCACTAACTGATTAACGGCATTTTGTACTGTACGTGTACTAACAATCAGATGAACTGCCAAGTCACGGACACCTGGAATCTTATGACCAATTGGATATTTTCCTTCAAGAATCTGTTGTTCCAACCAAGTTGCTACTTGTAAATATATGGGTTGATTTGAACTAAATTCCATATTGGCTCCTTTCAGTGTTGTACTGTTATACTACACTGAAACAAATAGCCCTGTCAACTTGGCAAACAAAGGAAAAATACGTTATTATTAGAGGCAATAACTTCATGATTAAGGACGATTTATAATGAAAACATATGCTATTGTTGGTAATCAATACGAAGGCCTTTATACCAAGCCTTGGTCAGCAGTGAAAGCTTACACACAAACAAAACCAGCCCCAAAATTTAAAGGATTTACTACCAAATCCGCAGCTCAGGTATGGTTTGATAGCCAGGTTTCAGCGAAAAATGATACATCACGCCAATACACCACTGCCTATAACGGTACATTTCGTGCCGATCCTAATCAGTATTATATGTTTACTGATGGTGGTAGTCGCAATACCGGCAATGTGGCTGGTGGTCACGTCAAAACGACCGATAAAGCTGGTTGGGCCATCGCGATTTACCGTGGTTCTAACCTCAATGAACCGGTATTCACTGATAGCGGCGCAGATTGGGGTCGTACCAACAACGAGATGGAGATACTCGCACTGATCAACGCCCTACTACAAGCCGCAAAAGTGTCAGCACCAGTCACAATTGTTAGTGATTCTAAGTATGTGCTAGATACTGTTACCAATTGGATGTATAACTGGGTAGCTAATGGCTGGCGTAAAAGTTCTGGTGAAATTGCCAATCTAAAAGCCTGGCAACAAATTTACGCGCTCATTCAGCCAATTGCACCGCGTTTATCATTTATTTGGGTTAAAGGTCACGCTACTAGCCATGGTAATATCACGGTTGACCAGTTATTAAATGATGCGATGGACAAATTATCATAATAAGTTTTAAAGATTCGTGCCAAACGGGTCTTTTTTATTTTCTAATCATTGTAACATTCATCACAATACAATGGTTAATTATCACGCCATTACTTTCACACGCGTTCCTTTATAGGGGAACAAATTATTAACAGGGTTAAATAGATGGGTTTGTTACGATAATTCTAGCGGATCTCCTAAATGCATATTTATACACAGAAAAAGCCAGCCTTGAACTGAACCCCGTAAGTTTTGGAAATTACTCCAACTTACGGGGTTCAGTTCAAGGCTGGCTTTTTATATTGTTATTTGATTAGCGTATCTACCGTTTTTAAGACACCGTCATGATTATTATCATCAACAGCTAACGGATAAAAGGCCTTTAGTGATTCATCACCATTAATCATGGCAAAAGGATAGGCGGCTGCTTTCAACATTTCAGCATCATTTAATCCATCACCAAAAGCTACCAAATTTTCATCTAATTTCAATCCATAATGACTAGCTAGTACTTGTAGGCCATTTGCCTTATTAATATTTGGCGCCACGATATCTACCGATCCATAACCAGATGTCGTGACATGCGCACGACTGCCTAAACGTAATCTTGCTAAGTCAATAAACTCTTGTGTTTTCTCTGTCTCAAAGGTAATCGTTACTTTTAAAATAGGTTCGTGAATTTGATCCACAAAATCGATGAACTGTAAATTTTCATGCACTTTTTTCATTGTTGCCTTATGCAATAGATTCAAACTTGCTTGCGATTGTAACATAAATGTTGTTTCAGCCCCGGTAAAAACAGCACCATGCAATGGTTCAAACGGCATTTCATTGACAACTGCCATGATATCCGTAACGTCTGCCACGTGCAAACCAACCATTTGTAGTAATTCGCCATCCGCCGTCTTAACAACAGCACCGTTATCAGCCACCAAATCATACCGACCGGCAAACGACTTAAAAAGGGGGTCAACAGAATCAACATCGCGACCAGACGCAATAATGAAATGACCACCTTGTACAGTTAGCTTGTCCAAAACTTCCGCAAAATGGGTTTTATGATAATGCTTTTTATCATTAAAGAAGGTGCTATCCAAATCTGAGGCAATCATCTTGATTTCTGACATGCTTAAACTCCTATCATTTTCTACCTATATAGTGTACGAAATTTGTCACTTTTTAGCCAATAATTACTTCCTCAGTCGGATATTGATAACTTTTTGGCTTATCACGGATATTCATGACTGAAAACATCACAGTATACAGACCAACACGACCGATAAACATGACAATCATAATCACGATTTTACCGAAACTAGTCAAGTGAGAGGTTAAGCCCAACGAAAATCCTGTTGTTGAGAAAGCAGAAATAACTTCAAAGACAATATATTCCATACCTTGACCTTTAGGAATTATCTCAGTAATCGTCAGCAAAAGTGAAGCCATCGCCACGAAAACAATCGAAATAACGACTAGCATCATTGCCTTAATCACAACTTTTGGACTAAAACGCCGCCCACCAAAGTTAACCTGTTCCTGACCACGTAATGCGGCTAATGTTTGCATCCATAAAATACCCAGTGTAGTTGTTTTAATACCACCAGAGGTCGAACCTGGCGTTCCACCAACAAACATTAGTAGGGTAATAATCATAATACCCGCCGTTGAGACATTGGTCAAAGGCACAACATCTAGACCCGCTGTACGAGGCGCAACGGCCAAAAACAGACTATCAATAATACGGTGACCAATCGATGAGGTATCTGCTAAAGGTGCCAAGAAATTCTCCGTAAATAAAAACATGACAAAACTCAACCCGATTAACCAACCAGATACATGCAAAGCTACCTTAGTATGTAAACTAACTCGTCGCCGCTTATAAAATAGTAATAAATCTCGCCAAACTAGGAAACCTAATGAACCTGCCATAATTAACAACATCCAAATGATCAATACATACGGATCATTTTGTAAAAACGTCACTGGTTGATCAAAGAATGTGAATCCCGCATTTCCAAATGCCGAAATAGACGAGGCAACGCTCAGATAAACACCTTTTGTCATCCCAAAACGGGGCACAAAGTCAGGCAACATCAGTACCGCACCAACAATCTGAATAATAGCTGATAGCGAGAAGACGTATGATAATACACTTTTAACATCCGCTAAATTACGTAAATTTAGCGCTTGCTGCGCCATCAACCGCGCTCTTAAGTCCACCCGTTGGCCGGTTATCGCAAATAGCAAGACGGCAAACGTAATAAAACCAAGCGCACCGATCTCGATCATAATCAACAAGATAACTTGGCCAAACGTTGACCACGTTGCTGCCGTATTCACAACAGTCAATCCCGTAACTGTCGTAGCAGATACGGAAGTAAACAGTGCATCAAGGAAATTAACATGTGCACCAGTTTGCTGTGAAATAGGCAACCTTAATATAAAAGCCCCAACAAATATAATCGCCAAAAATCCAAACGTTAATACCTGAGGTGGCGTCAATTTGTTAAATAATTTTTTCATAATTAAGTATCTCCCAACTTCCTTATATTATACAGGAGCAACGCCAAAGTTTTTCACAGAATTTTGTGGACAACTAGGGGAAAAGTCCACGTATTCCACTGCTTTCTGTGGAAAACTTGTTAATAACTCCTGATTTGTTGTTGAGAAAGCCCATTAAATCAATACATATGCAAATGTGGATAACCTGTTAAAACAAATTGTAATAAGCAAAAGTCTGTTAAATTGGGGTTTTATCTTAAAATTAGGTTAAACCTTGCAAAATTAACGACATTTTACCTAACTTTCAGTTATTTTCCAAAAATCATCCGTTTTTAAAACGTTTTATTTACAAATATACAGTCTATTATTCCTAAAAAGGGGCAAAATATCGAATGTTAACTTAGCTTTTTCCTCATATATTTTGTAAAATAATTAGACACCAATTTCTTGTATTGTGTATAACTTTTTTTATACTTATTTTTAATGAGTATAATTTCACTAATTTAGCGTTTACAAATGCCGTTATCATCACTTTTTACAAGTTTTCCACAACCAGCATTCACAACAGTGGATAAGTGACTTAAAATATTCACAAAAACCGGCGCACACTTTGATATAATAGTGCTCGCGGGCTTTTTTGAGGTTGTGGTTAACTTGTGGATAACCTGTGTATTACAATTTATTTTAGTGTTTATCCACATCTTACAAAGCAATTGATAAAAATAACAAACTATTTAAGGAAGGTAGACGAACAATGAATATAAAAATCATCGGCGTTGGCAAATTAAAGGAAAAATATCTGAAAGATGGTATTGCAGAATACACAAAACGTTTGCATAAATTCGCTAAAGTAGAAATTATTGAAGTGCCTGATGAAAAAGCACCTGAACAATTATCTCAAGCACAAATGGATCAAGTCATGTCCAAGGAAGGTGAACGTATCCTTAATAAAATTAAAGATAAAGAATACGTTTTTGCACTAGCCATTAAGGGAACCGAACGTTCTAGTGAAGAAATGGCTGCTGAAATTGATCGTTTAACAACCACAGGTAAATCTGATTTAACTTTTGTGATTGGTGGTTCCTTAGGATTATCGCCAGAAGTACTCAAACGCGCCAATACACAAATCAGTTTTGGACGCTTCACACTACCTCATCAATTAATGCGTCTTGTATTAACTGAACAAATTTATCGGAGTTTTATGATTAATGCACATACGCCATATCATAAATAGGTCATATAAATCACGGACGGGCTCCTCGTTTTTGTATATATAAACATAATGAAAAATATGTACTCATTTGTATCGAATGTCCCATATGTGATTTAATAAACAATGTATTTGCATGATAAATGGTATTAAATTTAATATTAAATCTTGTATTTCGGAATTAAATAGTGTAATGTACTCCTTGTAGGTTTAGTGTAAGCGGTTGCACCAATTGAGATTTTATTTAATTATTAGGAGATTTATACACATGACAGAGTACATTACTAGTGAACGTGAACAAAAAATCGATTTTGTTAATACAACCGATTTGGAAGAAGGCGCTGCAAAAGTCATTCCAAAGGGTGGTTATGGTTATATCCAGAGTGGTGCTGGCGATTTAATTACATATAAGAACAATGTTAAGGCATTCGATAAGAAGGTTATTGTTCCTGGTGTCTTACGAGATGTTGAAGATCCCGATACATCTGTTGATTTCCAAGACATGCACTTAACAGCACCAATTATTATGGCACCTGTTGCTGCCCACGGTTTAGCTCACGTTGAGGGTGAGAAGTACTCAGCAAAAGGGGTTTCTAACTTTGGTTCAATCTTCACTGCTTCTTCATTCGCATCAACAACATTAGAAGACATTCGTGAAGCTGGTGGTCAAGATGCTAACCAATGGTTCCAATTCTATATGAGTAAGGATAATGGCATTAACGATCAAATCATCGAAACTGCAGAACGCAATGGTTCAAAAGCAATCGTTTTGACTGCTGATGCAACACTAGGTGGTAATCGTGAAGCCGACAAGCGTAATCACTTTACGTTCCCACTACCAATGCCAATTGTGGCTGCCTATCAATCAGGGGTTGGCCAAACAATGGATGCTGTGTATAAGTCTGCTAAGCAAAAGTTAGCTCCACGTGATGTGGAATATATTGCTAGCCATACTGATATTCCTGTTTATGTTAAGGGTGTTCAAAGTGCTGAGGATGCTTACCGATCACTAGAATCTGGTGCTCGTGGCATCTGGGTCACTAACCATGGTGGTCGTCAATTAGATGGTGGTCCTGCAGCCTTTGAATCACTAGAAACAGTTGCTGAAGCCGTTAATGGCCGCGCACCCGTTGTCTTTGACAGTGGTATCCGTCGTGGTCAACATGCCTTTAAGGCACTAGCTTCTGGTGCTGATTTGGTTGCCATTGGTCGTCCTGCTATTTACGGTCTAGCACTTGGTGGTGCAACCGGTGTTGAACAAGTCTTCAACTTCTTTAAGGATGAATTAGCACTTGTTATGCAATTGGCAGGTACACAAACAATTGATGACGTTAGAAAATTCACCTTGCGAGACGCATGGTAATCAAAAATAAAAAATAAATTAACACTTTAGGAGAAGATATGGATATTCCACAAGATAGAAGTTATGAAGCTGATGTTCCTAGCGTAGAGGCTAAAGAAGCGCCTGCTGAGAAATCACCTTTATTCCAAAAAATTGATGCAGCTTTAATGAATAAAGTTGCGCTATTTAACAATAGTTATGCACGCTATGCTGCACGAGCAATGCTCGCAACTTTATTCCTAACACTAGGAACTGCTGCCGCATTCGGAACAGCGCTAGAAGCTGAAAAAATAGCCCCTGGTTCAGGAAAGTTTACTTTTGCTTTCATGTTTAGTTGGTCACTTGTCATGATCATCTTCATGGGGGCTGAACTTGGAACCTCAAACATGTTATTTATGACTGTTGGGGTCTATCGTAAAAAACTTTCAGTTTCTAAAGCATCTAAGATTCTCGGTACCACATTACTATTTAACCTAATCGGTGGGATCCTGTTTGCTTATATGATTTCCCTAACCGGCCCATTCCAAGATTTGCCAGCTGGTAATTACCTATTTACTGGTATCGCTGGTAAGTTGAGCAAGTCATCACTTCAGATTTTCGTCGAGGCCATCTTTGCTAACGTTATCGTTAACACGGCCTTCACGATTAACTTACGTATGAAGGATGACGCTGGTAAAGTGATGGCAATTATCTTCGTTATCTTCATCTTTGCTTTCTTAGGATACGAACACGTTATCGCCAATTTCCCAGCATTCTCATTAGCTTTCTTTGCTTCAAACGGTACAATTGCCGGTATGACGCTTGGAAGTGTACTACACAATCTATTCTTTGCCTTGATTGGTAATTATGTCGGTGGTGCATTGATCATTGGAATGACATATGCTTGGTTGAACCGTACCAAGACATCATATGTTGACTAATACAAATTAACTATAAAAAGCATTGCAATCAGTGAGTTGCAATGCTTTTTTGTGTTATTGAATTATTCTTCTAAAAAGAGTTTATTGGACAATAAAAACCATAGTCACATGATGTTAATGACTATGGTTTTTATACTTAATATTCAACTACTGTTTGACGCTTCTTAGGTGAAATAACACCAAATAGAAGGGTTATTACCATCAAAACCAAATGAACAACAACTAACCAAGGCTTATCCTGGAATACACCAATATAGAATCCCATATACATAGAAACGATATAGCTTAATCCAAATTGCAAGATAAATGCCCAGTCAATATTTTTGAAGAAATCAACTTGCCGTTTCATGAACACTGCGTAAAGCATGTACAGCAAAATACCAATGAACAAAGCCAAAAATGCAACGATAGCAAATGAAGCAACGAAATTATTGATTAACGCAAAGATTGCAACAACAACAATAAACGCAGCTAATCCTTCTAGATAGTTGATTAATGAGAACCAAAAGCTTCGTGCATTGCTGTCTTGTACGTGGAATTTACGCTTGTTGAACGCCATAATCATTGATAGCGGTACAATGGCACCTGAATATCCCAAGTAGTTCATCCATGGAATACCATACAATGCGTCAATCGTCACCTTCAAATCCGTTGGGTAACCATGCCAAATCCACATACCACCACTTGTACGAATAGCAATAATATCCCAAATCAAATCCCAACCAATAACGATTACATACGCAATGAGTCCAGCAGCAAAGGGCGTCTTCACAATTTTCTTAGCTGCTGAGATAGCTAATGGCATGAGCAATCCCCAGCCAAGACCAACCCATAAAGGCACACTCTTTAAGGCACCCGCGTCACCAATATTAATCAGAAAATGAGAATAATAGTGGTACGTTTTAAAGATATAGACACTAAATAACTCTAAAGAAACACCCAATAATGAACACGTAATCAACTGAAATAATTGTTCGGTTCGTTTATTTTTAACCAGCACCACGGCTGCCGAAAGATAAACAAAATAGAAGACCACTTCAATTGTTCGTGCTAATACCATATTAGTCACAACATTAAACCTCCTAGTATAAATGAGAGTAATAGCACAATAATCAGTTAAATCATAACGAACTAATTGATGTTATTTTAAGACTAGCCTTTACACGTGTCAAGTTTTTAGCGTTCGCAATTTTTCAGGCAAGGATTCAGCGAAAAAAGTAAATTCTTTGTGTTAGCTTAGCAGTAAAGCCAATAACACAATACCAAACTTTTTAGCCAGTTTTATTGGTTGAGTAACTACCAACTATGACACTATAATGAGTATGTAAGATTAATAACGAAGATATAAAAGGGGGAATTTTACATGGCAAAAGCACGTTTAATGGACCAACCCGCAGATTTTGAAAAATTAGGCATTGATCCTAATAAAGTTCAAACTTGGGAAGATGGTCGTCGCGATACTGACACACCTGGTACATCAGAAGTTTGGTATTTTGATGCTATTTTAGATGATGGTAGTAAAGCTGTTCTCTACTTCCATCCAAAGTCACCATATAAACTACAAGAAGCTGGTGACCATCCTGATATTGGTATCTTAATTACTTCACCAGAGGGAGAAACCTATGGTCAACAAATCATTGATTATCCAGCCGAGGAGACATATTTTGGTAAAGATAAGTGTGATGTAAAGGTTGGACCACACAGCGTTGTCGGTGACTTCAAAGATTACGAAATTCATATTGATCCAGTAGCTGATGTGGCTGCCGACTTACATTTCCATGCACTTGTTAAGCCATTCCGACAAGGAAATACTGGTATCATCACATTAGGAGACAATGATGAATATCACTACACTGACTTAAGTGTGGTGAAGAATCAAGTCACTGGAACCTTAACTTACAATGGTGAAACTCATGAAGTCACTGGTTCAGGTTACCATGATCACCAATGGGTAAATATTTCACCAATTGTAGCTTGGCATCACTGGCTTTGGGGACATTTGTATACTGAGAACTATACAGTAGTCATTTATGATTTCGTGGCTTCTAAGCAATTCGGTTATAAGCAAATTCCATTCTTCGGTGTAATGGATAACAAAACTGGTGAAGTTATTTTCCAAACAGATGGTAACTTCACAAAAGAGACCGAATTAACCTTACAACCAGAAATCAAGAAGCATTTCCCAAAGACTTCAAAGTATACCTTCGCAAATGCAGATGGTGAGACAGTTACGTTCACAACAAAATGGCAGCAAGAACTTGAGGTTCGTAACATGTATTGGGGTGCAACGGATGAAGTTCGCGCACAATATGATAAGATGGGCATTCAACCCGGTTATATGCGTTACTTTGCAAAGGGAACCTTGTCATTTGAAAAGGATGGCCAGCAAGTAACTGAATCAGGAGATATGATTTACGAGTATAATTACGGTGGTAAAGAAGATCCTGAAGCACACGTTTAATTTCACAATTTAAAAATTAAAAAACAAGGCACATGTTAATAACATGTACCTTGTTTTTTATCGCACAACTTTTTTCGTAGGTAAAAATAGAGATGCCAATAAACCAATCAACGCAAACCCTATCATCAAAATAAAGGCCCAATAAAAGCCATGCTCAAGCGCAATTTGATGGGGCCTATGCGATTGCAAAGTAATCGTTAACGTAACAATCAACATCGAAATTGCTGTTCCAAATGAACCACCAACTTGTCTAAGGGTTGATGACGCTGCATTCGCATGTGCTGTTAAATCAGACTGTACCGCATTAATAGCTGCCGTAAACGTCGTCATCATCGTAAAGGAAATACCAACCATACGTACAGCGTAACTGATACCAATAACTAACAAACTAGTTGTTGTATCAAACATCAACATTGGCAATGTCCCCAGTATCAGCATACCAAAGCCGAATAACGATAATTTCTTGATACCCAATTTATCGTACAAAACACCAGATACCGGATTACAAATCATCATGACTATTGCACCTGGCATCATAATCAAGCCAGAGGTCAATGCCGTTTCATCTCGGGTAGTTTGTATATACAATGGCAATACTAACTCAACACTAACCATCGCAATATTACTGATCATACTTAATAATGTGCAAATATCAAATTGAATATTTTTAAACACACGAATATCTAATAATGGTTGAGATAGCTGTAATTGTCGGCGACCGAAAAGATAAATTGTCACAAGCCCGATGATAAACAAAACTGCTAACAACGGCGTGACTTTACCGGTATTACCAACTTCTGACAACGCATATAACAATAAACCAAAGCCGATAATTGATTCTAAGAACGATAGCATATCTGTTGTTTGCTTATTAGGTACATGTAAATTACCAATCGTAAATATAGCCACAACACCAATTAATGCACTAAGCGCACTTAAGATAATAAACAACATTTGCCAGTGGCTATACTGTAAGATTACCCCTGATATCGTTGGGCCGATTGCGGGACCAAATCCAATAACCAACCCTGTAATTCCCATCGCCATCCCACGTTTTTCTGGTGGAAACATCATCAAAATAACATTTTGAATAAACGGCATTAACCCACCAGCTGCGACCGCTTCAATTATTCTACCGGTCAACAAGATACCGAAATTAGGTGCGAAAACACAAATCAACGAACCAACAAAAAAGATACCAATCATGGTTAAATAATTTTGTCGTAGATTAAATGACTCAAAAATCCAAGCAGACAAGGGAATCATTAAACCGACAACCAATAAATAGGCCGTCGTTAACCATTGTGCTGAAGACTGTGTCACTTGAAAAGCCGACATGATCGTTGGTATTGCATTATTTAGAAACGTTTCTGCCAGCAAGGCGACAAACGCACCGGCTAACAACACAATCATCATGACGGTTCTCTTCTTTGTACTAATTGCTTGAGACGTCATACTTCCTCCTTAAAATATGTAGCATGCTACACTTTATGCAAAAAACACCATTAAAAATGATGAATAATCGTACTTAGATACTGTTGTAATTGTTGAATATCTGTATCACTTAACTGACTGACAATTTGCTTATTAACATCTGTCATCGTTTGTTGGATATCATCAATATGCTTTTCAAGTAATTGAAAACCCTTATTTGATAAGGAAAGCGTCACTTGGCGATGATCCGTCTCTAAATAACCAACATCAATCAAGCCCTGATTAGCTAACCGTTTGACAATACTACGAATCGTTGGGTGACTTAACACAAATTTGTCAGCAACTTCCTTTTGCGTGATCGTTCTACCTTTTGATTCATATAAATAAACCATTAGCGTAATTTGCGGTCCCGTTAAAGGGTATTCGTTAATTAAACTTGCGACCCGACTATTTAGTTCCTTTTCAATTAACGTATTCGCGATTTTTATCTGTGGTCCAATTTCATCCAAGAATGTTTGTTGCATAAAACCTCTCCAAAAATATGTTGCTTGCTACACTAAATTCTAACACTTACATTTACTTTGTAAATAACCTAAAGGACACAAAAAGCGTTTAGAAATCGCTATATCATTTCTAAACGCTTTTAATTAATTTTTCGCTGGTAAACCAACTCGTTTTAACTGCTTCTCATCAGCAGCAATCATAATAGCCGTTGTTGTATCACCAACAACATTGAGCACCGTCCGGAAAATACCGGCAAACCAATCAATACCTGCCAATAAAGCAATACTCTCTAAGGGCAGACCGAGCGTTGGTACGATAATCGTAAGGGCAACTAAACCACCGCCAGGTACCGCAACTGTCCCTAAGCAAGCCACAATGGCTAACATCACGATTTTAAACATCATGATAAATGATAAGGACAAGCCATAAAATTGTGTCATGGTCACACAAGATAATGCTAAGTACATCGCGAGGCCGTTACTATTCAGTGCCATCCCCAAAGGTAACACTAATTCACTAATTTCCTTCTTAATACCTAATCGCTTTTCGGCATCATGCATTTCAACAGGTAGGGAGGCTGCTGAAGATGTTGTCGTCATTGCAATAATTAAGATATTAGCGAAACCATACATGACCGTTCGTAAAGACATATGCGCGCGAATCATAATCATACCAAACAAAACGGCTAAGAAAAGCAACGTACCCACGCCGAATAATGCCAAAAATTTAAATAACGGAATCAATACCGTTAAGCCGTTTTCAGCAGTCACTGAGGCAATTAAAGCCCCAATACCAAGTGGTGCGAGTCGCAAAACTAATTGAATCAAGTCAACCAATAATTGATTGAGCTTTTCTAATCCATTAACCAATCCCTGATACTTTTGCTGGCTATTTGCCTTACTCAATACAACCCCAAAGCATAGCGCAAAGATAATGACTTGAATCGTATTACCTTTGGCAAGTGCATCAAAAATATTAGTCGGGAAAAAGCCCAAAATCATATCTGAAGTAGAAACTGGATGACCAGTTAATTTTTCGACTATCTCAGGATTTAGTTTTAGATCAATCCCAACACCTGCCTTGAACCACCAACCTAATACAAGGCCTACTAAAGCCGCTATAAAGGTCGTGCCCATAAACCAGGCTGCTGTTTTGACTCCCAATCGTCCTAATTATTTGATTGGTAATTTACCAATGGCTGCAATTACCGTACAAAAAACTAGGGGAATGACGGCCATTTGGATGAGTCTTAAAAAGATATCACCAATAATTTTGACACCGGCAATTTTGGTACCGAAAACAGCGCCCAAAATCACCCCAATGAACATCCCAATAATAATTTGCGTTGTTAGTTGGATTTTTCCTCGCATTTTTTATGCCTCATTTGCTTGAGCAGACAGACTAGCAGTTAACAATGCCACACCAATTAATAAATCAGACATTTTTGTATGTTCAGCCGGCGCATGACTAATGCCTGTCTTACTTGGCACAAAAATCATGGTTGTTGGCACGACTGTGTTCATAATCTGACTATCATGACCGGCACCCGAAAATAACTCTTGGAAGGGGAACTTCATTTGAGTAGCTATCTTAGCATTTCGCTGTCTTAATGCCTGTGATAGAAGGGTAGCAGGAACATGTAATGTCTGTTCGACTGTGACGTTATCAAATTGCTTGATGACTGTGTTCATAGCTGACAAAAAGGTGGCTAATCGTTCATCGGATTCCTCGCGACAATCAATCGTAAATGTACAACTTTCAGCAATGACGTTGCTAACATTAGGTGACACGCGAATTTCACCAATCGTAAACGTCAAACTATTCGAAGACTTATCTGCTAAATCATATAAACTTGCCATTAGTCGGCTCGCAGTGGCAATCGCATCTTGACGTTGCGCCATCGGTGTCGTACCAGCATGATTTGCTTGCCCATGTACCGTCACTTTATAACGGTTTTGCGCAACAATGCCTGTTACTAACCCGATTGGTTGATGTGCCTGGGCCAAACGTGGTCCTTGCTCTATATGCAATTCCGTAAAACTAGCTGGCAAGGGCGCTCGCTGTCGCCTAACATTCATAGCCTGCAATTGCTTAACCGCATTTGACCTAGCTTGTTCAAATGTTATCCCAGTCTCATCAACCAAGGCAGCCACTTGCTGTTGTTGGCCTGTATAATACTTTGATCCCGTAAAAGCTGCCGGAAACCGACTACCTTCTTCTTCGCTAAAAGAAATTAACCGTAGCGGCTTTTTAGGCAAATCGCCTTGTTGATACATTTTTTGAATGGCACAAAAACCACCAAGGACACCATACAAACCGTCATAACGACCACCTTGTCGGACTGTGTCCATGTGTGATCCGGTCGCAATAGGTAATGTCTCTTCTTGTCCTGGAAAATCTAATGACACATTGCCATAATCATCAACCATTGCTTGTGCACCATGATTTTGGCCCAATAAAATCAATGTTTGCTGATTGTGCACCCACTGTTCACTATAAACTAAGCGATTTTGACCAGTATCAGCTGTCGTATTAAATTGATTTAACAAATCAGCTAGTTGGCACTCTTCACTAAACATAATTATTTACTAATACCACTAACTGGTGATGATGCAGCGGCCTTTTTGTCCAAGACACGTCCTGGATGAGCCAGATAACCTTTACGACCAGCTTCAACAGCCAACTTAAAGGCTTCTGACATTAGTGGAATATCACCAGCCGTTGCCATAGCTGTATTAGCCATGACCGCTGCAGCACCCATTTCCATCGCTTCGGCAGCTTGGCTTGGACGACCAATACCAGCATCAACGATAATAGGTTCATCAATCTCGTTAATCAAAATCTGAATCAATTCTTTAGTTGCCAAACCTTTGTTAGTCCCAATTGGTGCACCTAATGGCATCACCGCTGCGGCACCTGCTTCGACCAACTTACGGGCAGCATTTAAATCAGGTAGCATGTATGGCATCACAATGAATCCTTCATCAGCCAACACCTTCGTTGCCTTAATGGTTTCCTCATTGTCAGGTAACAAATACGTTGAATCTGGCACGACCTCAAGCTTAATAAAGTCACTACCACTTAACTCACGGGCAATGCGTGCCATACGAATAGCTTCCTCAGCATTCTTACTACCAGATGTATTTGGCAAAATAGTCACATCATCTGGAATATAATTCAAAATGTTCTCTTCACTCGTAGAAGTACGACGTAATGCCATCGTAATAATTTGGGCACCAGCATGGTGAATGGCAGAATCAATTAATTCATATGAATACTTACCTGATCCCAAAATAAAACGTGAAGAAAAGTGGTGACCACCAATAATTAAATCATCATTACTTTCGACCATGATTATTTATCTCCTATTCTGCTAAAACGGGTTGCTCAGTCAGTAACCGTAAAATGGCATTGGCTTCATGACCGGCACACACCATCACACGGGGTGCCATCAATCCTTCAGGGCCTTTACTATAACCATCCCCGCAAATATATACATTTGATAATTGCTGCTTCGTCTGCATCTCATTCGTTATATGCAATCCAGCCATCCCATTACCCATGACAAGTGGCTTGTCAGGATAATAATTAGTTACACCGTCTAACAACATTGCTTTTGCCATCGGATTATCGAAAGCCTCACAAACGATATCACAATCAGCAAATAACGTTTCAATATTGTCAGGTGTAATTTCAACTTGATGGATTTCAATATCAATAAATGGATTGAATTCTAACAAATTCTGCTTTAATGCCACGACCTTCGGCATCCCAACTTGGCTAACTTTATATTGTTGTCGATTCAAATTACTCATTTCGATGGTATCAAAATCAATAATTGTTAGATGACCAACGCCACTACGCGCTAATGCAATCGCAATATTTGAGCCCAAACCACCAGCACCTGCGATCGTGACACGTGCATTCTGTAAAGGCTCAGTTGTACCAGCCACGTTACGTTCCTTCATTCCCATAAAGAAATCGTTAACCGCAACTCCTTGAAACTTTGGCGTCATTTTATTTTTTCCTCTTTTCTAACCACCACCAACAAAAGAAATTAGTTCAACATGGTCATTTTCTGACAATGTTTGCTTTTCTAATTCCTCACGATGCATAATCTTGCCGTTTAACTCCACCACAACGTTTTGCATCATATCTGTTTTTTCTTGTAATAAATCAGCTAATGTTTTGCCAGCCATGTTGGCTGTTTCTTCACCATTTAAAATAATCAAAAAAACGCCCTCCTTTCTGATCTTGAAAGAAGGGCATTTGCACACAGTCAAATATTGCACTTCCTTCGATCGTATTAACGACATCAGGTTCATGGGTATGTTCTCAGCCTTTCGGCACCCCAGACGATGGTTGTTTAGATTTAGTTTTGCCAATTGCTCTATGCAATCCTTATAAAATAAAAAAGCAGTCTCTTTGTTTTCACAAAAAGACTGCCCATCAAAATCTATATACGGACTGTATCTTCCTGCGCAGGTTTTAACCAAATCAGGTTCAGTGGGTATGTTCTCAGCTTTTCAGCACCCCAGATACGTTAATTAACTTAACAAGATAACCATAGCATGTTTATCTGTAGAATACAACCAATTTCAGAAACCGCTTTCAAAAAATGTTAATATATTGCCTTTATTAACGTTCAAAAATTAGATAATCAATCAATATTTGATTCTGTATAATACGACAAGTAGAAAAGTTAAGATGGTAGCTATTCCTATGCTAAAGAGGAGGTGGTGCTTATGGTGTAATAACCATATTGAAACCAGATTCTAAAGAAAGGGGTAGTTGGGTGTCGATTTCAGATGCCCTACAACTGATGCTGATGTTTGGCACTTTTATTGTGTCCTTAATCACATTAGTTGTTGAGCTAATTAAAATTAGCAAAAAAAATAACCGTCTTAGCTTGGCAGAGCTAACGGTTATTTAACCAATCTTTGCTACCGTCTAACGGTTCTACAAGGAGTCCTGTTGCCACAGGGCTCTTTTTCTATTCACATTATAACATGAGATTTTTACGTATAACAATCCCTCAACTACATCGTTGCAGGCTTAACCGTCTGTTCTAAACGACCCATCCACCAACCTAACCATGTTCCCAAAGCTAGTAGGCCAATTGAGAACAAGTAATGCCAAATAGTGAAGCCAGTATAATCTACGGGGACAATCATAACTGTTGAAGCCATGACAATACCAAAAATCATATGGAACAGCTTCGCGTAGGCAACTTTGAAAATATAGGCCATGACCTTAGCTAACACAAGGACAATCACTAGTAGTCCTAATATTAGCGGGACCAAAACCGTCAAATCACCGGTCTTAATACCATCACTCATCCCTTTATATAGTCCCAAATAAATCAAAAAATTAGATGGGCTTAATCCCGGAACGAGTAATCCTAGTCCAATCAAACCGCCCGCTAAGAACCAAGCATGCATACTTGGCTCAATCGTTGAGAATAATGGCCGACCAAACCATAAAAATACTAACATTAAACTACCCGCAAGCACGACTAAGCTAATGTCCCATTTTGAACGCCCCATTTTCCCTGCTTCATACCATAATGTGGGCACGGTTCCTAAAATTGCGCCGATAAAAAACCATCGGGCCACATTCTCAATTTCTCCGAGCATAAAGCTAATCAAAAATGATAGTAAAAAAATCCCAATCACTGCGCCAATACCCACAGGCATAAAGAAACGCACATTTGCTTTAAAATTTTTCAATGGATTAGCCATAAACAAAATTAATCGTTCATATAATCCAAATACGGCAGCTAAAGCACCACCACTAATGCCTGGTAAAATAAATCCTGATCCAATTAATGCACCTTTAACAGCACGGAAGATACTATCTCCTGGTCGTTTTTGCATTGATTATTTCCTCATTTCATTTAATTCATCGTGTATTAGTCATTACGAGCAAAAATCCCTTACTGTTAAGTATAACTAGACTTTCCTTATAATAAGTTAAAAAATCAGGTTTTATTAGCTTATTTTTTAAATACTGTCATGAACATTATTTGATATAATTAAATACAAAATTCAAACATGTAAGGGGATAAATCCTATGCCATTAACTTATACTCGTCAAGCGAGGTCCTCAGATATTGATGATATCTACCGCATCATTCAACAAGCTGTCGCCTATCTCGGTAGTCAAAATTCACCACAATGGCAAGGATCAGCCGAACCACGTCGTGAAGAATTCGAAAAAGATATTCAACAGGGCATTATGTATGTCTTAATCCATAATCACAAAGTGGCTGGGGTTGGCAAACTAGTCCCTGGTCCAGAAAAAGCCTACGAAGAAATTAATGGTTCTTGGTTAGGTAACGAAACCCAGTACATGACCTTACATCGTATCGCAATCGATGCTGAAGTTCGTGGTCAAGGACTGGCTCATCAACTTATCCATGATTTAGTGATATTATCTTTGGACCATGGGTATCGTGACATTCGCATTGATACGCATGAGATGAACAAAGGCATGCAAAAGACCGTTAAGAAAGCTGATTTTGATTATCGTGGTCACGTCCAGATGCCTGTGCCAAACGGGGATCGATTGGCGTTTCAATTGTTGTTGACGGATTAGTGATCAGGCCAAAATACGCTTAGAACAAAAAGTGGTTGAGACATTTACTTTGTCTCAACCACTTTCTTTAATATCCTATGGTTTGCCATTAAGTCCATCTTGAAATCCATCAATAAAACTCATTATAAAGTCGTTGATTGCTGGAATTAAAAATAAAATGACTGTAACGGCTATTAGTATAATAATATGTCTGGGAACAATTTGATCTAATTTATGCCAATCTAGTTTAAACATAATGATAATCAAAAGAATAGCACCTAAGTCCATAAAATACGAACTAATGTGATAAACATCAATACTAGATATTTTCAGACCAATAAATTTGAAGCAAATAAAAATTGGTTGGAAATTTTTAAGACACTTTCCAACCAATCAATAATTTATACTTTATTTAAATGTTTTGACCATGAACTATAACCAATCAACATCAATCCAAAGAAGATGATGGTTAAGAAGACCGATAATCTTGTTGATGGGTCAAATGCCAAAATAATTAGCACAACGACAAAGAACCCAATCGTTAAGTAGCTGGTTGCTGGGAACCAAGGCATCTTGTATGGATTATGAGCAGATTTCTCCGTTTGCTTATATTTAATATGAGCAAACAAAATTAATATCCAAACAAAAATAAAACTCATCGTGGCAACACTTGTGATCATTTCGAAAATTTTTGATGGGTAGAAATAGTTTAGCAACACGACTGCTAAAAAGACGATTGCTGATGCTAACATCCCGGTAACAGGCACCATATTTTTCGAAACTCGCGCCAATGACTTTGGTGCTTGTTTATTTTTAGCTAACACATATAACGTACGTGACGTTGAGAAAATTGCTGAATTAGCAGCCGATAGGGCAGCCGTTAATACCACAAAGTTTACTAAGGTTGCGGCAAAGTTAATCCCCATCCCTGAAAATACTTGAACGAATGGTGATTGTGACGTGTCAATTTGGTCCCAAGGATAAACTGACATAATAACAGCAATTGCACCAACGTAGAACAAACCAATTCTTAATGGCACCGAATTAATAGCTTTAGGTAAATCACGTTCCGGATTTTCTGTTTCACCAGCAGTTAAACCAACCATCTCAATTCCGGTAAAGGCGAAGATTACCATTGGAAAAGCCATGATAAAGCCCTTAAATCCAGTGGCAAAGAAACCACCATGTGAAACCAAATTACCAAAGCTGGCAGTATTACCACCAGTATGGAAGCCAGAAAGGACCAAGCCAATTCCAACCACGATTAAGGCAAGTATCGCAAATACCTTAATAGAAGCAAACCATGACTCCAACTCACCAAACCAACGAACATTAATCAAATTAAAAGTGACCAAGACAATAATAACAATTAATGGTGTTACCCATTGTGGCAAGGAAGGAAACCAATAACGCAAATAAATACCACTGGCAGTCAAATCCGCCATCGCCAAGCTTGCCCAACTTAACCAATATGCCCAACCAATCGCAAACTCCCATTTATCACCCAAATAAATTCGGACGAAATCAATAAATGATCGTATCTTTGTATTTGATAGTAGCAATTCACCAACTGCGCGCATCATTAAATATGCAAATAACCCTGTTATTGCATAAGCCAAAATAAGCGCTGGACCTGCCGCTTTGATTGCCGATCCTGATCCTAAAAATAGACCGGTTCCAATCGCGCCACCAATAGCGATCATCTGCACATGGCGTGCTTTAAGACCACGTGATAATTCACGTTCCGACTGATTATCCATAAATATACCTCACTGCATGAGGATACAAAAAAGTCCCCATGCCAAATTAAATTTGACATAGGGACGTTTAATAACGCGGTTCCACCCTAATTCTTAGTCGCTGACTAAGCCACTTAATTACAGGTAATTTTCGTCTCTCCAAAAGCTCCTTTACTAGCCGATAATAATTTGTTTTCACCAGACACAAATCTCTCTAGATATTATCAATAACTAATAACTTCTTTTTTCCGCAAGACACAAATTAGTATGACTAACTATATGCCGTTTGACCGTAATAGTCAATAGTAATGATTACCTAATTTTCGCTACTAATGATTCAAAGCGCTTCACATCTTTTGCTTCACCAGCAACAGTTAACACATCACCAACTTGAATCAGTTCATCAGGTTCTGGTGTGATAATGACGCGGTCTTCTGAACGGATAGCTATGATATTTAGACCATAAGTTTTCCTAATATCAATGTCTTCTATCGTTTTATTAGCAAAACGCAAACTGCCAATTTTGATTTCTCCCAATGAATATTTACCCCCTAAATCAATAAAATTAAGTAGGTTAGGGGTCATCAATTGTTCAGCCAAACGGTGCGCCATTTCATTCTCAGGCCTGACAACCTGGTCAGCACCAACTTTATCTAGTACGCGTGCATGCAAATTAGTCTCAGCTTTAGCAATCACATGACGAACACCATTATCCTTCAATAGAATAGTTGTCAAAATCGAAGCCTGTTGATTATGACCAATCGCTACCACAACATGGTCGAAACTGGCCAAATCTAAATCACGCAAAGCATCCTCATCCTGAGCATCCGCAATGACCGCATGGGTTGCAATATCCATATAACTTTCAACCAAAGTCGGGTCTTTATCAATCGCTAAAACCTCTTGATCAGCGTCTATTAGCGATTCTAGTAATGAGCTCCCAAAACGGCCCAAACCAATAATCGCATATGTCTGTTTCATATCGGTAACCTCTCAATTTTTCTTTAATTTATTCTATCACTAATGATATCGAGACTATAAATTTAAATAGCTTGATTAACCTAAAAATAAGCTTTAAAATTAGCTATGTTCAATTATGAACTTTTCATGAAATTTATGTGAAGTCTGATATATAGGACAAAATTAAATATTATATAGGGAGTTTTAGGACAGTTATGAGTACTTTTTCACGAACTGCATCATTGTTTTCAACAGTTGTTCTTGGAAGTATGCTAGCAACGACAACTGTTTCAAGTGTTAACACCGTTGTTAACGCTTCCGAAACAGGGACAACACAAGCTGCTACAACTAAAAAGAATTACGATTTGAAGATTTTGCAAGGAAACAGCGACGCAACCTCGACTGCATCGCAGTTTTATTTAGACACTATTTCATTGGAGAAGCAGGCTAATGGTAATTACTATGCTTACTTAACTTCAAATACACCCGTCAACCTAGGTGATAAGCCAATTTCGAGTGAAGATACCCAGCACCAAGTTGTTGAAATGGGCACCACCGAAAAAAATGGTCATAACCAGACAGTTTATCGTCTAACTTTGACCGCAGATGAATTGGCTAGTGGTCAACCTATCAAAACAAAGGTTCACGTTAAGCTTGATGCGATGGATTATGATCATAAATATGATATTCGCCTAGCAATTCAAGGATTTAAACCAGAAACGGCTACTAGCTCTAGCGCTAACACAAGTTCTTCTTCAAGTTCAGTTAGTTCTGCTAGCTCAGAAAGTTCTTCTGTAACTTCTTCTGTAAGTTCAAGTTCTTCAATTGCTAATTCAAGCACAACCACGAGTGTTGCACCTTCAAGCTCAAGTCAAACAAGTAGTAGCAGTTCACAGTCATCTAATAATGACACAACTGCCTCAAGTGTTGTGACTGACGATAAAGCAGAAAGCAATGACACTAAGTCATCAACTGTTGATGCCAAAGATAAGAGTGATTCGTCAACAGGATCAACAGTTAACATTACTGCCGATCAAGGTATGTCACGCTTTTTGAAAGACACTGCCAAAATTGACGTAAAGGGTGATCAAACAGATATTACGTTAAGCCTAAAGGATGCTTCAGCGGCAAAAATGATTCCATCAATAACACTTGCTGGTCAAAAAAAGTCAGTTAGTGGCCAAGAGACGACCTTTACTATTCCAACGAAGGATTTAACACCTGACGAAAATGGTAAGTTGACTCTTAAATCACTGACGCATGTATCTGCTCAAGGTTATACACATGATTATCCATCAAATATTACTTTTGACGTTAATAAACTGGTAGCCCAAAGTAACCTAAAGACAGGCGACTACAAAATTGCGGTCAGCCCTGATAGCCAGATGGATAAATTCTTCGCCAAGGAATTCAATTTCAAAGTTGGTGCGCTAACTAGTGTTGTTAGTGTAACTTACCAAGTTCCTAGCATGATGAAGATGATTCCATCGGTCACTTTTGATGGTCAGACAAAATCAGTTGTTAATAATGAAACCACAGTTGATTTCACTATTCCAACTAAGGATTTGACACCTGACAAAGATGGTAAAGTGACTTTGGCGTCATTCACCAGTGTACCAATGAGTCCAAGTAAGGGTTATAACTCAAATATTACTTTTGACATGACTCCTGCACTTGCTGGTACAACAAGTGATAGTAACAATTCATCTAGCTCATCATCAGAATCAGCGGCAGCATCTGACAAAGACATCTTGCAAGACGGCACTTATTCTATTAATTATAATGTCTACAAGTCAGGTACAACCACTGATTCAACGATGAAGACCTACATGAAGTCACCGGCAAACGTTACCGTTAAAGATGATCAAGCAACGATCAAATTTGCAACGCAAAACGATGCTATGTCAATGATGAAGGAGTTTTCGATCAACGGCGCCACCGCTAAAGCCGATGGTGATGACTGGGTAATAACTGTTCCTGTTTCTGCCTTGTCAAAGACAATGAAATCTGACATGACGATTTACGTGGCTGCAATCGACTTCACTGAGAAGCCAAGTGCAGATATCGTCTTTGATATGAGTAGTGCTAAAAAGACAGGGGAAAACGGTAGTGGTGGCTCTTCTAGCCAAACCAGTTCTTCTAGTTCTTCTCATTCATCAAGCACTTCATCTTCAAGTCAGACCAGCTCTAGTTCTGCTAGTTCTTCTAGCCAAAAAGATCCAAAAGCTGATATTACCAAAGATGGTAAGTATTCTGTAAACTATCGTGTTTACAAATCAAATACCAAGACTGCCTCTGCTATGGAAAAATACATGACTTCTCCAGCAAACGTCACTGTTAAAAACAATAAAGCAACCATTAAATTCGCAACAAAGAACGATGCCATGTCAATGATGAAGGACTTTTCTGTTAATGGTAAGGACGCTAAAGTTGACGGCAACAATTGGGTTGTAACGGTACCTGTTTCTGACCTTTCAAAGACAATGAAGTCTAAGATGACAGTTTACGTCTCTCAAATAGACTTTACTGAGCATCCAAGTGCAGACATTGTCTTTGATATGAGCAGCGTTAAGAAAACAGGAGACAATGGTAGTGGTAGCGCTTCTAATTCAAGTTCGGCTTCTAGCCAAGCCAATTCATCAAGTGCTTCATCTTCAAGCAAGGTAAGCTCTAGTCAAGCCAACTCTTCTACCACACCTAATAAAACTCCAAAAACTGATAAACAAATAGACATTCATAAAAATGGTCGATACGTACTTGGTTATCACGTTTACAAAACTAGTACTCAAACGCCATCAACAATGCAACAATACATGACATCGACAGCCGTTGTGGATGTTAAAAACGGTAAGGCAACCATTAACTTTAAAACCCAAAAAGATGCCATGTCATTAATGAGGTCTTTCACTGTTAATGGTCATAAGGCACAAGCTAAAGCACATGGTTGGCAAGTAACCTTACCCGTATCAGCTTTACTACACACATTAAAGTCTAATATGACAATTTATGTGCCAACTATTCACTTCACTGAACATCCAAGTGCAGACATTGTTTTTGATGTCAAAAATGCACAAACTACACACAAAGGTGGTGGTCTGGGTCCAGATAAGCAAGATAACCAATCAACAGGTGACCAGTCTGCAACGGCAAATAACCTTGGTTCTCAAAGTCGCCTAGGTATTCCAAATGCAACTTTGCATCAACTAACGATTTTGCAAGGTAATAGTAATAGCACCTCGGTTGCTGCCCAATACTTCTTGCCAACCATTCAATTGGTTAAGAATAGTAATGGCTCATATACTGGTTATGTCACAACGCATACGCCAACAATGATGGGTTCAGCACCAATCTCATTTATGGATGGTACTCATCAAGTAAAACGCGTAAGTAACATTAAAACTGGTAATTACTACCAAGCAACTTACAAGTTCTCATTGTCAGCAAACGAAGTGAAAGCGCCAATTAACACAAAGATTCATGTGCACTTCACAGCGCCATTGAACTATAACCACACTTACACGATTCGCTTGGTTATTGGCCGTGCGCTAAGCAATGCTAGTGAAGCAACCCAACCAGCAACTGGTTTGCCAAGCATGTCTGGTGATACAACGACCATGCCGTTGAACAACAGCGTTTCACATGGAACATTTGACCCAGCTGCAACAGGCACATTTGAAAATAATGATGCTAATACTGAGCAACAGGCCGATGAAAACACTGATAAGCAAGCTAACAAAAAGGCTGATTCAAATAAAAAGGCTACCGTTAAGTCTGGTACCAATGTTGCCAAGAATGCCAAAGCTGATCAAAAAGATAATTCAACCCAACGTAATGTCCTGATTATCGCTGGTGGTATTATTGCCGCTGCCCTAGGATATGTTGGTGTATCGCTATTGACCAACTTCTTTAAGAAGGGGTAAGTAGATGACTAACAAAAAATATTTACGCTATCTATTGACCACCTTTGCATTGCTACTATTTTTATTTGGTATACAATTACCGATTCATGCTGAATCATACAATGTACCAATGCAAGTGTTGGAGAATGGTTCATCGAATACATCCTATGCGGCTGCTTACTTTGCAAAATCTGCAACGGTAACTCCAACTGGGAACGGTAGTTATAATGTCACATCGTCAGTTACGACCCAAAAGGACCTTGGTAATTATCCTGTACAAATCTTGAATATTGACGGTGCAGGCGCTCATGTTTCACGAAGCGACTCAGGTGATTCACAAACGATTACCTACAGTTTCACGACAACAGACTTAAAGGCTCGTCATAATGCAGCGATTAAAGTTGATGTTAATAGTATTAACTACCATCATAACTATATCGTTGGTTTATCACTTGATGCCTCAGCGGTACCCGCTGCAGCATCATCAAGCTCATCTTCATCTGCATCTAGTCAAGCTTCAAGTTCAAGTAGTCAAGCAGCCAGTTCACAAGCAACGAGCTCAACTGAAACTGCAAGTAGCTCTAGTGTAACTGAAGCAAGCCAAAGCTCTGAAGCAACTGCTAGTTCTAGTGAAACGAACAAGTCGGCTACAAGTAAGAGTAGCCAAAAAACAACCAAGCAGGTAACCAAAGAAACTCATAAAGATAAGGATAAGCAATTACCTGTTGCTGCTATCGTCGGTGGTGGACTGGCAATTGGTGTTATTCTTGGGTTAGTAATTAATCTAAAAAAGAAGTAATATCCTATGCGAAAACAACAAAAAGTATTAGCCATTTTGTTGGTCATACTATTAATTATTAGTGCTGGCTGGGTTTGGCTAATGATGCGTCCAACTCATGACACAACGACCACTTCAAAGCGAATCGTTGTGACAACCAACGCACAGGCGCAAATATTTAATAAGCTAGATATACCTTTAGTTGGTGTCCCAACACCTGGTGATCAGCAATCACTCCCCAAGCAATATCGTGATTTACCGCAAGTTGGTAATCACGTTGCCCCGAATTTAGAGAAAATTGGTCAGTTAAAACCAGACTTGGTCTATTTGGATGCTGCGATTGCCTCTGATTATCAACAAAAACTAGACAGTGATGACATTAAGCATCAACAATTGAAGTTTGATACATTATCAGACCTCAAATCGACGGTAACTTCTCTTGGTAAGACTTACCATAAAGATGCTGCTGCTAAAAAGCTCAATCAATCACTGTCATTACCACAACAACATCCCAAGAAACAACAAAATGTTTTGTTATTAATGGGGATGCCTGGTGGTTCATTCTTAGTTGGTACCAAGCATAGCTATGTTGGTGATTTAATCAACCGAGCTGGTGGTCACGTTGTTGGTTCGGGTTCAAGTCCATTTGTCTCGATGAATGCTGAGCAAGTTGCGCAATCACAACCAACAGTTATCATTACAATGGCTCATGCAATGCCCGACAGTGTCTTTAAGAATTTTGATAGCTTGTTCAAACAATCAACCTGGCAAAACGTTCCGGCTGTTAAAGAGGGACAGGTTTACCGCGCTGAAGAACCAAAATTCAGTATGACGGCTAATTTAAATGCTCCTGAAGCTTATCAAAAAATTCGGAACTGGCTTAAAAAGTAGGAGGAGATAATGTCCAAATATTATCGATTTATTTTGGCCATCTTAGTGATTGTCAGTATCCTAATTGCATTGGTTGTCGGTAGCACACCGATTTCACTAGTAAAAGTCATACAAGGAAATCATGATACTTGGCAATTAATTATTAATTACCGTTTACCACGAATCCTAGTCGCTGTAATTAGTGGTGCCCTGATTGGTATCAGCGGACTACTACTGCAAAGCGTATTACGAAACCAACTCGTTGATACATCCATTCTAGGAATTATGAATGGTAGCCAATTTTTGCTAATTGCTTTTCTGGTTTTTTTTCCTAATTTGCTAAGCAGCAATGTGTTACTGGGGAGCTTTGCCGGCTTAGTGTTAACGGCTATCTGGTTCGTTGTCTTACCTAAACACCAGCCACCGTTACGGTTGATTTTGCTAGGTATTGCAACAGCAATGACTTTCCAAGCATTAACAAACATTACCAGCGAAGGGTTGGGTGTACCATTGCCATCGCTAAGCACAGTCACCTGGCCACAAGTCATGCAGCTGATTATGGTAACCATCATTGGCTGGATTCTGATTATCTTTATTTGGCCAAATTTGAAATATTTTGCGCTCCCTTCTCGCCAAGTAAAACTACTTGGCATTTCAGAAGAAAAAACAATTTGGTTCGTCCTACTAGCGATTGGCTTGTGGACTGGGGCTTTAACCAGTCTCATCGGAATTGTTTTTTTCCTAGGTGCTATCTTGCCAGAAATTGCTCGCTTTATGAGTCCGAAACAAAAAAGCCAGCATTTACTCTGGCCAACTGCTTTATGGGGAAGCTTACTATTATTAAACGCTGACACGATTGCGCGGACGGTACTGGCACCCAAAGAATTGCCAACTAGTGCTATCTTGTTAGCAATCAGTGGTCCATTGTTTGCCTTAATGTTAATCAAAGGAGGTCATCATGATCGACATTGATCATTTGTCTTTTAGCCGTGGTCAACATAAATTACTAGATAATGTGTCAGCGCGATTGCCGGCACATCAAATTACAGCATTGATTGGTCCAAACGGTGTTGGTAAATCAACCTTAATTCAACTATTAACGGCCGAGTTACTACCTGATAGCGGGTCAGTAATTAGTCAGGCGAAGCATGTTGCCGTATTATCACAACATAATCAATTATATGAACCTTTGACTGTCCGTGAATTACTACAACTTAGCCACGCAACGATGGATGAAGAACTGATTGAAACCTTACAATTAACACCTTTACTAGACCAGGACATGTTTGATTTATCTGGTGGGCAACAACAGCTTGCCTGGTTAGGATTTGTTTTACAACAACAACCAGATCTATTAATTTTAGATGAACCCACAACGTTCTTAGACCTACATTTTCAAGAATTGTTCCTAAAAACGTTGCAACGACTACAAGAAAAGCACCAAATGACTGTGTTAATGGTACTGCATGATTTAAATCAAGCGTTCCGCTACAGCCATCACATTTGGTTGTTACGACGTAGCGCTGATTTAGTTAGTGAATCAGCTGCATTGATGCATAATCAAATCGATTTGCTTTCTGAAGCTTTTGAAACACCGTTGCAATTAATAAAGACACCTAATCAGATGATTATTCAGCCAAAATAGGTTTGTCAGCTGTATGGCACAAAAAATAAAAACACTAATGGATGCGATACTATTTCGTCCATTAGTGTTTTTTACTTTTATAGAAGCATTTATCATTCGTTAAGTATGTAAGAATGTTACAATGTGCCCATAGAGGAGGGATTAGATGATTGATTGGAAATATGGGACATATGCAACAATTTGGTGGATTATATTATTAGCTACCTATTCAACTGCAAAAGAAGTCACCAATAATTTTGGTCGGTCATTCTTAACTCTATGTTTAGCAATAATCATAGTGATAATTGGTAGCTATTTTTACGAGCATACCCATCCCCAATTTCAAGAAAAAAATAGAACGTCGACGGTTAATCACTTGCGGGCAATCTGGGTGCTATTCATTTTAGTGGTTTATCTAGCTGTTGCACTTCAGGTACCCCATAGTGATATATTTTTCTTAACTTGTATGACACTCGCTCAGTCAGTACCAGCGTTCTTCACCAAATACGCCAAATCAAAATCTGACAAAAATTGAACAATCCTAAAAACATTAGGCCCACACAACCTAATGTTTTTTTATATTTTCTAACAAGTGCTATAATCGACTCATAGAGTGAGTACTCACTCATTTACAATTAAAAACTACGCAAAGGATATCGGGAGGATGCAAAATGGCAGAAGTCATTCAAGTGACAGATCTTGTCCAAGGCTATGGCAAAAATATCGTGATTAGCGATATTAATTTATCCGTTTCATCTGGGGAAATTTTAGGTTTAATTGGTCCAAGTGGTTCGGGTAAAACAACCCTAATTAATTCCATCATGGGGATGTTAAAACCAAAAAAAGGGTCGGTTACCGTGTTAGGCACCACCATGCCAAACCGTAAAATTTTAGCTCGTATTGGCTTTATGGCTCAAGCTGATGCTCTCTATGAAACCTTAACTGCTCGAGAAAATTTAACTTTCTTTGGCCAAATGCAAGGGATGGATACCAAGGATCTACCAGAACAAATTGACTATGCAACAAACGTCGTCAGTTTAAATGAAGATTTAGATAAACACGTTGGCGATTATTCTGGCGGTATGAAACGTCGTCTATCATTAGCAATCGCTTTAGTTGCGAATCCAGATATTCTCATTTTAGATGAACCAACCGTTGGTATTGACCCTGAATTAAGACAACAAATATGGCAAGAATTACACAGATTAAGCCAAAAGGGTAAAACAATTCTCCTAACAACTCATGTGATGGACGATGCTGAAGAATCTGACAGTCTATTAATGATTCGTAATGGCATCGCCATTGCACAAGGACGACCAGAGCAACTCATAAAAGAATTTGGTGTTAATAATATCGAAGAAGTATTCGTAAAAGCAGGGAGGGACCAAGATGCGCACACTAGCAATGATTAAACGCGTTTTACAAGAAATGTTGCGGGATAAGCGAACCTTAGCAATGATGTTCATTGCGCCCTTACTGATTCTCACTTTGGTGTATTTCCTTTTCCAGTCAAACAACAATCAAACCGCTGATTTGGCTGTTCGGCATGTCGATTCAACTTTAGTTAAAGCGGTCAATAATGATAACGTCAAGATACATCATGTTTCTTCAGATGATTCTGCTAAACAATTGATTCGTGATCATGATTATGCTGCCGTCATGACCCAAAAAGGCGATAAATTGACTTTAACACTACAAAATAGTAATCAGACAAAAAGTTCAATTATCAAAAAAAGTTTACAAGCAGGACAAGTTAAGCTGAAAAATCAAGCCACTATCGCAACTCTAAAGACGCAAAAAGAAGCAATTGGAAAATTACAACAACAGCTAACGACCTTGACCAAGCAAGCAGGTATGCAAACAGATGCCCAAGCAGACATGTCTAATCAAAAAAATAATGCTGCTAAGAACTATTCGGTTAGCACACATTATATTTATGGCGATAAGGATACCACTTTCTTTGATGCCTTCTTACCAATTATGATGGGCTTTGTCGTCTTCTTCTTTGTTTTCCTAATTTCCGGAATTGCTCTACTGCGTGAAAGAACCACAGGTACATTAAAGCGACTACTAGCAACGCCGGTTAAGCGCGGTGAAATCATTACTGGTTATTTAAGTGGCTATGGTATTTTTGCTCTTGTTCAAACGCTGCTAATCGTTTTGTACAGTATGTATGTTTTTGATATTCAAATTTTAGGTAGTATTTGGAATGTCTTACTAATCAACGTCTTAATGGCCGCAGTTGCCTTAACAATGGGATTATTTATTTCAACGTTCGCCGCATCCGAATTCCAGATGATGCAATTTATTCCAATTGTTGCAATTCCTCAAGTATTTTTCTCAGGAATCATCCCCGTCGATCAAATGGCGGGCTGGCTACAAGCCATTGGCCATTTAATGCCACTTTACTATGGTGCTAACGCCATGAGTGATGTCGTTACCAAGGGATTCAATATCACCCAAATTTGGCCAAACATACTGATATTGCTGCTATTCGCCGCAGTGTTCTTAGTTTTGAATTTGAATGCAGTGCGTCGGTACCGCGAAGTTTAAGGAGACTACCTAAATGGCCAATAATATTCCAACACTATTTGAAAAAAGTTTGCATACTATGGATATTTCAGATAAGCAAAAAGCTGTTCTACAGGCAAGTTTAACCTTATTTTCTGAAAAAGGTGTTGAAAACACCAGTACTAGTGATATCGCGAAGCTGGCTAACGTAGCAGAAGGTACTGTATATAAGCAATTTAAAACAAAAAATGATTTATTACAGGCTGTTGTCGGTTCTATCATCAATACAGTGGTGCCACAGATTGCTAGTGAATTCGTCAATGAAACAACGAACAATGATCAATCGGATTTTAAAGACTTTTTACAAAACCTGATTCAGAACCGTATGCAATTTTTCACTACCAATTTATCGCAAATTCGCATTTTGATACGTGAATCAATGACTAATGAAAAATTACGCTTACAGGTGATTGAAAAATTCACCCATTTACATTTAAAAAGGTTAGAAAATAGTTTTACGTATTATCAACAACAAGGCCAACTTGTTGATTGGGAGTTTAGTCGAATTATCCGCTATATTTTTAGTACAACTGGTAGTTACGTTGTCCCCTTAATTTTTTCAGGGAATACTGCATTTGATATAACTCATGCTAGCCAGGAAGCAACTGATTTCTTGCTTAAAGGCCTACAGCCTAAATAAAAAACGTAAATCCCCCGCTAAATTATTTAGCGGGGGATTTATAGTTAGAACAATTTCGTACACATTTTAATCAGCAACAACTATGCCAAACGCTTTTCTAACATCGTTTGCACAATCGTCATTAGCCAGCAGAAGAACCAATACAAAATTGCAATTGTGATATAAATCGTCATATAATCCTGATCAGCACCCGCAATAATTTGCGCATTCATAAACATTTCACTGACTGTAATCATGGCAGCTAGTGAGGTACCTTTAAACAAATCTAGCAAAATATTACCAAGTGCTGGAATAGAAATCCGAAAAACTTGCGGGAAAATCACTTTTCTAACCGTCTTACGATAGGGTAGCCCTAACGAATACGCTGCGTCCCATTGTCCCTGGCCAACGGCCAAAAATGACGAACGGTAAACTTCTGAGACGAAGGCACTACTACTAACTGTAAAAGCGATCACTGCTGCGGGAAAAGCAGCTGTTTCAAACCCAAAGTAGATCACAAATAAAATCACCAACATTGGCACGCCACGCATAAACGAAATAAAACTACGGGCTGCCCAATGTAAAATTTTAAAGTGGCTAAGTTGCGCCAACGTAAGTAGTAGACCTAAAAGCAGCGCTAAGCCAAAGCTGACGATTGTTAAGCCGAATGAAACTGGAAAACCGGCTAAAATTGATGGAATTGATGATATAGCTAGCGGCGCATCAAAGAAATTAGGAATTGAAAGATACTGTAAAAACGCCATAAGCACTTTCCTTAATCCTTAATCGTAAAATTCTTTGAAATATGAACATTTGGCTTCTTAGTCACATCTGCATCATAAAACTTTTCAGACAAATCCTTTAATGTGCCATCTTTTTTGAGCGATGCCAGCGCCTTATTCACTTGCTTGGCAAGCTTTTTATTATCCTTTTTCATCAAAATTCCAGTACCAGACCCATCATCTTTTGTTTTAAAATACATGTTTTTCTTAATTTTTAGATCATTATCAGGAACAGCTTTTAAGGCCAACTTTTGTAGATAATAATCGTTCATAATGAAATCAGTACGACCATTTTTAACATCACGGAGGTAGACATCATTTGAAACATTATTGTAGTTAACCGTCTTCGCATCAAGTTGCTTGGCTAAACGTTGGTAACTTGTGCCTGCTTCACCCGCAGCTTTTTTACCCTTAATATCATCCCATGAATTGATTCCTGAGCTATCACTCTTACGAACAACAATACTGTTAAATGAGTGCTTGTATGGGGTTGAAAGTCGATATGATTTCTTACGTTGTGGCGAAATACCAATATCATTGGCTGCCATATCAACCTTGCCCGTTTTAACCGCCGTTAGCTGACCATCGACATTCAACTGCTTAAATTCCACTTTGCGTCCCATTTTTTTGGCCACAGCACGAACCACTTCGATATCATAACCCGTTAACTTTTTCGACTTTGAGTCATGATATGAAGTTGGATATAGTGTTCCCGACGTCGCGACTTTCAGTGTCGACTTATCCGCCGAATTACTGCTCACTTTTTGGCTATATCCCACTGTTAATAACCCCGCAGCAGCTATTGTTGCGACTCCCATTACCAAACTAACTTTTTTCTTAACCATATGCCTTGCTCCTTTTCTGGAAACGCTTTCATTTATCAGTATAGAGGGCATATCTTGCTTTTTCAAGAAAATAACAAAGTTATCTTTTTAAGTGTCAAAATCATATATAAAAAGCTCACATCCTACAATTTTAGGTAGGATGTGAGCTTTTTATATGATTCAGATAATTAATCATTTGTCAGCAATTTGCGTTAAATATTGGTGACTCGCCATCATTTCTTGGCAATTTCCTTGATAAGCTAAATTAATTTCATAAATCCGGCTAGCAGCTGGATTTAATTCACCAATCACGCGCTGCCAGTCCACCAATCCAGTCCCTAATGGCAAACTATCATGGTCTTTACCCATCGAATCAACCAAATGATAATGTTTCACTTGTGGTTTGAGGTGTTTTAGACTCGCAATCAGTGCGTCATTATCAGCCTGGACCGAAATAAAGGCATGGCTAACATCAAATGCCAAGGGGAGGTCGGCTTGAATAATCCGGTCTTCAAATGTTGGATCACCATACCAGTAAACTGGTGAAATCCCATTCTCAAAAACCACATGCTCGGGTGCAATCTCTCTTAACCGTGACATGGCATCAAACACCGCATCTTGTGCTGCTGCAATCGTGGGCCATTGAGTCGTAATATCGCTTGCTGCAGATTTATAAGCCCCATGGACCAATGCATAACTATTAGTTTGTGCCGCCAACTTGATTAAACGTTCAGCACTTTGAATAACAAATCGATACAATGCTGGATTGATTGCTGGATTAGTATATAACTCACAACGCTGATCATGCCATTTCATAGGATGATGAAAAACGATGTGGGGAACTTGATCACTAACATAAGACACCATTTTTAATAAATGTTGCCAACCATCACTTGTAAAGTCTTGATCTGTTAAATGAAATTCAAATACATCAGGATGATACTTTAATCGATCATCAATTTGATTCTTATTAGTGCTAGCCTTTAATCCTAACTGCATGACAGTACCTCCGTTCATTTTATAGTATACACTGTTTAAAAATGGACGATTATTAATTTGTGTCCAGTCATTTGACTATCCGTGTTAAGCTCTTTAAAAATAAACGACTATGAACCGAGGTACTTTACATGCAAAGCATCCCCAAGTTATTTCACAAAAAACAAATATGGTTACTTCTTTTATTTCTAATTTCTATGACTGAATATCTATGGACATTATATATTAACCTCTACGGACCTGGAATTAACATAGCTTGGGGAGCAATTAATTTCGCTCTGTTAAATATCCTTCTATCATAAAGGTGGCGCTCCCGATTTTTTTAAAAACACACTGTCTAAAGAGTAGATATGAAAAATAAACTATTAATACCTATAAATTTTGTCTTCATATTAGTATTCGGAATAATAATTTCTATTAATTACTGCAGACAACAAGCAGAATATAAAATAACAACAATACAACCAAATGAATATCGTATAAACTTACAAAAGACATATCCAATTAATAATGTCCAATTAAAGGCCCTCATGAAAGGACAGTTTTTTCAAGGCTACTATATTTTTATTGGTTGTCCGACAAATCCTTATTCTCGAAAATTATCACCAGTTGTTAAACAATTATCACGGCGACAAACTGTCTACTATTTCAACACTACTAGATACCCATTGAACTCAGAATTACAAAAACTTATCTGTGATAAAAATCATTCAAAAAAGGACACTTACTTAATTCAAATACATCATGACAAACGTTATTTCATAAAATAAACCTCACAACATGAATCCATGTCGTGAGGCTTATTTGTCTAACTACTTTTATTCAAAATACGACTTCCAAGCCGTATTAATATTTTGTTTCTTAGTATCGTTACCCCAGAATGGTACCTTAACAACACCGAGTACTTTATCGTTATCTACAAATCCCCAATAACGAGAATCATTAGAAACTGTACGATGATCGCCTAATACAAAGTACTTACCAGCTGGTACTTTAACCGTCTTTTTACCGGTCCAACCTTGTCGATCACCCAATTGCTTAAGTGATGACCAATTACCAACTTGGTTGACGTTGTTGGTAGCTGCTTGTTCTGATTCAGAAATGTAATCCTGATCAACAACTTTGCCATTTACTTTAAGAACACCGTCAACGGCACTAACCGTATCACCAGGCAATCCAATGACACGCTTCACATAATCCTTACTTTCAGTTGCGGTTGGATCTTCACCGTAAGCGTCAAAAACAACGACGCTACCACGATGAATCGTTTCTGTTTTTATTTTATCCGTCCTAAAAACAAAAACTCGTTCGCTATTGGTTAGATTTGGATCCATTGATGAGCCATCAACTTTAACCATGGTAAACCAAACAGACCTTACCCCAAAAGCGATAAGTAATCCGACCAAAATTGGAATAACCCAAGACATTATTTCACGAAATGCTTTCATGGGTACGCTCCTTATAAATATTATTATCAATGCTTAATTTTACCATAATTAATACTATAAGGGTTTTAAATTAAAAATAGGTTAATCCAGCAATCGTAAATAAAAATAGCCAGAACAAAGTATTGCACCTTCATTCTGACTATTTATTATTGATAATTAACGCTTATGACGCCGTACTGCTTTACGTATTGCACGTTGCTTAGCACGTTCGGCCTCTTTCTTTGCTTCACGTTCACGACGTATTTCAAATGGGTTTTGAATTGTCCAAGTTTGGGCAACCTGGAACGCATTTGAAATCACCCAGTAAAGTGATAGGGCAGAAGGCACTGAAATGGCAAAGATGAAAATCATAATTGGCATGATATATGTCATCGATGTTGTCATACCGTTCTTTTCGGGTTGTCCCATCATCACCAAGTATGATGAAGCAAACGTAAACAAGGCTGCCAAGATTGGCAAGATGAAGTAAGGATCACGTTCTCCAAGTTGTACCCAGAAGAAAGTCCCCGTCTCCAATACCTTTGTCGTACGAATAGCCGTATACAAGGCAATCAAGATTGGCATTTGAACAAGTAGCGGAATAAAGCTAGCAAAAGGATTGACACCTGCATCTTTATACAGTTTCTTTTGTTCTGCTTGCATTGCCTGCATTGTTTCAGGATCACGACTTGAATACTTTTGTTGTAACTTCTTTAACTCTGGTCCAATTTCTTGCATTTTGCGCATTGAACCTGTTTGATAAACCATCAAAGGTAGGATCAATAAACGAATCAGTACAGTGAAAACAATGATTCCAAAACCATAGTTATCACCAAACCAAGCTGATACACCTAAAATTGAACGTGAGAAGTTAGCAATAATGATACCACGCCAGAAACCATCGCCTGCAACATGTCCATCATACATCACTGCTGCAATAATCATAATCAATAATGCAACAAGTGCTGTAATTGCCGAACGCATTGTAAACATTTTTCTAAGAGTCTGCATTCGTTCTCTCCATATTATATTAGTTTTTTATTTCGTTTCCTCATCAACAAAAACATTTGCTAACTTAAAAACGTGTTCTAAATTCTTTTTGATGATCGCCATGTCTTGATCATGTGCCGATGGGCGTGCAATAACTAAAATATCAATATCCGAACGCATTTTTGGCTTAAATTCCAAAACACTTTGGCGAATACGACGCTTTACCCACACACGCTCATGACCACGTAGACCCACTTTTTTTGAAATAGAAATTCCTAGACGAAAGTGGGTCGGTTGTTCACGCGTCATTGTGTAAACAATAAACATTTTATTTGCGACCGAGTGATGCTGTTCAAAAACTAATTGAAAATCAGCTTCTTTTTTTACACGGTAACTCTTACGCATTTGTTTTTGCTCCAAACTTTTTCACGACAAAAGAAAACGCACGAATCAGCCAAAAAGCCGACTCATGCGCGATCATTATCAGTAATCCTAATAGAAGGCCTGACCTAATTAGGCTGACAATACCTTGCGGCCCTTTTGGCGGCGACGTGCTAGCACCTTGCGACCGTTACTAGTGTTCATGCGCTTGCGGAAACCATGTACGCGTTCGCGGTGACGCTTCTTAGGTTGGTATGTACGCTTCATATGAATACACCTCCCATTCGTAGTTAGATTTGGCCTGCGGTTGGCAAGGCCAAACCACAATTCGTATTCAATTGTACCATCACAAATAAACCAAATCAAGAATATTAAACATTTTATGCTTTCTTAAGCACTTTTAAACTGAAGAAATATCATGATCACCAACTGTCTTTAAGAAAACTTTATATTTTATATAATTATCTTTTTCCAAAAGTTTTCCAAAATCTAACGGAGCGTTATGTTAATAAAAACAGGCAACATAACGGAGCGTTACATGAGTTTTCCCCATAATCCACAGTTTATCCACATGTTCCACATATCGGGAAAACCAATCCCTAATTACCCTGTGGATATGTGTATAACTAATTTTAGAACGATTATGACAAGCTTTGGTTGTTAACAATTGCTTGTATATTTCTCTATTTTCCGCTAAGTTATCCACATTTTCCAGAATCGCCCTAAAAATTTGTTTCACATCCAGTTGATAACTCATATTTAGATTTCCACAGCCTGTGAATCTACCAAATTGTTACTTAAAATGGGTAAATCATTGATATAACAAGCATATTCCTTGTGGAAAACTTATCCACATACTGATAAAATGAAATTTGTCGAATTGTGCTATTTATGAAAATAAATTCAGCAAACGTCCTGTGGAAAACCCACAAAATAGATAAAACTTTTAAAGGAGGTTACCAAATGGATCCTATCCAACTTTGGAACGCCATTAAAGAAGAGCTACGTCAAACAATCTCGCAAGGCTTTTCATATACAAATTACGTTGATACGCTCAAACCATTGCAACTGGTTGAAAACGAAAATAACACGGTAACCTTACAGTTAACCACCGCATACGAACAAGTTGCATCAGAATGGTTGAACGCAAGTAGTTCGTATTACCAAGCATTCATGCAGGCTGCCATGACTGCAACGCTAAAATTAACAGGCCAACCAACATTCATCATTCCTTCAGTAACTTATGTTTCGCCAACACCAACAACATTATTTGACTTACCAGAAGATCAAGATAAAGATGAAGAGAAAGAGCAACAACAAAGCAAAGACAGTTTGGCATCTGAATTTGTAACGCAATCAATTCTCAATCCAGAATTCCGCTTCGAAACATTTGTTTCTTCTGACGAAAATCGTGAAGCCTATGCTGTTGCACAAGCAGTAGCCGATAAACCAGGTACACAATGGAATCCACTTCTTATATATGGTGGTGTTGGTTTGGGTAAAACCCACTTGATGCAAGCAATTGGTAACAAAGTACTAGAACGTACACCCGATGCAAACGTTAAATTTATTACAACCGAAGATTTCATCAATGACTTTACTGAAGCACTACGTCGTGGCCAAAAAGAAACCGAAGCTTTTAAACGTGAATACCGATCAACTGATTTACTCATGGTCGATGATGTGCAGTTCTTAGCTGGTAAAGAAAAAATCCAAGAAGAGTTTTTCAATACATTTAATGCAATTACTCGTGAAAATCACCAAATTGTCCTCACATCTGATAAATTACCAAAAGAAATTCCTGGACTAGAAATGCGACTAGTCACTCGTTTCGGTCAAGGATACTCAGCAAATATTACCAAGCCTGACTTACCAACACGTGTTGCCATTTTGAGAAACAAGTCTGATCTCGAAAATCTCAGCATTCCAAACGATGTTATCGATGAAATCGCGGCTGCCGTAGATACCAACGTTCGTGATCTAGAAGGTGTGTTCAACCAAGTTGTTGGAAAAATGCGTTTTTCAAATGTACCGATCACAGTTGAAACTGCTCGTACAATATTAGAAGCCATGAACTTCAAACGACAACGTGCGATTACCATTCCAATCATTCAAGAAGCAGTCGCTAAATTCTTTAATGTCACTGTTCAAGATTTAAATGGTAAAAAACGTAATAAGGAAATTGTTGTCCCTCGCCAAATTGCAATGTATATTGCCCGCGAGCTAACACAGGATTCCTTACCTCAAATTGGACGATCATTTGGCGGCAAGGATCATACAACAGTCATGCATTCTACTGAAAAAATTGAAAATGCCATCGAAAATGATAGTATTTTAGCTGAACAGGTACAGAAAATTCGTGAAGAATTGAGCAATGGGTAAGGAATGACATTGTGAATAATTCACTAACTATCCAAAAGTTATCCACAGGTTTCTATACATAGACCAATTCGTGGTGTAATGGTATAGATTATGGTTATCCACATTTTCCACACCCCTTATTACTATTATTATCTTTTTTATTTATAATTAAGTAAGGCATTACGCACTTCATAATTATGTTTTTGTGCATTGAGGAGATCTTATGGAATTTACAATTAATCGAGCAGCTTTTATAAAAGCAATGAATAATGTTAATCGTGCTATTTCTTCACGAACATCAATGACGATCTTAAAAGGGATCAAATTAGTTCTTGATGAAACAGGATTGACCTTAACTGGATCAAATACAGATATTTCAATTGAAATTTTAATTCCAGTTAATGATGATGAAGCCAAATTACAAATTGTCGAATCAGGTGCCATTGTTTTACCAGCCACTTTCTTTTCAAATATCGTTAAGCGACTACCTGGTGAAACATTTAAGTTAACTAACGCTTCTGGTTTACAAACAAAAATCGCATCTGAAAATGCTGAATTTGATATTAATGGGCAAGATGCTAATAATTATCCACACCTCCCTGAAATTGAGGTTCGTAATGATTTGACGTTATCTGCTGATACATTAGATGAAATTATCCGTCAAACCGTAATTGCGGTTTCAAAGCAATTAAGTCAACCCATATTAACGGGTGTTCACTTTATTCTTGCAGGTGGTAATCTAACAGCAGTTGCAACTGATCGTCATCGTTTAGCACAACGTTCAGTTGCCTTTGATGACTCAGATGTTAATGCGGACATTATCGTGCCAGGAACTTCATTAACACAACTACAAGCCATGTTGGATGAAGTTGAAAAAGTTGACGTTCGTGTTGCTGAAAATCAAGTAATTTTCCAATTAGGGGAAAATACAACCTTCTATTCACGTTTGTTAGAAGGAAATTATCCTGATGCATCACGGTTGATTCCAACTGAAAAGCGCACAACTTTGACAATCAACGCACGTGATTTACTACAAACAATTGAACGTGCTGCTCTGCTGAGTCACGAAGGTCGTTCAAATGTTATTCAATTTGCAATTGCTAGTGAAAAGTCTTTGATTTCATCAAATTCACCAGAAGTTGGTCGTGTTGAAGAACAAATTTTTGCTGCTGAAACCGCTGGTGATGACCTGACGATTTCGTTTAACCCAGATTACATGCGAGAGGCATTACGTTCATTTGGGGATGAACAAATTCAAATTGGCTTTAAAACAGCGTTGGATCCATTCACATTAGTGCCAACAAACAATGAAACAAACTTTATTCAACTGATTACGCCAGTTAGAACTTATTAAAAATAGTTAAAAAGCCGAAAATTGCTATTTCACGACAAAAAAGCGATTTTCGGCTTTTTTATTTAAATATCATTAAACAACCTGAGAGACGCTATGAAGCCGTAATTAGATTGTGAAATGCAAAAAAAAGGCGTATAATATACACAATATGGAACCGTGTAAATGCCGTTTTAACAAACGGTAGAAAGGATGGAAAAATTGGCAACAGAAGTGCAAATTCAAGCACCCTTTATTACATTAGGGCAATTGTTAAAAGAGGAAAGTATCATTGCAACAGGTGGTCAGGCAAAGTGGTTCTTACGTGAAAACACTGTCTTAGTTAATGAGGAGCCTGATGATCGACGTGGTCGTAAACTATATCCAGGAGACATCATTGCCGTCCCATCTGGTGAGCGTTTTGTTATTAATGGAACAGGTGCTAGTGCAAACTAATGGAACTAATGTCGTTAAAACTAAACAACTTTCGAAATTATGAAGCATTAGATGTTTCATTTTCATCGGGGGTTAATGTCTTTTTGGGTCCAAATGCACAAGGTAAGACCAATTTATTAGAAGCCATTTATGTTTTAGCTTTAACTCGTTCACATCGGACGTCGACGGATAAAGAATTAATTAGTTGGCAAGCAAAAGAAGCACAAGTTGCTGGAACGGTTGCTCGTCAATATAGCAATGTACCTTTATCCTTAAAATTCACGAATAAAGGTAAAAAGGCGCGTATTAATCACTTAGATCAAGCAAAATTAGCTAATTATATTGGTCAATTAAATGTCATCTTATTTGCTCCAGAAGACCTGAATCTCGTGAAAGGTTCGCCAAGCGTTCGACGTAATTTTATTGATCGTGAATTTAGTCAAATGAGTGCGAAATACTTATATACTGCTAATCAGTATAAAGATGTTTTAAAACAACGAAATCGTTATTTAAAACAATTACAGAGTAAACAAGCATCGGATAAATTGTATTTAGATGTTTTAACCGAACAATTAGTTGATTTTGCGAGTGAATTAATTACTCGTCGCGTCGTATTGATTAAAAAATTAGATGCAGCAGCGCAACCAATACAAGCTGCAATAACACAAAATAATGAACAGTTGCATATTCAGTATGTTTCTCAGCTTGATGATGAGTCATTAACAGACGTTGCATCGGTCAAACAGGAAATGTTAGCAAGGTTCAAAAAATTAGGTGAACGTGAAATTATAATGGGCACAACCATGTTAGGACCGCATCGAGATGATTTACGTTTTGATGTGAATAAACATGATGTTGCTAACTTTGGCTCACAAGGCCAACAACGCACAACAGCTTTAGCAGTTAAATTAGCTGAAATTGAGTTGATGAAAGAAGAAACGGGTGAATATCCGGTGTTGTTATTGGATGATGTCCTTTCGGAGTTAGATAGTGACCGACAAACACATTTATTAGCGGCAATGCAAGATAAAGTGCAGACGTTCATTACCACACCTTCGTTAAGTGATGTTGCACGTCAATTGATTCATGAGCCGAAGATATTTCATGTTGATTCAGGACATTTGATAGAAAATGAAGATGTTAAGGCAGAGGATACTAGTGAAAATAACTAGTTGTTAAGTTTAAGGAGGGAAGCATGGCTGAAGAAGATGTATCTCAAATGCATACACAAGCAGATGATTATGATGCCAGTCAAATTCAAGTTTTGGAAGGATTGGAAGCTGTTCGTAAGCGTCCGGGTATGTATATTGGATCGACATCAAGTCAAGGACTACACCATTTAGTGTGGGAAATTGTCGATAATGGTATTGATGAAGCCCTAGCAGGGTTTGCAAACCATATCACAGTAACGATTGAAAAAGATAATTCAATCACTGTTATTGATAATGGTCGTGGTATCCCAATCGATATTCAAGTTAAGACTGGTAAACCAGCCCTTGAAACCGTCTTTACGATTTTACATGCCGGTGGAAAATTCGGTGGCGGCGGATACAAGGTCTCAGGTGGATTGCACGGAGTTGGTGCATCAGTTGTTAATGCCTTATCAACTAATTTGGATGTTTTAGTTGTCCGTGATGGTAAAGGTTACGCAATGGACTTTGAGCGTGGTCATGTGAAAACAGGTATGCATACTGTTGCAGTAGATGACGAACCTGTTTCACGTGGAACAATTGTTCATTTTGCGCCAGATCCAGATATTTTCCGTGAAACAACAACATTTGATTATAAGACGTTGATGAATCGTGTTCGTGAATTGGCTTTCTTGAACAAGGGCTTGCGTATTTCAATCAGCGATATGCGTCCTGAAGAGCCAGTTGTCGAATCATTCCATTATGATGGTGGTATTAAAGAATATGTTGATTTCTTGAATGTTAACAAAGATGTTATTTTCAATGAACCTATCTATGTCGAGGGCATGGAAAATGATATTGATGTTGAAGTGTCATTGCAATATACGGATGATTTCCATAGCAATTTGCTGTCATTCACTAACAATATTCACACTTATGAGGGAGGAACCCATGAAACTGGGTTCAAGTCAGCCTTAACACGTGTAATCAATGATTATGCTCGTAAAAATAAATTACTAAAAGACAGTGATGATGCGCTTTCTGGGGATGATGTTCGTGAAGGATTGACAGCCATCGTTTCAGTAAAGCATCCTGACCCACAATTTGAGGGACAAACGAAAACGAAGTTGGGTAATTCAGATGCCCGAACAGCTGTTGACCGTATGTTCTCAGATACTTTTGCTCGATTTATGATGGAGAATCCAACGACTGCCAAGCAAATCGTTGAAAAAGGAATTTTAGCTGGTAAAGCACGTATGGCTGCAAAGCGTGCACGTGAAGCAACTCGTAAGAAGTCAGGATTGGAAATTGCTAACTTACCCGGAAAACTTGCTGATAATACATCAAAAGATCCAGAAATATCAGAACTATTTATCGTTGAGGGTGATTCAGCGGGTGGTTCTGCTAAGCAAGGTCGTGAGCGTTTAACACAAGCTATTTTGCCAATTCGTGGAAAAATTTTGAATGTTGAAAAAGCATCAATGGAAAAGATTTTAGCTAATGATGAAATTCGTTCGTTGTTTACGGCAATGGGTACTGGTTTTGGTGGCGAGTTTGATGTCACAAAGGCAAAGTATCATAAGTTGATTATCATGACCGATGCCGATGTCGATGGTGCTCATATTCGTACGCTGTTGTTGACGCTAATTTATCGTTACATGCGTCCATTATTGGAGGCAGGCTATGTTTATATTGCCCAGCCACCACTTTACCAAGTTCGCCAGGGTAAATTTATTAAGTATTTGGATGCTGATGAGGAGCTCGATGCTTTGCTACCAACGTTGCCAGCATCACCTAAGCCAGTTATCCAACGGTATAAGGGACTTGGTGAAATGGATGCCAGTCAATTATGGGAAACAACTATGGATCCATCAGTTCGTCGTTTGTTGCGTGTTGAAATGGATGATGCGATTGAGGCAGATATGATTTTCTCAATGTTAATGGGTGACAAGGTTGAGCCTCGTCGTAAGTTTATTGAAGAAAATGCACAATATGCTGAATTAGACGTCTAACAGTAAAAGAAAGGAAGTCAAATGGCTGAAGAAGAACAAACAAACAGCCGCATTAAACCCGCTAAGCTTGGCGAGCAAATGCGAACATCTTTCTTGGATTATGCCATGTCAGTTATTGTGGCACGTGCACTACCAGATGTACGAGATGGGTTAAAACCAGTTCATCGTCGTATTCTATATGGTATGAATGAACTGGGTGTGACACCTGATAAACAACACAAAAAGTCAGCGCGTATTGTTGGGGATGTTATGGGAAAGTATCACCCACACGGAGATTCAGCAATCTATGAATCAATGGTCCGTATGGCTCAGGACTTTTCATATCGTTACATGCTAGTTGATGGACACGGTAACTTTGGATCGGTCGATGGTGACCCTGCCGCCGCCATGCGTTATACCGAGGCGCGTTTGAGTAAAATTTCGACCGAAATGTTACGTGACATCAATAAAGATACGATTGATTTCCAAGAGAATTATGATGGTACTGATCGTGAACCTGTTGTTTTACCAGCTCGTTTTCCTAATTTAATAGTTAATGGAGCAAATGGTATCGCTGTTGGAATGGCTACTAATATTCCACCACACAATTTGGGAGAAGTTATTTCGGGTCTTCATATGTTAATGAAGAATCCTGATGCGACAACGGCTGACTTAATGGAGGCTATTCCAGGACCTGATTTCCCAACTGGGGCAATTGTGATGGGAAAATCTGGTATTCGTAAGGCTTACGAAACTGGAAAAGGTGTTGTGACCGTTCGTGCTAAGACGGAAATCGAAACTGAAAAATCAGGTAAAGAGCACATTATTGTGACCGAATTGCCATATATGGTTAATAAGGCTAAATTAATTGAGCGTATTGCTGAATTGGGTCGTGATAAGCGTATCGAGGGAATTACTGGTGTCAATGATGAGTCTGACCAAGACGGAAATCGAATTGCGATTGAAATTCGTCGTGATGTGTCAGCTTCAGTTGTATTAAACAGCTTGTATAAGAATACCTTGATGCAGACTGGCTTTAGTTTCAATATGCTTGCCGTGCAAGATGGTCGTCCAAAGTTACTTAGCTTGAAAGACATGCTAGTTGCTTATCTAGACCATCAGCAAAAAGTTGTTCGTCGCCGAACAGAATTTGAATTGCGCAAAGCGCAAGCACGTGCCCATATCCTTGAAGGATTGCGCATCGCTTTGGATCATATTGATGCCATTATTAATATTATTCGTCAGTCAGAAACATCAGAAATTGCCAAGCAAAAGTTAATGTCTGACTACGCTTTATCTGATAAGCAATCACAAGCTATTTTGGATATGCGTTTGGTTCGTTTAACTGGTTTGGAACGTGACAAAATCGAGAAGGAATATCAAGGATTGTTAACATCAATTGCTGATTTCCAAGATATTTTGGCAAAGCCTGAACGAATCGATGAAATTATCTATACTGAATTACTTGAGGTGCAGTCTAAGTATGGTGATGATCGTCGTACTGAATTGCAAATCGGTGATGTGACAAGCATTGAAGATGAAGATTTGATTGAAGAAGAAGACATCATTGTCACATTGACTCATGCTGGTTATATCAAACGAATGCTACAATCTGAATTCCGTGCGCAAAACCGTGGTGGTCGTGGTATTCAAGGAATGGGCGTCAATGATGATGACTTTATCGATGAATTGATTGGTACATCAACCCATGACACACTGTTATTCTTTACAAATTCAGGTAAAGTTTACAAGATGAAAGGTTATGAGATACCAGAATATGGTCGCACAGCCAAAGGTATTCCAGTGGTCAATTTGTTAGGTGTTGAACCTGGCGAGAGTATTCAGGCGGTAATTAACGTCCGTGGTGATGCAAGTGAAAGTGAAGACTATTTGTTCTTTACCACACGCCAAGGTGTCGTAAAGCGTACACCAGTTAATGAATTTGGTAACATTCGTACCCATGGTTTGAAAGCTATTAATTTGCACGATGGGGATGAATTGATTAACGTACTTGTGACCGATGGTGATCAAAATATTATTATTGGTACGCATGGTGGTTATGCCGTTTCATTTAACAGTGAAGCAGTCCGTTCAATGGGACGCTCTGCTGCCGGTGTTCGTGGCATTACCCTACGTCCGGATGACTATGTTGTCGGTGCCCAAGTACTGATTGAAAATGGTCATGTGCTTATCATTACTGAAAATGGTTATGGTAAGCAAACGGCTGTTGAGCAGTATCCAATTAAGGGCCGTGGTGGTAAAGGGATTAAAACCGCCCAAGTAACAGAAAAGAATGGTCCATTGGCTGGCTTAAAGGTCGTGGATGGTAGTGAAGATATCATGTTGACCACTAATAAGGGTGTCATGATTCGTTTCACGGTCGATTCTATTTCTGAAACTGGTCGTGCCACACAAGGTGTTCGTGTCATTCGCTTGGATGATGATTCAGCTGTGGCTACGTTTGCTAAAGTGGCACATATTGTGCCAGAAGAGGATGAAGCCGAAACAGTAGCGAGTGAAGAAACAGTTGCTGCTGAAACCACTGGTGAGTTACCAACGGCACCTGCTGATGGTGAACAACCAGCAGAAGTCACTGAATTATTACATCGTGCTGAAGATGATGATCAGGAGTAGTTTTATCTGATATCATTCATGCATTTTAAAGAACACAGGCTGGGACAGATATTGACGTCCCAGCCTTTTTCAAAACTATTTTAAATGTAGGGGGAGCAAATAATGAATCAACTAGGTTATCAAGCACATCAAAAAACGTGTACAACTATTTTAGTCGGTAAGCATGCGACTATCGACGGATCAACCATGATTGCTCGTAATGAGGATGGTGGTGATGAGCCAAATCCACAAAAATTTGTGGTCTATCCAGCAAATGATGCCGGAATGGTTTATGAATCTGGGGCCAATCATGTCAAAATACCATTACCTGAAAAGAGTTTTCGTTATACGGCTACACCAGATGCTGATGATTCATTTGGTGTCTGGGCTGGAGCGGGTATCAATAGTCAAAATGTGGCAATGACCGCAACTGAAACCAGCACAACGAATACCCGTGTATTAGCTGCTGATCCTTTAGTTGATGGTGGCATTGGTGAAGCTGATATAACAACACTCGTATTGCCTTATATTAAATCTGCCCGTGAAGGTGTGACACGTTTGGGTCAGTTATTAACGACATACGGCACCTATGAATCTAACGGTATTGCTTTTTCTGATCGAGAAGAAGTGTGGTATTTTGAATCAATTGGTGGTCATCATTGGGCAGCAATTCGGATTCCTGATGATGCCTTTGTGGTTGCGCCAAATCGTTTTAATATTGATTATTTTGATTTTGATTCAGAAGATACCATGTCATCAGCTGATTTGGAACCATTCATCACAGATCATCATTTAAATCCAGATATTGACATGACGACACCTAATCTTCGGCATATTTTTGGTAGTGCAAGCGATAAGGACCGTGTTTATAATAATCCACGCGCTTGGTATGTGCATCGTTTATTTGCTAAGGGTACTGCAAATGAACAGCCTGAAGATCAAGATTTGCCATTTATCGTCTATCCCAAAAAGAAGTTGTCAGTGGATGATGTCAAATTTGCTTTGAGTTCACATTACCAAGGGACTGCGTTTGATCCATATGAACATGAACAAGCACCATTAAAGTATCGTCCAATTGGTATCAATCGTAATCAAGAGTCACATATCTTACAGATTCGGCCAAACATGCCAGCTAATATTGCTGGTGTTCACTGGTTAGGCTATGGACCGAATACCTTTAACGCCTTTGTGCCGTTTTATGTTAGTGTCACAACGACACCAGCAAGTTTTGAAAAAACAACGCCAACCTTTGATGTGTCAACGAGCTACTGGTTAACTCGAGTTATTGCGGTCATTGCAGACAAGGATTTTGCTACTTACCAAGATATGCAAGCAAGATTTGAACAACAAATTGTTGCCGATAATGTCAATCTACAACAGCAAACAGATCAAGCCATTCAAGCAGGTCAAACGGTTGATTTAGAAGCAGTTAACCAAAAAATGGCGGATAACTATATGCTGGCTGCCAATACATTATTGGGTAAAATGACTAAATTAGGGACGAAGAAAATGCAACTGCGTTTTTCAGTGGATGATTAGTTTTTAATGTACAATTGGATAAATTATTTTGTTTCGCTGCTTGACATGACATGTTAATGAGTTTAGAATTCATATCAGATTAAAATAAGATTAAAAAGCAATGATGAGATGAGTAAGATCGTGGCGTTTTCAGAGAACTTGTGGTTGGTGTGAACAAGTAACTAAGCGAACTGAAGATGGTCTTTGAGCGAAAGAGCAGTGAGCGCTGGTAAGCTGTCGATGGTTAACTACCAATATCAAGTTCATTATGGCAACATAATAAGCTGGTTTTTTACCAGGAATTAAGGTGGTACCGCGCGTAAAACGCCCTTAGGAAGATAGTTCCTAAGGGTGTTTTTTATTTTAATAATGAAGTTAAATAATGTGATTCGGAAAGTAGTTACAACACAAATTTACAGAAAAACGACAACTGTTGAGAGTCGTGATTTGGATTGTAAACGAAAAATGGCCGATGATTAAGCAGTGTGAGAAAGTAGTAAGCACTGTTCGGGTTGTCTCCGTTATCGGACAAACCGTAAAATAGACAAAAGTAGTCATTTTGCGGTTAATGAGGTTTGTCTGAGTAATTGGCAAACAAATCAGAATGGTAACGTGATGCCCTCACTTCTGTTATTACCAACAGAAGTGAGGGCTTTTAGTTTAGTAAAAATATGTTATTGAAAAGGGGATTTAAACATGGGACAAACAGCAATTATTACCGGTGCCGGTCAAGGAATTGGGGAGGCTGCAGCATACCGCTTAGCTAATGATGGTTTTAATGTTGCCGTTGCCGATATTAATGAGGCAACCGTGACACAGGTAGCGCAAAATTTACGTGATCAAGGCTTTCAGGCACAGGCATATGTCTTGGATGTGGCTGATCGGCAAGCTGTCTTTAATTTGGTTGAGGAGGCTGTGAACGATTTAGGCGAATTAGGCGTCTTTATAAATAATGCGGGGGTTGCCTTTATTGATTCGATTATTGATTCAGACCCAGAAAAGATTTCACGCTTGTTTGATGTCAATTTGAAAGGGACTTATTGGGGTATTCAAGCAGCTGCAAAAAAGTTTAAACAACAAGGTCACGGGGGGCACATTATTAATGCAGCATCTCTTGCTGGAATCGAAGCATCAGCCTTACAAAGTGCTTATTCAGCATCAAAATTTGGTATTCGTGGCTTAACGCAATCTGCTGCCAAGGAATTAGCTGCTGATCAGATTACAGTGAATGCTTACTGCCCGGGCATTGTACGGACACCGTTGCGTGATGGGATTGATGCTAGAACTGCACAAATTAAGGGATTACCAGTTTCGCAACAACGAGCTAATTCTTTGACCGAAATTCGTTTAGGTCGTGAAGCGACACCAGAAGATGTTGCTGAAATTATTTCTTGGTTTGCATCACCAAGAGCAGCTTATATTACTGGTCAATCATTATTGGTAGATGGTGGTATGCACCTTAGCTAATCGCGCAATTACTTTTATTGTTGATACTAAATAAAATAAAGGGGGAATATGCGATGGGTGTGGCAGATGTTGCGATTGATTTGCAGGACATTAATGTGACGTTTGAGCGCAAAGGTGAAACAGTGACCGCCGTGAATGATGTTTCGTTACAAGTAAAAAAAGGTAGCATTTATGGCATTATTGGCTATTCAGGAGCTGGTAAAAGTACTTTGGTTCGGGTAATCAATTTATTACAACGACCAAGTAGCGGTAAAGTCAGTGTATCTGGTCAGGATTTACAGCAATTAACTGATAAAAAGTTACGAGGTGTCCGCCAAAAAGTGGGGATGATTTTTCAACACTTTAATTTATTACGTTCACGAACGGTGCTAAACAATGTTGAATATCCATTGCTCGGCAAGAAAATATCACGAAAAGATCGTGAAGCCAAAGCCTTTGAATTACTAAAATTAGTGGGATTAGCGGAATATGCACAATCATATCCTGAAGAGCTGTCAGGGGGTCAAAAACAACGTGTTGCGATTGCACGTGCGTTGGCGAGTGATCCTGACATATTGATCAGTGATGAGGCAACTAGTGCTTTGGATCCGCAAACGACGGCATCGATTCTAGAATTACTTAAAAAATTAAATGATGAGCTAGGATTAACGATTGTTTTGATTACGCACGAAATGCAGGTCATCAAATCAATTTGTCAGGAAGTTGCGGTCATGGCAGATGGTTCAGTTATTGAACAAGGTCTTGTTGGTGATCTCTTTACTGCTCCACAGCAACCATTGACGAAAAGTTTGTTGAGTCTGCGGCTAATGTGACTGAAATGCGCCAACAAATCGTATCTGATCAGTTAGTAGAAAAACTACAGCCAAATGAACGTTTGTTATATTTGCGGTTCTCAAGTGATGCGACGAGTGAGTCAGTGATTTCAGAATTAGCCATTCAATATGGCGTTAAGGCCAATATCATTTTTGCGAATGTACAAAAAGTTGCGCAATTATCACTGGGTTATATGTTAGTTGTTTTATCTACTGTCGATGGCCAATTTGATCAAACCTTTTACTACTTGCAAACAGCAGGCGTTAAAGTGACTGATTTTTCTGAGGCACCACAAGCGAAGGGAGAAATAGATGTTAGCTAATTGGTTTCCAAATGTAGCTAGTATTTGGCCACAATTTGTACAGTCCACTTGGGAAACACTGTATATGACATTTTGGTCAGCCTTAATCGCTGGTGTACTTGGATTGGGAACGGGTATTTTTTTGGTTGTCACACAACCAGGTGGCATTAATGCTGACCCATCATTTTATAGTTTTTTAGATAAGGTAGTAAATCTGTTACGATCAGTTCCATTTATTATCCTGTTGGCAGTTATGGCGCCAGTTACAAAGTATATCGTGGGGACAACAGTTGGGACGCCGGCTGCCCTAGTCCCATTGATTGTTGGTATTTTTCCATTTTACGCACGCCAAGTCCAAAACGCCTTGCTAAGTATTGAACCATCAGTTATTGAGGCAGCACAAGCAATGGGGTCAAGTGCAACTGAAATTATTTTCCGGATTTATTTACGGGAGTGTTTACCAGATATTATTCGTGTCTCAGTTGTGACAATCATTAGTTTGATTGGTCTGACAACGATGGCTGGTGCCATTGGTTCAGGTGGTCTGGGCGATATTGCTATTAGTGTTGGCTATGCGCGTTTTGAAAATGACGTTACGATTGCTGCCTTATTGGTTATTTTAGTTTTGGTATTCATTACCCAAATTATTGGCGACTGGATTGCTCGTAAAGTGGAACATTTATAATATCAAACAATTAATATGTAACATCACGTAAGGAGGAGCAGGCAGTGAAAATAAAAAATTGGTTGATATTAATTGGTAGCCTCGTGATTTTGGGCGTTATTTCAGTAGGATTGCACACGTTTAACACCTATAAAATTGCCCACGCACCAAAACAAATCACCGTCGGATCCATGGGTAGTGATTACGACGTTTGGCAACATATCGCGAAAAGTAAAGAAGCCAAAGCACTCAACTTGAAAATTCGTGTGAAGCAAATTAATGATGGTGTACAAATGAATAATGCAACATCAGAACATAATGTGAACGTTAATGCCTTTCAATCTTATTCATATTATGACTCTTATAATCATGAGAATCCGAAAAATAAGTTAACTGTGTTAGGCACAACTTACTTAGAACCAATGGGTATATATTCAGATAAGTATCAGTCGATTAAAGATATTCCGACTGGTGCAACAATTGCGATTGCGGACAATCCAGCGAATACATCGCGAGGATTACTGCTATTGCAGGATGCAGGGTTGATTGAGTTAAAGCCGGGGTTTGATTCTTTGGGTAATGTCGGGGATGTTGTTTCGAACCCCCGTCATCTAAAGTTTAAGAAAATTGATGATACGACTGGTCCACGTGTCTTAAACAGTGTGGGAGCAGCGTTGATTTCAAATACGGTTGCCTTAGAAGGCAATCTAAATGTGTTGAAGGACTCACTTTATCATGAAAAAATTAATCAAAGCACTCGGCAAAATGTTAATATTTTAGCTGCCGCTGATGATATCTCTGATAAAGATAAAAAGGTCTATAAGAAATTAGTTAAGCTTTATCATGATCCAGCAATTCAAAAGTATGTGAAAGATAAGTATCAAGGAACAAAGATTGATGTGCAAAAGCCGATTTCTTATTTGAAGTAGTTATATTGCATGTTAATCAAAAGGGGGGTGGAACATTTATTTTGTTCCACCCCTTTTTGTTTTAAAAATAATACAACCGGCTTCAAGGCATTTTTTTCACGCTCTTCATAAACGCGCTCCAAAAGTCTGAAGCTTCAATGTAACGTGATTTACGGCATTCTTTCCCTTCGCATTGCTACGGCCAAAAATGCCGTAAACTACGTTACACACCAGCTTCAAAGCGACTTTTTCCACGCTCTTCTTTAATACAAATCTCTGTATTTTTGCGGTCATAAGATATAAAATGGCGCTAACTTATTATTTAATATTCGCATAAGTTATGGGGGGATAACTGTGATAAAGGGTAAAAAAATTAACCTATTCATTGGATTAATTTTGGGTGCAAGTTTAGGAATCTGTGGGGATGCTAGCAATGATGTCATGGCGGCAAAAACTGATAGTCAGAAAACCAAAGCAGTCAAGCAGGCTACGCTTTTAAGTGAGCAGTACCAATACAAAGAAGCCAAAACAGTATTGTCTCAGTATAAAGGATCGTCAATTAATGCACTGAAAAAACGTATTAATAATCAGCAATCAAAGTTGGTGACTTGGGATGATCCAGCAAAGATTCCGCATCTTTTTTACCATTCATTAATTGCTGATCCTAAGAAAGCCTTTGCTTCTGAGCAAGCACAAGGATACAAAGATTACATGGTGACCATTGATGAATTTATGCCGATGTTGAATCAGCTATATGATAATGGCTATGTGCTAATTAACTTTAAAGATATTATCTCGGTTGATAAGCAAGGTCAGGTAACATTCAAAACAATTAAACTACCGAAAGGCAAAAAGCCTTTAATTATTTCACAAGATGATGTTAATTATTATGAGTATATGAAAAAGTCAGGATTTGCGGATAAACTAGTGCTTAATAAGCAAGGTGATGTCAAAAATCAATATACCAATAAGGGTCAGAAGAAAATTGGTGATTATGATATGGTGCCAATTATTGATACCTTTATCAAAAAGCATCCAGATTTTTCTTATGGTGGTTCAAAAGGTGTGATTGCTGAAACGGGGTACAATGGCACACTTGGTTATCGTTCATCAAAGAGTCAATATGGTGACACGAAAAAGACGTATCGCGAAGCACAAAAAGCGACAAAGGTAGCGAACGTCATGAAAAAGAATGGTTGGCAATTTGCGTCACATTCATGGGGACACATCAATATGGCCGAATCAGGTATTGCTGATATTAAAAAGGATACGACACTTTGGCGAAAGGAAGTGCAGCCAATTGTCGGTAAGACACCAGTGTTGATTTTCCCATTCGGAGCAGATATTGGTTCATTTACCAATTATACGAATGATAATGAAAAGTATACCTATCTCAAAAATAAAGGCTTTAGCATTTTTGATAATGTTGATGCTTCACAAGCATCATGGGGTCAATTAACAGATAACTATTATCGTAATGCACGGATAAATGTTGATGGTATTCGTTTGCATGAAACGGTGACGGGACAAAATACGGTCTTAAATGATTTCTTTAACGCCAAAGATTTTTATCAGCGTGATAAATAATTTAAGCTGATTTGTCTGGTGTTTCTTTGAATTAGTAGAAAATTAATTAAGATTTACTATTGGTTCGCGAATTAGCGGTATAATGATATGTAAGAGTAATATGTAGTGGAGGAAAGATTTATCATGGGAAAAAATCGCGTGCCTGCTGAGGCGGTCCGGAATGCGTTAATACATTTTATAAAGAAGCGTAATATTTCCATTCCGATTATTTTGAAATCTGTCGATATTTCTAGATCGCGCTTGTACGACTATTTAAAGGGCAATGGTCGAGTTAGCGCAACAACATTTGTGAACTTGTTGAGTACAATTGGTGTATCTTACGATGAAGTTTTACTACATATTTATTTGGAACAACCCGAATTGGTTGATTCAACAGTTAAAGAATTGGGATTAGATCCTAGTTCATACACACAAACACCAAATGAAGATATGGTTTATCGGGTGTTGGCGTTATTTGAAGAAACGCAAGATACTCGGTTGTTATTATATGTAGTACGCGCAATTAATGCGCAAGTGATTGATTCTGGACAACGTTATCGTTTGGTTGAAATCGCACGTCCAGCAATTGTGAAATTGTTGGGTCATCGTGATTCATATTCTTCAACGGATATGTTGTTATTTGCCAATATTATTCGTCATGAACCATATGAGACCGTTAAGACGATGGTTAAGAAAATGTCTGATCAAGTGCAAAAGATTGCGACTTTAGAGGGCTATGGTCTGGTAGAGATGGACAACTTTTTGCCAGCAGCTGTTTGGAATGTCGGACTCTTAAATTTCAATATGTTATTGCTAGCATTGGAAAATGGCGATGAAGAGACAGTTGAAGGAACGCTAACATTCATTAAGGAATGTGAGTTACCAGACTTTGGTAGTTATTTTACATTCGTTAAGAAATTAGCAGAGGTAGTTAGATTGACACTGGATGATCAACAAGAACAAGCTGAAGAGCTTTGGCATTCAACAGTCAATGCCTTAAAGTTTATGGTTGATGATCGTTTATGGCCAAGCTTTACTTATTTGTCACAACAATCGTACCGTGAATTTATCAAACCGGTTGTTGATTATCGTAGCGTCATTGATGGTAGATAATGTTTTAAGACAGTAATAATGATAAAAATAGACCCTGAACTGAACCCCAAAAATTGGAGAGAAGTTTAAGCAACTAGCTGGTCGGAAAGATTTCGGTATTGAACCGGAGTTTTTCCGGCCAGTTTTGTTTTAATCCGTTTATTATTGTAGTAATAGATATAATTATTGACGGCAGACTTCAGCTCGTCATAGTTTTGATAATGA
>NZ_JAMXDB010000009.1 GCF_024718545.1 Weissella fangxianensis
TTCCGTATTTTATAAGGCGGAATACCTTGTAGATACATTGTGACAGCTTCAATTTGTACTTCTTTTGAAAACATAGTAAAACCCCGTAAGTTTTGGAAATTACTCCAACTTACGGGGTTCAGTTCACCAGAACATTAATAAATGTCCTGATCGCTATTGTGAAAACTAACGGATAAAAGACAAAAGCCTTTTATCTTGTCAGCTACTTTTCCTTATCAAACTTTGACTTCAAATTATCAACTGCATCTTCTGTCTTTTCTTTCGCGTTCTTAGCTGCTTCTTCTGCTTTATCTTTAGCATCACCGAAAGCGCCACGTGCCTTACCAGCTACGCCTTGTGCCTTACCTTCTGCCTCTAACTTTTCATCATCAGAAACAACACCAGCAACTTCTTTTGCCTTACCTGAAGCCTGATCTACTTTTCCTTTTACATCGTCTTCGAATGCCATAAATATAATCCCCCGTTTCTATATTTTCTCTATAATAACTGGTATTTATGGACAGTGCAAATAATATCTATTAAATAAAAAATAAATGACAAATGTAACTATTTTTAAAGTAACTACATTCGCCATAATATATCTGCCAATTTTACTTTTCTAATAACCCTAATCGCTTATAAATATCATCCACATGCTTAAGGTGCCAGTGATAATCAAAGGCATCATCGATCTGTGCAGGCGTCAAATTAGCTTTAATTGTCTCATCAGCATCCACCAACTCACGGAATTGTCGCTGGTGGTCCCAAGATTCGGCGGTTAGTGGTTGCACCGTATCATAGGCTGCTTCACGTGATAAACCAGCGTCTACCAATTTCAATAACAAGCGTTGTGAATAAATCAAGCCATATGTGCGACCCATATTTTGTTCCATTGTGTCTGGGAATACTTGTAGATTACGTAAAATATTTGTCAAACGATGCAACATATAGTCCAAGACAGTTGTGCCATCAACAAGCACAATCCGTTCCGCACTAGAATGTGAAATATCACGTTCGTGCCACAATGTCACATCTTCAAGTGCGGTTACTGCATAACCGCGTAAGACACGTGACAAACCAACAACATTCTCAGAACCAATTGGATTACGTTTATGCGGCATTGCTGATGAACCCTTTTGCCCACCACGGAAACCTTCTTCGACTTCATGAATTTCTGAACGTTGTAACCCACGAATTTCCGTTGCTAACTCTTCCAAATTAGCACCGATAACCGCAATCGTTGTCATGTAATCTGCATGTAAATCACGTGGTAATACCTGTGAACCAATTGGTTGTGGTGTTAGCCCTAGTTCTTTCATAGCCACTTCTTCAACTTGTGGTGGAATATTTGCGAAAGTTCCTACCGCTCCTGAAAGTTTACCCGTTTCAATGGCTGCGGCAACTTTATCAAAACGTTCAATGTTGCGTACGGCTGCTTGATAGAATCGTGCCATCTTTAAACCAAACGTTGTTGGTTCCGCCTGTACACCATGTGTACGTCCCATCATAACCGTGTCTTTATACTTTAATGCCAGTTCAGCTAACGTTTCTTTTAATGCCTTCAAATCATCCTTAATCACCTGGTTAGCTTGTCGTAATCTCAACGCTTGCGCCGTATCAACAACATCCGTTGAAGTTAGCCCATAATGTATCCACTTACGCTCTTCGCCCAATGATTCGGAAACATTTCTGGTAAAAGCAACCACATCATGACGCGTTGACTGTTCAATTTCTGCAATGCGATCAACATCAAATTTTGCATTGGCCCGAATAGCAGCTAAGTCCTCTGCTGGCACATGACCAACTGAAACCCATCCTGCCGTAGCAGCTATTTCAACATCTAACCACGATTGGTATTGATTGTTAAGCGACCAAATACGTCCCATTTCCGGGCGTGTGTAACGATCAAGCATCCTTCGTTTACCTCTTATTTCTTTTCGAAAAACCGAACAAATTATTATATTCAACAACCATTGTAACCTAAATCCGAATTTCTTTCAGCAATTTATCCAATAAAAAACCAGACTAGAACAGAAATGTACTAGCCTGATTTATTTAACATCTATTACTTATCATCTTCTGAACTAGAACTTGATGCAGAACTTGAACTTGCGTCAGAACTTGAACTCTCTGATGAGGCTGATGAACTTGCGTCAGAACTTGAAGAAGCTTCTGATGAAGAACTTGAGCTTTCAGCAGATGAACTATTCTTTGATGTCTTAGCTGTTGCGGCGGCTTGCGTGTAAGTAGACAAAACATTTTGTAATGTTGAATCCTTAATGTTTACATTTGCCTTACCTAATTCTTCACCAACAATTGCTTGAACTTCAGATGTATCTGACATCGTCTTTTCAACTAAGATATTCTTCATCTTTGACTTCAAAGCATTGAATGACTTCTTATCACTCTTTGAATTCATCTTAATAACAAAGTAACCCTTTGATGAAGTTGACTTAATTGGTGTCTTCGTGTATTCACCCTTCTTCAACTTGAAAGCAGCTGTCTTGAAATCATCTTCAAGATTAGTGTCAGTTGAATCAAAGCCAGTCATCTTACCACCGTTTTTCTTGGTATTAGTATCAGTTGACTTTTCTTTGGCTAACTTAGCAAAGTCACCACCCTTGTCAAGTTCAGAAATAACCTTTTTGGCATCATCTTCTGATGAAGTCAAAATAACTGACACATTAACCTTTGGTTGATATTCTTTGTAAGCCTGACGTAGTTGCTTATTTGAATAATGCTTATCTGCAATCACTGCTTGCTTTTCTAAAGCTTGTAGGCGCAATGAATCACGGAAACTGTCTTCAGTCATGCCATTTTGTGACAAAGCTTGTGAGAATTGAGAACCATATTGTGACTTGGCATCATCGTATTGTGATTCAATCGATTTCTTTGAAACCTTATCTCCATATTTATCATCCAAAACCTTTTGAATGATCATATTGGCCAATTCTTCTTGCCCTTCTGGAGAGCTTTTTAACTTTTTGTAATATTCAGCTTGTGAAACATTACCTGCATCGGTCGTTACGAGCAACTTTGGGCCAATTCCCCAAGCAGCCAGCCCAACACCCACCGCAATTACGACGAGCACGCCTAATACTTTTTTCCACATCGGTAGTGCCTTCTTTCTAGAAATTTTTTAATTCAACTTGTCTAGTTTATCATATAAACACAACTGTTACTTAAATTATACGGTAAGTTGCGCCAATCGCATAACGACCATTGTCCAATTCTTCATTAATTTCCATATGTTCCGCAAAATCCGCATCCCAATACTCGAGTTGCGCCTTTGGTACACGCCAATCTAATGAACTTAGTTGCGCCAAAAACTGTTGTTCGGCATACGTTTGTCGATTTAACATATAGCGAATGACTAAACGTAACCAATCTATACCCGTGACCTTGTCTAGGAAAGCTATCATCGTAAACGGCATTGGTCGCACAATCATCGCCGGGTTTTCATCGTAACTTGGTAATTGATTAATAATCAATTGATAAAGCCCTGGTGTTTCAGAACTCATTCGTGGCTTTGGTAATCGTTCCCACAATTCCTCTGACATCATGGTTTGGTCTAAAATAATTCCTTGGTTGCTTTGATAACCTAAGCCAATTAGATAGATAGTTTGGCCATCATAAAAGTAGTTGATTACTGTATATGGTAAGTCATCTTTCATGCTACTTGGCAGGTATTTTTCCTTAGCAATTACCTGGACGTTAACACCATTTTTCCGCAAACTCTTTATTAATTTAATACGATTACCCGGTACAAATACCTGCACAGGTTGTTCGATTTCAATGACGTTCATAACGTCAGAAATTTCTAACGGCTCATAATATTTTTTGCTACCTAACTCCGACATAAACATCAAATCAGTCGGATTATTGTTCATCAGAATCGTACTAATATTTTGGCTTTGGAGTTCTTTGACAACCATCGCCATCACGTAGGAGGCAGCTGCTCCATCCCCTAACCGGAAGCCACCAGGACCAATGACTAACACGGAATGCCGGTCTAAACGATTACTTTCATTCTCTGACTCAAAAGTAGAATAGTATTGATTAGCTGCTTCTTCGAATTCGCCAGCAGAGGGTTCAAACGCCTTAAATGTTGGCAAAATACCATTATCCCAACGATAACGACGTATCTCTTCAAACTTAGCATTCCATAAACGGGCTATCAACCCATCTGAAAGACCATAATACTTGGCTAATTTTAAAACATCTGTTTGCCAAGCATTGTTCTTGACGGTCTCTTCTAATTTATTGATCTGAGCCAATTTATAGAAATAAAAAGCATTGATTTTTGTCATTTCTGCTAGTTCATCAACCGTGTAACCACGGCGCAAGGCTTCCATTAATACAAAGATTCGATTATCACGCGGGTAAATCAATTGCTCAATAATTTCATTATCAGTTATCGCATTCATCACAGTTGGTGAAAAATTACGATTATTAAAGTGTGCCGCACGAATAGCTTTCTCTAAAGCCTCTTCAACACTACGACCAACTCCCATCGTTGCCCCGACTGACTTTTGGACTGTGTTTAACCGATGCTCTGTTTTAACACCATTTGATTCAAAATCTCCAAATGAAAAAATTGGGAAACGAATCACAATGTGATCCATCGTTGGTTCTAATAATGCTGTATGGTTTGCCCCAATAACCGGTGTCTGAACATCTTCGATATTTTCACCTAACATTAACCGAACGACCACCGGAACCAGTGGATAACCTGTTGCTGCCACCAACAAGGCTGCTGTCCGATCAAAGTAAGGTGTCACACGGGTAATGACATATTCATTATTCTTAGGATCCACTGCAAAACGGACTTCTAATAACCCCACAACATCAAAGCCTCTAATAACCTTGATTGCTGCAGCACGTAATTTTTGATAAACCGGGTCTGGCAAAGTTTGAATTGGGGTTATCGCAATTGAATCCGCTGAATGAATCCCAACCGGGTCCATATCTTCGACACCACCAATTAAAATGGTCGAATTACTCTTATCACGAATAACCAACATAGAAATTTCTTGGTATCCACGAATACTCTTGTCAATATTTACCTGATGTGTAATTGAACGAGCAAGTGCGGTTTCTGCCGCTTCCTCTAAATCATCTGTATCTTCAACCTGTAATCGCAATGTTTGACCCATTGGCGCAACTGGTCGAATGACAACTGGTAACTCAAAATCTCTGGTTGCATCAAAAACCTCACTCACATTACTAGCAAGTCGTGACTGGACTGTCGGTATATTTAGTTGCTGCAAACGCTCGTGTAGGTATTTTGTGTTTTGGGTAGCTTGCATGACCGGTAAAGATAACCCCAAAACCGTTGGTGCACCGTTACCCATAAGTCTCAGGATATCAGCACCTAATCGTGTGGCTGTTGATCCACCTACCGACGCAACCATCGCTGTGATATGCTCATCATTAATAATTTGAACCAGATTTTCAACTGTTAATGTTTGTTCAATGACTTGGATATCGTGACGTGCGCTAGTAAATGAGTACGGATTGTCATCAACCACCACCACTTCATGACCATATTGTTTCAGTACTTGAACGACCTGATAAGCCGCTACATCACCCTCAGTTTCTCGACCAAAATCGTTAGCGGAACCACCAATGATTAATACTCGTTCTGTCATATCGTTCCACCTCCTCGACGGGCCATCACCATTTCCATAAACTCAGCGAATGCTTGGGTCTCTTCTAATGGTCCAGGAGCCGCATCTGGAAAAAATTGTACACTAAATGCTGGGTAATCCCGATGGCGTAATCCTTGAATTTGGTTATCAGTAATATCGATATGGGTTACAAACAAAGGTGTATCTTTAATAGATTTTGCATCAACATAGTACGCCTGTCCTTGTGTTGCAAACATGATATCTTTCGTGATTTGCTCACGAATTGGATGGTTCATGCCGTGATGAGCTGAAGTCAATTCACTAACTTTAGCCCCATTAGCTATCGCAAATAATTCATGCCCCAAACCAATACCAAACAATGGCACGCGTGTCTCAAATTCACGAATAAGATCAAGCGCTGTTTCCGGAACTTGTGCCGGATCACCCGGTCCAGATGAAATGACTAGGCCATCTGGATCAAGATTGGCAACCTCATCAAATGTCGCTGAAAAAGGCAATACGGTCACATTCGCATCAAAATCGCTTAACATTCGTAAAATACCACTTTTAAGGCCAAAATCCAGCACCACAACATTTGCGCCGCGTCCGGGATTAGCATATGCTTTCGGTGTTGAAATCTGCGCAATTTGTTGATTAGTTAATACCATTGCTCGCAATTGATCAAAAGCATGGTCATCTGGTTGATCAACAATTGATGCTTTTTGGACCCCGGTTTCACGTAAATGTCGTGTTAATGCCCGTGTATCAATTTGCGAAATACCGGGGATATTATGTCTTTTCAAATAATCATTTAAGCTAAGTGCTCGGATACGATTAGTTGAAATCTCCGCAATTTCACGTACAACCACTCCTTTGACTGCTGGCACAATTGCTTCATCTGCATAATGGTTGATACCGGCCGCACCAATTGTCGGTGTCGTAAACATGATAATTTGATTGTAATAAATTGGATTCGTGATAATTTCTTGATAGCCAGTCATCGCCGTATTGAACACTAGTTCACCAAAAGTCGTTGCTGGTGCCCCAAAAGCTTCACCTTCGTATACCGTACCATCTTGTAAAATTAAATAACGTGTTGTCATGACGTAGATCTCGTTTGGCAAATGCTAAACGATCCCTCCTTCCCGTCTAACCGTTGAAAAACTAACGGATTTCAATACCATCCTGGCCGTCAAATTCTTTCATGTTTACGCGAATCTTTTCAGAAGTTGCTGTTGGAATATTTTTGCCAACAAAATCAGCACGGATTGGTAACTCACGATGGCCTCGATCCACTAAGACTGCTAGGTTAACAGCTGCAGGTCGTCCGTTATCCATAATGGCATCTAAGGCTGCCCGAATCGTCCGACCAGTAAATAGCACATCATCAACTAAAATAATTCGCTTGTTATCGATATCTACATTAAAAGATGATTTTTCACCAGCTCGTTCAGCATCATCATCACGATAATGTGTAATATCAAGTGGTATAACAGGAATTGTCGCTCCTTCTAATTGTTGCAAGCGATCAGCAATTCGTTGACCAATAAAGACGCCACGTGTCTTTATCCCGACAATAGCAAGATTTGTCACCCCTTTATTCTTTTCGATGATCTCATATGTAATTCTTGTGAGTGCTCGTTGCATCGCCATTGCATCAACAATTTCTTTTGCCATAATCTATTCCTTTTCTCTCATTGATTTCAACTAATAAAAAGAGACCCCATCACTTCTAAAAAGGATAACGTCTCATGCAGTCTTATTCATTACGTTACCTCCTAGTAAACTCACAGGATTACTTTAAGAAAGTTACATTCATTCAATTTACCTAGGTCTATTTTATCATGTTCAACACGGTTTGCGTACTATCAGTTATTTTCTTCTGCATAAGGTTCTAATTCTGCCATTGCGTCAACAAAATACTGTGGTAAAGGTGCCTCAAATGTTAGTGCTTCTTTTGTTGTTGGTTGCGTTAATCCTAAGGTAGCCGCATGTAAAAATTGACCATTGCCCGCCAACGTTTTCTTTGGTCCATATAATGGATCGCCAGCCACTGGATGACCAATATAGGCCATGTGTACACGAATTTGATGTGTACGCCCAGTTTCTAAGGTTACCCGTAATAACGTATAACCCACATATCGTTTAACAACTTCAAAATGAGTGATGGCATCACGACCACCAGCAATAACAGCTTGTTTCTTACGATTGGTTTTTGAACGTCCCAACGGTGCTTTAATCGTGCCTTTATTCTCAGAAAACTCACCATGCACCAAAGCATAATATTGGCGTAGATTTTTCTTGTTTTTTAAATCTAATGACAAGGCCTCATGTGCTTGATCATTTTTGGCAACCATCAGTAAGCCTGACGTATCTTTATCAATACGGTGCACAATCCCTGGGCGAATAACACCATTAATTGAAGACAGCTCAGTATGATACATTAGAGCATTGACCAACGTACCATTCGGATGACCAGCAGCCGGATGAACGACCATCCCCTGCGGCTTATTAACCACTAATAAGTCGTCGTCTTCGTAGACAATATCCAGCGGTAAATTCTCTGGCTTAAGATCCAAAGCAACTGGTTCCGGCACAACAAATGATATGACATCATCAGGACGTACTTTGTAATTTGGTTTCTTGTTTTCCTTATTGACCGTTAAAACACCTTCATCGATCCACTTTGATACTTGTGTTCGTGTATATTCAGTAAATGCATCTGCGACAACTTTATCTAAGCGTCCCTTCTGGTCTGTGATTGTCAGTGATTCCTCAGTCATTTGTTTTTCCTTCAATTTCTTTTCTTAAGCTGTTCAAAAAGCGCCGGTTCATCCAAAAATGATAATATTCACCATCATAACTGAACAAGACAGTCCTTTTCGTAAACTGCACATGTGACATTTCAGAAAAACGAAATTTATCTGTATGAACGCCAAACGTTGGTAAAATCCAAAGTGCGTCTGTAGCCAATGCGACTCTTCTTCTAAAATAAGTTAATAGTGCAACAATAATGAAAACTACCACAGCACCAATTGTCCAAACGTTGAGGTGCGTAACCTCTAATAGCATGACGAGGCCAAACATAGCAATCATTAAAATCCACAGCCAGTTGACCCAGCCAAGTAGGCCTGCTGGTTGGTAATATCCCTTCATTCTTATGTCCTTTCTGATTTACTAATAAGCATGTTGTTTGTAAACCATCTGAGAATGTTTCTATCATCTAGTATAATGAAATTGGAGGTACTTGTCATGTTAATCAAAGTTTATTCAGATGCTGCTAGTCAAGGAAACCCTGGTAATAGTGGTGCCGGTCTAGTCATTTTATATGATGGACAACAAATTCAACGGCATCACTACCTGGGAAATATGTCAAATCATGAAGCAGAATTCGCAGCAGCTATTTGGGCTTTCCAAGTGTTAGCAACGCTTAGTAGTGATACTGATACCATCATGTACTATGCCGACTCTAAAATTGTTATCGACAGTATTCATAAACGCTATGCGAAGCACTTTGGTACCCAATTAGCACAATTATTACATTACTATGATCGCTATCATTTAATCATTAGCACCTGGATACCAGAAAAACAAAACCATGGCGCCCATCAATTAGCTTGGCAAGCTATTCATCGTCAGGATTAAGCTGTCCAATCCCAGTCCACGCACTGACTAGCGAACAAACAGGTGATAGTAATGCGAAAAAAGTAAATGGTGCAAAAGCAGTCACTGGCACACCTAACGTTTGTGCAGCAAAACTACCAGCAACACCCCAAGGTACTAAGTAATTAATCACTGTCCCTGAATCTTCCAACGTCCTTCCTAAAGCCAGCCGACTCACCTGTAATCGAACAAAAGTATCGCGCCAAAGTTGTCCGGGTAAAATCGTTGCTAAGTATTGTTCACCAATTAGGAAATTAGCTGAAATACCTGTCACCAACGTACCAGTAATCACGCCTGCTTTTGTTTTAATGCGCTTGACTAATGGTGTCATAACCGCCTTTAAAACACCTTGTTCAGTTAATAAACCACCTAATGCTAGCGCCAGCATAATGATGATGACTGTGGGCATCATAGAAAGCATCCCCCCACGGTTCAACAATGCTGCTAATAATTCATTTTTAATGGTTGTTTTTGAACCATTCATAATAACATCTGCCAACTGCTGTGGCGTGTGATTTAACATAAACATAAATCCTGTCACAGTAATATTAACTAATAACGTTGGAATGGCTGGTACATGACGCCACGCCATAATAAATAACAATAAAATTGGCAATGCTGACCACCATGTAGGGGTTAACAAATCAGCTAACTTTTGCAAATCATTCATGCTACCCTTAATGACCTGATGTTGATTGAAAACAATAAAAATCAATAATGAGCCTAATAATGCTGGAATTGTTGTCCACATCATGTTCTTAATGTGTGCAAATAAGTCAGTCCCTGCGATTGATGCTGCTAAATTTGTTGAATCAGATAATGGTGAACTTTTATCACCAAAAATTGCACCAGACAGTACAGCACCAGCGACGAGACCTGGGTCAAATCCAATCGCAGTCCCCACGCCCATTAATGCAACTCCTACCGTCGCTATCGTTGTAAAGGCAGATCCAATCATTGTTCCCATCAAGCCCATAATCAGTAATGCACTTGGCAAAAACCATTGTACATTGGCAATTTTTAAGCCAACCCATAGTAACGATGGAATGGTATTAGTTGCCATCCATAATCCAATCAACATACCAATTAACAGAAACAAAAATAATGGTGCCAGCGCTTTTTCAATCCCTTTTAGCAACTGTTCCTGGATTGTTTGCCAAGATGTTCGGCGAATTCTCGCAAATATCATGACTGTAATAATACTAATCACAAGTGGCACATTGGGTGATAACCCAAAGCCAAGGATACTACCACTAAAAATAAAAACTAATCCTAATAATAATAAAATACTCTGTTTAAATGTCATCGGCTTATTCATTATCTGTTCTCCTCTATTTATGAAATAATTTTTGTCATTAATGTGCTATTTCTAATTCAGTCGATAACGAGTAAGACCACCTGCATGACTTGTATGCCTTAATACCCCATTATTTTGCTCCTATCTGCATAAAAAAATCCCAGTAAACAGGTATTAAACCTATTTACTGGGACGAAGTTTTTCCGCGGTACCACCCAAAAATTAGTTGGTCTCCACGGATCAACTCTCTTTCGTTTATTTCAATGTTTAAAAATAGTTCAGTGACTCCACCTGCGCTACTCACAGCTCCCGTAGCTTCTCTGACATACAATGAAGTCCCCTACTGATACCCGTTATTGTACGCATCAATGTTTTCTTTGTCAACTTTGTCTTCAGCAATGTATCACAAGGTAATTACACAAAACTCAAACCAAAATTTGCACAAAAAAACCGCCACATAGGCATTTAGCACTATGTAACGGCTTTTGTAAGGAATTGCAATTAAGCAAGACCATATTTTTGTTGAAGTTCAAGAACGCTTTTGTATCAATGGTTTGGCAACAAATAGTTCCCTGTTAGTTCCCAATACAAAAAAGCCCCACCAGATAGAGTGACTACTCTACCCAGTGGGGCTTTTTAAAATGTCCTATCCTAGTTACAAATAACTAATAAGATGAGATAAAACAAAATGAAAACTGTAGTAAGTAAACAAAATCTAGAAGAATCTAATCAAGATAGTTAGTAGTCAATGTTGCCTACCAAATATCTATACAAATATTTTAACACGATGCTTTAAATAACTCATAAAAAAACCACCAGTCATACAAGCTGGTGGCTAAAACCATGAAAAGAGCAATCAGTGATGGTGAGTGAATCACGGTTTTAATAGTTATATGACTCATTCAACACATAACTATTTGTAGAGCTAATTAAGAGTAGTCAATCAAATAGCTATTACACTCTACACAGGAATTATAACACATAACAAAAAAGCCCACCAAGCTATTCAATCGAATAACCTAGTGGGCTTAAAATATCATAACGTATAAAGTCTATAATTTTTTGGAATAGATTTATAATATCGTTCTTTCAGCATTTTAGAATTAGATGATACATTCTCGTACTTTATACCATCTTTCCACGGAAAAACTAAGTGAAAAGGGTCATAGAATTCAACAACCAAAGCATCCTTGGTAAGAATGTTGCCATTCAATGTACTATGAATAGGGATCCACCTCATAAAAACACGAAACGGTCCTTTACCATTACCAGGTTTATGAACTCTTCCTTCAGCGTATAAATATTCTGAAGCATTAAATCTCTTTTCTTCAGGAACCGATGAGTTTATATGTTCCTTTAAAATTGGTAACATACGTGTATTATAGGTATTTGAATATTTATTTATCTCATTAAAATCGAATAATACAGATTGCTTATAGTTGCTTTTAATTAAATTAAACGCTTGTTGAATTCCTTGATCAGGCGGAAATTCGGAATCAAAATTAGAAAATTTATATTTTTTTAAATTAATGCTATATCCAGCATAATCAGAGAAAAAAACATCAATCTTCTCTTTAGAAAATTCAGATTTGTCTATACTAATTTTTCCAGCACTTATTTCTTTTGAAAAGACATCTTCCTGATTAATCTTTTGTTTATTGTCTAGACCGATACTATTAAATAAATCCTCATTAATTACCATAATCAAATTGTGCCTGATAACTTTTTTACATACTCGTCATGAATAATTTCGGAAGGAATATTTATATGTGGTTTTCCTTCTTTATAAGAATCTAACCAACTTTTGTCTTGATGAGTTCTATTAACTAAAGAAAAATCATCCATATCATTGATTTGAGAAATCAAATTTTCCAAAAACATATAAATATTTCTTTTTTGACTAGCATCATCTAAAGTACTTTGGGCAATTAAATTGTTTAAATCACTTTCACTTTCAGGTAATTTATCCTGTTTCATTTCTGTATAGATATCATAGTCAACAGGTCCGTACCTCCACGCTTCGAAAGCAGGATCAAATAACTGAGTAGGATACCTTAAACTATTATCATTGTTAAAATTTTCTTCAGCATAATCAATTGCCCCATATGTACCTGCATAAAAAGCCCATAATAGATATATTGATTTTTGAATTTTTAATGGAGTTGGACTGTCATAAAAAGATAATAAAAAACTGGCTAAAGCATTCTTATCTTCAAATACATTCTTATTTTGTACTGACATAATTCACTCCTTTCCAATCACTAATTTTGGTATTATATTACACGAATATTTCAATATAGTCAACCAATAACAACAAAAAGCCCACCAGTCGTAATGACCAGTGGGCTTTTAACTTGATAGCTGTTTGTTTAATGCAACTAATTATCGCTTTTTTAGTGCTGGAGATAAGCTATCAGGTTAATTAAATTATAGTTTATTGATAGTTATTTTACAATTCATAAAAATTAACTATTTAACTTCAGTTAGTGTATCTGCTGATACCCAAACATTGCCATAGCGAGTGCCAAATGCCACGCCGTTAGTTGCTGGATCGTTTGCTACTACCTTAATGCGATCTGAATGCAAACGGAAGTAGTCACCAACAGCTAGTGTTTGATTAGCTGTTTTCTTACCATTCTTATCAACTTTGTCAACTGACTCAACACCAAGTCCGTTAAGCGTCCAGTTTTTGTTTGAACCACCACCTAATTCGTTACTATAAACTTGCCAAATACCATTAACCTTTTTCATATCGTCCACACGATATGCAGGCTTAGCCTTAAAGTATTCTCCTACGTTTAGAACTTGGTCTACTTTGGCAGTTGACTTAGCTGATTTACTAGAAGTAGTTACTGAGCCACCAACACCATACTTAATATCATGCTTTAATTGATCATACGGCACACCCCACTTTTGCAGGAATGGTAGTGGGTCAACATGATCAGAACCGTGACCAGTTCGTGAACAGTAGTTGTGCGTCTTAATTCCCACGATACTACCATTATCCAAAGTAAAATCAGTGATGCCAGCTTCACGAGCTAATTGACGTGCTAGTTCAATATAAATCTTATAGTCACGATTAAACTCTGCTTGTGAGTGGACATTTTCATTGAATTCAATTGAGGCATAGCCCTCCCAATTCCAATCTCCACCAAGATCGTATCCACCGCCGTTTACATTGGCAACTTGAATTGCTTGTCCTTCACCAACAATGTGTGTGTAATAAGCATTACCCCATGACCGTGAAAGGTATGAAATAAAGTTCTTATTAGGTGCAACACTACCAGTTGAGTGTAGATGAACTTGTTTAAAAGGCGCTACTGCTAATCCATTATCTACCGCTGGACGACCAGGTACTACGATATTTTTAATTACGTTTACCATTATTTGCTTCCTTTCAATTGCTTAACTGCCAGTTCAATAGCTGTATCAAGTTGCTTAGCGTCAAACTTCAAGCCAAGCTTGTTAGCATTTAAGCGTTCAGTTAAGAATGACAAAGCAGCCTGCTTCTTATCCGTTGAACTGTGCAAGTGTGTCTCTGCATATTGCACGGCTTGCATTGCCCATTCGTTGAGCAACAGCAAGTTCTTGTTCTTTGTGTGAGCAACTAAAAAACGGCTAGCTGCATATGCAACTGCCGTTAAGATTCCTGTATTCCAGAGAAATAAAATAATCTCTCCAATTGTTTTTAGATTCATATTTAATCACCTTTTTTATCGTGATATGCACGCCAATCTTCGAGTATACTGGTACGTCGATCTAAGTTATCAATGCGTTTGTCAACTGACCCAATCGTGTTTTTTAATTCTTTCATCGTCTCATTTAACATGTCGAATGATTTAACGAACGTGAATTTAATAACCACCCAAACCGCACCACTAATTGATGTTAGTACAGTAAGCCACCCGATTAAGTCGTGCGGCATAAAGTTTTTCATTACTACTCCTTTGGTGTTTGTGCATCAAGTTCTGCTTGTTTAGCGTCTGCTGCATCGAAAACAGCATTTTGGAACTCAACTAATGCTGAACGAAATGCCTTAACGTTTGCCAAGTATGTGTCTTGATTAGAAATATAGTAATTAATTGAAGGAACTGCTTGTGCATCAACGCTACCTGTGAAGTTCACGTAAGTGGCTTCGTTTGCATCTCGTAGTTGTGCGTCAAATGTTGTCGATTGATTAATTTTCATGATTAATATCCTCGTTTTCTTTTGCTTGTAATTGTTGTTGTAACTGTGCATTTTCCGCTTGTGCGGTTGCTAATTTAACGTTTAATGTAGCAATTTCCACTGCTAAATTATTAATTATTTGGTCTTTCATCCTGAAGCTCCTTCACCTGTTCTGATAACTCTTGAACCGCTTTTGCAACGACTGAAACGAAGCTATATAAATCAACACCAGTGTTAGTTTTATCCAAAATTCTTTCGTCTGCTTCATCAGCAATAACACCAATTTCATTCTCGCTATTCTTTATATAACTTCTAATATTTAGTCCATTCACTAAGTCCAAAGCATCGTCATTAAATTCATTAATTTCTGATTTATATTTTCGTTCAGAACTTGTAACAAACTTACTTGCTTTAATGTCTTGGAATCCATTTCTATCTCGATTAACAACTTGAACTTGACCTGAAGCGTATGGAGATAGGTATAAATTACCGGTTGATACGGCTTCATCAATAGCTAATATTTGATTACCGTAAAAACGAATACCCAAACCAGTACCTGCATTATGCGGATTTTTGTAGTAGTTCAAAGAACCTTGCATATTACTATCAATATTGTCAGCGTAATTCAGTAACTCTAATTGTGCACGTTTTGTATCAACGTTATATTGACCTTTTGACGACAATTGTAAATGATTATCTTGTTTATTAATGATTAAACCAGTATCGGTCGTACCTAAGTGTCCTGTATCACCGTACAGCACTCTGGCATTCAACGTATTAACATTAGCAGTTATAAAGTTAGCAATATTACCGCTTATCTTAGAAACATCAACATTGATAATTTGAGCTGAACCAACTGCTGCTTTACCAATCTGTGCTGTACCAATTGAGGCATTTTTAATAACAGAGCCATCAATGAAAGCTGTACCATTGATTGTTGTATCAGAATTGATAACTAATTTCTTACCTTGAATTACCGTCCCTGATGTATCTCCATTAATACCTGAAATAATCTTTCCAGAATTATCGGCAATACCTAATGCCCAGTTATCTTTAAACAGTTCTAATACTGTACTCGTATTTATTCCAGAGTAAGACCCCGGCATATAAGTAGGAACTGTATTACTGAATACTAACATTGGTTGTGCAATTAATAGCATTCCAGCCGTTTGACACCAAAACGAGTATCGAAGTTCAACGGCATCACTTGGTATTGTTACATTTTCGATTTTTAATAACGTGTAGCCAGTTGTTACATTGACTGATTTTAAAATCGTTCTTTTGCCAGTTACGTCATAACTATCCAAAGTAAATGCCCAATTACCGCTATCTTCTCTCGCATAAACACTTGCAGATACCACACCTCCGGCCATGAAATTACTAATTTTTTGGTTATATTGCCCCCAACCAGTATCAGTACTGTGTGTAATGTTTAAGACATTTGAACCCATTTTTTTCGTACTCTTGTTCACAGCGACATAACTGATAAAGCTATTCCCTGACCAACCTTCCAAATCAGGTGTGAACTCTGTGTTAATCAGCTGATTAGGCATTGAGACACTAGCCATTACTTTGTCAGCCGATTGACTTATTGCTGTTTCATAACCACTTGTAACGTTCTTTACCCTACTATCAATCAAATTTGTCATTTGGGTAACAACTGACCCATCACCACTCTTACGGTCTTTAATTTCATCAGCAATCTGACCTGCTAGTTGCGTTCTTGTAGATTCTAAGGAGTTATTGTTGTTGTAGTTACCTTGAACATACGTTCCAACTGTTTTATCAAATACAAGCATTGGCTTTGTCAAGAAAGCTAAATAACCTTCACGAACAGCGAACGTAACTTCGACAAACTGTGCTTCATCAGGTATGGCAGCATTTTCAAATTTCTGCAAAGTCATTGAACTGCTACTATCCCAGTTTTGAGCAACATCAGTTAATTTAACCATATTTGCATCATACGAACGAATATGAGTGCTTCCATATAAACCAGTACCTTCGGCAATTCTTGACCACCAACTCAAGGACACCACACGATTACTTCCAGATGTGGCAAAAGGAATTGTTTGCTTAATTGATGAATACTTTCTGTCGGTTTGGTTACGTGCGTCAAACGTCAACATATTAGAACCTTGATAAATGTATTGTCGATAAGGTGTTTTAACACCAGAACTTGTTTCACTGGAGTTCCAACCCTCTAAATTAGGGCTGAACTCGGTATTTACCAACTGGTTAATACTACCCATTTGCTCAACTTTTGTTTGCACTCCCTCAGCTGTTTGAATAGCTGTTGCAGCGTCATTTTGTGCTTTTGTAGCAACAGATAGTCCATTTGCTGCAAGTGCCGCTGTGGCAGATAAACCGTTCTTTGGGTCATTTACTAGACCATTAATGCCGTCTAAATCAACTTCAAGCGCTGAAACACGTGAATTGTTGTTGTAATTACCTTGAACATAATCACCAACGGTTGAATTAAATACAAGCATTGGTTTATAAATGACCGCTGTTCCAGCAGTATTTCCCCAAAACGAGAAATAAAGCTCCTTTGCGTCACTCGGAATAGTCACATTTTCAATCTTAAGTAATGTGTTAGTAGTTGGAACAGTAACTTGCTGAATAATCGTTCTCTTTCCGTCAGCGCTAAAACTATCAATTGCAAAACCCCAACCAGTTGAAGTGGCTCTTGCATAAACACTGGCAGATAACGTATCTCCAGCAACAAAATCTTTAATTTGTTGTCTGTATGACGACCAATTTGTGTTAGCACTATGCGTGATATTAAGAACATTAGACCCATTAACGGTTACAGTCTTGCTTATTCCTGCATAAGATATATCACTGTTGGTTGCTGACCAACCTTCTAAATCAGGTGTGAACTCCGTGTTCAGTAACTGATTAACCTGACCTTGTGAATTAGCTTTAGCCTGCAACTCGGTAACGGTCTGCGAAATGCTATCCACAGTCTGCTGCTGTTGCGTGAACTTGCTGTTTAACTCACCCGTTGCTTTATCTAAGTCAGTCTTGCTTATCTTAGAAGTAATCTGGTCACTCATAGTAGCAATGCTTGCAATGTTGGCAGATACCTTCTTGTCATTTGTCTGCTTGTACTTAGCAACATCAGTCGTTACGGCATCAGCAGTTGCTTTAACCTGACCGTACTTCGTGGATAGATCACCAGTTGTTTTATCAAAATCAGTTTGGCTAACTTTACCAGCTAACTGCTTATTAGTGGTAGTAATATCAGATTGTGCTTTCGATACTTCTGAACCTAACTGTTGCTTAGCCGTTGCTAGTTCCGTTTGCGCCTGACTTAACACTGCGCCAGCTTGTGCCTTGCCGTATGCCGCTGCACTATCTGCCATACTATCTGCGTATGAGTTAGCACCATCTAACATAGTGTCGGCTTGCACTGACAGACTATTACGTTCGGCCGCTGCTTCACTCAATGCTTCATTAGCTTCAGACTGGAACTCTTGCACTTCTTTGGATTGTTTATCATTCAGTTCATCAGTGTAGTCCTTAGCCTTTTGAATGGCATCATCAACTTTCTTGGCAATTTCTTCTTGCGTTTTAGTCGATACCCATTCTTGCCAACGTCCGTCCTTGAATATCATCAGGTAAGTTTCATCACCAACTTGTTTGAACCACAAATCACCTTCAACAGGGTGTGCTGGTTTTTTCGTACTATAGTAGTTAGTGTTCTTACCATTTGAACTAACAATTGCAGTTGTAGCATCTTGGCGAATTTGCGTGATTGAGTTTTGCAATTCTGCCAGTGCATTACTGTTATTGTCAGCAAATGACTTCTTACTTGTCCCAACAACTAAACTAGTTACTCGTTCAGCCACTGGATCATAGTGCAACTCATTAACGATAGCCGTGACGTTGACGTTAAATTCAGGTACATAAACACTAACAGTATCCGTCAGTCCAACTGATTCAAGGTTTCTAAACTTTTCTTGATAATCGGCGCTATCTTGCAAGCTAGTTACATCAATTTCAACAGTGACTTGTGGTAAATCTATGCCAGTGTTAGCCGATTGCGTAAACCAGTTTTTGGCTTGCTTATCAATCTTAGCTTTTATCTGCTCATCAGTTTCACCTTCATTAATCGTGACCTTTTCGCCCATATCTACATGTTGAATATAAACATTGGAATATTTGTTCAAGTTTTTTGAATCGACCACATCTCCAACAACGAAATAAGCTTTGTCACTATCTGTGGCATCTGATTTGGTAACTGTTGGAACAATACGAGTAGTCACATTGCTCATATCAACCGTGTACTTCAAACCATTAATGTTTTTACCTAGTCGGAAAGTTGTGAAGTTATCTCGTCCACGCCTTGAAAGCATGGAAATAATACGATTATCACGGTGCAACTCACCGCCCCAAATTTGTAAAATACTGCCTTCAGTACCTGCAATAGCCTCCATTGGGTTGACATATTGCAAGCGACTATCTCCAATATGTTGTAAATCGGAGGTGAATTTAAATAGATGAGGTGTCACAGTAGCGTTTTGCAAGTGAGTCATGGCATTTTGCCCATCACCCTGCAAGTGAACTTCCTTAACCAAGTTGTGCGTTAGATCATACGTGATATGGTCTGCTTCAATATTTAAATTGTAGCCAGAAATATCTAGCTCCGTTTTAACGATACGAAATGCTTGTGCATTATCAAGTGGGTTGGGCTTAGCGTAGATGATACGTCCTGTCTCGATTTCTTTGTAATGCTTGGCATTCGTTGGATAACTAGCAGTTAAAGTTAGCAGTCCATTGCGTTGCTCTTGAATATCAACACTATAAATATCATTAAGCAGACCCAAGCCATTTGTTGTGAAATCGACTTCAGCAGATTTATATAAAATCGGTATCATATACTGCGCCACCTCCCTTCAACTGTTGCCGTACCTGCGGACAACTTAATTTTGTTATTACCTGACTTGAATATTGGATAAGGGCCAACACTCAACTTACTATTGGCATTCGTCATGGTATATCCTTCTTCAATGTAGGCATCTTGTATAGCACTGTCCAAGTAAATATCAGTATTAACTTCTTTGATGTGAATAACCTTGCCATTGACTGTTAAATCAGTATCGCCATTCACAGTGATGTGAATTAGTGGCTTACTCTCATAACTTGTTGGGTTCTTGATAGTAGTTTCAACGTTTTCCTTAACTTCAATTGGCTTGGCTGGATATACATACTTGTATGGTGCAGCGTTCAGCGATACCGTCAGCTCACGATAGCTTGCAGAATAATCAGGACGTTTTTTGGTGCTTGCGCCCGATCGTGTCACTTGGTAGGTATAATTTTCATCAGAAAACATACGGAAATCTTCATACTTGCCAGTGTCCAACTTAGCCAGAAATTTGCTTACATTTTCGTCAGCATTAGCTCCTTCAAAACCAACAGTTAAATCAATTTGGCGGTTATTATAACTACCATCATCAAATAAAATAGCCCTATCAATTCCGATAGGACTAGTATTTTGTGTTATTTTTCTTTCAGGCAATGTTGCAATTGGATAATTCATTAATTTGGCATTGAGGGAACTCGATTGTAGGTTCCCTAATGTGAACTCGCCCTGCTTCAATATTTTTAACCTCCAAATACTCGTGTCTTAGCACTTTGCTTACGTGTAATCGCATCTTCAACCGCTTGTTGTATCTTTTTCAAGGTAGCAAGCGTTGTATCAGCATTAACGTTGATATTGATTTCGTACGTATCACCTTGATTATCTTGCGAACTCTTCCACTGCTTCATCAGCTCGATTAACTGCTTAACTAGGCTATCATCAGTAGATTTACCGTTGATACGCTCGTTAGCTTCAGTTAATAGTTGATTAGCACGTGACTTCTTTTCGGCTGCAAGTGGGATAACCATCTCAGGCATGTTGCGTTCGGCAATTTCATACATTCCGTGATTACTGATCAAGCCACCATTTTCATAGCCATGACCATTACCCAAGAATGACAAGCTATCACCATAGCGCTTACGTGCATAGTTCAAACCTGCAAGGATATTGTCATATCCATTGAAGATATTCTTGTGACCAGATAAGGCATTGGCATTGAATGTGCTACGCTTAGTCTGCATTAACCCTAGCGCTGGCCCTGAACCGTCACCATCGGGGTCTGCTCCTGGTTGGCGTGCTTTCGGGTTACCACCAGATTCGGTACTTATTTGGCGCAATACCTTTTGTACCATTGCAGCAGAAGTTGAAAGTCCTAACTTATTCAGGGCTTTCTTAACATCATCTGACCATGAATGTACGTCACCATCTTTACCAGTTGATGATTCATTCAAAGGCGAGATAAACTTTTGTATCCATTTCATCATGCCACCAGTTTGACGTTTGATGAGTTTTGCCATAGGGCTGTTTGCCTTAACTTCTGGCGCTTTACTGCTACCACCCAAACCAAAGTCTAGGAAAGTTGTAGCTCCTGATGCATTACGTCCATGGTACTTGTGATAAGCATGTTTTCCAAGCCAGTTATATTCTTCTCCAGAAATCTTATCGCCTTGAACACCAGTAACCATAGCAACGTGATTTCCAAACTCAGAACCCGGGCCGTAAACGGCAACAGAACCAACCTTTGGCTTACTCATGTGAGGAACTTTAGCATTGACCCACTCGCTACCATTACCTAAATGACTAAACTTGTGTGCTGGTACACCAGAATTAGCTAAACGACTAGCAACGAAAGAAACACATTCTTTAATGAAATAGCCCCACTTATCAGGAGGCATTGAGTCAGCTACTCGGTTCTTATATTGATAATCGTCACCCTTCATGCCACCATCAGCACCAGCGTTTGATGCTTCTGATGCCATTGACCAAAGTGTTTTCCACCACTTCTTAGCCTGACCGGTTGTCTTTTTAAAGAAACCAGTTCCAAAGTCTTTATAAACTGCATCAAGTCCTTTGGTATTCAAGTTTAGCTTACCGTTCAATGTTTTAACTGGGTGCGCAACGGCGTTAGTTATGAACTTCAACATTGAAGTAAACTTCTTAACACCATTCTTTAAGCCACTCCATGCATTACCTGCAACGTTAGTTACACCTTTCCATGCACGTGACCAGAAACCAGTTCCAGACTTAAATGGCATGGCTTGCATGCCCATCATCATAGCCGTTTCTTTAGCGTTTAAAACTTCTGTTCCAGCACCTAAGATACGTGGCGTGTTACGTCCCTGAACCAGTTCTGATTGCCCATTAGGGTGAATCAACATCTCTTGATTACCAGTTTCAGGACTATCATTACCGTCATTTAGCAATGCTAGTGTTGGCTTAGTGATTGCACGTCTGACATTGCCAAATGCACCAGTACCAGTTGCAAAGGCTACCTTTGGTATCTTACCGATAGCATGCTTAGGGCCACCAAAGTCATGGATCAATGAGTTAATACCAGTAATACCTTTGTTTGGTATCTTTATAACCGCATTGATTCCGTCTTGAGCCAGTTGCTTCATGCCGTCCCACATGTCCTTGAAGCCAGTTTTAATCTTGCTCCAAGTGTTGCTGAACGCCTTATGAATTTTTCCTAGTACACTATCAAAGGTATTTTTAATCGACCAAATGGCATCATGACCAATTGTTTTCATACCTTTCCAAGTATTGTGGAAGAAACTCTTAATCTTATTCCATGTGCTCTTGAAACCTCTGAAAAATGCATTAACACCGCTAGTAATTGCGTGCCAAAGTGACTTGGCAATCTTAGTAACAGTTCTTTTCATTGCATTCCATGTATCTACAAAGAATTTCTTAAATGAATTGAATGTATGCTTAAATGTGCTAACAAACTTATTAAATGTTTTCTTGACGGCATTCCAGCCATTGCTCCACACCTTTGAAATAACCTTCAAAAAGGCATTCCAAGCTTTGGTAATAGATTTTTTAAATGAGTTGAAACCTTTCGTGAACGTCTTTTTGAAACTGTTCCACGTTTTGATAACGCCGTTCCAAGTGTTTTTGAACCACTTAACAACATTTTTGTAAAAGCTTTTAACTGAAGCAACAATGTTATTGACGAATTTTCTGAACTTCTTGTTGTGCTTATACAGTTCTGCAAACGCAGCGACTGCCGCAGCAATTCCAGTGATGATCATGATGAACGGATTAGCCTTCAAGAAACTAAAAGCTAATTTAAGACCCTTGCCCACAAATTGAGCAGTTTTAAGCAGACCAGTAAGCGCTACTTTAGCTGCTTTGGTAGCAATTGATGCAGTCCACTTCAAAGCCTTACCAACACCTTTAGCAGAGCTAACTACGGCTTTTTTCAAACCGTTGTATGCTGCTTTAGCTGCTTTGGTAGACATTTGAGCAGTCCAAACAATGGCTTTTTTAATTTTACTGCCTATTGTTTTGACCGCCTGCCATAACTTGGTCAGTACCTTATTAGCGATACCTTCTTTATCACTAAAACTATTGAACATCTTCTTGGTAGCGCCAGCCATAGCTCCCATCATAGCGATTGGAGCAGCTAATTTGTTGGCGACCATGAAGCCTGCCAAAAATGTACCAGCAATCTTTGGGTGTGCTGCCATTAATTTAATTAAAGGTGTTACGACCACGGCAAATGCCTTCATAGTTGAACCAAGTATCTTAATGGTGTCAGCAGTCTTTTCTTTAAAGTTGCTAAAGAACTCACGTATATCTTTCTTATGAGTTTTAGACCACTTACCTAAGTTTTTTATTGATTTGGTTAAACCTTGAAGCATACCGTCTAAAGCATTACCTGCATCTAGTTTTTCACCACCAAACGCATCAGTAATGTTTCCCAGTGCCTCTGTAAGTGCCTTACCTAGCTTGTTAAACTCTTTAGTCGTATTCTTATCTGTTACCCAAGTAGAAATTGACCCAACAAGTGGGTTTTTCATCTTGTAGAATGGCTTTTCAATCTCACCAATTAACTTTGGCATAGTTGATTGAATAGTACGTGTCATTCCAGGTATTGTCTTACCAAAGTTTTCAGTAGCTTCCTTATTCTTGTTAGCAGTATCAACTAAGACTTTGTTCATCGTTTCAGATGAAATCTTGCCTTGCGAAATCATGTCGTTTAACTGCTTCATCGTTAGATTAGAGTTGTGAGTTATATCTCGCTCATAGTCTAGCAATGCTGGTTTCAATGCAGGGAAAACATTAGTAAAACTCATGAAGTCCTGTGCAGAAACCTTACCGTTAGCCATCATCTGTGACCATTGCTTACCAAAATTTTGTACGGCATCATCGGTAGCACCAAAGGCATCTTGCAAGGTCAATGTAGCCTTAGATAGCTCCAACACTTGGTCTTTGTTCTTATCAACTGCATAGAATTGAGTAGCAAGTCCATTAACCATCTCTGCACTATTTTGAGCAGCTGAAGCTAGTTCATTGATACCCTTAGTCATTTCTTTTGCGCCCTTAGTAGAACCTGCTAAGGTTTTCCATTGGGCATTCATCTTATCCTGTTGCTCAAGATATTCGTTACCAGAACGAACGGCATCACCAATGTGCATGGTCATGTTACGCCATGCTGCACCAGCCACATTAGCCATAATGTTCGCACTAAATACTTGCTTGAATATGGTATGCGTTTTTCTAGCGTGCTTATTTGTATCTTTAATCTTTTCAGACAAACGAACAAATGGGTTAGGACTAGTTCTGCGCATTTCTGAATTCAAGGACTTCAAAGATGTCTTGTTTTCAGCTAATTCTTTACCAGTTCGATTAAGGGCGATACGTTGCTTACTAATTGATTCAGTCGACTTATCGCCAGACTTTTCCATACGATCTAACTCTGCTTTTTGAGCTTTATAGAGCTTACTCTGTTTTTCAATCGTATTAGATAAACCTTCGTGCTTAACCTTATTTGCTTCACTAGCCCGACCTTCAGCTTTTAAACGGTCAACTTGTGCATCAGTCTCTTGAACATTCTGCTTAATCTCTTTATTAAGCGACATGATACCTGACTTTTGCAGTTCGTATGAACGTTCAGCACTCTTTAACTGGCTAGTCATTGAAGTCAGCTTACGTTCAGCCTGCGTTATCTGCGTATTGTAGCGCTGGTATGACCGTTCACTATCATCAGTGTCACGCTTTTCTTGTTGTTGCTCATACCGCAGTTTAGCTACAACGTTTTTCTGTTTCTCAACAGAATCAGATAGCCCTTTATATTTAGCTTCACTGGCACTAACAGAGTCTCCAGACTGCTTCATCTGGCTTTCCATTTGTTTCCATTCAGAAGTTGAATCTTTAACTGCCGACTGTAACTTTTTCAGCGAGTTCTCGGCTTTAGTGACATCTATGTCAATGTCCGTTTTTAACAGGTCTCCAACTTTTTCTGTTGCCATATATCCTCCTTTCTACATGAATTGCTTAGCAAATTCTTCTGGATCAACCATCTTATTGTTTTCATCAGCACCAAGAACTGCCATAAGCTCCTCGTAATCTTCATCTTCAATATCAGACAAAGACCAGTGGAGTTGTTGCATGGCATCTTTCTCAAACAGTCTGATGTCCATTAGATGATTGTCGTAAGTGATTACTCGTTCTCTGGGGTTGCTTCTAAACCCTCTTCAGCATCTTCATTAATTGACGCAATATCTTCTTCTGATGCACCCATTAAACGCATAGCTACACGTTGTGCCATAAAAATAAGTTCTGGTTGTTCTAATTCTTCCAATGATTCAGCTTGTTTTGCATTCAAATGTAAGATAGTTGATAAGTAATCAATCAATTCATCTAGCATATTATCCATTGCATCAAACATTTCTGTTCCTTCAGCAGTTTCAGTGATGTCCTCCATTTGTGCCATATCTTTTTGGAATTTATACGTTTTCTTCAAGTTCTTAACAGAACTTTTTACCTCAAACGGTTTCTTTGCTAATTGTTCAACTTTAATTTGCATATCATTTCACCTTTCGTTTTTTTGATGCCCACTAATAACTAGCAGGCATGATATGTATCAGGGGACTAAGCCCCTGCTTGCTATGAAGCTTCAATCACTGCTCCATGAGTGTTTGCTGTCAGTTTACTCACCTTCGGGGTTGGTGCTACTCGCTGAATAGCCACCCAAAACTTCTGATAACATATCTTCCTTCTTGAAGCCTTCTGCACCAGAGAAGAACACCTTCATACCTTGACCATTCCAGCGGTCGTCACCAAATGATTGGTAAGTCAACGCATCAGTAACACGTTGCTCTTCATTGTTATCCGTTTGAATATTTGATGCTGGCTCAATAAACTCACCATTTGAGAATGAATAGAAAATTGAGTTAGCACGATCTAACGTTTCAGTCTCAACAATCAAAGCGACCTTGTGAGTGCTGGTAGTGTCTACCCAGCCTCCATTGCCGTCTCCTTCACGTCCCAAAAGCTTTTGCTTAGTCTCGAATGGCAAACCATTCCAAACACCTGCAACTTGTGGGAATGACTTTGCCTTAGATTGGTCAACCATTCCGTTGTCACCATAAATTTGCTTACCAGCTTGCGCCATGTTAGTGATGTTAGCTGATGATGTACCTAAGTCCTTAGCATTTGATGTATACAAACCATCTTCTGCAAGTCCAGTATCTCCAGTAATAATCTCGTTGTTTTCATCAACCAATGCCATGTAAGTGTGCTTTAAACCTACTTGTCCACCTTGTGCCATATTAATTAATTTCCTTTCTAATAAAAAAGACTGACTAAACGTCAATCTCAATAACTTTTCTAACTTCAATATTTTTAATCATTTGTTGCTCATCAGTCTGACTTAAATCTAGATAATGTGGCTCACTGTTTATCGTTCGCCAATTTCTAGCCTCAAGTTCTTTCATGAGCTTGATTTCTGTCAACTGCATATCGCCTGTAAAATCAACTGAATAGAATATTTGAATGTCCACACCTGCATCAATAGCATTAAACGTCATATCACCGTACAGTTCATTTTCCATAAGCGATTCTGTAAGCAATACTTGGGTCACGTGTACATCATCAATAGTTTCATCTGGTATCTTATCCACGTAGACTTCAAAATCAGGGTTTAAATCACTGATAACATCAGCAACTTCTTCAATATATCTTGCGATTAGTTGTCCCCCCTTTCTCGAACAATCTGTGAATACTCTGCTGCACCAGCCTGTAACATTTTCTTTTGTACTCGCTTGTTTTGACGTGTCTTACGAACAAAGTGATCACCACGAATAGCAACCTGACCAGCGTTCTTGTGCATGCGACCATTCGCGGTATATAGTGGGAATTTCGTTCCATTTTCAATCAAATGTCCCTGTCGAGACTTAGAATAGTCCCAACCAACTGATGAAGTACCGTTTCGATTGCTTTGCATAAGCACTGAATCAGCAAGATGTGGGTCTGCACCAGTCTTTCGATTGCGATAGTGCTTATCGTGTGTGACTTGTTCCACCTCGTTCTTAAATACCTTAGCTTCAGCTTTAGTTATTCGTTTTCTATCTTCAGTTGAGATGCCAGCCGATACACTTTCCACCTGATCTAAAAAAACGCTTAATACTTCTTCAAGGCTTGCCATATTAAGACCGCCTTTTCAGAGTGATATAGTCATAGGCAATGTACTTGTTGCTTTCATCTGGTGAATAGCTCACCACATCATAGATAGCCTTGCCAATTTTGACCAGTTGAATATCTTCAATCTCTTCTTTGTGATGAGTGACAATCACTTTGGTGTTTTCCCACTCTGTACCCACCAGTGAAACTTGTTGACTGATAGTACGCGTACGAGTTGCAAACCATAATGAAAACCGCTTAACAAATTCTTTCTTGTAGCCACCAGTATTAGGGTTTTTAACCGACTTTAAATCGCCAAACTCGGCTTTACGATTCAGGTCAGAGGGCTTCAAACGGCTATTAAACGTGTTATTATCCATCACCTAATACCCTTGCCCTTACTTGGTTGAGCATGATTTGAATGCCCATGCCGTAACCGTTGCTTAGCTCTCGGTCATAATACATACGAGTTACTAAAGCTAAAATCAACCGATTGTATACGTCACCACTTAATGCAAAAATCTGTTCGTCAGTCACATCGTTTGATATTGAACCACGAATTAGCGCACTGGAATCGACCAGCAGCCGCCCAATTGTAGCTAATTCTTCTTCAGATTGGTCAATATGTAACTCATCACATACTTGTTCTGCCGTAATTAATTCCACACGCTAACCCCCTTATTCTGTTGGCTCTGGGTCAGCAAGCTTTTCTGTAACGGTAATCTTAGCTTCAGCAGTTTTGCCACCATCATCAGTTGTTGCAACTGCGGTAGCTTCACCAACTTTTACACCAGCAACTTTACCGTTGTTGTCAACTGTTGCAATTGCCTCATCTGTACTTGCCCAGTTCAAACCTTTGTTGGTGGCATCAGTGGGAGCAACTGTTGCCTTTAGTGTGGCAGTCTTACCTGTTTCAAGCGACAACGTTGCCTTGTCTAGCGATACACCAGTAACAGGTTGCGTAGCAGTCTTAAATGACAATGGTGTTTTGGCAGATTTTCCTGCATAAGCTAGACCATAGTCGTCATATTGTGTATTAGGCTTTAAGCCAGTAATTTCAATTGATGATTCAACGCCAGATTGTTCTACTTTGTCGCTGTTATATAAATCAAATGTAGCCATGTCTCTCCTTTCTATTTAGCTTCAATAGTTGCGCCATGAGCATTTACTTTTGTACTACTCACCTTCGGTGCTACTCGCTGGAACTGTACCGTTGATGTTTACGATCAACTCTGGGCGTGCTTGTACAACGTTCTCACGCAAGAAAATACCCAATTGCTTGTACCAAACATCATAAGTATCTTGGAATTGACCAGTAATTTCAGTCAACTTGAAGTTGATGACTGCCTTTTGTAGCGGTGCAACAATGGCATTAACACCATCTGGGAACAAAGCATCATCAAGAACGATTACTTGCTTACCTAAGAACAACTTGCCAGTTCCTTGTGCAATGTTAGGTTGCAACATAGGGCGACCTTCACCGTCATTAATGTGATCAATAGCATCATAAGCTGATTGTGACAAAACAACTGATGCTTGCGCTGAATCTTGTGGCTTCAAAGTAACGTTCAAAGCAGTCTTGATGTCAGCAATTAAATCTTCACTATCAACTGGTGTGATGTCCTTAGTCAAAGCATCAATAATCAATGAATCATCAGTGTTATCACGCAACTCAACCAAGCGTGAACGCAATTCAGATTCCCAGTTATATGATGAATCTGAAATCAATTCTTGTGAGAATACGTATGCACCAGTGTATGACTTCAAGTCCCACATAATAGGCTTGATTTCTGGTGCGGCATTAGCAGCAGTTGGGTCGTATTCTTTGTGTGCTGCCAACTTATCAGTTGAGTTCATGAATACTGGCAACTTACCAGTAGTGGTTGTAACTGAAACATTACGAACTAATGAACCCAAACGTGGAAATTGGTGTTCCTCATGTTCAGGGTTCAAAATTGTTTCAGGGATAATAACAGCACCGTCTGATAGCTTCAGACCAGTAACATCACGTGTTTCACCTGACTTTAAGTAATCACCAAATGCTTCAACTGCGTTAGGCTCTGTCGCTCCAGCAACGTTCTTCTTCATATCTTCCATTCCTCCTAAGTCACGCTTTTCAGCGTCCTCATCTTCTTTCTTTTTATTGATTACTGGTTCATCTTCCGTTGATACATCAGCAGAATCGCCTTCATCAGGCAAAATTTCATCTTCACCTTCACGTTTTTTAGGCGCAACTGGTGCAGGCTCTTCGCCCTTCTTAGGAACATCTAAGTCAGCAGCATCTTTCAATGCCTTAATATCTTCTTCGATACCTGAAATTTCTTTCTTTAATGCATCAATGTCAGACATGCCAGTCTTGACATCTTCAACAGACTTTTCATCATCTTCAACGGCAGAACGGACTTCAACTGTCTTATCGTTTAATTCAGCAGTCTTTGCCGTTAATTTATCTTCTAGCTCATTAAGCTTCATCGAGATAAACCCTCACTTTCTCTTTATAATTTGATTGCAACAAAAAAGCGTCCAATGATCGTGTCACTGAAACGCTTGTATCATCATAAGCTGGCATTGTTACCACGCTTATTTCATTTAATTTTGCTATTTTGTTGATAGTACGGACTGGCTTATCGTCACGTTTCCAGCTATCACCGCCGTTAGCAACAATAAAGCCAAAGCTCATGCCTCTTAAATTACCAGCTTTCACGTTGTTATAGACATCTCTGCCCAATGACGTGTCTGCCAAGTCGAGAACAAAGCTAAGCCCAACATCATCAACTTCTAGCTTTAAGGTATCAGCATCAGTACGACCCAGAATATTTGCATAATCATGGTCATATAATGCCAACGTCTGTGATAAATTAACGCCATCTAAGGCGTGTGGTGCAATGTATTCAACAAATGGTGCGATAGCGGAACTTGGCTTGTTAAACTTCAAGGCATAGCCAGCAATTTGCCCGATTGAATCATTACTTTGTGATTCACGAATTTCCAACTTGTCTAACTCGTGAAAATACTTCTCATGTTCGGTCACTAAATCACCCCCCTTCTGGCTAGTAATTCTCTAGCTTCACTAGGTGTGATGATTTGTTTATCGACCCAATTAAGCACATCTTCCTTAAAAGTCGTGTTTGAATAGTCCATAATTTGAGCCATATCCAATTGCAAATCGCCTCCCAACTTAAAGTTGAGTTCTGACATCAATGGTTCAATATAACGATTTAACCCACCAACGTACAATGCACTGATTTGGTCTAAACTAGACTGTTGGTCTCCTGAACCATTCAAATATGAATCAGGCACGCCAAACGTTTTAGCAATTTGTGTTCGTCCCCAATCAAGGTTAGCCAAATACTTAGCAACGTCAGCATTGATTGAAACAGTTGAAAAATCAGCTGATTGGTCTAATACCATGACACGTCCAGCGTTTTCACCAGTGTTGGCTTCTTCAAACTCGCTACGAACTGCTTTCTTGGCTTCTTTACTCAACGTACCTTCAGGTATCTTAATCAAACTCGTGGGGTTGATTGCGCCCTTTAGCGTGGTTAGCGACAACTTGTTAGCTTGATTCTGCTGGTTAATCTCATTAGCCAACGCTTCAAGTGGTGAATGCCCGATTAGCATGTCTAACTGTGTATCACCATATGCCATGATTTTTGCATGGATCATATCGCTAGCAGGTACATTGTTAATTGTTGGAAACTCATCAAATGCGTTTATGTCATAAGTCAATACATCATCTGTAATATCAATGGTAACTGCGTTAGAAGGTATCATTCGCAGACCAGAAACAACGCCACCATCACGCTCAATAAGCATAAACGAATTACCATTCAGTAACAGATTCAACAACGCCGTTTGCCAATAACTCACCTTGTTATTGAACTTGCTAGGGTGGTTTAACAATTCAACTGCCAAACTATTTGTACCTTTAAACCGTGCTCCTGCAATGTCAGAACTAATCAAACTTGTGACAGAATATAAATCACTATTCTTTAACGCTTGTGTAGCACTAATCAAGTTGTTTGGCACAAAACCTTTTTCAGTGAATATGTAAGGCATAGTTGAGATAGCTGGCGTACTTGAACGTTTTTCAAAAGGGTTTAACAAACTCATCTATCATCACCCTTTGGAGCTATTAAATAAGCCAGTAAGGCTACAAGTCCACCTGTAACAACAAACCCAATTGATTGCGACATTAAAAAAACGCCAACCGAGATTAGCGCCATTGCGAAAATAATTAAAATAATTGGTAGATATTTAAACATTTGCTCCTCCTTTCCTAAAAACTAAAGTCATTAATGAAGTAGTCACTGATTTCATCATCAGACATATTACCAAAGGGAGATTTAGTTGGCTTTTCGTCTACATTGGTGAAATCAGTGAAATAAAATTGTCCTTCATACAACGCATCAATGATCGCATCAACAATATCAATCTTTTGTGAGTTGGTATTCTTATCAATCTTGATTCCATTGTTATCAGAGACAACTACCGAGTTAATTAAAGCTTGCTGCATAGCGTTATCATCTAGCATTGTGATGTTGTGCTTGATAAAGGTGGTTTGCAAAAACTTTGTCGGTTCATTTAATGACTTGATACCTTGTCTAACGGGGATAATCAGGTATTCATCTTTAATCTCATCAAGCCGTCTAATTACACGACCTGTTCCCCACTGGTCATAAAGAATTGCTTTAACGTTTAGCTCATTGGTTTCAATAAAATTAAGTAGCCAATTGAACACTTCATCTTCATCAATCAGACCAAAGCGGTCTCTGGTGATAGTTGCAAAACCTTTTTCTTCAACATCTCGATAATTGATGTTGTCTCTCTGCTCCTTAGCTTCAATTGTTCCCACCTTAGTAAGTGGTATCCATGAATGCTGGTACAGATGATACTTGTAACTGCCGTCTGCAGCCTGATAAGGAAAGACAAACGCTAGCGCCGTATCGTCATTAGTTTGAGAGTAGTCAAAGCCGATATAGACATCACGTCCAAATACATCAAACTCATCAATAACGGCGTTCTCAACCAAATCAACAGGCAAATAGGCATTGCTCTTAGCGTTCTGCCACATGTTCATGTTCTTAACGATAAAGTCCGACAACTTACCCTGACTTGCCTTAGAATCACGTTCAGTAATCATACCTTCAGTTAAATTCTTGCGCATACTAGGCAATTCCATTAGTGGGTTTGATTTAACCCACGTTTCAGGCATATAAGCTTCATCTTTATCGTCTTGTTCCCAAATAAGAACTAAATCTTTATCAATTTGTTGCCAGTCGCCATTCTCAAGATATTTGGCATACCTGCGATAGTCGGCATACATAGGAGAGTTTGGATCTAACCCAGCAGTTGATATGAAAAACATCTGTGCCAGTGGGTTATTAACCATACCTGATGTCATGGAATTAACGAACTCACGTTGTCCTTCTCCCAACAAGTGGTACTCATCAACAATACCTGTTGTGTAGTGGTCAGAATCGGATGGACTGCCTTGCGCAGATAGTCTTTTCATAGCAGTTGATTGGCTATCAATACGCATTTCATTACGATTGAATTCAACGCCCCACTTTCTAGCTAGCTTACTAAATACACCATCAGACAATTGAGACCAATTGAACGTCATGTACTTGTACAAGTTAGATGTGTGAGCAATGTCAATTGAAGTAACCGCCAATCGCCTGTTTATCTTAGGGAAACCAAACAGAAAGTTATACAGTGCATACGCTGACAACAGTTGAGTTTTACCATTGGTACGTGCCATTGAGATAAAAATATTTTTAAAGCGCATTCCCTTTGTTTCAGGGTTTCGCCAACCTTGAATGACGGCAAAAATAAAACGCTGATAAGGGCTAGGATCAAATTGTTCACCACTTGAAACATCTTTCAACAGTGTGGCAAACTCAATAATCTTTTGTGCCTCGTCAACGTCATATATATAGATGAAATCATCATCATCTTCGATGCGCTTTAAATCGTTTATGTGGCGCTCACAAGCTTGTTTCATCTTCTCGCCTGCAAGTACCTTGCCAGTGACAACATCGATCGCATACGTCAAAGCAGGGTCATTTGGATAACGCTTCTTTAACTCCGTGAATTGTCTCATGCACCAAACCTCTTAGCTAAAGCTTCCCCTGCATCTTCATCATCAGATGATGCCATATCAATCAACGTGGCACGGCTTTGTGGAGATAGACCCAAGTCACTACCAATCGACTTGATAACTTTAGTAGTTGAATCAATGATACCCACTGCTGGGTTCTTAAACATCTTCCCACCTGCCATATACGTGATGCCGTTGTCTTTAACTGATTCATAGGCTTCACGCAGCATTTGATAATTCATTGCTAACGTTTCGACTTCTGATGCATCAACTCCGATTACATATCCAGTCGCATTCAATTCAGGCACAATCGTTTCCCAAAGTTTTTTGGCATCACCAGCCAAATGTGCAGGAGCTTGTTCAGAAAGCTTATCTTTAGCAGCAAGCACATCTTTCAAATGTTCCGTTCGGTCACGTTGGTCTTTGCGATCATCTTCTTCATTGGTAACTTTTGCTTTTCGTGGCATTGTCTCACCTCCTTTCAATAGCTCGTTTTTAAAAACTGACCTTTCATAGGTTTAACGATTTCAAATCGCAAAACCCTTAGTTTAAAAAATAAAAATAACTGCAGTGTGTGCAAAGGACGGGAGCTTTTGATATTCGGTTACTCCTTACCTAGCCGGGGCGGGGATATAATCTAGACTTTGGAACTAGATAAAACATTTATCCACCAATTTCGTCCAGCATGTTTCAACACATTTTCATTTAATTTGCTTTCAACCGCAGTTTTATGATTGTGTTGCCTTTTAGTAAGTAACCATAGATTTTCAGTATCTAATTGCTCGCTTTTACTCAATAATCGTCTAGGAATGATGTGGTCAACAATTAAATCACCTTTATCCCACAAGTTCCCATCAATAGCATCACAATATCCATCTCTTTGCTTAACAAACTCGCTTACTCTTGTCCACTGCTTCGACTGGTAGAAGCCATCATGCAGTTCATATCGTCTGCCTTTGTCATAAACTTTGGTCTGCTCTGCTAACTCTCGTTGTCCTCGCAAAGTCTTGGCTTTAGTTTCATTGCTAATCTGTTTAGCTTTGATATACTTCTGCATTCTCAATTGATAATGCTTATCACAGTAGTCCCAACGCAAAGGTATCAACTCACGGCAACCAATCTCTGCACATCTATGTGCTCTCATCTTATTGTCCAACTCCTTCAATATTGCCAGCTCTTCATAGCTAGACATCAAGCCATACTTTTCATCTATGAACATCTACATCTTTGCACCTCCTGCAAAATAAAAAGGCTACCCAATCGGATAACCTTTGTTGTTTATATGCAAGTGGTTAGGATTTGCACCTAACATGACACCATATAAGATTAGGAGCTACTCGTACCTATCGTTGAGTGAGGTCGTGGCTTGAAGTTAATCTCTCTTATATGTTATAGATGTGTGCTTTATCAGATTTATTTAGTCTCCGTCATTACCAGCACCCTTTTTCACCATCTTTGTCTTATAACTCCGTTAGCGTCTACCTATTCCGCCACGCTTGCTATGTAGAACAGTGATTGGCAGTAGTCACACGTACAATAATAGAAGGAAATTCATCATCTAACCAACTGTTCCACAATACATATTATGCGCCTATTATTAGACAATTACGGGTGATTTATGGAGTAAAAACGGTGCACCCGTTCAGGTGTATCACTCAACCATCCTGAAATACCATCTTTAAATCTGTCTCGCCATTCTCGACAAGTTCTTTCATCAGCATGAGCAATTAATGAAATAGCTAACCAGCTTTTCTTGCGACCATATCGCTCATACAAGATAGTCCTTTGTGGCTTAACGGTTATGTTGTACCACATCTCGATGACTTGCTTTTGCCATATCCAAGCTTGCAGCTCTTCATCTTGTAGTTCACGTATCATAGCTGACTCAACTGGATTGTTGTAATCATTTTGCTTACGACCACCACCGATGTTCTCATCAGGTGTACGATCAAAGTTAAATTTTAATTCTAGCTTACGCAGTTTAATGTTGGTATCTATCACACCAGTAAAGTAATCACTCAAAACTTTATCTAACTTATCAGCCATTCGTAACCTTCCTCGTTAATGATTATTTTTTGGGTTTGATAATAACCCGCTTATTCATATCTTTTTCAATGATCTTTTTGTAAATTAACGCTTCTGACTTGCTCGTAAATGTTTCGTGATTAACTAATTTTGTATTTGAACGTTCAAAGCCATATTGATCAGTGAATGTTTCAATCTCAAATATTCTCATCAACCAATCTTCACTCATTTGTTACCTCGCCAAATGCTCCAGAAACGTCCATATAGGGCTGTTGCAAGGTAGAAGCTCATAGTTAGCAACATAGGCAAAGAACTTGCTGAATAGCCTGCAAATAGCGCTGACACCCATAAGGCAATATTGACAAAATCAGATAGTAGCCAAAGCGTGTAGCTATCTCCATATCCTTTGAATACATACAAACTAGCAGTTGCTCCAATAATCAACACAATACTGTCCCATAGTGGGTTGCTATCTCCTAGCGCTGTATATGCCAACATCATCGGATACCATGCAGCCAAAATGAACGATAACGTCAACACCCAACCTGTCTTATCTAAGAACTTAACACCATTCTCAACTTTGTGTCCCCACGTCTTCCAAGTAAAGATAAGTGGTAAATCTATCAAGGCAACGAACACTAGCTGATCTAACACGCTGGCATAATGTCCTGCTGTCCAATTGATATAGATTAATCCAATTGCACTGATTAGTCCTAGCAGTCCATTAATTGGCTTTCCTAAACTCATATACACCGTGCATGCCGAACCAACCAATGTTGCAACCAATGTAATTGTTGATAGCCCTGTAATCGGTGCTGATAAGTAAAATGCTAACTGTACACCAATGATGAACGCCAACATCACGCCACCTGCCGTATTAATACTCTTTAATTCTGTTCCTAACCACTTTAAATAACTCATTATCCTAATCTCCCATTTTCATAAGCATCACGTAAATTCAATATAATTTCTTGTGCATCTTTCATTGAAATAGCAAACTCATCATCTGTCCCATTTGGTAAGTAATAACTTTTAGTCATTAATTTTTTTAGAGCTTCATCAAACGTCATTACCATTCCTCCCGATCACTCAATGATTTAACTTTCATAATCTGATACGCCTTGCCGTGATAAGCACTTAACAATTTCTCTAAATCGTTACCGCTTGCCGTAACTAGCGCTTTACCGTTAATATCTCTCGCAAGCGTGTTAAAAACGACATATTTTGGTGTTTCATAATTTTTGTGCATTTTTCTTTATCCTCAATTAACATGTCAATATATTCACGTGTAACATGTCAATATATTCACGTGCTTTTTTTAAATCTTCTAAGCCATTCTTTTTATCAGCTCGTGCCACGTACTTAATCACGTTAGCCACTTTCCATGCTGAACGTCCTAGCATGTCACCTACGATACTATTGATATGGTCTTTCACTTCTGTACCGTCACTCAATAAATAGTGCTTAGGGTGCTTTACAGCGTCATATTTCATTACTCATCAGCCTCCAACAACTCTGGGTTTTCGTGGATATTGCCAATCACAACATCACTATTATCAAGAATGAAAATTTCACCAGACAATGATTTTGTTGCTTGTACTAATGTATAGATATCTTCGTTAATGTAAATTGGTGTAATCCCTACAACGGTCTGTAATTCGCCTGTACTAGTCTGAATAATATCCCCTTCATAAATTTCAACACCGTTTTTATCGGTCATACCTGTGTATTGCTCAACAGTGTCTCCAACAGAGTGATACATTGTGGTTACATTGCTACCGATACCACCTGACACTTCAAATCCAAGTCCCAAGTTTTGATTATTGGTATTCCAGCTTAATGATCTATATTCATTACACATGCTATTCCACACCCTGAACTTAATCTCTCGCATTACTCTTCCACCTTCTTAGTATCATAGATAGCATTTGTTAACTTTCTAAATAACGAATAAACTCCTGTGACACCACATATTTATTACTCATCTTCTACTCCTTTCGACCGTCATAGACGAGTTCTGATTTTAATTCTGATGGAGTTTTTTTGTCAGAATCATCTTTAGCATGTATTTTTTTATCTTTGTCAGTAAAAAATGTCATCGGCTCATTTTCAAAGTAGGATCTAGCTGTAGGCCTTACACCACTTATCCATAGGTATCCTTCTCGTTCTAACTTCTCTAACACTTTACGCTCTTGTTGCTCATTCGCCACGATATATGCTCTATTTGTCATCAGTAGCCCCTCTCAATCATCTTTCGTGCCTCTCGCACTGTGAATTTATCATTTTCATGTTCATGTTCAAACTCTGCCCAATCTTGATACCCACGACTTTCAGCAAACTCATTTAAGTCTCTAAGTCCTACCCATTTTTTCATCTTCATACGGGCTCGCAGTCTTTTCACCCTTGGCTGTTTGTTCTTATTTAAAATCCATAAACAACAATTGCACTCGGAAATGGTGCTGCGTCCATTGCTTTTCCATTAAGCTCAAACTTAAGTCGACCTTTCAAAAATTTAACAATACTTTTGTTTTGAATAAACTCATGCCAATAAGTCGTATCAGTTCTTGAAGGTATTAGCATTACAATGAATCTATTCGGATCACGCAAATGTTCTTTATAGGCTTTTTCAATAAATTTATTGATAGACCTACCATAAGGCGGATTCATGAACACATTTCCATCCCACTTTTGAATTAAAGCATCGTCCCTTTCTGTGAAGTATTTCTCTAATTTGTGGTTTTCAACACTTGCACATGCATCTAAATCGAATTTAAACTTTTTGTTTAATTCTATAAATAAATCTTCTGGCGTTTCCCAACTCATATTTTTTGAACTAAATAACACTTTGTTTACCATTTTTAAATACCCTTGGCTGTTTGTTCTAGTTGTTAGCGTGTACCACTTTGCGCAGCTCCATCAGTTGCCTGTCGTCCTCTGGTATCTCATCACTAAGCTTGCCGTATCGGTCTTCTAGCTCATGTACTAACGCCATCATTCTGTCGACATTAATTCTGCCATGCTTTACACGTGGGTGTTCACGGTAATATCTACCCATAAAATTTTTACCAGCTACTGTAAATTCCCTTAGATGCAACTTCTTAGCAATCTCTGCCACTGTGTAGTCGTCTTCCCACATTTCAACGAATAGTTGGTACTTATATTCATGGTTGTTTTTAATCATAAAATTCAATCTCCATGCCACTATCAAATTCGTATAACTCAAATTTGTAAATATACGTCTCTCCTAGCCAATAACGCTTGTACCCTAAGTTATTAACTATCTGGCTGTCATCAAAGCCTAGAACCTCTTGTAATACGTCATCAGATGCCTTTACAGAGTTGTCAACATCAATCGTTCCTCGTGTAATTGGCAATACTTTTGAACTATCAAATTCATCACGTTTCTTTTTGCTGCTTATCAATGATTTTGGTACTGGATAAATGAACAAGCTTCTAAGCTCATAAGCTTGACCTGCTTTCATTTGTACCTGCACTTCGTCTAGTATCTCTTCTAAACTAGCTTTTAAATAATCATGGTAAGTGTGATATTCTTTCGTCCTAATAAGTCGCTTTCTAGCAACCATCATTTGATTACCCGATGCAAATTTCATGGGTAATTCTATTTTTGCTTCAAATACTTTTTTCATGACTTACGTACCCCAATTGCTTGATGTTCTCGGTCATAGAATGACTTGAATGTATGCTGTCCGCCTTGACGATTTTTAGCAACGATTAAATCTAAATCAACATTTGTTGGCACGTTTTCCTGATAATAATCATCTGAATGTAGCAAGATAACTTTGTCAGCGTCCTGTTCAATTGATCCAGAGTCTCTTAAATCAGTTAATTGTGGGCGATTGTTCTTCTCACCAGCTTTTGCACGGTTTAATTGTGCTAAGGCAATCAGTAAGATATCGTGTTTCATCGCTGCTAATTTCAAACGTCTTGAAATGTCACTTACTTGTTCATAACGGCTCACACCCTTTGAAGTAATCAGCTGTAAATAATCAACTACCACCACTTTTTTACCTGCATCTGCTTGTCTGCCAATTTCTAATTCAATGTTTTCAATAGACGACCTTATGTCATCTCTAATATCAAACACATCTAGGTTGCCTTTAAACACCTCTTTTGCCGTTTCTTTCGTCATTTTTGGTTCGATAAGCAATCTGTCAACCATGCGTTCAAAAACTTCCATACGCCTCATTTCTAAGCTAATTAAGGCAACTGGCACACGATTTAATGTTAAGGTGCTCATCATGTTAGTTGCTAAGGCAGTTTTACCCATACCAGGACGTCCAGCAATCACGATCATCTGACCAGTTTCTGCTTGTATCTGAAAGTTTTTCAGCAAATCAATGTATTCACGTTCTCTGCCAATGTATTCCTCGTATTCAGTGATTAAGTCCGTGTTATCTACATCAAAGTTTTGATACTGTTCAATTTGTTCAGTAAAGGCTGCTAAGTCTTCATAGTTACTAATTTCACCATTACTAGCCTTTTTATAAAACAGCCGTTTAACTGCTTCGTCTTGAATATATTTACCTAGTATCTTGGGTGCGATTGGTACAGCTGGTACACTACTAACCAACATTGCTGTTGCTTCACTAATAATATCTACACTACCAACTTTGTCATTATTGATAGTCAGCAAGTTAATATGATCATCATCTTCTGCTTTTGCCCAAAGTTTAAAGATATTACCAGCAATACGATTGCTAAACATATCTGCTCGCACAACTGTTTTTAACTCCTGCATCGCTTCATAAGGGTTGTCAGATGATATTACATCAGCTAATGCAGCCCATTCAGCTTCTTGTCCTTGCATTAAGCACTCCCCTTTAATTCTGCTAGTTTCTTACTCATGAAATTGCGTTCTATTGGATCCAATTTGTCGTCTTGCAACTCTTTTTCCAAACGTGCAATTTCATTAGTTTTATAATCATTGCTTTGCTCAACGTTTCCAGTTTCGTAATCATCTTCCCATTGCTTACCATTAAACCAAGTGCTACCGTATGGCACATATTTAATATCTGTACCCTTCAACGAAATTTCTCTTTTCAGATTGACGATCCCTGTTTGAATCTCTTTGTTAGTCACACCATCTTTAATTGCTTTTTTGTAAGACTTGAATGCTCGTGCTTTATCTTTTTTTCTAGGATAAAGTTTCCACAATTTTTCAAATTCAGACTCGAGCGAAATCTTTGATTGCGCATTATTATCTATCTCTAACTCTTTCTCTATCTCTAACTTATCGTCACTGCGCGTCACATCACTGTCACTATGTGACGTTATAGCGTAACTATGTGACGTTTGGCGCTCTCTAAAATTTCTCATTCTAATAGCGGAATCCGTTTCAGAGCCTGTTAAATCAGCACTTGCTACCAAAAACAAATCTTCTTTAATTTCAGGGTGTGTAATTAATTTTTTCGCTTCCAAATACGCAAGTAGTGCGCGCACATCTTCGACGTTTTCATCTAAAGTAAGCGCAAGTTCTTCCGCAATGTCTTGACCTGCTCCTTGGAAATAAAGCATCCCGTCAGCATTTGCACTTTTAACCAACATTTCCAAGTAAATAATTGTGTAAGTGTCTCCGCCAGCCATACGTCGAAGTAGTTTAATGTATGGATCGTTGAAAAAATCTTGTTTAAGTTTTATCCAAAAGAATTTTTTTGTTACCATCATTAACCTCACTATATTTATCTGAAGCGATATGAATTTCTGAATTCATTTGCAATAGCAAAGCCTAAATCCGACACAGAAAATTTCGTTTTATTAGTTGATAACAGAATCAATCCTTGGTTTTCTAAAAACGTATATACGCTTTCTCTAATTCCGTCTTGATAGTCGTCTACAGACCCGCCATTTGGATAATTCAAAAATATGTCTTTGATGATAGAAAAAGTTTCATCATCTTGTTGGCATATACTTTGTAATTCTCGATCCAATAAAAACTTATTAATCATTTATAAACAACCTCCTTAGAAGGGCAAATCATCATCTTGGATGTTGATTTCGTTACCAGAATTAAATGGTTGTGCGTTACTGCTTTGCTCACTGTTACGTGTCTCAATGAAGTCAAACCCACTAACGATTAATTCTGTAACCGTTACTTCTTGTCCGTTCTTATTCTCATACTTACGATTTTGTAGTGAACCCTCTAACAGTACTCGACTGCCCTTGCTGGTATACTTTGCTAACGTTTCACCAGCCTTGCGCCATGCTGTAAAGTTAAAGAAGTCAGTGTCACGTTCACCTTGTGCGTTTTTAAAGTCACGTTGTACGGCGATTGATCCACTAGCAACTGCAATACCACTCCCTGTTTGTCGTACTTCAATATCTCGTGTTAAGCGTCCCTCTAAAATTGTCTTGTTAAATGCCATGTCGATAATCTCCTTTTATTCGTTTAACCACTTGATTAGGTTTTTCTTTTGTTGTTCGTTCATATTGTTGTTAATATCAGCAAAGCTAGTAATTGAATGACCTGAAATACCGTTGATTGCTTGATACATTGCATCAGCAGTCACACTATGTTTTTGCTGATAACGTTGCGCAGCTTCATTGAATTGGTGATTGAAGTCGCCACTGCTTTGCGTGGTGTTACGGTTATCCATGCTATCTGCGTCTTTGGTATCATCAATTGCAAATAAACCGTTCAAGGCGTATTTCCTAGCATAAGATGATGCAGCCCCTGTTATTTGTGACGGATCCATTCCTTTTTTGTTGTCCGCCTCTCGTGCGTAACCAGTTGTCGATACCTTTTCACCTTCGCTATTGGTAATTGTTGCCGTTGCTTTTACATATATACGATCGCCAACTAGTACAATTTCATCGCTTGTGGTTATGTCAACTTTTAAGTCTCTGATGTATTGTTTCAACGCTGCTTGAATGTCTTCAACATTACGATATTTGTATTTTCCAAAGCTGTTATATTGACTCTTAGGAGCGTTTAATTCGCCTTGGATAATTGATAACTCTTTCAAAGCGTTTTCCTTTCTAATTTCATTAGTTTTGCCATTTCAATTTGTGTCTTTTTCATCTTTTCAATTAACAAATAACTATCTTGATAAACAAAGACCTCATCACCTTCTACCAATGAATAACCGAATAAGTCATTACCAACTGGTTTCTTCAATGTATCTGGTGTAAAAAAGTTGCGATCCATGAATTCCTGTGCATAATCTCGTTCCATTTAGCACCTCACATTTAGCGAATACGGAGCGATTGAGACGTTTTAAGCTCTGCCCCATTAATTACCCGACCCGCTTTTAAATCGTCCTTAATCGCTTGTTTATCGTACTTTCGTACTGATTCAACTGTGTAATACTTCTGCGGTATCAACTGTTCATCAGTCAATTGCAGACTTGGTGCATTTCGTTGAATATTGAAACTAAACAAATCTGTTTTTACCTTTTTGCGATCCAAACGTTCCATATTATCTTGCAAATATGATTTCAAACTTTTAATTTTATTTTCAGCAACACGGCGCTTATCAGCTAAACGTTTTTCTTCTTTCTTATATCCTTCAACATCAGCAGTTAGATTTTGGATGAGGAAACCGATGTTGTTTGCTTTGATGTCAATTTCTTCATCGATTGCATCAAGCGTATCTAGCCAAGTATCTTCATCTAGATCCATGTCATAGACATGTTGCCAATTGCTTGTTAAGTCGTATAAATTCATCGTACTTCCTCCTGAAATTTGATATACGTTGTGTTTGGCGCTTTACGCCAATCGTCATGATATGAGCTTTCAAAATAATGAACTTCCTTGCCTGTATCTAATACAGCCCATGTCTCATATTTCTTTGTCATATATCGTTCTCCGTGTTATTCTTAGAGGGTAATTTGTCTCCAAGCTAATTACCCGAACGTCTGACCAGTGCCATGGTTAGACGTTTTTTCGTGTCCGATTAAGTAATCAACTGATACATCAAAGTAATCAGCTAATTTGATTAGTACATCTATACGTGGTTCACGCTTTTCATTTTCATAGTTTGCAACTGTGCCATTTGATACACCAATAGCATCAGAAACATTTTGTAAAGTTTCATGCCTTTGTTTACGTAATTCTTTCAATCTCATTGTTCTGCTCTCCACTTGTATTCATACATCAATCCCTTGAGCGTATATGGTGAAATGCCAGTTTGTTCAGATACTTTTTTATACAACTCTTCGAGTTCGTTGCCTCGTGCATCTGGTTGCTTATCACGATATGACTTAAAAAATGACTTAAAAATTTTGTAATTAGCTTCCCACTTTTGGTGTATTTCTTTGTCATGCTTGCGTGACTTCGCTATTGAGTTTTCTTTTTTCCAACTCAATGTTCTATACCCATTTATGAGTTGCTTTTCACTACTAGCTGGCAAGCTCACTAAGTCTTTTGATTTTGAAAAACCATGATGTAAGTTGCCTACACCTGTTGATCCGATGTCATAATCTGCCATGTTATTTCCTCTCTAATAGTCGCTTATCAGCAGTTGCCTTACCGTCAGTGATGCATGTTAATCCATAGCTGATTGCTCGCATGATGCCTTTAATAAACCACCAAATTTGAACCCTGTATGTGTAAGCTAGATAGATTGCACACATCACGATAATCGTTGGCAAAATCGCTGCTAATGTCGCCATGCCTAGTAACTGAATGAACATTGCCACTTCTGCTAACATGTCTTACTCCTTTCTAATACCAATTGCTGAATTTACTGAAACGTACCACATCATGGTATGAATACGTGATAGTACGTTCATTAGGTGTTTTGTCAGGGACATTACGTTGGAACAATTCAGTGGGTTTAATCTTAAATCTGAAAGTGTTCACGCTTACCCCTAAAATCTTGCACGCTTCCTTTTGCGTGACCTTGCGGTTGTCATCTGGCATGGTTTGTCTCCTTTCTTTATTGCTATAATTAATTTTGTGAGTGTCGCAATTCTCCCCTACATTGATGAAAGGAAAAGTAACGTGATGTATAACAAAATACTTTCTCTTCTGAAAGATAACGTGGTTTTATCTATCACTATGTCATCTGGTAATGTCTTTACAGTTTTGGGTTATGAAAGAGCAGTTACCGAAAAAATTAAATCACCTGTAATTGCAGTTCGTACGACAAATAAAAAGTATTTATTATTTATCAATACTGACATGATAGAATCTTTTGAAATGATATCTAACGATCGCTAAAATATTTTTTAATCTGATTTTCCGTCATTGATCTTGGTTCTTTTTTATCTGTTACCAATTTTTGGAAAAGCATTTCATTTGCGAGATGAAGTGCTTTTTCTTTTTGTTCATAAGACAAGTCAGTCATGCCATTCAATCGTTCAAAAATATCCATTGCCAAGATGGCAGCTTTGTCTCCTCTTTTTACTTTATCTTCCACAGTGGTAAAAGCTGGTAACTTATAGTATGAGTGCATCTCTTACACCTCCAATTCAGTTTGTAAGTTCATTCTAAAATTTAAATTTAGCCTCAATACCCATATCCTTAGCTAAATCTTCCATTGCGTCAGTTAGTTGAGTGAAGTTATCTATGACACTTACGTTTAGACTTACATCTTCCGTTGTGTCATGTTTCAAACTGCTCATATCCGCTTCATGCATAGCGACTAGCAAATCATTAGATAATTGGATAATGCCGTATTTATCAGGTACAAGTGTTGTTGCTCGCACATAGTTGTCGGTTTGTAGTGCTGGGTGTGTTTTGTATTGAGTCATAATTAATTCTCTCTTTCAATTGTTGGTAAGATGTCATTTTCTTTCAGCAAGCTGTAGATAAATACACGTCCCTTTTGCGTCCATTTAGTATTCATTTTTACATCACTACTTCCATCTTTTTTGGTGATGTCAACCGTTGTGCTGAACGTATATCCTTTGTCTTGATACTTTGAATAAAGCACCCATTGACCGCCAATTTTGTATTGCACACCTAGATCATGTAACTTGTCATTCATTTGCTTAGCTGACCAGCCATAATCTTTTGCAATCTGTGTGATTGTTACTAATGATTTTGATTGCATGATTTTGTCATAATAATCAGCCTTAGGACGTGACTCTGAAACCTGTTGTGTGAGCAGTACGTTCTTCTCTCGCTCATTCTTTAATTCCGTTGCTACCTTGATTAAGGTGTCAGGGCTTAATAAGATTTCTTCAATCTTGTCATTTGTTAGATATGCGCCATGCTTGCGAATGCTTGGTAAGACTTCGGTTGTTACCCAATCTTGAAACTTATCAGCAACTGGACTATTTGCTTTAATTACTAACTTGTAAAATTGTGGCTCGGTAATAAAATCACCCTTGCTAATTTTCGACACTTCTGTCGAAAGTCCCAAATACTTATTAACTCTGTTCCAAATTGGATACACTGCACCATTTTTCTTTGTTTCAGAAATTCCAATTCCAATTGCTGCACTTTCTGCATCGAACATTACTTGTCCGTTTACTTCCTTGACTTTTAAGTTGTCAAAAACTTGAATATTGTTATTCATTGTTATTCCTACTTTCTTTGTTGTTATAATTTAGATAAATAAAATAACGAGGTGTACAACATGGTCTTTCAAAATTACTTAGTACTGCGATACTTACATAATAATCAACCCAGAAAATTAAAATGGTTTCCCGACAAAACTTATTTATTAAATAAGCGTTATGTCGTCCGTCATGTTATTAAAACGGAAAAAAATCCAAATACAGGTTCAAGTCAACATATATATGATGATCGTTATGAAATTACTGCAGATGGTGAAGATTACCTGCATAGAATTGAAGAAACCAATATGACATCGTTACGTTCGTGGATAGCTATTGTTATTAGCGCCATTGCTCTAGTTATGTCGTTTTTTTAATTAAGTATTGCGAATATTAAGGCGAGAACGGAAAGTATTAGTGCAATATCGCTAAGTATTCCGCTTCGTTGTTTGATGCTATACAGTTCAGCTTCTATCTTTTTATCTTTTTCACTTTGTGACATGTCGTTTCTCCTTATAAATCTGTGATATTAAACAACGTAAAAATCTTTTTACGAATCGCCTTGGATTTAGGTGAGTTCTCACCGTTAATTGCTCGATTGGTTTGACTAACACCCTCACCAATTAATTTTGCTAATTCGCCTTGGGTCATGTCGTTTCTATCCCAAAGCTCATCTTTAATACGCTTTTTTACTTTGCGTTTTAGAGCATCTTGCTCTTCTTCAATTGTTGTTGCAGTCATAGTGCAACCTCCTTTGTTTATTTGTGATAATATCTAATTTGTGAGTGTCGCAATTCTCCCCTACACTGATGAAAGGAAGTACATGACAATGGAATTGAATTTAAAATTAGCCGATGATGATAAATTCATTATTGAAAATAATCAATATGCCTTAGGTAATGGTTCGTACGCTGTAAGACAGGAAACACAAAAAGGTGCAATCATTATTGCTAGTGATAATGGAAACGGTACGATTAATGTTTCTTCTAATTTTGTTTTAAATCAAAACGGCACTGACATTACTATTGATTACACAAAGCCAAACCCTAACTTTGTTGACCCTGCAAAGTAATTTGACCATTAAGCGTTACTTTTTCTGATTTAATAATCATGTGACGCTTATCAATAATTTCGATTGAACATTTACCATCTGGCGATAGTTCAATCGTTTTTTGTTTACTCATCTTTATGACCTCCTTTCTGTTTATTTATTATCAAGTTGTTGATTAAAATTAGCATTCGTGCTAATATAATTGCATAGAAAAACAAACGCAGAAACCCTATATATCAACATTCGCTCGCCAAAGCTTTGATTATTTTAGGTCTGTTTTTTGTTGCTCAATTACTTGATAAATATATTATTGCGCACTTGTGCTAATAAGTCAACTTTTTTACGCATATTTGCTAATTATATTTGTCTACTCAGGAGAAATACTGATATGACAACGTTTGAACGTATAAAAGAAATTTCGAAAAATAAGGGTTATTCACTTTCTAAGTTAAACGACCTTGCAGGGTTAGGAACCAACAGCATCTACCATTGGCGTGACAAAACTCCTTCAACAGATTCTCTGAAAAAAGTTGCTGACGTCCTTGGCGTATCAGTCGACTACCTATTAGGTAACACTGACGATATGCACGCTAATAAAGATAAGGATATGCCAGTTGATTTAGAAGAGACACTAAGTAAACTTGGCCCTTCTGTTTCATTCGGTGGTAAAGAGCTTACTGATGATCAAAAGCTAAAATTATACGAAATGGCAAAGTTGATGTTTGGTGACTAAATGAATGAAGAATATTTAAAAGATGAGCTTCTTGCTCTAGCATATCGACAAGATATTGATGTTTTAGACATTGATACCAGTGATGAATATGCACCAGATATTGCTTTCCCTTTTATTAGAAAAATCATGATGAACCCTAATTTTTCAACTAGTTATAAATATTGTTTCCGTTTAGCTCATGAAGTCGCTCATATTCTATATGGTGATAATAGTTCACTACCCTATTACAGATTTTCCCCATTATTTATGAAGGTTGAAGAAAACTCTGCCAATAACCATGCAGTTGAAATGATCGCTAATATTGTTTACAGAGATGTACCACTAGAACAGCGAAATTGGCTAGATTTTATGAACTCATTAGGTTTACAGTCTCACTTTGAAGAGTTGGTTAAAGAAGTTATTTACAAATAAAAAACCACCTATTAAGGTGGCATACATAGTTGGTTTGAACCATTAGTTAAAGATTTTATTTATGAATAACAATGTAATATCGAAAGGAACTAGTTTTGAACGATGAAAGAAAACCACCTAATGCCATATTAAATGTGATAGTTACCGCTACTATAAGTACCGTTATTGGTTTGGTGATTAATAAAATATCGCATTTAAATGTAAATATAATAATTCTGATAGTCTTTATTACTGCCTTTGTTTTAGCCGTTTACTATGCATTTTATTGGTATAATCAAACAAAAATACTTTCAGCTAGTCTATCAGATAAAGAAATGAAATTAGCAGAGAAAAATAAACAGCTAGAAGCAGAAAAAAATTTAAACGACGATTTTGCAAAAGATATACGAAATCTGCAAAGCAGAATTAGTACATTGCAACCTATTGATGAATCGCCATTATTAAAAATCAAAAAAGTACGCGATGGCTATAATTTTAATTCTGAAATAACACAAGACTAGACCCAATCAATTTTACTTTCCATATACGGAACGTAAATAATTGCTTTACCATTATCCGTGTCTATTCGAACTGATATTAAATCTTTATTAATCATCCATTCCAATATTTCCAACACATTTGGTTTTAGTTCAGAATTCGCATTTTTAAATTCAACCATTGAAAGGAACCTCCTTATGAATTTTTTTGAGCCAAAAATAACTAACTTAAGACTATACGGATTTGCAAATAACCCAGACGAGAAAACTACTAGTATAGTTAGTATAACTAATCAAGAAAACAAAGCCCAATTAAAGTTTGATTTCCATTTGCTATATATTAAGCCAAAAGGAAAATATATATTTAAGATGAGAATACTCAATCGTAATATTGAAATACTTAGTGATCAAATTCCATTTGAAGCTAATTTGGGCGAAAATGAAAATGATAAGCGAATAATTGGAGATTGTTTTGCTACTGGAATGAACCTAACAGCAAAACAAGTTGCATTCAGTGAGGGACCTCATAAATTCATTTTAACACTATGCGATTTAGAAGATAACGTTCTTGATGAAAAAGATGTTTACTTTTATGTTAAATTAACCGAATGAAATTACGTGCAAACCTGAACCACGTTAAAAGCTGTTTAAGGAGTATGTTTCTTATGGATAAGCCACAAGAAAATCGGGTTTTAGGTATTATTTCTATCGTTTTGGGTGTGGTAGCATTGGTGTTTTCTTGGATGCCATTTATTAACAATATGGCAGCAGTTATAGCTATCATTGGTTTAATACTGGGGATTGTCGCCTTAATTATAAATCGCAAACATAAAAAGCTTATGGCTTGGTTGGGTGTCATTTTTTCTGCTGTCGCCTTTGGTATTGTGTTAATGACACAATCGGCATTCGAAAAATCATTTGATGATACCTTTGATACTACAAGTTCAAGCGAAAATTCATCTAAAAAATCAGAAAATGCTGAAAAAGTTTCTACTAAGAAATCTGATGACCCTTCAGATAGAAAGTGGACTTTGAAAAACAACGTTTTTGACGCTGGCAATATGACTTACAAAATTACCAAATCAGAATTAATGGATAGTGCTGCAGAAGACGGTTCAAAAACATTGGTTCTTCACATGGACGTAACAAACAATGCAAAAAAGAACATGGATCCATCGAATGTCTACATGGTATTACACGCGTTCCAAAAGAATGACACATCACGAGTTCAATTAAATCCTGGTACAGTCGCTCTTGATGAAAACGGTAATAGCCCTATTCAATCTGAAGAAGACGCTTTGAACAACGATTTATTGCCTAGCAAAACCGCTCAAGTCGCTGTGTCATTTGATTTAAAAAACACTAATGATGTTGAAGTTGAATTTTCAAATTCTGACTTTAAGGTAATCGGAACAAAGACGTATAAGGTTCAATAAAATAAAAAAACACGCACACCCTCCATCGCCAAACTTGAGGTGTACGTGCATTCCCATATTAACAAGCGTTTTATGCGCTTTATTTAACGTATCTAGTATACCAGACCTAGACACGTCTTTAAACTATCTATATTTTTTCAAGAAGGGTTAGGTTTAAACTAATGTCAGTTGAAAAACAAAGCAAAACTTGGCGCGCAATTGTCAGCTATCAAGTTGATGGCAAACGTAAAAAAGCCACTAAAGGCGGTTTTAAGTATAAATCAGAAGCCCTAGCTTATGAAACAATGCTTAAAGCAAAACTCAATCAGGGCTATGATATTGAGTCTAGTAAGCAATTGTTTACAGAGTTCTATGATACCTGGTTAGATAATCATATTAAGTCAGGTATTAAACAACAAACGATTGCCAATCACATCGCTACACAGACTATCGTTCACGAGCATCTACAAGATGTTACTTTGGAGCAAATGAACCGCAAAAGGTATCAGCAGTTCTTAGATGATCTAAGCACAACGAGAACGGCTAGTTCAGTACATCAAATATCAATGCGTGTTGGTATGTGTTTAAAAGAAGCTTTTAGTGATGGGATTATCAAAACAGATCCAACGTTTAATCTTAAATTCAAAGGTGCTCATGATAGCAAACCGACTGATCTAAAATTTTTAGAAGAAGATGAGTTTAATAAGTTGGTTAAATACATTGAAAATAGCCCTATGACTGCACCTAATTTCATGATTTACACTGCTGCCCTTTCAGGAATGCGAGCAGGAGAAGTATTGGCGCTAACTTATAATGACTTTGACGTTAAGAATAATAAAATATTAGTCACTAAATCAAAGACTAATCGAGTCCCCTATCAATACACGGCACCAAAGACGAAACAGTCTGTACGTGAAATAACCATGCCAACATATTATTTTGAACAATTAGAACAATTTAAAAAGATGTTTCCAAATACAGATGAACATATATTTGGTGAAAAAACTTCGCAGTCAGTACCAAGTTATCGTTTGAGGTGTCTTACAAAAAAGCTAGATATTAAGCCTATTTCTTTTCATGGGTTGCGACATAGTCATGCAAGTATTTTAATTAACAACGGTGTTGATATTGCTTATGTCAGTGAAAGATTAGGTCATAGTTCGATTAGTGTAACCCAAAAAGTTTACTTTCACTTTCTTAAAAAAGCACGAGAAAATGAAGAAGAAAAGATGCTAAATGTGTTCAAAAAATAGTTCCCAAATAGTTCCCTAGTTCCCAAAAGTTCCCTAATTTTGATATTTGTCGATAATAAATGATACTAAATAACACTACAAAAAACGCACAAAAAAACCGTCGCATAGGCATTTAGCACTATGTAACGGCTTTTGTAAGGAATTGCAATTAAGCAAGACCATATTTCTTGTTGAACTTATCAACAGCACCATCTGCAGTAGTAAACTTTTGCTTACCTGTGTAGAATGGGTGTGAATCTGAAGTAATTTCAACACGGATCATTGGGTAAGTAGCACCCTCAAATTCGATAGTCTCGTCAGAAGTACGAGTAGAACCTGACAAGAACTTGTAACCAGTAGTTGAGTCAACGAATACCACTTGGTGGTAATCTGGATGAATTTCAGCCTTCATTATTTTCTCCTTATTGCCCTGGTTTTATAAAAACCAGAGTCAGATTATTTAACTAGAATATAGTAACATAAATAACCAAAAAATGATAGTTTTTCAATATAAACCAGCCAAAAAATTGATTAATTTCTTTACCAACAAAGCGTCTATTCTTCGTCTGATTTAAGCACAGCCATAAAGGCTTCTTGTGGCACTTCCACAGTTCCAACAGCTTTCATGCGCTTCTTACCACGCTTCTGCTTATCCAACAATTTTGCACGACGGTCTGGATCACCTGTATGAATTCGCGAGGTAACATCCTTACGATAAGCCTTAATTGTTGAACGAGCAACAATTTTTGATCCCACAGCAGCTTGGACTGGAATTTCAAAGTTTCGTCGTGGAATAATTTCCTTTAATTTCTTCGTAATCACACGAGAACGTTCTTGTGCAAAATCACGATGCACAATAAAGCTCAATGCATCCACTTTTTCATTATTCAATAGAATATCTATTTTAACTAATTCAGACTGACGGTATCCTGATAATTCATAATCTAGTGAAGCATACCCACGTGTATTTGATTTCAATTTATCAAAGAAATCAAAAATAATTTCTGATAATGGCATGTAATATTTAACATTAACCCGATTTGCATCCAAATAATCCATGGTATCAAATTCACCACGCTTTGACTGTGCTAACTCCATAACCGCACCGACATAATCATTAGGTACCATAATTTGTGCCAGGACAAATGGCTCTTCGATATACTTAATCTCTGATACCTCAGGTAATTCTGATGGATTAGCAACCTCCACCATTTCACCATCTGTTGTATAAGCATGATAAGTAACTGACGGCGCCGTTGTAATGAGATCTAAGTCAAATTCACGCTCCAAACGCTCTTGAATAACATCCATATGCAACAAACCTAAGAATCCAGTACGGAACCCAAAGCCAAGTGCTTGTGATGTTTCTGGTTCAAATTCAAGCGAAGCATCATTTAATTGCAGCTTTTCCAATGCATCTCGTAGATCATTATATTTTGCATTATCAGTTGGGTATAATCCAGAATAAACCATCGGTGTCATTGGCTGATAACCAGGCAATGGTTCCGTGGCTGGTTGCTTCACGTGCGTCAATGTATCTCCAGGACGCGCATCACGAATATTCTTAATTGAGGCTGCCACGTAACCAATATCTCCAGCCATTAATAACTCACGTTTAATTGGCATAGGTGAATTAACACCAACCTCGGTCACTTCGTACTCTGCCCCCGAGTTCATAAACTTAATTTTTTCACCCGGACGCAACACACCACTCATCACTCGAACGGTCAAAATAACACCTCGATATGAATCATAGGCCGAATCAAAAATTAAGGCTTGTAATGGCGCATCAAGATCACCTTGAGGCGCTGGAACATCAGTCACGATTTTTTCCAAAAGTTCTGGAATGCCAACCCCTTTTTTGGCTGAGGCCAACACAGCATCAGAGGCATCAATACCGATTACATCTTCAATTTCTGTACGCACTGCTTCAGGATCAGCAGCTGGTAAATCTATTTTATTAATAACGGGTAAAATTTCTAAATCATTTTCAATCGCTAAATAAACATTTGCCAAAGTTTGAGCTTCCACCCCTTGGGCTGCATCAACAACTAAAATTGCACCGTCAGCAGCTGCCAATGAACGTGACACCTCATAAGAAAAGTCCACATGGCCTGGTGTATCAACTAGATGAAAAATGTAATTTTCACCATCTTTGGCATGATAGTGCACCTCAACGGCATTCATTTTGATCGTGATACCACGTTCACGTTCCAAATCCATCGTGTCTAGTAATTGATCTTGCATCTCTCGCTCAGTAACCGTATGAGTTGCTTCTAAAATACGATCTGAAATCGTCGACTTCCCATGATCTATATGGGCAACAATACTAAAATTACGGATATGTCTTTGGCGCGCCTGCATTTCTTCTATATTCATTATTGCGCTCCTATTCTTTGTATTTTCTGTCCATACTATTATACAAGTATTCTTATAATCATGGTAGTGTCCTAATGGTTATTCTTGTCCTTTAGTTTATCCGTTAATGATTTAGCTTTTCTCTCGACTGATTTATCAAACTTTTTTTGGCGATACTGTGTATACCCAAATAGAATGAGTAGCACCAAGATAATAATTATTTCAATCATTCTTCACATTCCTTTTATTATAAATATTTAATATTTTTTATTTTAAATTGGTCTTCAATTGTATTTTACTCTATTTTCCATTACACTCAATTTAAACAACTCAATCTAAAAGGAGGCATAGCTATGGCTAATTTGCCAGAAGTACAACAATCTGAAGCCAGTGGTGAGGAAGTGACGCAAAGTCGTTCAGAACAACATCAACTTCCTCATAAGCCAATCATTTCATATTTTGTTCGTAAATTATTGGCTACTGCTGGTGTTATTTCAATTATTTTAGGAATTTTTGCCTTTGTCTTTAACCCCGAGTGGTTATTAGCGGTTTCAATACTATTTGGATTATTTTCAATTTTCATTGCTATCATTGATCTAATGTTATTTCGTAACAGTACCTATTTACGTGGTTCACACCTAATGAGTGCCCTGTTAAGTCTTGTAATGGGATTGGTTCTCTTATTCCGCCAAGACGTTGCGAAAGACTTTATTGGACTCGTATTCGGCTTTTGGATTCTATTTAATGCAACTAGTAATTTAGCCCAAACATGGGTACCTGAATTACTAGTCGGTTGGCAACGTTTAGTCGGCTTGGTAATTGGTGCCGTTGGTCTTTGCTTAGGATTGTTCTTGGTACTGTTCACAGGATACTCAACCCATGATATGCAAATTATTTTAGGAATTTATACTGATCTATTAGGAATCTTCTTCTTACTAGTTAGTTTCTTTAGTCGCAAGAATGACTTAAATAAACCAGCATAATACCTAAATCACAAAAAGACAGAACGCTTCATCAAAGTGATGATGCGTTCTGTCTTTTTTATATAATTACAACCTAGTATTGTTACAAAATAGGCGTTAACAATCTAGAGAAGCATTGCTTAAATCGTAACCATGGTGACTGTTTAGCAAAATATTTTGGCGTTAACAACGTTGAATTTTCCAAATCTTTCTCAAAGATATGATTCATTTGTAACGCTAAGTTCCGACTATAAAGAAAGGCATTTACCTCAAAATTTAGTGCAAAAGAACGAATGTCCATGTTGGCACTACCAACTGATACAATTTTATCGTCAATCACAATTGTCTTAGAATGCAGGAATCCTTTATTGTAAGCATAAACTTCAATACCTTCCTGAGCCAATACACTAGCGTAATACTCAGTCGCCCGATAAACAAACATATGATCTGGCTTTGACGGAATCATCACACGGACTCTGATACCTGACCTAGCAGCAATTTCAATCGCGTCCATAATAGCTGAATTTGGAATGAAATATGGCGACTGAATCGTAATACTCTCATGTGCCATAGAAATCATCCGTAAGTAGCCTTGGTAAATTTGTCTCGTATCGGCATCAGGACCTGAAGAAACAACTTGCATCGCCACATCACCACTTGCATTAATGGATGGGAAATAATTTTCACTGAACTCTACCTTTTCATTATCGGTCGTTGCATTCCAATCTGTGAAAAAGCGACTTTGCATCGCTAGAACGCCATCCCCGACTATCCGAAGATGCGTATCACGCCAATAACCAAACTTTTTTAAGCGCCCCAGATATTGATCACCAACATTAAAGCCACCGATATAACCAATGTTACCATCAATAATCACTAGCTTGCGGTGATCATGATTGTTAACATGTAATGAAAATAAATGCCACTTTGGCATTAGAAACGCTTCAACTTTGCCACCAGCTGCTCGCAATCGCTTATACATTCTTGAATTTCTACCACTAGATCCCCAGGCATCAAAAATGACTCGCACACGAATGCCAGCTTCAGCCTTTTCTGTCAATAAATCAACTAATTCATTGCCAATTTGATCATTATAAATGGTGTAAAATTCAACATTTATATGATGTTTTGCTGCACGAATATCAGCAAACATTTTTTCAAACATATCATTACCATCAGTTAAGACATCAACTTCATTCTGGTTGGTCAAAATTGCTTGTTCATTTTGTAAAAATAAACGAATGAATGACTGCTCTTCAACAAAGTGATTCGGGTCTACAGCTGACAGGACTTCTTGTTGCTGATTTTCTGCAATCCGATCAATCCCTAACGTCTGCTGTGTCTGCATCGTAAATATACGATCACCTGATAATTTACGACCAAATAAATAATAAATTAGGAATCCAACTATTGGGAATAATAGCAAAACTAACATCCATGCCCAGATAGACGTAATGTCACGGTAACGATCTCTAAAAACAGTTAAAATAGCAGCTAGCGTGTTAAAAATGAACACAAGCTCCAATATTAAAACTACCCAATGCTCAACCATACCCACACTCCTTCTGAATAATACTACTATTTTATCAGTTTTGTATCATCACAACATGATAAATTACGTATAAATTATCCATATTACTTTAATAAATGATGTTTTACTAGATATTGATGAGCTACTTTATCAGCTTGTTTATGTTGAACAGTAACCTGATAATTCATATCAATCATATCCTGATTGGTAATCTTACCATCTAAACGAGCCAAACTTTTCTTCACACTTGGATACTTTGCTAGGATGGCCCTTCTAACTAATGGTGCTCCCTGGAACGGTGGGAAATATTGCTTATCATCTTTCAAAGTCACTAACTTATACTGCTTCAATTGGGGATCGGTTGTATAAGCGTCAGTGACATCAATTTGTTTATTAACTAAAGCTTTATAACGTAAACTCGAAGACATGCTGGTAACTCGTTTAAATTGCAACTGATAGGCTTTTTTCATGCCCGGATATGAATCTTTTAATTCATAAAAATCATGGTCGAAACCAGCTGTCAATTGCGGTGACATTTTTGCTAAATCACTCGTTGTTTTCAAATGATATTTTTTAGCATCTGCTTTGCGAACGGCTAACGCATACGTATTTTGATACTTCATCGGTGCTAAATAAGTCAAGTCATCCTGTTCTTTCATCGCATGCTTAGCATCTTGAAAAGCTTGCTTAGGTTGATGGCTAACATGTTCTCCCTTGACTAACGTTTGTAAAACAGTCCCTGTAAATTCCGGATAAATATCAACGTCGCCACCCTTTAAAGCTTTATAAATAAAGGTTGTCCCACCAAAATTTGGCTTCAATTTGACATCTAAACGCGGATTATCTTCTTCAATGAGTTCCTTATACAGATTAATTAGAATTTCTGGTTCACCACCCAAATTACCTGCAATAGTAATTGTGCCTCTAGGTTGGACGATTGCTCGACCACCAAAATAGACACCACCTAACGCAACAAGACTCGCCAAAACAATCCCCATTTTCTTAAGAGACAACTTACCGATTAATTTGATTCCCCAAGAAAAAATAAGTGCCAATAGTGCTGATAGAATTGCCCCTAGGAGTAACTGTGCATTATCATTGGTTTGGATTCCAATCATAATAAAGGTTCCTAAACCACCACCACCAATCAAAGCTGCTAAGGTGGCTGTTCCAATGACCATAACTGTCGCAATGCGCAACCCTGATAGAATCATTGGCATAGCAAGCGGTAACTGGATTTTGAATAATTTAAATGACCGTGAAAAGCCAAATGCTTCGGTTGCTTCAGTCAAATTTGGGTCAATTTCTGTTAAACCAGCATAGGTGTTTTGAAAAATTGGCATAATTGCATACAATACCAACGCAATAATCGCTGGCACTGTACCAATACCAACAAATGGAATCAGAACTCCCAATACCGCTAAACTAGGAATCGTTTGGATAACACCTGCTATCTGTAAAACAATTTCACCAGCACGGCGATGCTTCATTAAAGCGATTGCCAGCGGTACAGCAATGACAGCTGCGATAAAAATAGCCGCTACTGAAAGTAACACATGTTCACGCAGTGCAACCAAAATATCTGTTGATTGCGTGGTAAATAAATTCATCAAATCATTTAACATGTCATCCCCCTATTGTTGGCCAATATACTGCAATACATCATCAGCTGTAACAACATACTGTTGATCAATAATGACTTGATCAACTTCACGTAATGCCATTGCTAATTCCTGAATGGTCTGTGTTGCTGATAATTGTGGCGTCTGTACGGGATACCCTGAACGTAGCGGATGTAATAATCCGGCTGACTGCATGTCTGAAATTAGGGTTACGCGTTGATTATCAAATAATGATGAAACTGTTTTATTCGCTGGTTCACTGATAATTTTGTTTGGTGATCCAACTTGTTCCAAATGACCGTTAACTAACACACCTATTCTAGTTCCTAGCCGTAATGCTTCATGCATATCATGCGTAACAAATAAAATAGTTGGTTTCAGTTCCTCATACAAATCCAAAATCAAATCTTGTAACTGCTTTCTTGATAATGGATCCAGGGCACTAAAAGGTTCATCCATTAAGATAATATCTGAACTGAACCCCGTAAGTTGGAGTAATTTCCAAAACTTACGGGGTTTTACTATGTTTTCAAAAGAAGTACAAATTGAAGCTGTCACAATGTATCTACAAGGTATTCCGCCTTATAAAATACGGAAA